>CAIPAI010000044.1 GCA_903863015.1 uncultured Actinomycetes bacterium
AAAGAAGGCGCCAGCAAAGAAAGCGCCAGCAAAGAAGAGCATTAAGCCCACCACGAAAGAGAAGAGCGCATGAATCCACAAGAGACCCCGCAAGATATGACCGCTCTCGATGATGCACGTACCGAACTTGCATCCCTCTGGTCTGCACCCACCGAAGATCACCCCGGCGCTTATGAACGCATCCACAACACTATGACAGTCGCACTTTCATCTATCGAAGGTCTGTAACCACATCCCATGGCTGCAAAACCGCGTCTCGATGCTGAGCTTGTTAAACGCGGGCTTGCAAAGTCGCGCGAAGCGGCGGTGCATGCAATCGAAAATGGCGAGGTTATTGTCAACGGCATTGTCAGATCCAAGCCGGCCTCAACTGTGGAACCTGATTCATCCATTGTTGTAAAAGTCGGTAGCGATGAACGTTATGCCTCACGCGGAGCTTTCAAATTGTTGGGCGCGTTAACAGAATTTGAGTCGCAAGGTCTCTCTGTCAAAGGTCGCCGAGCACTCGATGCCGGTGCTTCAACTGGCGGGTTTACCGACATTCTTCTAAAACGTGGTGCGGCAGAGGTGGTGGCCGTCGACGTGGGTTATGGACAACTCGTGTGGGAGTTGCAACAAGATCCGCGCGTGACCGTGCACGATCGCACCAATGTGCGCAATCTTTCACTCGAGCAGATTGGTGCTCCTGTAGATGTTGTGGTGGCTGATCTCTCTTTTATATCCCTAGTCCTGGTACTTCCAGCTCTTGTTTCTGTCATCAAATCTGAAGCCGATATGGTTTTGATGGTGAAGCCGCAATTCGAAGTCGGACGCGAAAAATTGGGCGCGGGTGGCGTCGTTCGCGATCCGGCCCTTCGCTCGATGGCAGTGCATCAAGTCGCTCGTGCGGCGGCTGAACTCGGTCTTGGAGTTCGAGGAATTGTAGCTAGCCCGCTTCCTGGTCCTGCAGGAAACGTCGAATACTTCCTCTGGTTGCGCAAGGATGCACCACCTTTAGACTCCGATATGGTCAGCGCCGCAATTGCTGAGGGCCCAGCATGAGTCGATCTATTGCAGTCATGGTGCACCCAGCACGTCCCGAGGCTCGCGTTGCGGCCGACAGACTGCAAGCGCACTGCCGCGAAAAAGGGGCAGAGATATACGAAGTTGCGCACGGAGAAACGATCACTGATGAGACGGAATTACTCGTCGTGCTCGGCGGAGATGGCACCATTCTTCGCGCCGCAGAGAGCGTGTACGGCACTGATGTACCTCTTCTAGGTATCAATCTGGGTCACGTAGGTTTTCTCGCTGAGGCTGATCGCGAGGACATTCTTGTCGTAGCGAATGCCATCACCGATCGCACCTTTCAAGTCGAGGAGCGAATGGTCCTCCAGGCAGAGTTGCATCTGGGCGCAAGTCGCTCGCAAGAGTTTGCTCTCAACGAATTTGCGTTGGAGAAGAGCGGAAGTCGTATGGTTGAAGTTCTACTCACCATTGATGATCGCCCGGTTTCCCGCTGGTTAGCTGATGGAGTTCTCTGTTCCACACCCACGGGGTCGACCGCATACGCATTCTCGGCGGGTGGCCCGGTTATTTGGCCAGATGTAGAAGCGATGCAAATCATTCCACTCGCAGCACACGCCCTCTTCGCTAGACCGTTAGTCATTTCGCCGTCGTCTCGTGTCTCACTCACGTTATTGAGTGGACGGGCGAATCTGGTGGCAGACGGACTGCGGCAAAGAGAGATGGAAGTGGGGGATCGCATTCTGCTCACGCGTTCTGCTCGCTCGCTCCTCTTCGCGCGCCTTACGCCCACTCCATTTGCCGATCGTCTGGTTGCCAAGTTCAGATTGCCCGTTGAGGGCTGGCGCGAAAACTAAGCGATGCTTCAAGAGATACGCATTAAGTCACTCGGCGTCATCGCGGAGAGCACTGTTGAGTTTGCTCCCGGATTTAATGTGATCACTGGCGAGACCGGCGCTGGAAAAACTATGTTGCTGACGGCTCTTTCGCTCGTTTTGGGTGGTAAGGCTGATGCGCAACTAGTGCGAGCTGGCGCAGACAGGGCAGCCGCCGCTGCAAGTTTTACACCGACTTCCGAGGCTGGCGCACTTCTTCTCTCAATGGATATTGAGGAGGATGAATCGGCGATCATCCTTGGTCGCTCGCTGAATCCCGACGGTCGCTCCAAAGGAGTTCTCAACGGAGCCCCAGCTACCGGCGCGCAGTTAGCCCAAGTAGGCGCTCATCTCATTTCCATACATGCGCAGAACAGCAACGGCGCACTGCGCAGGGCAACCACGCAAAGAGATTTACTCGATGCATACGGTGGTGAAGAGCACCTACAACTTCTCGAGCATGTAGGCATGTGTTTCGCGAAAGCGCATCGTGCGATGGAAGATCTGGCCATTTTTGAAACCGAAGTTCAGGCAGCCGATGCGCAGCGAAATGAATTGCAGGAGCTCGTAGAAAAAGTAGGTCCTCTAGATCTGAAGATTGGGGAGATAGATTCCATCAAAAGCGATCGTGAGCGACTGGGTCATCTAGATTTGTTGCGAGAGTTAGCCTCTGCCATCGTCACAAGTCTCGAGTCGATAGCGGGCGAACACCTGGGATTAGCTGAGAGAAATTTTGATCAACTACAACGAGTCGACTCGACCGCCATGGATCTATCAAAGCGTTTCGCATCGCTGGTGATAGAACTCGGCGATATCGAAAGTGAGACCCGCAGGTACCTGACCAAACTCGACGCGGATCCAACCGAGTTATCACGTATCGAAACTCGTTTTGCTGCGGTTTCTGCCATTCTTAAACGCTTCAACGCTCAAGATGAGAGCGATTTGCTCAGTAAATTCACCTCAGCACGCGCCGCCTTGCTCGCATACGAAGATTCCGAGTCCACTCGAGTGACTCTTCGAGCTGCTGCAGCGAAGGCCGAGAGCGAGTTTTTCGAAGGCGCTGAACGTCTATCGGCTGCACGAAAAGGTATTGCCCTTCGGCTCTCCACTGCAGTCACTACTGAAATTCGGGAGTTAGCGCTACCACATTCAACATTCCACGTAGAGATCACCACAGACTCAAGCATCCCGTTTGAGAAGGCGCACGCTTTTGGAGTCGATGAAATCGAATTCAGGTTCACGGCTCACACTGGTGGTGCACTCCTTCCCATCGTGAAGGCGGCAAGCGGGGGTGAATTGAGTCGACTCATGTTGGCCATCGAAGTAGTGCTAGCCAGTATTGACCCAGTGCCCACTTATGTTTTTGATGAGGTAGATGCCGGTGTAGGTGGAAGCGCTGCCATCGAAGTAGGTCGCCGATTGGCGATGCTCGGCAAGCACTCTCAAGTGATCGTGGTAACTCACCTCCCGCAAGTAGCTGCCTGGGCTGACCACCATGTGGTCATTACCAAAGAGAGCGCGGGCGTGACCGTTTCAAATGTCGCCGTCTTGGATGACCCCGCCAGAGTCGTGGAGATTGCCCGGATGCTCGGCGGGATCTCCGAATCGGAGAATGCGCAGGCGCACGCCCAGGAGTTGCTCGCCCTGCGGGCAACCTTGGAACGGCCAACGAAGGGCGCCAGCAAGAAGAAGCCTGCCGCCACGCCGTCTGCTTAAGGGGTTGATGGGGGAGCGCTGATACGCTGAACTCCCGTGGACAGGCGGGTTTCCCCGCCGCATTTAGGCCGCGGGAGTGCACATGGCACATCAGAGTAAACACATCTTCGTTACCGGCGGCGTCGCCTCCTCTCTCGGCAAGGGTCTCACTGCAAGTAGTCTCGGCCGACTCTTGCGTTCACGTGGTCTCAGAGTCACTATGCAGAAACTAGATCCCTATCTCAATGTCGACCCGGGGACGATGAATCCCTTTCAACATGGTGAAGTTTTTGTTACAGATGATGGCGCTGAAACAGATCTCGATATCGGTCACTATGAACGTTTTCTCGACACAAACCTTCAAGGCTATGCAAATGTGACCACTGGTCAGGTCTACTCGCGAGTGATTGCGCGCGAACGCAGAGGCGAATACCTGGGCGACACGGTGCAAGTTATTCCCCATATCACTAATGAAATCAAGGATCGTATTCGCCAAATGGGCAGCGACGAAGTAGATGTTGTTATTACTGAAATTGGTGGAACGGTTGGCGACATTGAGTCGCTGCCATTCCTCGAAGCTGCGCGCCAAGTTCGTCATGAAGTTGGACGCGACAATGTTTTCTTCCTTCACGTTTCTCTTGTCCCGTACATTGGTCCATCAGGTGAACTCAAAACCAAACCCACGCAGCACTCGGTTGCCGCTCTGCGCAGCATTGGTATTCAACCGGATGCAATTGTCTGCCGATCTGATCGTGAGATCCCGGCGAGTGTGAAGAATAAGATTTCGATGATGTGCGACGTAGATACAGAAGCCGTTGTCACTGCTTCAGATGCGCCTTCGATCTATGACATCCCTAAAGTGCTACACAGTGAAGGGTTAGACGCCTATGTAGTAAGACGTTTGGGTCTTCCTTTTCGGGATGTTGATTGGACCGACTGGGATCAACTCTTGCGGCGAGTACATCAACCGGCGCATGCGGTAACGATCGCGCTCGTTGGTAAGTACATCGATCTTCCGGACGCATACCTTTCGGTCACTGAGGCACTCCGTGCCGGTGGGTTTGCCAACGATGCAAAAGTAGCCATCAAGTGGGTGGCCAGCGATGAGTGCGAAACGGCAGAGGGTGCGCGCGCACACCTTGAAGGAGTCGACGGAATCTGTGTTCCTGGCGGTTTCGGCGTACGCGGTATCGAAGGCAAAGTGGGTGCCCTGAAGTGGGCGCGGGAGAACCGTGTTCCTACCCTCGGGCTCTGCTTGGGTTTGCAATGCATGGTGATTGAAGGCGCGCGCCATCTAGCCGGAATCACGGATGCTAACTCTGCGGAGTTCGCACCTGATTCTGCCAACCCCGTGATCGCGACAATGGCAAGCCAGCTGGATGTAGTGGCGGGGGATCGCGACATGGGCGGCACGATGCGGTTGGGTCTCTACCCAGCCGATCTGAAACCAGGGTCGGTGGTGGCGCAGGTGTATGGAAGCGAAAGAATCGATGAACGTCATCGCCATCGGTATGAGGTAAATAATTCTTATCGCAAGCAAATTGAAGATGCTGGCTTGGTATTTTCGGGACTTTCACCAGATGGCAATTTGGTGGAATTCGTAGAGTTACCTGCTTCGGTGCACCCCTTCTACGTGGGCACTCAGGCGCACCCAGAATTCAAATCGCGGCCTACCCGCCCGCATCCGCTCTTCGCGGGTCTGGTCGCGGCTGCGCTCAAACATCAGACCAATAAGTAGTCCGTTTTCCGTCTTCTTCGAGGCGGAGTAGAGTCTGGTTATTAGGAAAATTCGTCCATCTATATTTGAGGTGTCTTGTGATCGTCGGCGTCCCACGCGAAATTAAAAACCATGAATATCGTGTAGCTATCACCCCCGCTGGAGTGCACGAATTGAAGCGACTCGGGCACACAGTTGTCATTGAAAAAGAAGCCGGACTGGGTTCTTCAATCACTGATGCTGAGTATGTTCAAGCAGGTGCTCAGATTCTCGGCTCTGCCGATGAAGTGTGGGCGCAAGCCGACTTGGTACTTAAGGTCAAAGAGCCGATCGCCGAGGAGTATCACCGCATGCGCGCGGGTCAGACTCTCTTCACATACCTCCATTTAGCTGCATCTCGCCCTTGTACCGATGCGTTGATCTCATCTGGCATCACCGCAATTGCTTATGAAACTGTTGAAGTAAACGGTGGATTGCCGCTGCTTGCACCGATGAGTGAAGTTGCCGGTCGCATGGCGCCACAGGTGGGCGCTGCTGCGCTACAACGCGCGGCGGGCGGACGCGGTGTTTTGATGGGCGGCGTCTCCGGTGTTGGTGCAGCCAAGGTCGTGGTGCTTGGAGCCGGTGTCTCTGGATTAAATGCGGCAGCGATTGCGCTGGGCATGCAGGCAGAAGTCATCTTGATGGATAACAACATCGGCCGTCTTCGCGAGGTGGATCGCGTTTACCAAGGGCACATGCAAACCATTGCCTCGAATACCTATGAAATTGAGCGCCAGGTGCTCGATGCTGATTTGGTCATTGGCGCTGTTTTGGTTCCCGGAGCCAAGGCGCCGCGTCTGATCACCAACGAATTGGTCTCCCGCATGAAGGCCGGAAGCGTACTTGTCGACATTTCTATCGATCAAGGTGGATGTTTCGAGGATTCAAAGCCTACGACGCACGCTGACCCCACCTACAAGGTGCACAATTCCATCTTCTACTGCGTGGCGAATATGCCGGGAGCAGTGCCTCACACGAGTACATACGCCCTCACAAATGTGACCCTTCCATATGTCGTCGCGCTAGCCGAGCACGGCTGGAAAGGCGCATGCCAAGCAGATGCTGCGCTTGCAAAGGGTCTCAACATTCACGCCGGATCGGTTGTCTCTGAGCCGGTTGCAGCAGCCCATGGTTTGCCAATTTCTCATATCGCAGATCTGCTCAAGTAATACAGAACTCCACTTACCGCGTTCCTTCGAATATCGAAGGGGCGCGGTAAGTTTCTTTCTGTGCTGGATACTTCTATTGAAGATTTTCTCAATCATCTAGCGGTAGAACGATCTCTCTCCATTCATACCGTCTCTGCCTACCGTCGGGATCTCACTAAGTTTGCGCACTACCTTGAAGAAAATTTTCTATCTCTCGACACCGCCAAAGAGGCTGATATTGCTGGGTTTCTTGCATCTTTAGGACACTTAGCGCCTGCCTCATCCGGGCGCACATTGGTGGCGGTGCGGCGTCTTTACCACTTTAGAAATGCTGCCGAGAGTCCTGCTGCGGCTATCCGTCCGCCCAAGTTAGGAATGCGTCTTCCTAAGGCGCTCACGATCCATGAGATGGAGAGGTTGTTGACAGCTGCGGGTGGGGAAGAGCCGGGGGATTTACGAAAACTGGCGCTGATCGAGCTGCTATACGGAACCGGGGCACGCATCAGTGAGGCCATCGGCGTTGACCTAGACGATATCGATGAGCGTGAAGGGGTTATCAAATATCGAGGTAAAGGGGGCAAGGAACGCCTCGTTCCACTGGGAGGGCCCGCTTTAGCGGCGATAGATGCCTACAAGGTCCGCGTGCGGGCACCTCTGGCAGGGAAGACTCGGGCTCTTTTCCTCAATGCTCGCGGAGGACGCCTCTCCCGGCAGGGGGCTTGGTTACTGATTGGAGAGGTTGCCCAAGCCGCAGGACTCGCTGAGAAGATCACGCCCCACGCGCTTCGCCACTCCTTCGCCACCCACCTGCTCGAAGGCGGCGCCGATATTCGTTCGGTACAAGAACTCCTCGGACACGCCTCGGTAGCCACTACTCAGATCTACACCCTCGTCACCATCGATCGTCTTCGCGATGCTTACCTAGAGGCGCACCCGAGAGCTCGTTCAAAAAGATAAATCGCCGCTCAATCTTGCTAATCCCATCACCTCGCTCTATGGTGGCGATAAATCGGAAAAGCATCAGAGCAATTGAAGGGTTTATCCTCAAATGGCTAAGTCGACAAATGTGTATAAGAACGTTCCCACCACCTCTTCGATCTTCGGCAAGAAGGCGAGAGCGGTCACGGAACCAACCCCCTTGGAATCCCATGGTCCAGCACGGATCATCGCGATTGTGAACCAAAAAGGAGGGGTGGGTAAGACCACCTCGACTATCAACTTGGGCGCCAGCCTGGCCGAAGTAGGGCGCCGGGTTCTCGTGGTGGATTTGGACCCCCAGGGAGCCCTTTCAGTCGGTTTGGGTGTTCCACTCCATGAACTAGAAACCACCATCTTCGATCTCATGCTCAATCCCGAGGCGCCTTACAGCGAGGCGCTCATCAAGACCTCAGTCCCCGGATTGGACTTGATTCCGAGCAACCAAGACCTGAGCGGGGCCGATCTCAAGCTGGCCGACGTCATCGGGCGTGAACAGATCCTCAAAGAGGTCCTGGCCCAGGCGGTGGGGGATTACGACTTCATCCTCATCGATTGCCAGCCCACCTTGGGCTTGCTCACCGTCAATGCCTTAACAGCCGCGAATTCCGTGATCGTGCCATTGCAATGTGAGCACTTTGCGCTCCGAGGTGTGGCACATTTACATCAGATTATAGAAAAAGCGCAACAAAGGCTTAACCCTCAACTTGAGATTGAGGGTATCTTGGCAACTATGTACGATTCACGCACGCTCCATAGTAAGGAAGTCCTGAGTCGCATCTGCGAAGCCTTCCCGAATGGTGTATTTGAGACCGTTATCGCCCGAACTGTCCGTTTCCCTGACACCACCGTCGCGGGGGAGCCCATTACTACTTTCGCCCCCAGTTCTGACGGGGCCTACGCCTACCGCCGCCTAGCCCGAGAGTTGATTGAGAAAGGAGCGCTCGTATGAGTCGCCGCGCCACCCTCCCAGGAGCCGAAGAGCTCTTCCGCACGACGACCTCTCCGGTCACCGCCACCACGCCCACGCTCACGGCGCTGCCCTCCCAAGGCGAAAATACCCAGGCAGCCAGCGATGAGAGCGCCAGCAAAGGGGTTCGTAGTACTAGTCGACGCCGCATCACCACTGCCGAGCGTGGACCTTCGGGTCGCGAGCGCCACGAAGAGAAGATCACCGTCTATCTCTCCCCAGATGAACTTTTCGACCTCGAACAGGCTCGTTTGCTCCTCCGTGGTGAGCATGGATTGGCCGTGGACCGTGGTCGAATCGTGCGTGAGGCGCTCTCGCTGATCGTTGCTGACCTGGAAGCCAAGGGAGAGTCCTCGATCCTCGTACGCCGCCTGCGCGGACGCTAAGAGGGCGATCTCCTCGGAGGCACCGCTCCGTGAGGCATCCGCGAAGGTCTGTAAGCGGTACCTTTGAGCGGTGATTGAGACAAGTGAGACGGGCAAGGTTCCTGGCTTTGCCGTCCAATTGGATAATTTTGAAGGTCCCTTTGACCTCCTCTTGCAACTCATCGCAAAGCATCGCCTCGATGTCACCGAAGTAGCTCTTAGCCAAGTCACTGATGAATTCATTTCGCACATTCGAGCCATGGGCGACGGATGGGATTTGGGACACGCAACAGAGTTTCTTGTTGTTGCCGCGACTCTTCTTGATCTTAAAGCTGCGCGACTTCTTCCTTCTGGTGAAGTGGAAGATGAAGGCGACTTAGCGCTCCTGGAAGCGCGCGACATTCTCTTTGCACGATTGCTGCAATATCGAGCGTACAAAGAAGTTGCTGCAATTTTTGCGCAACGATATGCAGACGAAGCGCACAGATTCCCACGCCTTGTTGCAATGGAGTCAGCATATGCTTCGCTGTTGCCTGAAGTACTTATTGGTATCGGACCTGATCGTTTTGCCGCGCTGGCGCACCGAGTACTTTCGCCGAAAGTTGAACACTTTGTTTCGACAACGCATTTGCATGACCCTGCGGTCAGCGTTCGAGAGCAAGCCACCATAATCCTTGAGAAAATAAGGAGTTTACGCTCCGCCTCGTTCCGGTCTCTCATTAGCGATGCTCCCAACATGAACACTATTGTGGCGCGTTTCTTAGCTCTTTTGGAACTGTATCGAGAGGGTGTTTTACATTTTGATCAAGTCACCCCACTGGGCGAATTGCATGTCAAATGGGTGGGTGCCGAGGACGCAGAAATCAACCTTACGGATGAGTTCGATATCGAAGTAGAAGAGGACAATGATGAGTGATCTAAACGTTGAGAGTGCCTTAGAAGCGATCCTCATGGTCGTAGACGAGCCGGTTTCACCCGTCTTGTTGGCGCAAGTACTGGAAACTCCTACCGAACAAATCGTTGCAGCGTTGGAGAAACTTTCCGCTGATTACAACGACCAAGGTCGAGGCTTTGAATTGCGTGAGGTTGCCGGCGGATGGCGGTTCTACACACGCGCTGAATGGGCTCCCTTTGTAGAGAAATTTGTTCTTGATGGGCAGCAAGCTCGCCTCACTCAAGCTGCTTTAGAGACACTTTCGGTGGTGGCATACCGCCAACCAGTGAGCCGTGCACGTGTCTCGGCGGTCCGTGGAGTGAACGTGGACGCGGTCATGAAGACGCTGGTCAGCCGCGGCCTGGTCGAAGAGGCTGGCACGGAACACGAGAGTGGCGCGATCCTTTACCGAACTACGTCATACTTCTTAGAGCGTCTAGGGCTCAGATCGATCGAAGAGCTCCCCGCTTTAGCGCCGTTTCTACCCGATGTTGATGTCATTGATGATCTCTTTGACTCATTCTCAAGTTGAGATAGAGAGATAATGGAAATCCGTTTACAGAAAATTCTCGCCTCCGCAGGCGTGGCCTCGAGGCGTGCCAGCGAAGAGCTCATTGCCGCAGGTCGAGTGCGTGTGAACGGGCGCACTGTTAAGGAATTGGGTACCCGAGTTGATCCAGATACCGCGGTTATCGAGGTAGATGGCGAAGCTATCTCCACATTTGTCCCGAAAGTCCACTTAGCCATGCATAAGCCAGAGGGCGTTCTTTCAGCAATGTCGGATAGTGAGGGTCGCCCGCACTTAGGGGATTACCTCGCCACCCGCTCAGATCGCCTCTTTCACGTGGGTCGGCTCGATGTAGAGACTGAAGGGCTGATCTTGCTCACCAACGATGGGGAGCTGGCCAATCGCCTAGCACACCCTCGCTACGGCATCCGGAAGAAGTACCTGGTCTGGGTAGAGGGAGCTTTGCCGAGAGATGCCAAGGCGCGCCTCTCAGCCGGGATCGAGCTCGAAGATGGTCTAGCCCGGGTGGATGCCTTCGAGGTGGTCGAGAAGGACCGCACCCGATCCCTGGTGGAACTTGAGATCCATGAGGGTAGAAATCGGATTGTGCGCCGCATATTTGACGCTCTTGGGACACCGGTTGAGCGGCTTGTAAGAACCCAAGTGGGACCCGTCCAACTGGGCGAATTACGCTCCGGTAGGACCCGAGTTCTGACCACGGTCGAGGTCCGTAAATTGATGGAGCTTGTAGACCTTTAAAGGCAGATCGCTAAATATGTAACTCCATTAAAAGATATGACGAAAAATTTCTATATTTATTTATCGATAATCTGCATTCTGCGACCTCTCAGCGTTAGCCATTTATCGACATTTGCACGCTGCAAAGTCCGCCACGGAAAGAGTTATGTCGATATTTAGTGATTCGGTCCCCTCAAAACAAATATCGCTTTATAAACAAATAATTAAAACCCTATAAGGGCATATAAATACCAGATTATCGAAGGGCCATCGGATACCCTTAAGACATGTATGCAATCAGGGGTGCCACACAAGTGAGCGAGGACTCCAAAGCGGCTATCCATGAGGGCGTCGTTGAGCTTCTCAGCGAGGTGATGAGGGCCAACCAGATCGAGGCGGCAGACATTATTTCCGTCCTCTTCACCGCGACCCCGGATCTCGTTTCGGACTTCCCGGCGGCCGCTGCCCGAACCATTGGTTTCGGGTCGGTCCCGTTGATCTGCGCCGCTGAAATTTCAGTCCCAGGGGCTCTGCCTCGAGCGATCCGAGCGATGCTCCATGTGCATGGTCGCTCCTCCGATGTGCATCACGTCTACCTCCATGGGGCGGCCGCATTACGACAAGATTTGGCTCAATGAAGGTAATCATTGCCGGCGCCGGTTTTATGGGCACCTCCTTGGGCATGGCTATCGCACGCGCTGGGGGAGAGGTGCGATTCATGGACCGCAACTCTGAGCATGCCGAGCTAGCCAGTGCACGCGTGGGGAAGACATTTGAGGGTGTAGGTGATCTCTTTGTGGCCGCAGTGCCCACTCATTCGCTATCGCAGGTCATTGACGATGCTTTTCAACAGAATCTCGCCATGAGTTTTACTGATTTAGGTTCCACAAAAACTAATGTTCAAGCAGAGGTCGAGACTATTGGAGCGGCAGAACGCTTTTGTGGTGGTCACCCGATGGCCGGGAGTGAGCGGAGTGGACCTACGGGAGCACGCTCTGACCTCTTTGAAGGGCGCCCATGGGTGATTACACCCTCGGAGAAGACGAACCCAGCGAGCCTGGCTCTGGTGCGTGAACTTGCGCTCTCTGTAGGGGCACTTCCCATTCTCCTGACGCCCGAAGGCCATGATCGAGCGGTGGCAGAAGTCAGTCATGGCCCACAGGTGCTGGCTTCTCTCTTGGCGAGCGCCTTGCAGCGGGTCGACGATACGCATCTCGCGATTGCCGGTCAGGGATTACGTGATACCACTCGTATAGCCGGCTCTCATCGTGATGTGTGGGCTCCAATCTTGAGTACCAACGGTGCTGTCATTGCAGCATTTTTGGAACCGATTGCTGAGGATTTACATCGCGTCATCGACTCTTTGAAGGCCGGCGATGCGCAGGCGCTGGGCGCTTTGATTGCTCGCGGAAATGTGGGACGAGAGCGAATTCCAGGAAAGCACGGTTCGACCACCCGAGAGTACGACCAAATCTCCGTCCTGCTTCCTGATCGGCCTGGACAACTAGCTCTCCTCTTTGACATTTTTGGTGAACTTCAGGTCAACGTGGAAGATATTTCGATGGAGCATTCACCCGGGCTGCCGGCAGGTTTGCTTCAGCTCTCACTCCCGGTGGGCAGAGGAGCGGAAACAGTAGAAGCGCTGATCGAGCGCGATTGGCGGGCCTTCACCCTTTCAGGATGATAGGTCGGTAGATGGTCATATTTATTTATCGACATATGGGGAGGCAATATCCCGATAGAGTGGGGTAATGCTTCGTATCCTCGCTATTGATGGTCCCAGCGGATCGGGCAAATCTTCTCTCGCTCGCGCCCTCGCAACGCACTTTGATATGCGCTACTTGGATACCGGCGCGCTCTATCGCACGGTCACTCTGGCGGCCATCAGGCTCGACCTCCTCCAAGGCAGTGACGAGGCCATCGTTGATGCGCTTCCTGGTATTTCGGTCACCTTCGAAGCCAACCCTGCGCAACCGAAAGCTCTTTTGAACGGGCAGGATGTATCAGATGCCATTCGCACGCCCGAGGTAACCGCCGCGGTCAGTCGGGTAGCGGCCATTCCAGGGGTGCGTAAGTACTTGTTACGCGTACAACGCGATTTCCTGCTCGATGGTTCCCTTGCCATTGAGGGACGCGATATCGGGACGATCGTTGCCCCAAATGCCGATTTGAAAATATTCCTTACTGCCGACCTTGAAGCGCGCGCAGAACGCCGTGCAGCACAGGGCGAAGCAGGCGATGGAGATGTGGCTTCCCAACTTTCTGAGAGAGATCATTTCGATGCAACTCGCGCTACTTCGCCACTTGCAAAAAGTGAAGACGCAATTGAGATCGATGCGACTTTCATTTCACTCGCTGAAGTAATCGAGGTTGCAACTGATTTGATGGTGGGCGCAGGTTTTAGCGATGAGGAAGAAGATGAATTTCTTATCCCTGAAGAGATAGTCACTGAAGAAGAGCAAATTTTTCTTCCAGTAGTGGCTATCTTGGGTCGCCCTAACGTAGGAAAATCAACATTGGTAAACCGCATTCTTGGGCGTCGCGAGGCCGTCGTTGAGGATCAACCGGGTGTCACACGCGATCGCGTCATGCACGATGCAGAGTGGAATGGTCGTCGGTTCAGAATCATAGATACCGGTGGTTGGGAACCTAAGGGTGAAGGTATTGCGATAAAGGTAACGCGACAATCAGAAGCAGCTCTTGCTCATTGTGATGTTGCGATCTTTGTTGTTGATTCGCATGTAGGTGCGCTTGACGAAGATGAGGCAATCGTTCGTCTGCTCCGTAAGAGTGGCAAGCCTGTCATTCTGGCTGCAAATAAAGTTGATGGCATGCGCGATGAAGCAGACGCGCACGCTCTTTGGAATTTAGGTTTGGGGGAGCCTTACTTCGTTTCCGCCTTGCACGGCCGTGGATCTGGTGATCTCCTCGATGAGGTCGTGAAGGTACTTCCGAAGGATGGCACTTCGCCGGAGGTAACAAATGTGCGTCGCGTCGCCCTTGTCGGTCGTCAGAACGTCGGCAAATCGAGCATGCTCAATCGACTCGCTGGTACCGAACGCGTAGTGGTAGATGAAATTGCGGGCACAACACGAGATCCAGTCGATGAAATTATTGAGCTCGCAGGTAAGTCTTGGCGATTCATTGATACCGCAGGAATCAGACGCCGACCGAATCAAGCCGACGGTGCAGATTTCTACGCCGCGTTACGAACTCAAGTTGCTATTGAAAGAGCAGAATTGGCAATTGCAATGATCGACGCATCTGAACCACTGACGGAGCAGGACCTTCGAATCTTTTCTCTGATTGAGGAAAGCGGGCGCGCATTAGTGCTTGCGTTTAACAAGTGGGATCTCGTTGACGATGATCGACGACGCGAACTGGAACGCCAGATCGACCGTGAACTTGTGCAGTTTGGTTGGGCCGAGCGTGTGAATATCTCTGCGAAAACTGGTTGGCACAAAGACCGACTTGCCCCTGCGATTCAACGGGCGTTAGCAAGTTGGGACGCACGCATTCCAACAGGTCGACTCAATTCCTTCTTAGGACAACTCATTTCGGCTACACCGCCACCAGTGCGTGGAGGAAAGCAACCTCGAGTTCTCTTCGCCACGCAGGTGGCTGCCAGGCCTCCAAGATTCGTGATTTTTGCCTCCGGATTCCTGGAAGCCGGATACCGAAGATTCATTGAAAGACGTCTCCGTGAGGAATTTGAATTCACTGGCTCTCCGATTGAGATCTCGGTGAAAGTGCGTGAACGCACCCGCTAGGCTTTCCTCTCACGGGACGTGGCGCAGCTTGGTAGCGCACCAGACTGGGGGTCTGGGGGTCGCAGGTTCAAATCCTGTCGTCCCGACGTGATGACGATACCGAATGCCCTCTCAGCCCTGCGGGTGTTAGGTGTGCCGCTTTTTCTCTATCTCATACTTGATGGCACACACGATGGTTGGGCAATCTTTCTGCTCTTCGTTGCAGGTCTTACCGATTTTCTCGATGGCTATATTGCCAGGAGATTTAATCAATATTCGCGGCTAGGGGAGTTGCTCGATCCATTAGCGGATCGTCTCTACATCCTGGCCACTCTCATCGGGCTTACACATCGCGGGATCATTCCGGCTTTCCTCATTGTCGTCTTGGTGGCTCGCGACTTCATTTTGGCTTTGCAAATTGCTTGGCTTCGCAGGAGAGGCTTCCCACCGATCCCTGTAATCTTTCTCGGAAAAGCCGCAACGATGAATCTGCTTTATGCGTTCCCGCTTTTGTTGTGGGCCTCTGGCGTTAACGTTTCATGGCTTACTGGCGGCGCTTGGGCCTTCGCGATCTGGGGAAGTTCGCTCTATGTGCTCACCGGCTTTATATATCTAGTTCATGGATTCAAGGTAGGCACTTCGAATGCCTCTTGATGATGTGCATTCGATTTTGGAAGAGATCACTGCCAATGCAATGGAGCCTGACTATAAAAATCACCGACCCCGTCGAATTGCCATCTCCATGCGACACCGAGTTATCGCTGCGACTGGACTCGTAGTTGTTGGTTTTTTGGTGGCCAGCACTATTCAATTGGGAGTAAAGAATCGCGCTCGACAAACTGACGTTGTAAAAGCCACAAAGATTGGGCTTTTAGAACAGATTCAGCGGGCAGATACGCGGCGGGGCAGACTCATAGATGAAGTAAGCACCTTGAGCGCGGGGATCGATCGATTGCAACGTCTCAACCTTCGTCTCTCTTCGCGTGGTGTCGCGTTGGCAAAAGATATTGACCGGGCACTTACTTACTCAGGAGACCGCGCAGTGACCGGCCCCGGAGTGGTAATTCGGCTGGATGCTAAGTCTGCAAAGAACCCGGTTCTCGACGTCGACCTTCAAGCGATCTCGAATGGGCTCTGGGGTGCAGGCGCAGAAGCCATCGCGATTTCAGGTGTGCGACTTAATGCTCTCTCCGCCATCCGTCACGCCGGTGACGCGGTCTTGGTGGATTACCGCCCCGTTACTTCGCCATATGAAATCTCCGTCGTGGGAGATGCTCTTCGCATGCGGGCGGAATTGAAGGATGGTCAGCTTGGTCGTCTTCTCTTGCAACTCAAGAAGGATTACGGAATTAGTGCGTCCGTGACTCCAAAACGGTCTGTGTCGATTGCCGGTCACTCAAGCACCTCGTTGCGCTATGCCAGTAGAGTTCCAGCATGATCCCAGTCATTGGTCTTGTACTCGGCGTAGTCGTTGGGCTCTTCACTCACCCCTCTGTCCCACTCTGGCTTCAGCCATATTTGCCGATCGCGATCGTGGCTGCCCTTGATGCAGTATTCGGCGGCATTAGAGCACTGTTGGAGCGCTCCTTCGACGACAAGGTCTTCGTGATCTCCTTCGGCACTAATGTTGTTATCGCAGGCCTTATCGTCTATCTAGGCGATCAACTTGGCGTCGGTTCGCAACTCTCCACTGGTGTTGTCGTTGTGCTTGGAATTCGAATATTTACGAATGCTGCTGCTATTAGACGCTTCATTTTCCGCGCATGATCATGAAACGCCCCACGTCTACTCAGGTTGTCATCGGATTAGTGCTTGCCGGTCTGGGATTCGCACTCGCAACGCAAATACATTCCAACGCCAGCGCGGGATTGCAGACTCTTCCTCAAGCAGACTTGGTTCGGATCCTCGACGATCTCACTTCAAAAAATTCTAGGCTTGAAGCAGAACGATCCTCACTCATTGCGTTGAACTCGGAGATTGTCAGCGGAGGGGCGTCATCGCAGACCGCATTATCTGCAGCCCAATCGCGTGCTGATGCGTTGGAAATACTCACCGGGCAGGTCGCTGCCCGTGGTCCCGGCGTTGTATTAGATATTTACGCCCCCAAGGAGGCGCTCCCGGCCGAGCAATTAGTGGCTGTTATTAATGAGCTGCGTGACGCCGGCTCTGAAGTCATTGAAATCTCAGGCACTGGTGATGACGGTAATATCGCCGGGGTGCGAGTTGTAGCCAGCACCTACGTGGTGCGTGAACGAACTCCCGCGGTGTTCCGTGTTGATGGCGTCGTCCTCAAACCACCGTTCGCTCTCAAGGCCATCGGTGATGGACCAACAATCTCTGCGGCATTAAACATTGCTGGTGGAGTAACGGATCAATTTCGCAGGGCAGGGTCGAGAGTTGTCCTCACCGCGCAGAGCGAAATTACAATTGAAACTCTCGCCAGACTTACCGCACCACGATACGCTCAAGCAAGATAGAGAGAAGGACTCACATGAGTAACGTTCCAGACAGTTTGAATTTCACGGCAGATCATGAATGGGTCGAGATGCGTGGCGATATCGCTCGCGTCGGAATTACGGATTACGCACAAGCGGCTCTCGGAGACATCGTTTATGTGCAATTGCCCAAAGTGGGGGATATTCTCGAAGCCGGCAAAGTCTGCGGAGAGGTCGAATCAACCAAGAGTGTCAGCGATCTCTTCTCCCCAGTGAGTGGAGTTGTCAGCGCCGTCAACGGCGACTTAGAGGGCGCTCCTGAATCGCTTAATGCAGATCCTTATGGCGCAGGTTGGATCTTCGAGGTGGCCGGTGGTGTGGTGGGAACCACGATTTCGGCTGGCGAATATCGGGCTGCAATAGGCGAATAGCCGAGGCGGTTGACCACCTCCGTAAGCGCTACTAGGGTCATCCTCAACTTGAGGTCAAACCTGTCGTAGTGAGAGCTGGGAGAGCAATGCGCTGCAGTACATGCGGAGTGGAGAAGAGCACCCCATGCGCATGCTCAAATGAGCTCACCACGACCCTCCATCTGAATCGTGCACACACCCCGATGCCTGTAGGAAGTGCATTCCAGGGCATGGATGAAAACCTCACAGACGAAGAGCGCACCGTACTTCGCGGTCTAGCTGCGCAGAGCGCGGTTCTTATCATTCAACGCGGTCCTTCTGCGGGCTCTCGATTTTTGCTGGACGCCAACGAAGAGAGCGTCGGACGTCATCCTGACAGTTCAATTTTTCTCGATGATGTCAGCGTCAGCAGAAAACATGCGCTTCTTACGCGTCAGGAGAAAGGTTTTGCTATCGCTGATATCGGCTCTCTCAATGGCACTTATGTCAACGGCGATCGCGTCGAAAAGGTCTCTCTTCACTCCGGTGATGAAGTTCGTATTGGTAAATATCGTTTGATCTATTTCACGGGGGATATGTCATGAGTGTTCCAGCCCGCGCCTATCTAAGCATTGGCGAAGTTCTCTCCAAATTGCGAGGGGATTTTCCGGACGTCACTATCTCCAAGATCCGTTTCCTTGAGACCGAGGGTCTCATTGAGCCGGCACGGACGCCTTCCGGTTACCGGAAATTCACCAACGTCGACGTGGAGCGACTCCGTTACGTTTTGGGCGCCCAACGAGATCAATACTTGCCACTCAAGGTCATCAAAGACCATCTCGAGGCCCTCGATCGCGGATTACAACCACCAGATCTGTCCGGTGGACCAAGGGTGCCACGTCTAGCCGCAGTCGATGATGTGATCGCTCCTGAAGCATTTGCAGAAAGTAGCGACTTACGATTGAGTCGAGACGAACTCTTAGAATCCAGTGGCATCAATGATGCGCAACTCAAAGAACTTGAAACCTATGGCTTAATCGCTATTCGTGGACGCCACTACGACAATGACGCTTTAACCATTTCACGTGTTGTGGCAGCAATGGCACCATTTGGAATCGAGCCCCGCCACCTTCGCTCCTTCAAGAGCGCAGCTGATCGCGAGGTCGGTTTAGTGGAGCAGGTCATCACTCCACTCATGCGGCAAAAAGGGAGCGACTCGAAAGATAGAGCGCTTGAAGTGCAACGCGAATTAGCCTCTCTCTCCATCAGATTGCATGCTGCTCTCGTCAAGATGGGTCTTAACCGTATTCGCTAGTTCGCCCTTGAGTGAGACAAGTGGGCTCGGTAGTCGTAGGGTGAGAACATGAGCGGAATTTCCAGGGTCGAAGTCATTGGCGTCAGGGTAGAGATGCCCTCAAACCAGCCCATCGTTCTTCTTCGGGAGATCGAAGGCGAGCGCTACCTCCCCATATGGATTGGAGCCGTCGAAGCGACCGCTATCGCCTTTGCCCAACAAGGGATCGTGCCACCTCGCCCCCTGACGCATGATTTACTCAACACAGTCATGGAGCGGACCGGACATGCGCTTGAAAGCGTTCTCCTCACCGAGATTAAAGATGGCGTTTTCTTCGCTGAACTCACGCTCGGGGGAGACTTACGGATCTCCGCCCGCCCGTCAGATGCGATCGCGCTTGCGCTGCGCAACTCACGCCCCATCTTCGCCAATGTGGAGTTACTCGCTGCGGCGGGGATCGATATTCCGGCCGACACTGACGGCGAGAGCGAAGGTGCCCAAGAGGAGACGGTGGAGCGCTTCCGCGAATTCCTCGATCAGATCACCCCAGAGGATTTCATCGGGTAGAGCAAACCCTCAACCTAAGGTTGAGGTTCATTGCGTGTCGGTCATTGCCCTGACGCCACCTTCGTTCTACTCTACTTACAACGTTGTTATCCTTATTCCCCCCTGATTCCCCCAGGAGTGCACATGTTTCCCACCGTACCGAGCGACCATTCACCGGATCTTGACGCCCCTTTTGAGGCGGGCTACCGGGGGAGTACCGCGTGTTCAGCTGCGGGGATTACCTACCGCCAACTCGATTACTGGGCTCGTACCGGCCTCATTGAACCGAGCGTGCGTCCAGCCACGGGTTCGGGTAGCGCTCGCCTCTACGGCTTCCGCGACATCCTGGTACTCAAGATCATCAAGCGCTTACTCGACACCGGAGTCTCGTTGCAGAACATTCGCACAGCAGTGGAACACCTCCGACTTCGAGGAGTCGCTGACCTCGCCAAGATCACCTTGATGAGCGATGGCGCCACCATCTACGAATGCACATCCAATGACGAGGTCATCGACATCTTGGCTGGCGGACAAGGCGTCTTCGGAATCGCTTTAGGTCGTGTGTGGGCAGAGGTGGAGGGCTCTTTGGCGGCTCTGCCTTCCGAGAACCGCTCATCGAATTCTTCAGGAAACCCTTCAGAAATCCTCGGCGGGGAGAGCGAATTGATCACCAACGACGAGTTCTCGCTACGTCGACGGGCCAAAGGCGCTTAACCGTTCACCTATGAAGCAGGCGGGTCTCTCGCCTAAAACCCACTCCTCGTCGTAGGCTACTAACGCTGTAAAAACTACGCGGGAGAGTCACACGCAAGCCATGTGCGCGACGCCGAAGGAGCAACCTCCCCGGAACCTCTCAGGCCAACGGACCGTGTAGATCAGGCAACTCTGGAGAAGCAACCGTCACGGTTGCGCCGAAGATGTAATCCGCCTTGGCGGTGATGCTTTCAGGTGCGCTCGGTTTCGTCATCACGATGAGACCAAGAGCAAGACAGAGGGGGAGTGCATCGACCGATAGGTCGACCCCTGAGTCGAGGAGTGCCATGAGTATCGAAGGTTCCTATTCACATACCTTTTCCGACCGTCACATTGGTCCGGATGAATCAAGTCGCGCTCTCATGCTCGACGCACTCGGGTATGCAGATTTAGCAGAGCTCATCTCTGATGTTGTTCCCCAATCGATTCGCCTTAAGAGCGAGATGGCGTTGGGTGAAGCGGTGAGCGAAGTCGATGCACTTGCCGAGATTCGTGCGATGGTGGGCCAGAATCGTCCCGCGCGTTCCCTTATCGGAATGGGTTACTACGGAACACATACTCCAGGGGTTATCAAGCGCAATATATTGGAAAATCCTGCTTGGTACACCGCGTATACGCCGTACCAACCTGAAATTTCTCAAGGTCGCTTGGAAGCACTAATTAACTTCCAAACCATGATTGCCGAATTGACTGGTACTCATTTGGCTAATGCCTCAATGCTTGATGAAGGTACCGCGGCCGCCGAGGCGATGACACTTGCGCTGCGGGCATACAAAGGCGAGAGTCGTACCTTCCTCGTGGATGCTGATACTCATCCGCAAACTCTCGCAGTGGTGCAAACGCGTGCGAATCCGCTCAAGATCAATGTACAAACATGGCGGCGCGGAGAATCACTCGCTGGGGCGTTTGGGCTTTTGATTTCGTATCCGGCTTCTTCTGGTGAGGTGCGCGATATTTCTTCCGAAATAGCAGAGATACATGCTGCCGGTGGAATTGCGATTGTGGCAGCCGATTTGCTCGCACTTACTCTTCTTAAGTCTCCGGGTTCACTCGGTGCAGATGTTGTCGTGGGTTCTGCCCAACGCTTCGGTGTCCCAATGGGATTTGGTGGTCCACACGCAGGGTTCATGGGTGTGCGCGCAGGTTTGGAACGCTCTATGCCAGGCCGCCTTGTCGGCGTGAGTGTCGATGACGCAGGTACGCCTGCGATGCGTCTTTCTTTGCAAACGCGAGAGCAACACATCCGTCGCGAGAAAGCGACCAGCAATATTTGCACTGCACAAGTTCTCCTTGCAGTAATGGCATCTATGTACGCCGTGTATCACGGACCCAGAGGGTTACAGGGGATCGCACAGACAGTGGCTAACCATGCAGCTGCTCTAGTGGTAGCTCTCAAGGGCGGCGGCTACGAGGTAATGCAAGATTCGATTTTCGACACTGTGACCTTCAAAGGAAAGGATCATTCTGCAGATGATCTAGTAGCAAAGATGCTTGGAATCGGCTTCAACATTCGACGCGTCGATAGCGATTGGGTGGCCCTTTCAATCGACGAGACGGTTACCACAACCGATCTTGAATCAATTGCGCACGCTTTAGGCCTCAAGTTGAGCAACGTCGCCGCGTCATTCGGGAAGCTCTCGCGCGGCGATGATTTCCTGACACATCCGGTTTTCCATGCGCATCACAATGAGACTTCTATGCTGCGATACATTCGAACGTTGGGTGATCGCGATCTGGCTTTAGATCGCACGATGATTCCGCTGGGAAGTTGCACCATGAAACTCAACGCCACCAGCGAAATGGAACCTATTACTTGGCCTGAAATAGCCAATCTCCATCCCTTCGCTCCCGCAGATCAGAGTATTGGGATTCGCACGCTCATCTCACAATTGAGCACGTGGCTTGTTGAGATCACGGGTTATGACGCGATCTCATTGCAGCCCAACGCCGGAAGCCAAGGAGAATTCGCAGGCTTATTGGCTATTCGCCAATTTCTCGACGCGCGCGGCGACACTCACCGAAATATTTGCCTCATTCCTTCGAGCGCGCATGGAACGAATGCGGCAAGTGCAGTGATGGCAGGCATGGAAGTGGTGGTGGTGGGTTGTGACACCGAAGGTAACGTTGATTTGATTGACCTTAAAAGCAAGATAACTGATCATCACGACAATCTTGCTGCGCTGATGATCACCTACCCTTCAACGCATGGCGTCTTCGAGGAGGCCATCACCGACATATGCGCGATGGTGCACGATGCTGGTGGTCAGGTGTATGTGGACGGCGCCAATCTCAACGCGCTTGTGGGGTTAGCTAAGCCAGGTAAATTCGGTGCCGACGTTTCACACCTCAATCTGCATAAGACTTTCTGTATTCCACATGGGGGAGGGGGGCCGGGAGTCGGACCAGTCGGTGTGCGTGCACATTTGGCGCCGTATCTGCCCAACCATCCGCTTGATGTTGAGGCGGGTCCAGCGAGTGGTCCGGGACCAATTAGTGCTGCACCATTCGGTTCGGCATCGATTCTTCCTATTCCGTGGATGTATATCCGCATGATGGGTGCCAAAGGACTCACTGAAGCAACGTCGATTGCCATCCTTTCGGCAAATTACATCGCTTCAGAGCTTTCATCTGATTATCCAGTTCTCTATTCGGGCAAGAGTGGGCGCATTGCACACGAATGCATTCTCGACATTCGTCCGCTCACAAAAGAGAGCGGCGTTACCGTCGATGACATCGCGAAGCGACTCATGGATTTCGGTTTCCACGCACCCACGATGTCCTTTCCTGTCGCGGGTACTCTGATGATTGAACCCACAGAAAGTGAGGACCTTTTTGAACTTGAACGGTTCATCCGTGCGATGCGCATCATCAAGAGCGAGGCGCTTGCCATCGTTCGTGGCGAGATTGCCATCGAGGATTCTCCGCTGCGTCATGCGCCGCACACCACCGCGGTCATGGTCGGGGAGTGGGACCGTAAGTACTCTCGCCAAGTAGCTGCCTTTCCTGATCAACTCTCAGATCGCGGGGGAGAGATGGTCTTCGGTGCGCGCGGCAAATATTGGCCAAGCGTCGGTCGCATCGATGGCGCGTACGGAGATCGCAACCTAGTCTGTGCCTGCCCACCTATTGAGAGTTATGCCGGAGGAAGCGATGCGTGATTTCACAGAGATTGTCGACAATTTCTCCAGGGAGATGATTCCGCTCGTTAAGACCCTTGGAATTCATGTCACCGAAGCGGTCATCACAGATAGTGAGGTGCGGGCGGTCTGCACGCTCCCTGATCGTCCTGAGCAACGCAATCATGTCGGAGGTCCCCATGCTGGGGCGATGTTTACGGCCGCAGAGAGCGCCAGCGGTGGGGTAGTCCAGGTTGCTTTCGCCGATCTGATCTCCCAAGCCACTCCTTTGATCATGAATGGCGGAATGCGTTTCCAGGCCTTGGCCCTGGGTGATGTGGTGGCGACGGCGACGATGCCGGTCACTGAGATCGCCCGGGTCCGAAGTGAATTGGCTGACGGTAAGCGCCCGGAGTTCTTCGTGGAGGTGGTGGTCACCAGCGGGGATGGGGTCACCGGCCATTTATCGACTCATTGGACTTTAAAGCCCCATCAGCGCTGATTTTCCTACTTTACATAATGTAGATTATCGGCGTAGAGCGTACGTTTAGTACCCCAAGCCGGACGCCCGCATTCTTCTCGCAGTTCCCACAAGCAACCCAGCAAGCACGACTCCTCCAGTCAGCGTATTTGCGCTGCCACCTGGGATCGCATCAGAGGGCGACTGGGCGAGCTCGGGAAAGATTTCTTGGGTAATCACTGCAGGCGCAAAAATATCGGTCTGGTGAGTGATCCGGCCGTCAGAGGTAATAAAGGCGCTGACTCCCGAAGTGGAGATAGAGAGAATAGGTCGGCCATGCTCGATGCTGCGCATCCTGGAGATCGCCAATTGTTGCAGGCTCTCTGGGGTGGTGCCGAAGGTGGCGCTATTGGTCTGTATGACCAGCACTCCGGCCCCAGCGCTCTTCTCCTTCAATAAGGGATCATCCAGGACTTCAAAACAGATCACCGGAGCAAGCGTTGCCCCACTCACTCGGTAGCGCACCTCTGCAGCTCCCGGGCTCATATCTTCAATACGCTTCGCCGCAGGGGTCATCAATTCAGCGATTCCCCGAAGCGGCAGATACTCGCCAAAAGGTGCCAAGTGTCGTTTCGTGTAGATGGAAGAGTTTTCGATCCCCGTGGTGGGATCAACCCAGAGAGAGATGTTGCGCAAGCCGCTACCCGCGCTGCGCGAGACTCCCCCTAACAAAATGGGAATTCCCAAGCGGTGTGCGGTCTCTTCGATCAGTTTCTTTGCTGGCTGCGTCAATGGATCCACATCTGAGGCATTCTCCGGCCAGACCACGAGATCGCTCTGGGCAAGCGACGGTGAATCTAAAGTGAGTCGTACATGGTTTCGAAGAACTGCTTCTCTTTGGGCGTTGAAATCCAAACCTAATCTGGGCACGTTGCCTTGCACTCCGGAGAGAGTGATGCCCGCGACGTTCTCTGCTTTCGCCATGGGGACTAGCGGAAGGAGAAGGAGTGAGAGCGCGATCAGCAAGGAAGTCGACACTCCTCTCAGACGTTCGCCGCGTGAGAAAGCAAGAAAGATTTGGTACAGCAGAAAGGCTAAAAGCACATTCGCGATAACGATCAGTGTGGGTCCACCCCAGAATGCAAGATTGAGAGTGGGGCCATTGCCGATATACCCGATACGACTCCAACCAAATCCGCCATAAGGAGCGCGCGCAATAAGCCACTCCCCTGCTATCCACGAAGTTAAGAATCCCCAACGAGAACCACTCCGCCACAGCAGAAATGGAAGCGTAAAGAAGATCGCCTCTCCGAGAGCAAGAACCAGCCAAGGTGCCGAACCAACATAAACACTGGTCCAGTGAAGATGAATCACTTCAAGGGTAAGTGTTGAAAGAAAAACGTATTGATAAGCCCGAACCGGCTCTCTCCGGGCAACTGCAAAGATGAGCGCAAGACCGAGCGGGGCAATCCACCACAAGTACCACGGCGCAAATGCAAAGGAGAGTGCCGATCCCGCAACGATAGAAAGTGCCACACTTATAGAACGATTCTTCATGTTAACGAGCTAGTGCTGCGAGGAGTCTGTCTACGCTCGCGCCTAGCCCAAACTCCTTTTGAAGTGTCTTCATATGCGCTGCGTCCCACTCTTCGGGGCGCTTCAAATCCAAATTTGGTATGGGGACATCTAGGGCGCACGCAACTACGCGAGGTGCTCGTTCTAAATAATCTAGGCCAGCAAGAATCTTCTTTTGTATGGGTGCAGGAAGATCATCATGCCCTGCGTGAGCAGCCGCCACAATTTCATCTACTGATGTGAAAGCGTTTGCCAAGAGTGCGGCGCTCTTCTCTCCTATCCCCTTCACTCCCGGCAATCCATCTGATGGATCACCACGAAGAAGTGCAAAGAGCCCATAACTCTGTCCGGGAATCCCATACTTATTCTCAATCCATTCTTCATCAACAACGTCGTGAGCAGAAACGCCCTTTGCCAGGTATGCGATCTTGATATTGCGCTTATCGTCTACGAGCTGGAAGAGATCGCGATCCCCTGTAACCACCATGACGGGACGAGTACTTACGTGAGCCAAGGTTGCTATTACATCATCAGCTTCGTAATTTGAAATTCCTATCAATGGGAAGCCAGCGGCAGCGAAGAGTTCGAGCAAGATAGGAATCTGTGCGCTCATCGACTCTTCGGCCTCTTCGTCGTCTGCATCGACGCGATGGGCTTTGTACTCAGGTATGAGTTCCACTCTCCATGAGGGACGCCAGTCACTGTCAAGACAGACGGCAATCTCTGCTGGATCGTACTTGGTGATGAGCCGAGCAACCATGTCGGTGACGCCGCGGATCAGATGCACGGGCATTCCGGACGGAGATACCAAAGTGTCGGGCATACCGTAATAGGCGCGATACCAGAGCGAGGCGGTGTCGAGTAGTAATTTCATAGGAGGGCCAGATTAGCTACAACGCCCCGACGGAGTCGACCGATAGCCTCTTTTGCATTTCGGGAGATGGGTAGATCCAACGAAGCAATTTGTCCGAGGAAATCAATGAGTTGGTTGGTATTACGCACAAAGTCTCCGGCTGAGATGTCGCACTCATTGAGTACTCCCTCTAACGAGTTGCCCAGAGCCCATCGATAAATGGGTTGCGCAAACCCAGCATCAATCTCGCGAGCGTGTGGAAGAGAGTGTCTGGCTTCGATATCTCCGAGATTCGCCCATTCACGCACCACTGAAAGAACAACGTCGCGTACCCGGCCCGAAGGCATCTTGGGTGAGAGCCGGTCTTCGCCGCGCCCTTCATAAGTGAAGAGAGAGGCAACTGCAGCCAACTCGGCAGGATCTAATTCGTCCCAGAGACCCGCTTCGAGGCAGATAACGGTGAGAAGATCAAAATCAGAGTAGATTTTGCGCAACGCCAAACCTTTATCGGTGACTACACCATCGCTTAAATATTTAAGCTCCTCGAGGACTCGACAGATCCGATCAAACTTTCTAGCGATCACGTGGGTGCGTGTGGAAACTTGATCGCGCAGGAGTGAGATTTCCTTCATCGCCTTATTGCGGCGCTCCCCCCATCTTGCGTGGTCTTCGCGATCGGGGCAGTTATGGCAGGCATGTTTGCGCATCTCGTGACGCAGGCTGAGAAGTTCAGAGTCTTCTTCGGTGGAAGGTCGCTCTTTCGTACGCTTCTCCAATTGCAGACCGTGCAGTTCCTTTGCGAGATCCTTACGCCCTCGGGAACTTCTCGCATCGAAGTGCGCTGGTACCTTCACGCGGGCTACGACTTCCACCGGATCACGGAAATCTTGCAGAGAGAGGCGAGCCACGTGACGATCAATTGTAAGAATGGAGGGGCGTAGACCATCGAATCCCACTCCAACTCCCGGGTCGAGGACGATGCCAAAGCCGGCACGACGACCGCCAGTGATAATGATGACGTCGCCACGTTTAAGAGTCTCCAGGGAGCGGGCAACCTCTGCGCGTCTTGCTTGCGAACCACGCTTTGTAAGTTCTTGTTCGCGACGCTTGATAGCGCTTCGCAGATTGGCATACTCCGCAAAGTCACCTAGATGACATTCCATGGATTTCTCAAACCCTCGGATACCCTCTTCGTGTCGCTGAATATTTCGAGCAATTCCTACGACTGATTTATCTGCTTGGAATTGTGCAAAGGAAGTTTCTAGTGAATTGCGCGCACGATCGCGCCCCAGACGTTCAATAAGATTAATGGACATGTTGTAAGTGGGCTGAAATGCAGAGCGCAACGGGTATGTTCTTGTTGAAGCTAGGCCAGCAATGCTCTTTCCGTCTTGCCCATCTGCCCAAAGTACAACCGCATGTCCCTCGATATCGATTCCCCGACGCCCTGCTCGACCGGTGAGCTGGGTAAATTCACCCGGTGAAATATCGACGTGTCCTTCACCGTTCCACTTGACTAAACGTTCGAGCACGACTGACTTGGCCGGCATGTTGATTCCCAGTGCCAACGTTTCTGTTGCGAAAACCACCTTGATTAAGCCTTGCTGGAAGAGTTCCTCGACAGTCTCCTTGAAAACTGGAATCAACCCCGCATGGTGGGCGGCCACTCCCCGCTCGAGCGCGTCTTGCCATTCAAGAAAACCGAGAATGCCGAGGTCTTCAGGTGGAAGGCCAGCGCATTTATCTTGTATAACATTTCGAATCCTGGAACGTTCATCTTGGGTCGTTAACTTGATCCCGGAATTGAGAATCTGTCGAACTGCGGCCTCGCATCCGGCACGTGAGAAGATGAATGTAATGCCTGGAAGCAGACCTTCGGCCTCTAGGAGCGCTACTACTTCACTGCGGGATGGCGTATATGCCCGCCTAAAGCCTTTTGCGCTACCTCGTTGCGCATTACGACCAGCTCGTACGAGTTCACGATTAACTTCTCCGTCTTCTTCGAAGAGGTTGTAGAGAGTGCTGCCCACCATCACATGTTGCCAAAGGGGTACAGGTCGCGTCTCACTGACAATGGTTTCTGTGCGCCCGCGTACGGACTCGATCCATTCGCCAAATTCTTCTGCATTTGAAACTGTGGCAGACAACGAAACAACGGTTACTTGCTCCGGAAGGTGAATGATCACTTCTTCCCATACGGGTCCGCGAAACTTGTCGCCCAAATAGTGAACTTCGTCGAGGACTACGTACTCAAGTTCATCTAATGTGCTAGAACCTGCGTAGATCATATTTCGCAAAACTTCAGTGGTCATAACAACGATTGATGCTTCGCCATTGATCGAGAGGTCGCCAGTGAGCAGGCCAACATTCTCGTTACCGTATGTCTCAACAAATTCTGCATACTTTTGATTTGAAAGTGCCTTAATCGGGGTCGTATAAAAACACTTCATGCCATGCTCCATGGCGAGAAAAGCGGCAAACTCCCCCACGATGGTTTTGCCTGCGCCCGTAGGCGCTGCGACCAAGACTGCCCGGCCTTGCTCGAGCGAGATGCAAGAGTCGGCTTGGAAATCGTCAAATTCAAAATCATAACTCTTACGAAATCTGCCGAAGAGGGTGCTCTCTACTTGTGCTCTCTTCTTTGCGGCCGCGTACTTCTCCGCTGGGGATGTCATCCTGCACGCAAAATCGTGAGGGCCGCCGGTGCTACCCGAGCTTCGATAGGGAGCGAACCCATGCGTTCGCCATCTGCATAACCGATGGCTGGCGCATCTATGAGAACGTGAGCTGCACGGTGAATCTCGACCGCTGGGTGATTGACGTGGAGACCTTTGTAAACTTTAGGAAAAACCTTAAGAAACTCTGGCTTACTTACACCGTTGAGAATCATGACATCGAAGAGTCCATCCGACATAGAAGCATCGGGACAGACCAACATACCCCCGCCGTAAGAAGGTGCATTGGCGACCGCTACAAGCATCGCCTCGCGTTGAAACTCCACTCCGTCGAGGTGCATGGTGAATGAAATGGGTGAAAATTTTGGCAATTCTTGGAGGATGGCTACGTTGTAGCGCATGGGACCTTTCGGCCATCTCAGTTTGTTGGCACGTTCATTCACCACAGAATCAAAGCCAGAAGAGAGGATGGCACCAAAGTAGCGATCGCCCAGATGACCTAAGTCAATCCGCTCTTCTACGAGCGAAGCCCGCAGGTGAGCGAGCGGATCCTTGGTGTGAATATTTAGAGCTCGAGCAAAGTCATTTCCGGTACCTGCAGGAATCGGTAGCAAGGAGAGGTTATGTTGCACGCACCCTTGTATGGCCGCATGCATCAATCCATCACCACCACAGGCCGCTATTACCGTGCACCCAGCCTCGGCGGCTCTATCAACGGCAATTATTGTGTCTTCGTAAGACTTGGAGTGATGAGAGATTTGCGGATTCAATATCTCGGCAGCAGCCAGACCGCTCGCAAGACCCTTACCCCCGCCAGAAGCGGGATTGACGATAAGTGCAACCGTCATGTTGTCGACCGTTTCCGGCGACGGAATTCAATTATCCACGAGACGAAAATTGCTAAGAAATAGAGGACGATGAGAGGGGCTGCCAGAAGCACCATCGTCAAAGGATCTCCTGTGGGGGTGAACACGGCGACGAAAAGAAATATGCAAAAGACTGCACCGCGCCACCAAGCAAGCATGCGTTTGACGGTGAGTAGATTCGCGAGTGAGAGTGCTATGAGGACCAGCGGGAGTTCAAAAGAGAGACCAAAAACCAGGATCATACGCAGTACAAAATCTAGATAGTCATCAAACTTGATCAGGTTATTCAAAGTGCCCGGCGTAAAGCCTAAAAGAATCTTGATGGCTTGTGGAAGAACTAAATACGAGAGATAAGAACCAGCAGCGAAAAGTGGCGTCGCGGTTGCAGCAAATATAATTGCCCATTTCTTTTCACGGCGGTGCAGTCCCGGCGCAAGGTATGCCCAGAGCTGGTAGAGCCAAATCGGAGCAGCAAGAATCACTCCTCCGGTCAGCGCCACCTTCAACTGGAGATTGAGCGGACCCAGCACTCCATTGATATACAAGGAGCCACAAGTTGCCTTTGCGTGGTTGAGATCGCAAATAGGAGACGCCAAAAATGCGATGATTTGGTCGTAGTAGACCCATCCCACGGAAGTGAGAAGGAGAATCGCTAAGGCAGAGCGACCGATCCTTCGACGTAATTCTCGAAGATGCTCCGCCAAGGGCATCCGACCCTCACGCGAGCCAGCTTTCACTGCTCAGAGTTGTCGCTTTCCTTCTTGGGGTCTTGATCCTTGATCTCGTTACGAAAAATCTTGAGTGATCGTCCCAGCGCCTTTGCGCTATCTGGAAGGCGCTTTGCTCCGAAGAGCACCACCACAACCACGATAAGAACGACCCACGTGCCTGGTCTCTCTAATCCCATAGCCAAACCCCTCTCAGAAAGGAACTCACAGATCTAGTGGGAAGCCTACTGCCTCTTGACTTGGCCCCTGATGGCCGAAATCTCCGATCGGAGCCGCTTACCACTGCGCCAGACGCGTCGGATGAGCAGCAGATTGATCACGGTTCCGACCACCAGAATGCCGAGGAAGAGTGCAACCCAGCCCCAAGTGTTCATATGTGTAATCTACTCGCGCTCTCTATAGGCATCTCGCACTTGGCCCAAGAGTCGCTCCAGGAGCTCGGCCACTCTTGAGATTTGTGCCCCAGATCCAATGAGTCGAGTACCGGCACCAAAAGCCAGGGCTACGCGTGCCGCGAAATGGGCTTCGAAGTACTTAAATTCCAGGATCACCCGATCCTTTGAAGTACCCACCTGCACGGCATTGACACGGTCTGCCAAGAAGGCGCGGTCCTGTGGAACTTCAATTCTGAGTGTTTGCGGGGCGGGCTCTGTGAGTGTGAGCATGGGAGTGATGGTTTCGGACCTCTCTCCAAGATGGGCTTGATCGAATCGATCCAATCGAAAGACCTTACGCACATGATCACCGTGCTCTACTGCCGCAACATAATCATGGCCATCTCGTGTAACGATCTGCAACGGAGTGAGCCTACGTTCCAGCGAATCACTCCCGCTGAGACTTCTATATACAGCCACGATCTCTCTCTCGTCAGCAATTGCTTGCAGAACTAGCGTTCGCATATCCGCAACGCTTGCGGAGGCTCGCTCGCGTTCCACACGGATTGCGCCGCCAACTCTGGGAATTGAGGGTAGCGAATCAGTAAGTTTGGTCCGCACTGAATCGAGCAGAACGAGAGTTGATGGATCCACCTCTGCCGAAATTAACTCTAAGCCGAGGAGAATCTCTGTCACTTCGAGTGGAGTGAGATTGAGCGGTCTCGCCAAATTCTGGGGCTCAATTATCTCGATGAAACCGGATTCGAAATTCATATCTATGAGCTCAAGATGCGAGTGTCCAGGTAGCCCACACATCCAAAGCAAATTCAAGTCATCCAATAATTGTTTTTCTGTTATCTCGAGATCGCGGGCCACTTCGGCAATTTCCATGGACGGATTCGAGTAGAGCATAGGAATAAGGTTGATCAGGCGTCCATATCTAGCAAGCGAACTTTCACGCGCCAAGGGAATCACCTATCCATCGCATGATCGAACCTCGAGCATCTGGCGGATCCAAGATATCTACCAGCGGCGTAAGAGTAAGGAGTTCGAAGATGAATTCCGCTTCATCGTCAACCTGCAGTGAAAGTGTGGCCGACCCATCCGGATTGGTTACGGATGCGAAAGCTCTTGTGCGCAGCGAAGTCAACGCTCCGCCACTTGCAATCACAGTAAAGGTTCGGGCGTGCGCGGTCGCACTTGAGAGGTGCTGCGCAGAATCGAAATCGCTCGGGATTTCAAAACTAGCTGGAGCGCCGGTGAAAGTTAGGCCGCCTTCAAATCTAGAGAGGACAAAAGTACGAATATCTCCACGGCCCTTATCGAAACCGACTACGTACCACCTCTGCGAACGGAAGTGCATGGCATATGGCTGCACAAGTCGTATATCTACCTGCCCATCGCGGCGACGGTAATCAAATGAAATATCTTGGCGAGCAATGATTGCCTCAGCCACCTCGCGCCACAGAGGCGAATAAGCAAGATCGACTCGATTGTCGATGACGTCAAGGACGGGCACTCCCGCTCCACGTAACTTCAAGATGGTTGTGACGGATATTCCAGAAAATCCGGATCTTTTCCACGCATCCGCCGCGACGGCGAGTAGCGCAGATTCTTCGTAAGTGAGTGCAAGTGCCGGGAGCGAATACTCGTCTGGGAAGATGCGATACCCGCTATCCATCCCTGCCTCAAGTTCTATCACCGAGATAGGAACACCTATCTGCCGGAGGTCATCTTTATCTCGCTCAAACATTCGGTCAGACGACTCCGCGCTCCCTTCGTAGCCCTCGACCAGTGAGAAGACCTCGGATTTGCGAAGTGGGCGTTTGGTCGCCAAAAGCGCCATAGTCAGATTGACCAGACGTTCGCTCTTTTCGACAGCCACAAAATCAACTTACCCCAGGTGCGCGGCGTCCAATAGCGCGACATTTGATGGGTATTATCTCCGTATGCGTAGATCCCATCTCCTCACCCCTGCCCTTCTTTCCCTCACCGCGCTGACGCTCCTGACTGCCTGCACTTCGCAGCCTGAGAGCCTGGCGTCATCATCTCCGAGTCAGTCGGCCACCTTCCCAGCCGTTTCAGGAGCCGCCGGCGCAGAGCCAGTGATTGCTCCTCCTACGGGTACGCCGCCGACTGAACTGCTCACCCGAGACCTCATCGCTGGTTCTGGCCCTGCCGCCACGGCCGAATCCACCGTCACCGTTAACTACGTTGGTGTCTCCTGGTCGGATGGCGCGATTTTTGATAGTTCTTGGAAGCGTGGCACGCCCGCAGAGTTCTCACTGACTCAGGTAATTACGGGTTGGGCACAAGGACTCACCGGCGCGCAAGTAGGCACTCGTCGCGAGATCATCATCCCGCCCACTCTCGGTTACGGCGAAACAGGCCAGGGCGCTATCAAGCCGAATGAAACTTTGGTGTTCGTCGTCGACATTTTGGGAGTGAAGTAATGCTAGATAAACCAGAGATCGAATTTCCAGATTTTCCGGCCCCTACTGATTTGGTGATTGAAGACCTTGTTATAGGCGAGGGCGACGAAGCAGTACCCGGCGGGCGCGTTCGCGTTCACTACATGGGTGTCGCTTATTCAACCGGCGAAGAATTCGATTCCTCGTGGTCCCGTAACGAACCGATCACTTTTGGTCTTCATCAGGTGATTGCCGGTTGGCAAATGGGCATACCTGGCATGAAGGTTGGCGGCCGGAGAAAACTCATCATTCCGCCTCATCTTGGTTATGGAGATCGTGGCGCAGGAGCCGCAATCAAGCCAGGCGAGACACTTATCTTCGTCGTTGACCTACTCGGATAGTCACATGCTCGAGATGAGTCGTTCCACACGCTCATCGACTGCAAGAAACGGGTCCTTACAGAGCACTGTCCTCTGTGCCTGATCGTTGAGTTTGAGGTGTACCCAATCAACGGTGAAATCCCTTTTCTTTTCTTGGGCTGCGGCAATGAAATCTCCTCGCAACTTTGCACGTGTTGTTTGTGGCGGTAGCGTTTTTGCCACATCGATTTCATCATCATTCAATATCCGCCGGGCGAGGCCCTTCTTCTCCAGGAGATAGAAGAGCCCACGGTTGCGATTAATATCGTGATAGGCCAAATCTAGCTGGGCAAGTCTCGGTGAATTCCAGTCAAGTGAATCACGCTCCATGTATCGCTCCATGAGTCGCTTCTTGATAACCCAATCAATTTCAGTCTCAATATTTTGCAGCTGGCCACTTCGGATCGATGAAATTGCTCTCCCCCAAAGTTCCATCACCGAAGTGGTGTTGGGGTCAACAATTCCTTCACGCTCGACAAATAACTGCGCTTTGGAAAAGTACTCCTCTTGCATGTCTAGAGCCGATACCTCGCGGCCATTCGCCAGCGTGACAAGGTGGGTTCCGGACGTATCAGCGCTAATGTCTCGGATGGCGCGAATGGAGTTATCCAGAGTCATATCCCGAAATACCACACCACCTTCGATCATGCGCAGCACGAGTTCTGCAGCGCCAACTTTGAGAAAATTAGTGGTTTCAGACATGTTGGAATCACCGACGATCACGTGCAACCGTCGATACATCTCGGCGTCCGCATGTGGCTCGTCGCGAGTGTTGATAATCGGGCGAGAACGCGTAGTGGCGGACGAGAGACCCTCCCAGATGTGTTCGGCCCGTTGGCTGACTGAATAGGAGCTGCCTCGTGGGCTCGGCAGCACCTTGCCTGCGCCCGAGATGATTTGACGGCTAATAAGGAATGGGATGAATACGTCGGCCAAGGCAGAGAACTCTCCTGCGCGACCTATTAGGTAATTCTCGTGGCAACCGTAACTGTTGCCTGCCGAATCGGTATTGTTTTTGAAAAGATAGATCTGGCCATCGATGCCTTCGTCGTCAATGCGTTGCTGCGCTTCAACCGCCAGATCTTCCAAAATACGCTCTCCAGCGCGATCGTGGATCACGAGCTCTCGGATGTCATCGCATTCAGGAGTCGCGTATTCTGGATGACTACCGACGTCTAGATAAAGTCGGGCCCCGTTAGTGAGAAAGACATTGGAAGACCTCCCCCAAGAAACAACTTTACGAAAGAGGTGCCTGGCCACCTCGTCGGGGCTGAGTTTGCGATCACCGACGATTCTGCAGGTAACTCCATACTCATTCTCCAGCCCAAAGATGCGTCGCTTCATGCTTATTTGGCAAGGAGTGAGTCAAGAACCGAATTCGAAAGACGATTGAATTTGCGACGTGAAGGTCTGGCCCTATCGAGGACGGCGACCTCTAGCATCTCCCCCGTGATCGCGCGCTCTCCACCCTCGAGAGCTTTCACAGCAAGTGCTAATCCCTCTTTGAGAGTGAGGCCCGCTCTCCAGCCCTCGGTCAATCTCGCAGATATAGCATCGGCCGAACCGCCCATCGCTGCAAAACCCTGTTCATCTGCGACAGATCCGTCATATGTCAATCGATAAATCTGATCGGCAGCGCTCACCTCGCCGACTTCAGCGACAATAATTTCAACCTCATAGGGTTTTTGTTCAGTGGTAAAAACACTTCCTAAGGTTTGCGCATAAGCGTTGGCTAGCGCGCGACCGGCTACGTCGCGACGGTCATAGGCATAGCCACGCAGGTCTGCAAGTCGAATGCCAGCAACCCGCAGCAACTCGAACTCGTTGTACTTACCCACGGCGGCGAAACCAATACGATCGTAGATTTCGCTGACCTTGTGCAAAGCGCGTGAGGGGTTCTCGGCAACGAAGAGAATGCCGCTGTCGACCTGGAGGACGATGACAGACCTTCCTCGCGCAATTCCTTTGCGGGCATAGTCAGCCCGGTCCTTCATTACTTGTTCTGGGCCTACGTAATATGGAGTTGTCATATCAAATTGGCTTTCGGTCCGTCGGGGTGGAGCGTGCGTGATTCGACAAGTTGTCGAGAGAGGCGTTCGACTTCCTCATCGCTCACCTTCGAGGCCCCTTCAGCGCTCACTGTAATGATGAGTGGGAAAATATTGCGGGCGAGGTCGGGTCCACCCGTAGCACTGTCATCGTCTGCCGCGTCATACAAGGCAGCGAGCGAGGCAAGGATGGATTCTTCTCTTGAAAAAGTCTCTTGGTAGATCTTCTTTAAAGCACCTCGGGCGAATATTGAACCCGATCCAACGGCATGGAATGAAGATTCCTCATATCGTCCGCCTGTAACGTCGTAAGAGAAGATTCTGCCTGCATTCGATTCTGCGTCGAAGCCTGCGAAAAGAGGCACTACCGCTAGTCCTTGCATAGCAAGCGGGAGGTTGCCGCGAATAAGGGAGGCGAGGCGATTGGCTTTACCATCAAGACTCAGTGATGAACCTTCGATCTTTTCGTAATGCTCAAGTTCTACTTGAAATAATTTGACCAGCTCAACGGCGAGACCAGCGGTGCCCGCTATCCCAACCACTGAGTATTCATCGGCGACAAAAACCTTCTCGATATCACGCGAGGCGATGAGATGTCCCATGGTCGCCCGCCGATCACCTGCCATAAGGACTCCTCCTTGATAGGAGAGAGCAACGATCGTGGTGCCATGCGGAGCTTCGACAGAATGAGGGCGCGGCAAAAGGTCTGGTGAAATCTTGTGTACGAAATCTGCGAAGGAAGTTCCTCCAGATTCGAAGAACCGCGCATCGAGACCGTTCACTACTCGCCGCCTTTTTGCACAAATGCGGCCACGAACGCTGCCGCATTATGCTCTAAGGTGGCGTCAATCTCATCGAGGATGCTATCGATGTCTGCGAGTGAGGCTGAGGCCTGAACGTTTAGCGTTACCTCTTCGACCTCGTGCTCAACACGCGCTCTCGAACTCTCGCGCTTTGGTTCTTGAACGGCCATGGCTACATCCTATGGGAAATTTTGAGGCGTTCTAGTAGCTCTCGAGCATTGAGGCCCTTCTCGAAGATATCTCCCACTTCGCCTCTGGTGGCGCGGTAGGGATCAGAGAGGGACACCCGCACGAGCGGTGCATCAACCTCCTCCTCGAGAAGCAAGGAGTCCCAGGACGCGGCCACCACATTCTCGGGAAAGCGCTCCACTAAGCGACCTCGAAGGTAGGCACGCGTGTCATCCGGTGGGTTACTCACCGCCTCCAGAACTTCGGATTCGGGTATAAGAACTTCGTGAAGCCCGCGTGCCTCGATCTTGTAGAAGATGCCCTTCTCTTTGCGAATATCGCTCCACTGCAAATCGATCAGCGCCAGACGTGGGTGTCCCCAATCGATGTGATCACGTTGGCGATAAGAGTTGAGCAAATCCAGTTTGGCCCGCCACTCGACAGTGCGAGTTAGAGCTGGATCATCACTCAGTAACCCTTCCAAAGTCTGTGACCACCTGGCAATGACATCTGCCGTTGACTCGTCAATTTGTTCCGCTCTCGCCACCAGGCTTCTCGATGACTCAAGGAAGTACTCCTGCACGTTGAGGGCGGTCATTCGTCGACCATCTTGCATCTCGTAGAGGTTAGACATAGTCAAGTCGTGACTTACTTCGCGAGTAGCCACCACCGGGTATCTGAACTGTGGAATATCCGAAAGTGCTCCGGCTTCGATCAGGGCCAGTACCAAACTGGTACTGCCCACTTTCAAGTACGTTGAGGGTTGCGAGAGATTGGCGTCACCAATAATCACATGCAGTCGACGGAAACGTGCAGCATCTGCGTGCGGCTCATCTCTTGTATTGATGATGGGACGCCGGAGTGTGGTTTCAAGTCCCACCTCTGCTTCAAAGAAGTCCGCACGCTGACTGATTTGAAAACCGGCTATCGTTCCTGATTGACCGATGCCCACTCTCCCGGCGCTCACCATAATCTGCCTAGTGATGAAAAATGGTGTTAAGGCCGTCACTAATTCTCCGAATGGAACCCCCCTAGAAACGATGTAGTTCTCGTGGGTTCCGTACGACGCACCCTTATTGTCTGTGTTGTTCTTATAGATATTGATCGCGAGCGGATCGAACTGATCAACTGCAGCAGCAATACTTCGACGCATAATCTCATCCCCAGCAAGATCCCACTTAACGACATCTCGAGGGTTAGTACATTCTGGACCTGAGTACTCGGGGTGGGCATGGTCAACGTAATAACGGGCGCCGTTGCCCAAAACTACATTGGCAAACCCCATATCTATATCGGTAAGTTGACTGGGGTCGGCACTCTCTCTATCAAGGTCATATCCGCGGGCATCGCGCAATGGTGACTCGTCTTCATAATCCCATCGAGTACGGCGCCTACTCGCCGCCGTGGTGTTTGCATAGGCGTTTACGATCTGACTAGAGAGAAGCATGGGATTTTCGTGAGCTGAACCTGGCTGTGCGATTCCGTATTCCGTCTCGATTCCCATGATGCGGTGCACCGCACCGGGTAAACCGTCGTGGCTCATCTACAGGTATTGGCCGGTATTGGAGAGCGCATCTATAGACCTTCCTGGCCCAGTTCCCGACTTTCCGGTGATGAGAGTGCGGATGTACACGATTCGTTCACCCTTCTTGCCAGAGATTCGAGCCCAATCATCTGGGTTTGTGGTGTTTGGCAAGTCCTCGTTCTCCTTAAACTCGTCTACGCATGCAGCCAATAGATGGCTCACTCGAATGCCATACGACCCATGATCGAGTTGATCCTTGATTGCCATTTTCTTTGCGCGTCCAACAATATTTTCGATCATGGCGCCAGAGTTGAAATCCTTAAAATAGAGCACTTCTTTGTCACCATTGGCATAAGTAACTTCGAGGAATCGATTTTCGTCGTCTTCTGAGTACATGCGTCCGACTGTCGCTTGAATCATTGCGTTCACAGTCTTTGTGCGATCCATGTGATTCTCAGAAAGATCGTCTGCGTTTAACGGGATCTCAGTAGTGATGTACTTGCCGAAAATCTCTGTGGCCCCTTGCGCGTCTGGACGCTCAATCTTGATTTTCACATCGAGTCGACCTGGGCGCAATATCGCTGGGTCGATCATGTCCTCGCGATTGCTCGCACCGATAACAATGACATTTTGCAGGCTTTCAACGCCATCTATTTCGGCTAGTAGTTGCGGAACAATGGTGTTCTCAACGTCGGAGCTGACTCCACTCCCCCGGGTCCGAAAAAGTGAATCCATTTCGTCGAAGAAAACAATGACTGGCGTACCTTCATTAGCCTTCTCGCGAGCACGCTGAAAGACCAAGCGAATATGACGTTCCGTCTCACCTACAAACTTATTGAGAAGTTCTGGGCCCTTGATATTGAGAAAATAGGAGCGACCCTCGGGCTTGCCGGTAATCTCTGCGACCTTTTTTGCCAGCGAATTAGCGACTGCTTTTGCGATCAGCGTCTTCCCGCAACCGGGAGGACCGTAAAGAAGAATGCCCTTAGGTGGTCGCAATTGATACTCGCGAAAGAGTTCAGCATGCAAATAGGGCAACTCGACAGCGTCTCGTATTTGCTCGATCTGTCGCCCAAGACCACCGATATCTTCGTAGTCGATGTCGGGGACTTCTTCGAGAACGAGCTCTTCTACTTCAGCTCGCGGGATCTTCTCAAATACAAAGCCTGATCTGGATTCCATGAGCAGCGCATCGCCTGGGCGGAGTGGAACTCCCTCGAGTGAACGCGCAACGCGCACGACCCGGTCTTCGTCAGAGCGTGCGGTGACAAGTGCGCGGTGATCCGAGAGCAATTCCTTCAAGGTGACCAATTCCCCGGTCTCCTCAAAGCCGAAGGCCGCGATAACAGAGAGCGATTCGTTGAGCATGACTTCTTGACCGACACGAAGTTCACTCCGATCAACTTCAGGAGAAACCTGAACACGCATTTTTCGACCGTTGGTGAAGATGTCAAGAAACTCTTCGCCTTCGGGGATGCTCTGCACGACGCCAAAACCAGCCGGCGGCTGCGCTAAGCGCTCAAGATCTGCCTTTAAATTGAGAATGTGCTCACGAGCTTCTTTGAGGGTGCCAGAGAGACGTTCGTTCGACCCCTGTACGGATGAGAGTTCTTGAGAGAGCAGATCGATTCGACGTTGGAGATCTGAGGCACTCTCTCCGGGTTTCCCTGCGACTTCACGTCGGAGGCGCCCCACCTCCTGCTGGAGGTCGGCAATCGTCTGCGCAGTTTCCGGGCTATCGCTCATGCTCTGACGATACTGCAACTGCCTTTTAGCGGCCTACGATTCTTCGACCGAGACCCCATATGCGCCCTTAGAAGGGCGGCGGCGACGCATGGGGGGCTCCACTCCATCAGCCAACCTCCGTGAGGTGAGCAGGAATCCGGTGTGGCCGATCATGCGGTGTTCCGGCCTAACAGCTAATCCTTCGAGGTGCCAATCTCGGACCATGGATTCCCATGCATGCGGTTCGGTGAAGTTCCCATGGCTTCTGATGGCCTCGCCCACTTTGGAGAGTTGTGTGGTGGTGGCTACGTAGCAAATCAGCACGCCCCCAGGACGGAGAACGCGGGCAGCGACATCAATATTCTCCCATGGCGCCAACATGTCGTAGATAACGCGGTCGATGTCACGAACCCGGTCATCAGCAGTTGCCACTTCGTCGATTGCCCCCACTTGAAGGTGCCAATTCGATTGCGTACTTCCAAAGAACTGTTCAACATTCTTACCGGCGATCTCGGCAAACTCAGGGCGCTTTTCAAAGGAGAAGACTTCACCGCTACTACCAACGGCCCGAAGTAGCGCGATAGAGAGCGCACCGGAACCTGCCCCAGCTTCGACGACGCGCGCGCCCGGAAAGATATCTCCTAGCGTGACGATGTGCGCAGCGTCCTTGGGGTAGACGATGGTGGCTCCTCGAGGCATCGAAAGCACAAAGTCGGGGTAGAGCGGACGTAATGCAAGAAAGACTGTCCCGCCGGTCGTGGTCACGAGGGATCCTTCTGGCTGGTCTATGAATTGCGCATGCTCAATCCAACCCCGGTGAGTATGAAAGGAGCCGCCCTCTGCGAGATTGATGGTGTGTAATTTTCCCTTGGGGTCGGTGAGCTGGACACGGTCACCATATTTGAAGGCTCCCCTGCGGCTAGCCGGAATTCCATTCTCCGAAGTCGTCATGGCAGTACCCTACCGGGCGTTACTCTGTCGTCATGGTCTCGATGGTGAAGCTCTCCCCTTCCAGGGCAAATGACTTCCAAAACTGCCCCTTGCTCTTTCGATTTCGCACGATCGATCAACTTCCAGAGCCACTTTCGATTGACGCAGTTCGCGGCACCATCGTGCACACCACTCTTGAACATCTCTACGATCTACCCGCTCTCGAGCGTCGGCTCCCCCAGGCTTATGACCTGTGGCGCGAGGCGTTCGTTGAAATATCCCAAGACGACAAGTATCGGGAACTCTTCGACGCTATCGATGACATTTCAGTGTGGACGAACGAAAGCCTCTTCCTCTTGGATAAATACTTCGCACTTGAGGAGCCTGTATTACTTGAACCAGCAGAGCGCGAATCGCATATTGAGTTCGATCTCCAGGATGGTTTTAAGATTCACGGTTACGTCGATCGGATTGACGTCGCACCATCCGGGGACATTCGCATCGTTGATTACAAGACAGGCAAGGCACCACGAGAAGGGTATGAGCAGAAGGCCTTCTTCCAATTACGTTTTTATGCATTGATAATTTGGCGCACTCGAAATGTTGTTCCGCGGAAGTTGCGACTCATCTATCTCGGTGACGGTCGAATTCTCGAGGATTCTCCAACCGAGAATGACTTAATCGCCACCGAGAAGAAGATTGTTGCAATATGGAGAGCCATGGAATCAGCTTTCGATACTAAAACATTTCCACCTAAGAAGAGCAAGCTCTGTGATTGGTGCGCACATCAGAGTATCTGTCCTGAGTTTGGCGGAACTCCACCGCCGCTGCCACTGCCGTAGGCCTCATTTACAAGAGGGCGTTTCGGACTTCCATGAGTGATTTCGCAAAATTTAGTCGTGGTAGTGGTGGAACTGGAACTAAGTGCGGAATTGCATAAACAATGGCACCGCTGGCCAAAGCGCCGATTACCCCGTTGGGTGAATCTTCAAGAATGATCGTCTCGGCAATAGGTACGTCTAGCCGACGGACAGCTTCGAGATAAGGATCTGGGTGCGGCTTAGTTCGCGACAGGTCCGTCCCGGCGATCGTGGTGGAAAATGATGTAACACCCGTAGATCGCACGACCGCCTCCACTGTATGACGTGGGCTTGCTGACACCAGTGCGTGTGGGATGCCTTCAGAGACCAACAATTCAAGAAGTTCTCTTCCGCCAGGCATAAGATCGATTTTCATATCTGAAATACGTGAAGCGACGTCCAGCGTAATTGTTTCTACTACGGCGTCTCGATCGTGCACCTGGCCAGTTGCGGCGCGAGCGCGCTCAACGATGTGATCCCCCACCCGCGTAAGCGGACCACCCACGCAGATGTGTTGGTCTTCCTTAGTCCACTGAAAGCCCAACTCGAGGGCATATGCGCTCTCTGAAAGCCACCACACGGGCTCGGTGTCTACGAGTAGGCCGTCCATGTCAAAGAGGATGGCCGCCGGCCTGGGAATCTTCATTGAGGTGAGCCTAATAGCCTCCCGGCCCTCGCGCCCCGGTAGGCTCAAGTTGTGATGGAGATCATTGCCTTGCCGACGCTTCGAAAGCCAATTTTAATTGCCGCTTTCGAAGGCTGGAACGATGCTGGAAACGCAGCGACGGCAGCGGTAGAGCATCTCATCGAAGTATGGGAGGCAGAGGAGATCGCCTTCTTTGATCCAGAGGATTACTACGATTTCCAAGTAAACCGTCCCATTGTCCACGTCACGGAAGAGTCCGGTCGAGAGATTGAGTGGCCCACCACCACGATAAGTGTCGCAACTCCAGCGCACCTTGATAGAGACTTTGTGATCGTGCGAGGAATCGAGCCATCAATGCGCTGGCGTACCTTCTGTGAGGAAATGATTGGCCTTATTGATGATCTGGAAGTTGAGTTGGTGGTAACCCTGGGAGCGCTCATCGCCGAAGTGCCACACACACGACCCATTCACGTTATTGGATCAGGGTCAGACTCAGCGACCTCGCTTCGTTTCGGTTTGCAGCCGAGTCGTTACGAAGGTCCCACCGGAATTGTCGGCGTGCTACAGAATTCCTGTTTAGCCGCCGGGGTAGATGCTTTTTCACTGTGGGCACAAGTTCCGCACTATGTCTCACAACCTCCCTGCCCCAAAGCGAGCCTCGCACTGGTGAATAGACTCGATGACCTACTCGGAATTCGCATACCAATTGATGATTTACAAGAAGAATCACTTGCCTGGGAAGTGGGCGTGAATCAACTTTCGCTCGAAGATAGCGATGTCGCGCAATATGTACAGGGGCTGGAAGAACAACAGGATGCGGCAGAACTCCCAGAGGCTAGCGGCGACGCCATTGCTAGAGAGTTCGAACGTTATTTGCGCCGCCGAGAAGAACGTTAAATCGCGATACCGAGAAGTGCATCTAATGCTCGGGACATGGCGCCGGGGCCACCCACTTCACCCTCACCATTTTGCAGCGCGGACCACTGATCTACGGCCGCAAGAGCGCTAGGCGTATCTAAATCATTCGCCAACGATTTCCTGATGCGCTCTATGGTTTCTGTAGCTGATGTCCCCCGAGAGTGGGCCAGCGCCTCTCTCCACGTGTGCAACCTACTCGTTGCACGGTTAAGCAGATCCTCACTCCAGTCGCGGTTGCTACGGTAATGACTCTCCATAAGAGCGAGCCGAATAGCGTTGGGGTCGACACCTGCTTGGCGGAGCTTAGATACAAAGACTAAGTTGCCTTTGCTCTTACTCATCTTCTCGCCATCTAGTCCAATCATTCCTGCGTGCACGAAATTCCGAGCGAAGCGATTTCCGGTAAGTGCGAAAGCTTCGGAAGCTCCCATGTCATGATGAGGAAAGAGTAAATCTGATCCGCCTCCCTGAACATCGATACTGGATCCCAGGTAGTTGAGTGCGATTGCAGAACATTCAATATGCCAACCAGGTCGCCCTGCTCCTAATGCACTCTCCCAGAAAGGTTCACCCTCTCGCTGGCCTCTCCAGAGCAAGCAATCTAACGGTGCGCGTTTGCCGATCCGATCGGGGTCTCCCCCTCTTTCTCCAAAGATCTTTAGCTGTTGATCAACCGAGAGATGACTGCGTCCTCCGAACTCTGGATCGCTCGCCACATTAAAATAGACATCGCTTTCGACCCAATAGGCGTGACCTGACCTCAACAATTTCTCTACTGCTTCGACCACGAGAGGAATGCTTTCAACGGCCCCGATGTATGCCATAGGTGGGATCACTCGAAGCGCAGTCATATCTTCACGAAAAAGTTGAGTTTCATTCTCTGCAATCGATTCCCATGAGACGCCTCGTTCTGCAGCGCGCACCAAAAGTGGATCGTCGATATCTGTCACGTTTTGCACATATCGAGCTGGATAGCCTGCATCAAGCCAGACTCGATGCAGAAGATCAAATGCAACGTAAGTGGCCGCATGTCCCATGTGGGTAGCGTCGTAGGGGGTTATTCCGCAAACGTAGAGATCGGCATGTGCGACTGTTCCGGTGGGTATGAGACGCTCGAATTCGGAACTCCACATATTGATGCCGTTGGGATATGCGCCCTCATCAATTTTCGGAATGAATGGAGTGGGCCAGGAGATCATTGCGCGAGCCTACTACTTCTAGAAGGGCGGCCAAGGGACTGCGGGCCAATCCTGCGAAGGTAGCGGATAGGTGCCAGAGGTAAGCAGACTCTCTCGGCGAGCTAGTAATGCTGCGATCTCCTCAGGATGGATTAATTCCTCAAGGATCGGAAGCACCGTTTCGAGACGGTCGAGATCTGCGAGCAAACCCTGAGGTATTGGATCTCCGCGAAACTGCCAAAGCACAGTTCGCAACTTATCTTCTTGGTGGAAGGTGACTCCATGATCGCATCCATAGATGCGCCCGCCTATAGGGAGTAAATGGCCAAATTTGCGATCAGTATTGTTGATGAGGGCGTCGAAGAGCGCCATCCGAATGATGTCTGGGTGATCCCCTTGGGCGACCTCTACGATCTCCACCTCCTCGTCAATCTGAATCCAGGATTGCACCATTCCGAGGCCGTATGGTCCTTCGCGCAACAGTGTGGGCGGCACAAGATCCCATCCGAGAGCTTCGGAGAGTTCATAAGCGGCCACCTCTCTTTGGGCGAGAGTCCCATGAGGAAAATCCCAGAGAGGTCGTTCACCACTGACGGGCTTATAGATCACATTGCCCAGAGAGTGATCATCAACGTGGATCGAACCAAAGAGAGTGGCGTTGGAAGCTTCTACAAGGCGTCCTTCGATGTCGATCTCGCCCATCGCGAGCTCATGGAGAGTGAGCACGTTATCGGCGGTACCCGTTGGCTCTTGGACAGACGTGACCACTGGGATCAAGCACGATTCCGCAGAAGGGACATGGCGGCCGTCCTGCACCGACGACTGCTTGGGAACCGGTTGCAAATTCAAAAGCCGCGTCGATCGTGAGTTGCACTCGAAGTAGATCGGGTCCGTCTTCATCTTCTTCTTCGATAAGGGTTTCACTATTTTCAGTGATTGCTTGCGCCTCGACAATCACAAGTTGCTCTTCACTATTGAAGGCGAGTCCGAGCACGCCGACGCGGAACTCCTCAACGAGAGGAAGGTCAAGTGCCGAAGCTCCTGCGCGTGCCTGCGGACTCGTTCGTCCCGCAATCATCTCTAAAATACGAGCGGCGAGCAGCGAGACTTGCTCCTTCTCTAAAGAAACGGCGAAGGATCTCCGTCCATCCTTAACTTGGAGGTAAAACGTGCGCTCTCCGGGTAGTCCTATGGCGCCAGCCATAAAGGACTCGGGCTTATCGAACTCGCTTATGACTCGAGCCATCGCCGCCTCCCACTGTCGTTGCGCTCTTTCGAACGCCAAGCAAACCTTCTAAACCATCTGCCCGCACGTTCTGAGAAATGACAAATCGAGAGTCGCCCTCTTGGCGCAAAATAGAAACTGAAGCAGGGTCCACAACAATCCTCTGGAATGCGTCTAGGTGAAGACCTAAGGAGTGCGCAATGATCGCTTTGATGACGTCTCCGTGTGTAAAAACGGCAACGACGTTTCTGGATTTGCTCCTGGAGTGCTCGACAAATATATCTGTGATCGCTTGATTGACTCTGGCATTCATTTCCAGGAAAGACTCTCCTTGAGGAAATCTAACGAGCGACGGAGTGCCTTGGATTGACTTCCACTCCTTACGCTTTGCAAGCACTGACAATTTCTGCCCGCTCCATGAGCCGTAGTCCATTTCTATGAGATCTGAATTCTTTTCAATGGAAAGTTTTGGGTGGGCGATTGCGATGAATCGAGCCGTCTCCATACATCTATCAAGAGGGCTAGAGATCAGACGAGTGACGGGAACGTTGGTAAGTGCTGCGGCAAGCCGCTTTGACTGCTCCTTGCCTTGGTCGTCAAGATGAACACCTTTTGCGCGACCGGCGAGCACTCCGGAGGCATTAGCCGAAGAGCGTGCGTGCCTGATCAGTAGGATCTCGGTCATCCGCTGATGGCTCCTGTACCTATTGCTGCCAATACAGCGAGGCCGACGAGCACGCGATAAATCATGAATCCGCGGAATGTGTGCGTGGTGAGGAATTTTAAGAGCCAGGCAATGACGAGATAGCCGACGCCAAAGGCAATGATCGTGGCTAGAAACGTAGGTCCCCAAGAAGGAGAGTCCGCTCCCCCAATTTTGCGCAACTCCAGACCACCCGAACCAAGCACGGCCGGAATCGCAAGCAAGAATGAATAGCGCGCGGCAGATACTCGCGAGTACCCCAGCGCAAGGCCCGCAGCAATAGTTCCACCCGATCTAGAAACCCCCGGAATCAAAGCCAAGCTCTGCGCTAGACCAAACTTTATGGAATCAGAAAGAGTCAGGGAGGCGAGTTCGCGTGATCCCTTTGCTCGGCGGTCGATGAGCCCGATGATTACGGCAAAGAGAATGAGTGACGCCGCGATGATCTTCAAAGATCGGAATTGATTTTCAATGGGATCTTTCAGTGCGATTCCCAAAATGGCGATCGGAAGCGAACCGATGATGATGAAGATCGCGAGCCGCCAATCATTTCCTTTACGATGCGCGCGTCCGGTGAGCCCTTTAAGAAAGGCTTTGATTATTTGAAGAATGTCTTTGCGGAAGTAGAGAAGGACTGCAATCTCGGTGCCGATTTGCGTGACAGCAGAAAACGCTGCGCCCGGATCAGACCATCCGAAGAGTGCTGCAGTGATGCGCATATGGGCGTTGGAAGAAATAGGCAGAAATTCAGTAAGTCCCTGAACTACTCCTAGAACGATTGACTCGAGAAAACTCACGATCCCACGCCCGCTTTATCGAATGCTTCTGCGCCCATGCGCAGCGCTTTGATGCGCGCTTCATTCGGTACCGAATCGGGAAGGGCTAAAGCCAGAGTTGTGACGCCCGCTGCAGCATGAGCTTGCATCTTTTCGGCCATGCGTTCAGGGCCACCCAAAAGCGAAGTTTGATCCAAGAAATCAAAAGGTAGCGCCATCATGGCTCCGTCATAATCTCGCGCTAGATATTTGTTCTGGACTTCTTCTGCCTCCTTCTCGTAACCCATGCGAACTACCAAATTGTTATAGAAGTTCTTGTCGCGACTACCCATGCCACCTACGTAAAGGGCTGCGTATGGGCGCACTAAATGCGCACACATTTCTAAGTCGCGTCCAGGGACAATAGGCATGGTGGCAACGACGTCGAAACCCTCCATGGTCTTACCCACTTTGTCTCGGCCGGTCTGAATGTGTGAAATTTGCTCACCGGCAAAATCCGGCGCCAAAAAGACTGCAAGCCACCCATCGGTGAGTTCGCCGGCCAGTTCAAGATTTTTCGGACCCACCGCCGCTAAGAGAATCGGGATCTCTTCCCTCACTGGATGGATGGTGAGGCGCAGCGCTTTGCCTGGGCCATCGGCCAGCGGCAAGGGGTAGTGGAGGCCTTCGTGTTTCACAACCTTGCGCCCGAGGGCCAATCTCAGCACTTCTAGGTACTCCCGGGTTCGAGCAAGTGGTGCATCGAAGCGAACCCCATGCCACCCTTCGCTCACTTGTGGCCCAGAGACGCCGATGCCGAGGCGAAATCGCCCCCCAGAGAGCGCATCTATCGTCGCGGCGGTCATAGAGGTCATCGCAGGTGATCGAGCGGGAATCTGAAAAATAGCCGACCCCAGGCCGATGCGCTCCGTCTTGGCGCCGATCCACGAGAGGACAGTCGCGGCATCAGAGCCGTAGGCCTCCGCCGCCCAGACAGAATCAAACCCGAGACGCTCAGCTTCGAGGGCTAATTCGATATTGGCCGCGTTCGTGGCAGCCTCGCCTGACCAGTAGCCGAGATTTAGTGCGAGCTTCATGACCCTCCCTAGCGTGGAAGATCAGATTACTGCCTCTTCGGGTACTAAGGTCGCGTACATGGAACTGCGCCGCCTGGGATCTACTGGACTACATCTTTCAAGGATCGGTTTAGGAACTATGACCTGGGGCCGAGATACCGATGAGCACGAAGCGGCCGATCAGTTACGCGAGTTCGTAGATGCCGGTGGAAACTTCATTGATACAGCCGCGCTCTATGGCAGCGGTGATAGCGAGAGAATCATCGGAGGTCTACTCGGAGCTCTCGTCAAGAGAGATGACATCGTGCTCGCCTCCAAAGGTGGTCTTTCGTTTGTAGATGGGGTTCGCATCGTCGATACCTCCAAACGCACAATTTTGCGTGAATTGGATCAATCACTACAACGACTTGGTACCGACCATCTCGATATTTGGCAGTTGCATGCTTGGGACAACATCACTCCATTAGATGAGTCTCTGGCCGCCTTGGATGTCGCAGTGATTTCTGGGCGCGTTAGATATGCCGGCATATCAAACTTCTCAGGGTGGCAGACTGCACGCGCTTTCTCGATTCAAGAAAGCGCCGCACTGAAAGCCACTATCTCTTCAACACAGAATGAGTACTCGCTGCTTTCAAGAGGTGTCGAGCGCGAGGTACTCCCTTGCGCGAATGAGTTAGGGATGGGTTTCCTTGCATGGAGCCCGCTCGGACGTGGCGTTCTCACTGGCAAGTACCGCAGCGGATTGCCCATCGATTCTCGCGGTGCAAGTCCCCATTTCGCAGGTTTCGTGGAGCCGTATCTTGACCAGCGATCACGAAGCATTGTTGACGCAGTGGCTGCGGCCTCTGACGGGTTAGGCATCGCACCTCTCGAAGTGGCACTGGCGTGGGTGCGCGACGCCCCCGGCGTTACCTCTGCAATCGTGGGTGCGCGAACTGCGGCGCAGTTGCGCGGAGTGCTCCTTGCCGAAGGTGTGGCGTTGCCGTCGGTAGTTCGCGAAGCTCTCAATGAAGTCTCGGAAGCAAGTTAAAGCCGTGGCAAAGCAGCAGAGCGTTCTGGAGTATCGAACGATCACAGTTCCTAAAGATTTTCCCCGCAGCGCTGTGAAATCAATGCTCGTCGAAGAGGCCGAGTTGCATCATTGGACGTTGGATAAAGTGCAGATACGACACGACGGGAAACGCATCATTACTCTTCGTCGTCGCATCATTCGTGCGATACGAATTGATTTTGGTTAGACGTTTCTTAAGAAATGATCCAACACGCGCGCGCCGAATTTGAGGCTCTCCACAGGTACTCGCTCATCGATTCCATGAAAGAGTGCGGTGAAATCGAGGTCGGCCGGCAATTTGAGCGGAGAAAAGCCGTAACCCTTGATGCCTAACTGAGAGAGCGCCTTATTGTCTGTGCCGCCGCTTAAGGTGTACGGAACGGGAATACCTTCAGGATCCTCTGCGAGTATGGAGTTCACCATATTTTCCACCATTGCACCTTCGAAGGCCGCCTCGAGTGCGATATCTGACGTGATGGTTTCTACGCGCACTTTCTCACCAGCAAGAGTGCGAATCGTTTCGTTAAGTTCATCTTCAAACCCTGGAAGGAAGCGACCATCGATCACCGCGCTTGCCGATTGCGGAATGACGTTCTCTTTATAGCCAGCGTTGAGGCGCGTGGGATTGGCCGTATTGCGCAGAGTGGCGCCTACTAAGCGAGCCACTGGTCCTAGCCGCGCCACGAGTGGCTCGGGATCGTTGGGGTCGTACTCAACTCCTAAGACCTCTGCTACGCGCTCAAGTAGTTCGTCAACGGATTTTGTTCGGCGAAGTGGCCATTCATAATTTCCAATGCGGGCAACTGCTTCGGCAACCGCAGTGACGGCGTTATCTGGATGCACCATCGACCCGTGCCCAGCACGTCCTTCAGCAACGAGTCGCATCCAATGGATGCCTTTTTGTGCGGTCTCGATGAGATAAAGACGCGCCTTGTTTTCTAAGGTGATGGAGAATCCACCCACTTCGGAGATCGCCTCATTGCAGCCTGCAAAAACATCAGGGCGGTTCTCGACCATCCATCGTGATCCGTAAGTACCGCCTGCCTCTTCGTCAGCGAAGAAGACCAAGGCAATGTCACGTGGCGGTTGATACCCGGTGCGTGCCCAACTGCGCACGGTCGCGAGCATCATGGCGTCCATATCCTTCATATCGACCGCCCCACGGCCCCAGATAGCGCCGTCTTGAATGGCGCCCGAGAAGGGATCGATAGACCAATCCTTTGCGTCTGCCGGAACCACATCGATATGCCCGTGGAGCACCAGCCCTGGACGGTCACTCGCGCCCTTGATCCGAGCAGCGACGTTGGTCCGACCTGGGGCCGATTCGATCAGCTCGGCTTCAATGCCGACCTCAGCAAGATTGGCTTGAATATAAAGGGCAACATCGCGCTCATCTCCCCGATCACCGAAGTTCTCAGAAGGGATTCTGATCAGATCTTGCAGAATCGCGACGCTCTCGTTCTCCATGGTCTCTTCCATGGCTACATCATGGCGTATTCGAAAGGCCCAGGGGGCCTGCCAGGACGGAAAAGCCGACGAATTGGGTTGGAGTCCCTGAACTTGGTACTCTCGCCCTTCACACCCTGTCCGGGTGGCGGAATAGGCAGACGCGCTAGCTTGAGGTGCTAGTGCCCGAAAGGGCTTAGGGGTTCAAGTCCCCTCTCGGACACAAGTAAGTGCCATTGAATGATCCAACTGGATGCTTTAGATCCGGTTGAGCGCCCCGGTAGCAACATCGAAAATCGCTCCGGCCACCTCGATATTCGACGCTAAGAGTGGGAACGACCTAATGCGGTCGAGATCGACTTCGAGGGCCTTAAGCGGGTCGCGGACCGTACGAATCTCAACAGAACGCGTATCCACTCCAGATTTCTCAAAGATGGCCGCATGTATCTCTGACTCCGTGCCACTGGCCATTCGGCAGTCTGTATGAGGCATCACCAAGATTCGAGAGACGTTGAGTAAGTGGGTGGCGAGCACGAGCGTTCGCAGAACGTCTTCCGTGACGCGTGCTCCCGCATTACGAATAATTTTGGCGTCGCCAGGTTGCATACCCATGATCGCTAATGGAGCTATGCGCGAATCGATGCATGTGACGATTGCTAGACCACGTGCGGCTTGGCCCGTGAGTGCACTTGATTGAAATTCTTTAACGTATTGCGCGTTTGCAGAGAAGATATCTTCGAAGCCCTTCACTTGATCTCCTTCATCTCTTTTGCAACTGCGTAAGTGATCTGGCGCATGTGGTGACGTCGACAGAGAACCTCGTAACCAACAACAGTGTCGGAGTCGGTATCCCCCACAAACACTTGCTCGCCTTCAGTGACCATAGTGCCGCCGAAAGTCCGGGCGTTGTGAGTGGCACGTCCGCCACACCAACAGAGAGCTTCGACTTGAAGCGTGTTGACACGATCAGCCAACTCAACCAGACGTGCTGAACCGGGAAACAACTTCGTACGGAAGTCGGCGAGAATGCCAAATGCATAGACGTCGATACCTAAACCGTCCACAATCATGGCGAGCTGTTCTATATGTTCGGGTGAGTAGAACTGAGCCTCATCGCAAATCACGTACTCAACTCGAGTTCCTTCGGAAACCAGATCTCGAACATAGGAGTGAAGATTGAGTTCCGTACTCACTTCGACTGCAGGTTTCTGGAGACCAAGCCGAGAGGAAAGGATCCCAGCCCCAGCTCGATCATTACTTGTAAAAATGACTCCGGTTCGACCGCGGGATTCATGGTTATGGGCAGTCTGGAGGGCCAGCGTTGATTTTCCGGCATCCATGGTGCCGCAGTAGTAGATGAGTTCAGCCATGAGGGACATCCTGCCACGAGATTCCAGGATTCAGGTTCACAACAATGTGGTGAACGGAGTTCGCGTGCCATAAGGTCTTAACAGTCAACCGTTGGAGGATTTCATGGCTCAAGTACGTGCCTACGCCGCGCTGTCTGCGGGAGCACCTTTAGTTCCGTTCACGTTTGATCGACGTGAACCGGGCGCTTTCGACGTGGAGATCGCGATCTCGCACGCTGGCATTTGTCATTCAGACATTCACCAAGCACGTGAAGAGTGGGGTCCCGCGATATTCCCGATGGTCCCCGGTCACGAAATTGTAGGTCGCGTCACGCGCGTGGGATCTGAGGTTTCCAAATTCAAGGTCGGCGATCTTGCAGGCGTTGGTGTCTTTGTTGATTCCTGTCGCAAATGCGAGAATTGCATGGCCGGTATCGAGCAGTACTGCACCGGCGGAATGACGGGTACATATAACACCTATGAAAAAGATGGCACCACAATCGTTCAGGGTGGCTATTCAAGCGCGATCGTCATTCACGAGCACTACGCGATGCATATTCCCGAGTCGTTAAATATCGAGGGAGTAGCGCCGCTTCTTTGCGCGGGAATCACCCTCTACTCCCCACTTCGCCATTGGAATGCAGGTCCGGGTAAGCAAGTTGCAATTATCGGTCTTGGCGGCCTTGGTCATATGGGTTTGAAATTCGCTCACGCCATGGGTGCTGAAGTCACGGTCCTTTCTCACTCAGCCTCCAAGGAGAAGGACGCACGGGCGATGGGAGCCGATCATTTCGTGGACACCAGTGATAAATCCTTCAAAAAGACTCTAAGTAAGAAATTCGATCTCATTCTTAATACCGTTTCAGCAGAGCTCGATATCAACACATATTTGAGCTTGCTTCGTTTGCACGGCACTTTGGTAGTGATTGGCCTTCCAGGGAAGCCCTACTCGGTTGAAGCCGGCTCCTTGCTTACTCAGCGCAGAAGCCTTGCGGGTTCAATGATCGGTGGCATCGCCGAGATGGAAGAGATGTTGGAATTCTGCGCAAAGCATCAGATCACTAGCGAGGTCGAGATGATTAACGCTGATCAGATAAACGCTGCATACGATCGGGCAGTTGCCAGTGATGTGCGATATAGATTCGTCATCGACACCGCGACCCTGTAATTGGCGGCCCTACATAGGCGCTCCGGTCACTGAGGTTCTTTAAGCAATTCTGTGGCTCGCCAGCAATACCACGCTACGACGCTTCGGTAAGGTCGAAACGGATCACCTAATGGTTCTAAAGCCTTCGCGTCCAGCATGGGCTCGCCCTTGATGAGCGACCATCCGCGGCGAACTCCGAGGTCTCCGCTAGGCCACACATCGAGTCTTGCCAGAGAGAACATCAGAAACATTTCTACGGTCCAGCGACCGATCCCCCAAACTTGTGTAAGCGCCGCAGTGATTTCATGATCTGGCATACGTTCAAATTCCTCGACTGGAATCCGCCCCGAGATGATTGCCTCAGAGAGCTCAGTAGCAGTTCGAGCCTTGGCGCCAGAGAGTCCTGCTCCTCGAAGGTCCTCATGAGAAAGTGCAAGTACTTTCATTGGAGAGAAATCATCATCTATCAAGAGCTTCAATTTGTTCGTAATGGAGTCGGCGGCTTTCGTGGAGATTTGCTGCGATACCACTGCCTTCATGAGCGTTTCGAAATGATTTCTGTAAGGAGGATCTCCCGCGCCTAACTCGCAAGGAGGCGAGATTCTCATGAACTTACCGAGTTCATTATCAATCTTCGGAAGATCTTTGAGCGCCTTAGCTAGCGTCACGATCTACGTCCTACGAATCCCAGAGTTACGGCGACGCAGCGACCGATGAGAAGCGCAAAGAGCGCGGTGCCGAGTCCCACATTCTTTCCTAATCCGAGACTGCCATCTCTGGGCATTCCGCTAAGCAACCATCCAAGAATCACGACGGTAACTTCAACAACTAGCCGTGCTCTACCGACAGGTACTCCGAAACGTTTGTTCATTCCCGTCATCAGTCCGTCTCGTGGACCAGCCCCTAAACCACAGGTGAGATAGAGGGCGCTAGCAACAGCGATCGTAAGTATTCCGAGTACGACCATGAGAATTCTTATATAGAGATTCGATGGCTCCGGTATGACTGCAGTACCGACACCAATTGCTATAGAAATAACGACAGCGTTGCTAATGGTGCCTAGACCAGGCTTTTGGCGTAAAGGTATCCAGCAGATAACTGCAAAAAGGCTTAAAATAAATGTGGTGTAGGCAACAGAGAGACCTGTTACGTGTGTGACGCCAAGGGCGAAGACCACCCATGGGCCGGCTCCCAAAGTGGCGTTGATGATAATCGCGTCCCCGGTTCCATACAGATAAAGGCCGATGACGAGGATCAGATATGTGCGCGGTGAGCAGCGCCATTGCGACGGGGCCCGCCATGACGTGATGGGGACGCTTCTTGCACCTGTAAAGAATCGACGCATTCGAGAAACCTATCGCCAATCCACTGGTGCGCAGCCATTTTGCTTGAGCAATTCATTGCATTTGGAGAATGTGTGGCTCCCAATGAAGCCGCGATAGGCAGAGAGCGGGCTGGGGTGAGAAGCGAGTAACACACGGGCAGGATCAAATATGTCTGCGAGTGATTGTGCATCTTTACCCCAAAGCAAGGCTACGAAATGGTGGTTTTGGGAGATCAAGAATTCAATGGCGGATTGAGAGAACTCCTCCCACCCTTGCTTGCGGTGGGCTCCAGGAGACCTCTCCTCTACCGAAAGTACGCGATTAAGGAGTAGAACGCCTTGATTACGCCAGGACTTCAGGGTGGCATCTACCTGAGTGATGGAGCCGATGTCAGTAGCGACTTCCTTGAAGATATTACGCAGAGAAGCGGGCAGCGGCCGCACATTTGGTAGCGTCGCAAATGCGTAACCAATTGCATGTCCTGGTGTGGGATAGGGATCTTGACCAAGGATGAGAACTCGCACATCCTCCACTGACATTTCAAAGGCTCGAAGAACAAACTCTCGATGAGGGGATTGCACTTTGCCATTCGCGCTCTCCTTCTCGAGAAAATTGCCGATACGTTCAAGCTCGTGACGTTGCGCTTCGAAGAAAGGCTTCCAGGTTTCGTGAACCGCACCATCAAGAATGAACATGATTGGTAAATTCATAGAGGGCGACAGCAGCGGCTGCGGAGACGTTAAGAGAGTCGATGCCGGCGGCCATGGGAATCCGCAGTTCCTGTGTGGCAATCCCATGTGCATCTGCAGAGAGTCCGTCCCCTTCAGTTCCCAGGATGAGCGCGCTTCGCTCCCCCGGACTCCAAGTGCGGATACTGCGGGCCTCTGGTCGCGGCGTGAGGGCTAGGACATCGTATTTTGACTCTGCGAGCCCCACCGCCAAGGCAGCGTGATCTGCAAAACGGGCCCACTTGCTACTAAAGACCGTCCCCATTGATGTTCTTATAGAGCGCCTGTAAAGCGGATCGGCGCAATGGTTATCGAGCAAAATACCATCCACGCCAAAAGCGGCAGCGCTGCGAATGATGGCACCGACGTTCGTGTGATTTACCAATCCTTCAAGAATCAATAGAGTGCGCGAAGTACGAATAAGGTCTAGGTAATTGAGCGGATCGGGGCGATGGAAGCTCGCCAATGCGCCACGGTGCACGATATATCCGGTGACGCTATTTAGCTCAGATTGCGATCCGACGATAATCGGTACGTCAGAGGCGAAGTCCGGGAGAGAAGAAATCCATTTCTCTTCGCACAAGACTGCTCGAGGACGAGCCCCTGAAGCAAAAGCGCGATCAATTGTGATTGCCCCCTCTGCGATGAATAGTCCACCAGAAGGCTCAGCGCGTGTTCGCAGAACAACATCTGTTAACGCCGCGAAATCATCTAATAAGTCGGGGGAAGCGTCGTGGAATGAGAGTTTCATGCCGTAAATAGCCTGTAGCTTGCATACAAACCCGTTGCGGAAATAATCAAACGATATATCCACGAAGGAATGCCTCGACCAACACGTGAACCTACGAATGCACCGCAGTAGGAAGAGACTCCAATGAGTAGAACCGCTAGCCAATCAATCTGCCCTGAGAGGATAAAAACCAGGCCAGCGATGAGATTGGTGGCCCCGGCAAGGTAATTCTTCATGGCGTTGGAACGCGCAACACTCTCATCGAGTAGTAATGAAAGTAGACCTATAAGAATGACTCCTTGGGCGGCGCCAAAATACCCACCGTATATTCCTGTAAGCAGAACCGTGACCCTAATTCCGACGCCGATGGCGACTTGGTCTGGCTTCTTTCGTAGCGATGAAACGATTGGCGCAACGATATTGAGCGCAACACCTGTAAGAACCAACCACGGAACGACTGATCCGAAGATGCGTTCTGGAAGCAGCAGCAGTCCGAGCGCACCTATCAATGCACCGGCGATAGAAAATGGCATCAACGTGCGAATCTGATGTCGATCCCCCGCCAAAGAATGTCGTGACCCACGCATGGCAGCAAAGGCACCAGGTACGAGTCCTACGTTGTTTGATGTATTGGCCACTAATGGTGGGAGCCCAGCGGCGAGTAAGGCAGGGAAGGTGATCAGAGTGCCACTGCCAACAATTGAATTGATGAAGCCCGCCGCGAAACCAGCGATGAGAATAATGGAGACAGTATGGGAACTAAGTTCTAGCACTCCAACGCCCTTCTTCGTGGGCTACCTTGATATTCATTCCAAAAGCGAATGACACTGTCACGCTAGTGATTACCTCTTCAATGGGACCGGCAGTCATCACCTCTCCATCTTTAAGAATGACGGCGTGTGTTGTTCCTATGGGGATCTCTTCTAGGTGATGCGTGACCATCACAGTGGCAGGTGAGAGTGGATCAAGGGCAATGATCGCTAATTGCAGGAGCATCGATTCACGGGCGCCGATATCCATTCCTGCGGCAGGTTCGTCAAGAAGCAAAAGTTCTGGATTGGGCATTAACGCGCGTGCCAATTGCACTCGCTTCTTCTCACCCTCACTGAGTGTGCCAAAAACACGCTCTGAAAGATGGTCCACTTCCATCAAATGCAGGAGTGAGTGCGCGCGTGCGACATCTTCATCCGCATATTCCTCGCGCCAACGACCAGTGAAACCCCAGGCCGCAGTGAGGGCGATATCAATGACCTTCTCGCCCTCTTCAAATTGATCTAAGAGAGCAGCGGAAGTGAGCCCAATTCGGGGTCGAAGTTCAAAGACATCAACCGCTCCCAATCGTTCGTCCAGAATCTCGACAGATCCGACGGTGGGAAATAATTGGGTAGCCAAGATTCTCAGCAATGTGGTCTTGCCGGCGCCATTCGGTCCGATAATTACCCAGCGCTGGCCTTCGGCGACCTCGAAATTGACGTCTTTAAGAATCCAGGATTGGCCTTTGCGCACTCCTACTCCAGCAAGACGCGCGATCGACATGCGCATAACCTACCGGTTTCATACCCTTGCCTTGTGGAGATTCTGCCTAGGAACGTGTTACTTGCCTCATGGATCAATGCCATTCGAGGAGGTCGGACCGGCTTTGACGATCTCTATCAAGTCCTCGGCACCTTCGATCGCTTGGGAGCTCTGCCCGCTCACGAAGCAATGGGTCTGGCACATGCCTTCTTTGTAGGTCATCAAGAACTTCTGCAGGTGGGCGTAGAGACGTGGCTCTCGGTCGATGACGGCATCTGGGAGCCAAGTTCGCTCCGCGCACCCGAGATGCACACACACTCGCTCAAGGAGGCCGCTCGCCTCTTAACAACATCCATAGATGAAGCACTCGAACTGATAGCACCGATCGAAAGTGCGAGCGATAGAGGTGCGCCCATCAGAGCAAATATCCGCCAGACGCTCTCTGACGTGTTGGGCAGAGCAAAGAGGGTCTTGCCGCCGACGGTGTGGCAGAACTCAGCGCTCATCGAACGTAGCCTCACGGTGCTTGTCGTTTCAGCGGTAGCTACTATGGATAACGGTGGCGCGGTGACTGCCAACGAAATCAATCTGCGAAATGGAGAGATCAATCGTCTCCGAGTGGCGGCGCGTGAGGCGCTTATTCTGGGAACGGAAGCGTGGTGCGCCCGGCCTATCCCCTAAGATGTCACTGTGCGTACGGTCCTCTTCTCCTTCAGTGGCGCGGACCGAAGTGGAATCACTTCTAAGATTTTTAACGCACTTGCAGAGTTTGATGTGACAGTCTTGGACGTCGGTCAGGTAGTCCTTCGCGGCAGATTGACGGTGGGAGTGCTCATCTCTGCGCCGCTTGGAGAGATGGAAGTCGCTCTGCGACACCGGTTGACAGTACTGACGGGCGAGCTTGGACTCGAACTATTTGTGCAAGCCGGCGAAGGCGACAGCGCGCAACCCGAGGTTGGCGTACATCTCACACTCATGGGAATGCCATTACGCCCCCAGGCTGTTGCCAGTATTACTGAGGTGATATTTAACCTCTCGGGGAATATAGAACGAATAGCCCGGGTATCTGACTATCCCGTGGTCGCGATCGAATTCTTTGTAAGCGGCGTAGATATCGCCACCATCAAGACGCTCTTAGCACCTGTAGCTAAAGAGAACGGCGTAGATATTGCTGTTCAACGTGGTGGGCAAGCAAGGCACTCAAAGCGCCTCGTAATGTTGGATGTGGATTCCACTCTCATTCAGAACGAAGTAATTGAACTGCTGGCAGATAGAGCCGGGTCGGGAGTCCTAGTAAAGGAAATAACTGCTCGCGCCATGAATGGTGAAATCGATTTTGCTGAAGCATTACGCGAGCGGGTAGCGACGCTTGCCGGACTTACACAAGAAGATATCGATGAAGTACAACGCACTATTGCCCTGACACCCGGTGCTCGAACGCTTGTTGAAACCTTGCACCGTCTAGGGATCCACGTGGGCTTAGTTTCCGGCGGGTTTATCGAGGTAGTTGCACCATTGGCGCACTCGCTCGGAATCAAATTTGTCCGAGCTAATTCACTTGAAATGATCGATGGGGTTCTCACAGGAAAGGTACTCGGACCGATCATTGACCGAGCAGCCAAGGCCCAAGCGTTAAGGGAGTACGCCGACTCTCTGTCGATTCCACTTGATCAAACCGTGGCAATTGGAGACGGAGCTAACGACCTCGACATGATTGCAGCCGCAGGGCTCGGAGTAGCCTTCAACGCAAAGCCTCTTGTTGCCAACGCCGCTGACGCATCCATTACTGCGCCCTATCTAGATAGCGTGCTCTTTCTCCTGGGCATAACGCGTGGAGAGATTACTTCTTACCGGGGCGCCTAAATTTAAATGACGTGCCGGCAGGTCCCTTAAGTAGATCGCTGTAATTTGCAAGCAAATCAAGATTTCTATCTGCAAGATGATCAAAGGGTTGCCCGACACTCGATCCAGGAGTGAGCGAAGCCATCGCTTTGTCGGGATCGAGCACTGCGCTGACCCAACATTCGTGTGAAGCGGCTCTGGCAATGACTTCTGCAATCGGCGTAACGATCATGGAATTGCCAAAGTAGAGCGTTCCCGCTGGGTCAATCCCCACGGCATTGGCTCCCACCATAAATACGTGGTTGTCGTAAGCGCGTGCACGATTAGTGAGCTCCCAAATATCTGCAGAGCGGAGTAGTGCCGAGGGTCGCGCAATGATCTCTGCGCCTTGAATCGCTTGGATCCTACTGAGCTCTGGGAAGTCACCATCGAAACAGATGACCATTCCAATCTTTCCTAGTTCGGTATCCACAACGCACACCTCGTTGCCCGGAACAACCCAACCTCCCTGGCTTAACATTTCAGCGCAGAAAGGGTGCGTCTTGCGATAAACACCTGCGATCTCACCACTGGGCAGAATGATCATCGACGAGTTGTATACGATCCCGCGCTCCTCGCCACGTTCATAAGTAGCGTGCACAATATGCACACCGAGTCGCTTGGCAACCTCTTGTATAGGAGCAGTCAGCTTCCCTGGAAAAACATCTATTAAGTCCCACAGTTCTTCTGGGCTACAACCAGGTGAAAAACCTGTCGTGACCGTTTCTGGAAGCACAACAAGTGAGGCCCCGGTCTCTGCCACACACTTTTCAATAAACGACACCGCTTTGTGGAGATTGCCTGAGATTGCGGCAGAAGAGAGCGGTCCTGGAAGAGGAGCGATCTGAATGGCAGCAGCAGTGAAAGCCTTCATCGGGTGATGAGCCATCCTAAAAGCACTCCCGTAAGAGCGATCGCGCCGCCAGCAAGGAGCGATGAAACCTGAGAGGCCGATCGAACCAACGGCTCCTTACGGATACTTACAACGCCGGTTTCGCCATGTTGCAACACGGCTGCTCCACGTCGATCACCGGAAAGGTGACGATTTACTGCTGCAAAGAACTCGCTCGCGGTCTTTTTAGAAACTCCGCTGAGAACCCGCTGCCCGACACCACCTATGACGCCACCCACCACCGCGTCGGCCTCATAGGTGAGCGCGCAACCTTCCGCGCTCTCAGCAAGGGTTACCTTCACATCTGCTTGAACCGTACCCGGCCCACCCGACCCACTGGCCTTCAAAGTGAATGAATGCGGAGCATTCTGATCGGCTAATTCGACGACTCCGTTATAAGTACCTTTGATAGAGGCTACGCCGGCGGTGATTGTCATCGCATAAGTCGAAGGACCAGTTTGCTCAAGTGCCTGGCAGCCGGGAATGGTCACCAAAAGAACCGCTGGATTGTTAAGAGCTGCAAATACCTCAGATGGAGAATGATCTAGCGAATAACTTCCAATGATTTTCATGCGTTCTCCTTCATGGTACGGCGTAGTTCCCATAGCTCGCTTGGTGAAATGGGCATGCGACGGATTTCAAAACCTTCGGCATCTTCGATGGCGCTAGCGAAGACAGCAGACCCAGGAATAACACCCGCTTCACCGGCCCCCTTGATGCCAAGTGGATTCAAAGGTGAGGGCGTTTCCAAGTGCCCCGCCTCAACTGTTGGTATTTCAGTTGCGTATGGCATTAAGAAATCCATGAAAGAAGCATTCTGTAGCTGCCCACTCTCGTCGTAGGCCATGCGCTCGAAGAGCGCACCTGCGACTCCTTGTGCCACGCCTCCGTGAATCTGTCCCTCTACAATCATGGGGTTGATGACGCGTCCACAATCGTGAACGACTACGTAACGCAGAATCTTCACTTCTGCCGTATCCGGAAGTATCTCGATAATGACCGCATGCATACCGTTTGCAAATGTTGAGGCCATCGGTGAGTAATAATCCTTGCCTTCTAACCCCGGCTCTTGATCTTCCGGCACCGGAGGCTTAGAAGTATCCCCCACTGCAAATTGAGTCGCCGCCTTGGCGGACTCGTCGAAGGCATAGCGCAGAGGATTAGAAAGAACAGCGACCGTCTTGAGCGCGATGGACTTCGTATGGTCACCCTTGACCCGCACAATTCCATCCACGATCTCAAGATCGTGCGGATCGCACTCAAGAGCCTCACCAGCTAGTCGTAGAGCTTTATCTCTTACTTGACGGGCAGCAAGGGCAATAGCGTTTCCACTCATGACCGCTGCTCGAGAGGCGAATGTGCCGACGGCGTAAGGGAATCGACGTGTATCACCAGTGGTGACGAAAACATCCTCGATGGGAACCCCGAGCTCGTCTGCCACGATCTGGGCGAAAACTGTTTGATGACCCTGACCTTGGCTGGTAAGCCCTGTTGCCACATTGATGCGTCCGCTTGTCTCTACCTGGACAAAACCACCTTCATAGGGGCCGACTCCAGTTCCTTCTACGTAACAAGCAACACCAATCCCGATTTTTCGACCTTGCGCCGCATACTCACTTCGCATGGTTTCGAAATTGTCCCAGCCGACCATCTCTTTGAGCATCGCCATCGATGCCGGGAAGTTGCCAGAGTCGTATTCCAAAGGCCTTCCATCTTGGAAGATCAATCCTAAGTCGTATGGCATCTCGTCTGGCTGAATGAAGTTCCGTTCGCGCACAACCGTTCGATCCAATCTCAGATACTTCGCAATTGCATCGACGGTGCGTTCCATCGCGAATACACCTTGAGGCCGACCCGCACCACGGTAGGGAATGACCAACACTGTATTTGTAAACAACGATGTGAATTCAACGCGGTAGGAGGCTGGCTTGTAGGGACCTAGTAACTGCGTCGAAGTGATCAGCGGAATGATGATGCCGTAGGGGGTGTACGCCCCGTTATCGTGGAAGAAAGTGACATCTAAACCAAGGATGCGACCCTCTTCATCGAAACCCACCTCGATGTGGTGTTCTTGGGCCCGCTCGTGGGCGGACGAAATGAAATGTTCGCGGCGATCTTCACTCCACTTAACTGGACGATTGAGTTTTCTAGCTGCCCATGGAATCAAAACTTCCTCTGGCCATGGATGCATGATTTTGACGCCAAAGCCGCCACCCACATCTGGGGCAATGCACTCAACTTTTTGAAGCGGCAGATCCAACTTGGCTGCTACGGCTGCACGAACACCGGTAGATGTCTGCGTTGACGACCAAAGACGAAGCTCTTGGGAATCTTCCTCCCAAATGGCATACACACCTTTACCTTCCAGGGGCGAGCATGCGCTTCGCTCGATGAAGAGATCCAATGAGAGCTTATGAGGCGCGGCTTTGATCATTGCGCGTGCGTCACCCACTTCTTTGACAGAGTGGGCACTGACATTGTTTGGCACGCTGGGATGTACCGCATTGTGAGCAGCTTTAGCATTCTGAATACCTACGACGGGTTGCAAGACATCGTAGGAGACCTTTATAAGTTCAACGACATCCTCAGCGATGTATCGATCTTCAGCAATGACCATCACTATCGCTTCACCTACGTGGCGCACAAACTCGTTTGCGAGTGGATACCCAGTCCTACCGTTCAGAAGTGCAGGATGCGGAATAAGTAGCGGCAAAGGTTCAGCAACTCGACCTTCAAGATCCTCATAAGTGTAGATTCCGATCAACCCAGGTACGTCGAGAGCATCAGTCACGTCGATATCTAGGATGCGGGCAGAGGCATGGGGGCTGCGCAAGAATGCCGCCGCCAAAGCTTCGTGACCAAGGTCGTCAAGGTAGCGTCCCTGACCGGAGACTAACCGAGGATCCTCCTTGCGCAGAATTGGTTCGCCAAAGGATTTAGTGGTCATCGCGCACCCCCGAATCAATAAGTTCGGCGGCTCGAAGGACCGATTTGATGATGTTTTGGTAACCCGTGCAGCGACAGAGATTTCCGGCGATCGCCTCGCGGGCTTCTTCCTCCGTGGGGTGCGGGTTCTCTTTTAAGAATGCATGAATAGTGGTGATGAATCCCGGCGTACAGAAACCGCATTGCAAGCCATGAGACTCATGGAAAGCACGCTGTACCACACCCAAAGATCCATCGTTATTCACCAAACCTTCGACAGTGGTCACATTGGATCCGCTGACGCTGACGGCAAAGATGAGGCACCCTCTTACTGGTTTACCGTCTAACAAGATCGTGCAGGCGCCACATACCCCGTGTTCGCACCCTACGTGCGTGCCCGTGAGGCGTAGATCATGGCGAAGGAAATCCGAAAGTAATCTGCGGGCAGGAACGCGCGCGCTCAATGGGTTCCCGTTGACTGTAAGTTCCACTAGGAACAGCTCTTCGGGATTCATGATGTTCTCGATTCTGCATTACTGCGGGCCTCGGTGAGCGCTTGAGCGACAAGGGTCTTAACAAGTTGGCGACGATAATCGGCCGTGGCATGAATATCTGTATCAGGATCTATGAGAGATTGAACCTTCAGGTTTAACTTCTCGTTCTCTGTACACACATCTAACACATCAATTACTACCGGTGTGCCCGCTACGGAGAAAATCGCGATACTTGCCGCCGTCAAACGGCCTTCAACAATTTGCACTAGAGCACAGACACCAGCGAGTGCATAATCACCGTGGCGACGGGCAACTTCAACGCAGGAACTCCCCCACGAGGAATCGAGCACCGGAAAAGAGACACCGGTAACGAGTTCTCCGTGTGTTAAGGATGATTCAAGCGGTCCTACGAAAAAATCGTTGGCAAGAATATCCCGGACACCATGGGGACCTACGACGTGAATTCGAGCGCCAAGGAGTGCCGCTACTGCAGTGAGTTCACCGGCAGGATCGGCATGGGCAATGGACCCAACAGATGTTCCACGATTGCGAATGACAGGGTGAGCCACATAAGTGAGTGCCTGCTGAATCAGCGGAACATGAGTGCCCACCAAAGGATGAGTGAGTACCTCTTGGTGGCGCGCGATTGCGCCGATCCAGAGTTCTGATCCGCGCAGTTCAATTCCAGCGAGTTCCGATAGCCCGTTGATATCTACCAATACCTCAGGAGCGGCCAACCGCATCGAAAGGAGTGGGGTAAGGCTCTGTCCCCCCGCTAACACCTTTGAGTTCTGGCGCTGCAGTGCCACCACGGCTTCGGGTATGGATGCTGGCCGCACGTACTGGAAACGAGAGGGCTTCATGGAACCATCCTCTCCCTACTTCGCTAGAACCTGAGATGTGAATTATCGCCTAAGAATCGAAAAAAGCCAGGCGATAACGGACGAAAGGCGGGTGGATTTCTCCACCCGCCTTTCGCAAGGGCCCGATTCTAAAGAATCACTCCCTTACTGCTCAGTGCTTAGCGCTTTACTTTCTTCGCCAGCATGTTGCAAAGGTGCCAGCCGATAACCGCTACCAAAGTACCGGCAGCGATTCCGGTGATCGAGAAGTCATTGGTGAACTTCAACGATACGTTGCCGACGCCAAGGATGATGGCAGCAGCAATAGGAACGAGGTTAACTGGGTTACCGAAGTCAACCTTATTTTCAATCCAGATCTTGGCGCCGAGGATACCGATCATGCCGTAAAGCACGGTCGTTACACCACCGAGTACACCACCGGGAACTGCGTTGATGATGGCACCAAACTTCGGGCAGAGACCGAAGAGGATGGCAAATACTGCAGCGATGTAGTAGGCCAAGGTTGAATAAACCTTCGTTGCGGCCATAACGCCGATGTTCTCAGCGTATGTTGTCGTTGGTGAGCCACCGACGGCGCTGGTGAGCATTGTGCCCACACCATCACCGATAAGTGCGCGACCAAGAACATCGTCGAGATTCTCGCCAGTCATTTCGGCAACTGCCTTAACGTGACCAGTGTTCTCAGCAATAAGAGCGATAACAGCTGGAATCACCAAGAGAATGAACGAACCTGTGAAGGTTGGACCAGACATCGTTGGAAGACCGAACCAATCTGCATTGCCCACACCAGAGAAATCAACGCGCTTCACAGTTGCAGCAAGAGGCGTTGTTGGGTCTCCACCTGAAAAGCGGTCATAGCCCGTGATGCTCAGAACGTCCATGAGCCAAGCAATGACTACACCAACGATGAGGCCGAGGAAAACCGTGATACGTGAAAGGAAGCCACGGAAGACCACTGACATAACGAGGGTGGCTACCAAAGTAAGGAAGCCGAGCCACTCATCTTGGTGCCAGTAAACGCCAGTAGCTACTGGAGCAAGGTTGAAACCGATCAACATAACAACTGCACCAGTTACTGCTGGAGGAAGCACCTTGCTCACAACGGCGCCACCGGCGAAGTGCACGATGAGACCGACGATTGCAAGAAGGAGACCGGCGATAAGGATTGATCCAGTCACCTGAGCAGAAGTTCCGCCGCCAGCACGGATGGCTGCAACGGCACCAACGAACGAAGCAGAAGTACCCAAGTAGCTAGGTACTCGATTACCGACGATGAGCAAGAAGAGCACCGTGGCTACACCTGACATCATGACGCTGAGGTTTGCGTTCAAGCCCATGATGAGTGGGAAGACGAATGTGGCACCGAACATGGCCATAACGTGCTGAGCACCAAGTCCGATCATACGTCCGTAGCTAAGGCGTTCGCTTGGCTTCACGACCTCGCCGGGTCCTGCGGTTGAGAGTGTCCATGCCATGATTACGCCCCCTCCTGAAGGGCAAGGTATCTGGGGTTATCCAGACACCACGGATTTGATCAGGGTCGAATCCGTTAAGGCTGCTTCTAAGTTAAAGGTGGAGGGAGGGGCTTTCTTTAACATATCCCTACAAAGGCTCAGCAATTTTTGAAGATTCTTAAGACGGCGTGTTGACGTGACAATGATTTGCGATCTATGCAAGCCCGCGCATTGTGAGAATTCTGAGCGAGAGCGCCAACGAGAGGCGCAGTTGTGGGTCAATCGTAAACGGTCCCACCATGCGTTCCAACTTGAGAATGCGGTACCTGAGAGTGTTGTAGTGGAAATGAAGAATGCGTGAGGTCTCTGCCACGTTGATATTGGTGTCGAGTAATACTCCTAGCGTCTTTCGTAAATCCTCCGCCTCCGCATCCTCGCGGGTAGCCAGCTCCCCCAAGGTTTCATCGAGGAAGGAGCGGAGCTCTTCGCTCTCCGGCACCAGGCTAAGAATTCGAAAGACCCCGAGCGTCTCGAAATCGGCCACGCTACCTGCTCCGTGGATACGTCTCCCCACTCCTAATGCTTGCTTTGCTTGTCGGTAGCCTTCGGGAAGTGCCTCCATCGCGGGGACCATTCGTGAGACCCCGGCGTTGAAACGATGGCGGCCCCCTCCGCCGTCCCCCGAGAGCCCGGCCGTCAAAGTTTCCAAATAACCGCGCGGACTGTGCGCCGAACTGGCGGAGATGATGACAACTTCGTTCGCGAAGCCAACAATCGCGGCTTCCGGGTCGGCCGTACGTGTGACGCTGACCCAGGCCGCTGTAAAGCGATCGTGGGCTCTGCGATGCTCCTCGGGTGTCAACTGAACGACTGGCTCCAACGTTGCCACGATGACCAACTGCTCGCGTTCGAAATTCCAACCCAAAGCCTTTGCGTACACGCCCACTTGCTCGGGAGTACCTGCTTTTCCGGCGAAGACCTCTCGCAGAAAGTCTCCTTGATACTTACTTTCAACCGCTGCAACAGCTTGGCGCTTGGTAATTGTCAATGCGGCGACCGTCGCAGCTCTTTCCAAAATCATCAAATCGGAGTTCGAAAGCACCCGATCGCTTGACGCAACTATTCTTCCAAGTTCGTCGGCGCCCGAAGAGATGGAAGCCACCGCTTGAAAAAGAACCAACTCTTCGGCTGCCGTTTCTTGCAGGCCAAGTTTGAGTCTTTCGATCAATAACCTGCCGGACGGATCAAATTGTCCCTGCATGCTAGAACTCTCGGCGCCGCTGGCTGCCAAGAGTCGCCCATCTGGCGTCACCGCAATCACATGGGCCTCGATCACTTCGGCAACTTGTGAAACTACCTCGGCGAGACCACCACCTTGAAGCACCAAATTAATCAACGCGCGGTGTACGTGATCACTCCGTTCCAAGACCGTGAGGTTCTTTTCGAGAATGAGTGCTAAACCCTCGTGCAGCAATTCATCAAAAGCGACATCTTCGGGGATGGTCAAAATTGGAAAACCCAATTCGTTCGACTCATGAAGCATTTGCGCTGGAATTTCGTCGAGGTATCTCCCCTGTTTGATCGCCAAGCCCACAGCGCCTGACGAGGCAATCTCTGAGATGAACGCCTCCGAGGCATCCCTGAGCGGATATCCGGTGGAGAGTAGAAATTCGTGCTCTTTAATCCACGGCGCTATGTCGGGAACTTCGATGATATTGAGTCTGGCCACGATGGCATCTAGGCCGTCGGCTCCAGCGACCACTTCCATCCCCTGCCAGCGCGGTAACTGCATCAACTCACGAAGCGGAACGCCGTGGCTGGCAACTCTCGGCAGTATCTGAGGCGAAAGGCCGTTTCCCTTGGCAATCATCGACATGAAGGGAGGGTATCGGAGGCGCTAGCCTTGCGCTATGCCCGTGGATCGCAGTGAGACGGTCCCGCTGATCTCCCAATCAAGTTCCGCGCTCCTCCTGCCCTTTCTAGGAGTAGAGGAGTTCTCGTGTCTAGGAAGCTCTTCCAAGATCTCGTGGTGGCTTGGGGAATCAAACTCCTTCCTCACCATTGAAACCAGTGAAGATTCACCCTTACCTACATCGCTTCTCTTACCGGCAACGCCCCGGCGAATCTCGCGCACCTCGCCGCACGGTTGGCGAGTCGATGACTCACTCACCTCTGTCAGCCGTCTCTTACGAACTCCCCATGTTCCGCGACGCGCACTGGTTGCGTCCGCCCCTGAATCCTTGGAGCAATCTCTGCGCGCAAGGGTCGGGTTAGGAAGTGGTCTCACCCCTGAGGGCGATGACGAAATCGCTGGATTCCTTCTCGCGGCTCGAGCCCTCGGAATTTCGCACGCTCTCAATGCATCAGTGTGGAGTAACGGGCAGACCACTGCATTGAGCGCCGCCCTCATGAGCGCCGCATTCCACGGCTTCGCTCTCTCTGCAGTGGCAGATGCAACTCACGAAATCGCACTGGGCTCCATCAAGCCGCAGACTCGAGATGCGGTACTTGCAGTAGGACACTCTTCCGGAGCAGCCTTGCTCCAGGGAATGGAAATCGCAGCGCACTGCGTGAGGAGAGCGGCATGAAACGTATCGAAATCAGACCAGGTTTCTATCGTGATTCGGTTTCACTCATGCAGGTGAGTCAGCGCGCCGGGGTCGGTGTCGACGGTGCTCTGGTGGCAATGGCAACACCTCTCAATAGAGAACTTGCCGAGCAGATGGGTTTCACTCTTCCTACGACAAGTGCCAACGATCTAATCATCGCTATCGATGCACCCAACGAAGAATCCCTCACAAGGGCATTCGCTGTCGTGGAAGAAGTGCTTGAAGAACAACTTCGAAAGAGTCGAGAGCAAGCCTCTGACTCAGGCGTTGCGGCCGCCAGAACGTTGGGGCGAACTCATGGCGCAAGCGTTGCGTTGATTTCTGTACCAGGCGAATTTGCTTTCATCGATGCTGTGGACGCGTTGGAAAACAATATGAATGTGATGATCTTCAGTGACAACGTCACGGTCGAAGATGAGATCCTATTGAAAGAGATGGCGAAGAATCGCGACCTTTTAGTGATGGGTCCAGATTGCGGAACGGCCATCATCGGGGGCGTCGGCCTCGGTTTCGCCAACGTGGTTTCACCTGGAAAAGTCGGCATCATCGCCGCATCGGGGACCGGGGCACAGCACCTCACAACACTTCTAGACCACGCAGGTGTGGGAGTCTCGCATTGCATTGGGCTCGGCGGGCGCGATCTCTCAAGCGCGGTTGCTGGCCGTAGTGCAAAGCAAGCATTGGATTTGCTCGCAGCCGATGTTCACACCGAACTAATCGTCTTCGTTTCGAAGCCAGCCGCACCTGAAGTCGCGCACGCTCTTCAAGAGATTGCGAACAGAATGGAGAAACGCGTTATTTTTGGGCTCTTAGGTTCGACCGGTTCAGACATCACGCAGACGGCTGAAAAGGTATTAGACGCACTCGGTGTGACAACGCGTCCATGGAAAGAAGAAGTCGAAACTGCATCCGTAGTAAGCGGATCACTTCGTGGTCTATTTGCCGGCGGCACTCTCTGCGATGAAGCCATGATCATCGCCTCCAAGCGCACGCAATCCCCGATCTACTCCAATATCCCACTGCAAGAAGAGTGGTTGCTCGATCCATTCGAAGCTGCCGCCTCTCATACGTTCATCGATTTTGGTGATGACGCAATGACTGTCGGAAGAGCACATCCCATGATTGATTCGAAATTACGAATAGAAAGACTTGCCAAGGAGATAGCAGATCCCACTTGCGGGGTAATCCTGCTCGATGTTGTCCTGGGTCACGGCGCCACAGCAACGCCTGGCGAGGAATTAGCGGCCACTATTTCAACAAGTACAAAGCCCATCTATATCTCTCTGATCGGAACAACACTAGATCCGCAAAATTTTGATCGTCAAAAGGCCCTCCTAACAAAGGCAGGCGCATCAGTCTTTATGAGCAATGCTTATGCCACACATGCCGCACTTGACGCGCTAGGAGTTTTACGATGAACACTTTGCTCAACCAATCCTTTTCGGCCGCGACTGCAGGTGTCTCTCTTCTCAATGATGCTCTGCGCCTTCAAGGCATACCGGCACAGGCCGTTGATTGGACTCCACCTTTGGGCGGCAAGGACTTGCACGACGTCATGGCAGATAGCAGAAGAAGCGCAGCCAATGAATTAGCCCTAGCGAAGATGTTGAGCAGCGGAGCCCTACTGGTTGACGTAAAGCCAGCCTCTGAGGCCCTCAACCTTGGGCGAGGTGAATTCCTCCACGCCGGCCCACCGATTGAATGGGCGAGAGCCTCTGGTCCCATGAGGGGCGCACTCATCGCTGCCATGCTCTTCGAAAAGATGGCTGGGTCGGCGCACGAGGCTGAACAGATCTTAGAGAAGAACGGTGTCGCGTTAGAGCCTTGCCATCACCGTGGCGCGGTCGGCCCCATGGCTGGCGTCGTCACACCTTCGATGTGGATGTTTGAACTTCTCGACCCGAGTACCGGGAACAAATCTTGGTGTTCACTCAACGAGGGACTTGGGAAGGTGCTTCGTTACGGCGCCTACTCCCCCGAAGTAATTGAGCGACTCGACTGGATGCGCGATGTTCTCGGCCCTCTCCTGCAATTAGGCGTTCGCGCTCGTGAAGAGCACATAGATGTGCGGGCGATTATCTCTCAAATGATCCAAATGGGAGATGAAGGCCATAATCGCAACCGTGCTGGCACCTTAATGTTTCTCCGAGACCTGCTTCCTTTCATGATCGAAGGTGGTTCATCTACAGACGTGGCACGAGCTGCACGATTCGTGGGAGGAAACGATCACTTCTTCCTCAACTTGGTCATGCCTGCCTGTAAATTGCAAACGCGAGCTGCCGAAAATATTCCAGGGAGTTCGATCGTGACAGTGATGGCCCGAAATGGTACTGACTTTGGTATTCAGACCTCCGGCACCGGAGACGAATGGTTCATCGGCCCAGCGCAAACACCACATGGTCTTTACTTGGGCAATTACACCGCGGAAGACGCTAATCCTGATATCGGCGACAGCGCGATTACCGAGACTGCAGGAATAGGTGGCTTCTCTATGGCAGCCGCTCCGGCGATCGTCCGCTTCATTGGTGGCAGTGTTCCCGATGCGCTGGCCACCACTCGACGAATGTACGAGATCTGCGAGGGCGAGAATCCCACCTTCGGTATTCCAGTCTTGGAGTTTCGCGGCGCACCTACTGGGATTGATGTCACACGTGTCTTGCGCACCGGAATCTTGCCGCAGATCAATACTGGAATGGCTGGCAAGATTGCCGGCACCGGTCAGGTAGGTGCGGGGTTAGTCACTCCACCGATGGAGGCTTTCACCGCGGCAATTGCCGGTTTAGCTAGACGAGTCATCTAGCAAAGGAAGTGAACGCGATGCAATTCAGTCATATAACCCTTACGGTTGAAGATAAAGATGTAAGCGCAGAGTGGTACCAACATCTCTTGGGAAAGGCCACCGTCACGCCTCGTGATGGAGCCGGATGGAGTCGTTGGCGGCTCCAATGGCCATCTGGTCTCGTGATCGGATTAACCGAGAACAAAAAGACCGCTGACCATCAACGTTTTAGTGAGTCGAACATTGGCCTTGACCACATTGGCATCTCGTGTCAAAGCGAAGACGAGGTGCGTGCATGGGCTGTCAAGATCGACGCATTAGGTTACGCACGCGGTCCTGTCGAAGATGTGTCGTACTGCTGGGCGGTCACTACTCGAGATCCCAGTGGGATTCCTATCGAGTTCTTCTGCCTAAAAAACTAAGTCGCGGGATTTTCGTCTAAATCTTCAAGCGAGGCAACATCGTCGATAGGTATCAGTGCGCCGCCGATGGATAGGAAGTAATGCTTAGCTCCCTGGTCCGACCGCTCACTATCCATAAGTGCATCACTCAAATCACTGTGCAAAGTGTCGAAATGTTCACGCTTTAGCGAAACGGGTGGTGAGAAGATCGCATCAACGCTTGCGGCCGCAAGACTCTCTGAAGAGTTAATGACTCTAGAGATTGCCCCTGAAGTCATACCAATCTGATCTACCAACAAGATGCAGATTTGCTCTGCACTCTCTGGGATAGCTTCAAGGCCACACAGCAATGAAGAAGCCTGCCCGCGCTCCCACTCTCTATTCACAATCACGGTGGCATCAGGGACTTCACCCACCCAAGCACCCAGAACCACGACTATGGTGTCGCAACCGGCCTCCTTTAAGAGGCGCACTCCTCGATCGACCAAACGTTCACCGTGATAGATGTGCGGTGCTTTAGGCCCGCCAAATCGTCGCCCAACACCGGCCGCTAGCAGAAGACCGACAACCACTAGCGTGCCGCCCCCGGGTGTATAGGTCCCTCAGAGATAGAGAGCGAACGCGTACTTCCTCCCCAGCGATGCGCGACAATCTCCGCGGCGATCGAAATAGCTGTCTCTTCGGGAGTGCGAGCCCCAAGATCTAAGCCAATAGGCGAATGCAATTTCGACACTTCCTCTTGCGATAAACCCTCCGCCCGAAGTCGCTCCAAGCGATCTTGATGTGTGCGCCGGGAACCCATCGCACCAACATATGAGGCTGAGGAACGTAGCGCTAACTTCAATAACGGGACATCGAACTTGGGGTCATGAGTGAGTACGCAAATTACCGCTCTTTGATCAATAGTTTGTGTCTCAAAGTACCGATGCGGCCAATCCACCACGATTTCATCAGCGTCGGGGAATCGCTTCTTTGTAGCGAAGAGCGGGCGCGCATCGCATACGGTGACCCTGAATCCAAGGAACTTACCTACGCGAGCAACAGATGAGGCAAAATCTATAGCACCGAATACCAACATTCTTGGTGGCGACGAGTAGGTCGAGACAAAGAGCTCAATATCTGCGAGTAAACGTTCGCCATCATGGCCATACTTCAAGAATCCAGATTGCCCAGCTTCTAACATTCCTAGAACATCATCATGCACTGCGGCGTCTAAACGTGCCGATCCTAAGGAACCGATCACGCAATCTCGGCCGATTGCAATGTGGGAACCTACTTGATCGCCCCCGGCTACGACAGTGACTACAGAGATAGCCTCCTCTGCTTCAATCTTTCCAATGATTTCCAGAAGTTCGGGCCAGGTTTTGGTTGAAATGCGTTCCGTGAATACTTCGAGGATTCCACCGCACGTAAGACCTACAGCGAAGGCTTCGTCATCGCTCACGCCGTATATATCTACCGAGGGAAGTGATCCCTCAAGGGCCTGCTGACCACGTTCAAATGCCGCCCCTTCAACGCAACCACCACTGATGGAACCCACCACTTCACCAGAGGAAGTGACCATGAGTGCAGCGCCAGCTGAACGCGGTGCTGATTTCCAGGTGCGCACGACGGTTGCCAGCGCAACCGAATGGCCTCGAAGTAATTCACCTTTCAGCTCGCGGAGCACTTCTTTCATCTGGCAGCACGTTCGCTAGAGACGGCAAGCATGAATGTCAGTTACCAAAATCCCTCGGGCTCCCAAGTTCCATAAATCATCCATCACTCGATTAGTCTCTTTACGAGGAACCATGGCACGTACTGCAGACCATCCAGATGAATGCAAAGGTGAAACCGTGGGTGATTCAATTCCAGGGGTAATCTTGCACGCGGCCGCTACCAAGTCATTACTCACGTCGTAATCCATAAGGACGTATTGGCGAGCGATAATGACCCCTTGGAGACGGCGAATCAAAGTTTCTAATGCCGGGGATTGAGTACGACTTATAAGCACGGCTTCACTCTTAAAGATTGGTTCCCCGAAGATTTCTAAGCCCGCTTGACGCAAGGTAGTCCCGGTTGACACCACATCGGCTATTGCATCTGCCACTCCTAGGCGAACGGAGGTCTCAACTGCTCCGTCGAGGCGTACGACCTTTGCGCTGACATTCTGTTCCTGTAAATACTTCTCTAGTAAGACGGGGTACGCAGTAGCGACCCTCTTTCCAGTGAGTGAATCCATTGACATTTTGGAACCAGAAAGGGCTGCAAAGCGAAAAGTAGAGGCTCCAAAATTCAAAGCCAAAACTTCTTGCGCTGGAGCGTCGGAGTCAACAAGCAAATCACGACCAGTAATTCCCGCATCTAACTCTCCAGAGCCCACATAGAGAGCGATGTCACGCGGGCGGAGAAAATAAAATTCCACATCGTTTTCTGAATCGATCAGAATTAAGTCTCGTGAATCACTTCTCTGGCGATAGCCCGCCTCCCGCAACATTTCAGCTGCTGCTTCTGAGAGAGATCCTTTATTGGGTACCGCGATACGCAACATGATCAGAGGACCTCGTAGATCTCTTCGATGGTGAGCCCTTTAGCCTTGGCCAGAACCTGGGCATGGTAGAGAAGCTGACTTATTTCCAGCGCTGCATCGGACTTGGATTGATACTCCGCAGCCATCCACGACTCCGCCGCCTCTTCTACAACCTTCTTGCCAATCTCGTGGATGCCAGCAGCCAGAAGCGCGCCAGTATTCCCGCTCTCCCCTGCTTCTTTGGCAGAGATCTCGGCCCAGAGTTGATCGAAGGTCTTCATAACGCCAGTCTACGTGGCGGTGGTGCGGTGGGGCGGCTGATTAACCGCCCCACCCCGGTATTTGCGGGTATCTATACCGAATTAGAACCAGAAGTAGAGCCCCACAAGAACCAGAACCAGCAGCAGACCAAGGGAGCGCAAGATACGCGCCGGGTCCTTCACACTTGGATCATCTGTAGCCGAATCGGGAAGGCGCAGCCATGACGCAAACCCCCAAATGACGAAGGCCCCGTAGATCGCATAGAGCGCAGCGGAAGGATAGTAACCAGCCTTGAGAAGGAGTGGGACGCCGATTGCATCCACCCCGATCCAGACCAGCCAGAACTCAAGATAGCCGCGAGCCATGCCGTAGGTCGCCAAAGCAGATCCGGTGAAGATCCAGGCATCGGGACCAGGGCCCCATGAGCCGAGCGACTTGAGAATGAAGTATGAGGCTATGAAGAATGCGAGGGTGACGGGAGCGAGGATGAACTTCTCCCGAGTCGTGGTCCACCGTGGCACCACCGGAGTCCTATCGCCCTGTTGGCGACGGGCATACCACATGGACCAGCCGTAGATACTGACCGCAATGAAGAGAACCTGTCGACCCGCCTGACCGTAGAGATCTTTTGCTTGCGGGGTGTCAAAGACGGCGCCCAAAAATACGGTGAAGAGCAGCGCATTACCGATGATCCCCACCGGCCAGGTCCATACCTTGCGACGCATACCTAAAATTGCGCCGGCAAGTCCAAAGAGATTGCCAATAATTTCACGCCAAAGAATTGCCTTGCTGCCAAAGTGCAGTTCAGCTGTAAAGAGCCAATGAAGTAAAGACATAAAACCATTTCCTCTCGCAGTTGGAATCACGAGGGGATAACTCCCCGCGCTATCGATCCCGGGGAGGAACAGGGCAAAGCCCTGCTCTTGTGTCCCTTTATCCGGACTTTAACCGTCGGTCTTGGAGTTACACCAAGTCAACCGGCTCATGGCTTGAGCCGGGTCGTGGACTTTCACCACCGGTTCGGATTTGCACCGACCCCCGGAACACTGATGAAGAGTCTGCCACGAAGGTACCGCCATCGCATCTGGACTACTGAGCGTGGGAGGCGTGGGCTTTCTCACGCAAAAGGCGCACCATGGCATCGGGCTCCTCCGCTTTAAAGACGGCCGATCCAGCAACGAAAGTGTCTGCTCCCGCAGCGGCCGCTTCTCCAATGGTGTCGAGGGAGACTCCCCCATCAACCTGGAGATAAATGCTCTTCTCCTCGCCAATGAGAGCTCGAGTGCGGCGAACCTTCTCCATCATCTCGTGCATAAAACTCTGTCCCCCAAAACCTGGTTCGACAGTCATGATGAGCACCATGTCGGCGAGCGGGATTAAGTCAGCGCAACTCTCAATGCTTGTTCCTGGCTTCAGGGCGAAGGCTGCGCGAGTGCTGCGTGCTTTGATCTCTTTAAGAATCAGTGCAGGGTCCCGTGCGGCTTCCACGTGGAAAGTCACGCTGTCCACAAACTCTGCATAACGCGGGGCCCAAAGATCCGGATCTTCGATCATGAGGTGAGCATCGAGTTTGAGAGAAGTGTTCGCCCGGATCGATTCCACGACGGCAATTCCAAAAGTAAGGTTAGGAACAAAATGGCCATCCATCACATCTAGATGGACCATGTCTGAAGAAGGTATGCGGGCGATCTCTTCGGCCAACCTGGAGAGGTCTGCGTTCAGAATGCTCGGTGTAATTCGCATATCGAGAATCTACTAGTTGAGGCGACGAATGATCGCTAGAAACATGGCGTCCGTACCGTCGCGATGTGGCCAGAGTTGCAAACTCGTACCTTGGTAGGGGGCGGGAAGCTCGATGGCTTCAAATGACTTATCCCGCAATACCCGCTCCAGCACCCCTTGGGTCTCTGCAATATGCGGCGAGCAGGTGACGTAAGCGACCACGCCACCTGGGCGCACGAGTTTGAGGGCCGAGATGAGCAACTTCTCCTGCAACGGAACCAAGCCGGCGAGATCACGCAGATTCTTCCTCCATCGCGCTTCTGGTCGGCGACGCAGGGCCCCCAGTCCAGAACAAGGCGCGTCGACGAGCACCCGATCAAACGAGGCGGCCGGGAGGTCCATATCGGTGCCATCCATGACGCACACGTTCTCCGGATGGACCATGACATGTCGAACTAATTCTGCTCGATGAGGCGCCACCTCGTTCGCCGTCAGTTGCGCGCCCCGTTTCAAGCCAATCGCTTCAAGAAGCGCAGCTTTCCCGCCGGGTCCTGCGCAGAGATCAAGCCATCGATTATCTTGCCCGGAAATGGGAATTTGAGTAGCAAGAATGGCGACCAATTGGGAGCCTTCGTCTTGCACACCTACTGCTCCGGTGTTGAGCCCAGCGATCTTCTTGAGTGAGCCGGACCAGCGATAGGCGTAGGGAGAGAGCGCGCCTGCAGTGGCACCAGCGGACACCAATTCGCTGCCATCAGACCTACCGGGACGCGCGACGAGTGTGAGCGGAGCGGGCCTATTGTTCTCGGCAAGGATGAGTTCGCACTCCTCCCAACTGCCTAATGCGTCGCGATACGCATTGACGATCCATTCGGGGTGTGAGTAACGAATGGCAAGTGCTTCGCTTCTAGTAGTTCCTTCGCAGAGCCGAGAGATCCACTCTTCAATCTCCCGCTCCGAAACGCGTCGGAGAAGTGCATTGACAAATTTGGAACCTGATTGTCCGGATAGTTTGCGAGCAATATCGACACTGGTGTCCACTGCCGCATGGGGTGGAGTACGCATTGACAACAGTTGGTGACTTCCGGCCCGGAGTACGGCGCGCACTTCGATATCCATTTCCATCACAGGCCGCGTTGAGACCGTATTGAGAATGCGATCATAGAGACCAAGCATGCGCAGAGTTCCGTAGGTAAGTTCTGTAGCAAAAGCTGCGTCGCGCTCCTCAAGATCCCTGATCATGGGAGGAAGGATCAGGTTTGCATAAGCATCATCGCGCTCTACCTTGACGAGTGCGTCTATCACTGTCATACGCGTACGGTCGATACTCACTCGAACCTCTCGCCTTGTGAAATTCGTGCCCCACGCAACCAGTCCGCTGCCGACATTTCACTCTTTCCGGCTGGGCGTAATCGACAGATCTCCACCGAGCCAAAGGCGCAACCCAGATACAACTTGTTCGCTTCGACGAGTATTTCACCGAGCGATAACTCGGGGTGTAGATCAGATTTCACGGCTTCTAGAACCGCGATCCGCTCGCCACGAAAGGAGGCAAAGGCAAGCGGGTGAAATGCCCGCACCTGGCGGGCGATTGCATGTGCTGGTCGATCCCAGAATATCCGATGCTCGTCTTTAGAAATCTTTGGTGCATAGCTCGCCCCTTGAGAATCCTGCGCATGCGAGCGTAACGAACCATCACCAATCCCTTTGAGGACATCTCCAAGTAACGGGATGCTTTGTAATGTGAGGGCACGAAGCAAATCATCACTTGTCTCTCGCGCACCTATCTCACGAGTTACTGACCCATAAATAGGACCAGTGTCCATACCATCGTCGAGCTGAAAAATAGTCACGCCCGTAATCTCATCACCGTTGAGGATCGCTCGTTGGACAGGGGCTGCTCCGCGAAGTTGCGGCAAGAGCGAGAAGTGAATATTGAGCCACCCGTGCCGAGGAATTGAAAGAACCTCGCTGGGACGTAGAGCTCCATAGGCAACCACGACACCGATGTCTGGCTCTTTCTCAGTAAGCCATTCGATCAGTTCAGGTGTTGATTTGGAAGTTTTATAAGTTTCGACAGAGCGCTCGTGCGCCCATTGAGCCACGGGCGAGGGTCTCAGTTCTCGCCCTCTACCCACTTGGGCATCCGGACGCGTGAGTACCCCCACCAGTTCAGAAGCCAAGAACTCTGCTACCGGCAGACCCACTTCGGGTGTCCCAGCAAAAAGAATGCGCACTTAGAAAGGCCCTGAATGAGGTGAGACTTTAATCGTTGGAGCACTTTCGTTAAACCACTCTGATTCGCGGATAGCCTTCATCGCTTCTTTGCGGAGAGCGGTATCGAGGCGATCGATAAAGAGAATGCCGTCGAGATGATCGGTTTCGTGTTGAATCGCGCGGGCAAGCAATTCGCTGCCTTCGACAGTGATCGGATCGCCAAACATATTAAAGCCTTTCGCAACAACTCTCATCGCGCGAGGGGTGTTGTAGAGCAAACCAGGAAATGAAAGACAACCTTCGTCGCCCTCTTGTTCATCGTCGGAGAGATCAAGGGTCGGGTTAATGAGATGACCTAACTCATCATCTACATCCCAAACAAATACTCGCAAACCCACACCGATCTGAGGAGCGGCCAAGCCAGCGCCTGGGGCATCCAACATCGTTTCGGTGAGGTCCTGTACCAGTTTGCGCAACTCTTTGTCGTAGTCAACGACAGCCAAGGCGGGAGTGGAGAGCACAGGATCGCCAAAGAGACGAACAGGTTGAATCGCCAAGTGAGGTCCTTTCAAATATCCAGCCAGCGCTCGCCTAGTCTAAGCCCCGCACCCGCTCCAATTCGCCTTGCGGCGCCGGCACATAGGTGTTGCCAATCGGGCCGTGACGCAAGACCAGCATCGTGGATCCGTCGTGGGAGAAAACAGGTCCGTGATTGGTATCAGAACCCGCTGGATGTGAAAGATAATCGCCGGTTCGCATGACTCCAAATGAGGTACTCATGGAGCCAGTGAGGATGAAGATTTCTTCACTAAAAGTATGCCACTCATCAAAAGGGCTATCCCATCCAGGCAAGACGCCCAGTATGCCCGCTCCAAAATCGTCATGGTCACCGAGTGGTTTGCGTGCAGCTCCAGCAGGAAGATCTTTAACGACGGCCGAGCGCCATTGCACGGTGCTGACGTGAGTTATCACCGCAGGCTGGTGCGAAGGCGACACTTGCGCATCGCATTCTCCTTCGACCGTGAGGAAAAGTTCGCTCTGTTGCAAGACTTCCATACGCGGAAATTCACCACCAGGAAAGACCTCTATAAAAAGTCCTTGAGCGAAATCTCCCTGTGCAGTTCGCACGCTACCTTTGATGAGATATGCGCGCACGTGGGCGCCAACTTGATGTGCCTCAACGATTGCGCCTGCAGGAATGGAGGCAACTCTCGTCCATCCCGAGCCATCGACTTCTGCCATACGACCACTTTGGGAAGTTGCCCCTTCTGCTAGCGACCGCGATTCCAGAACCAGTCCTCCGAGTGTTGTAGGCACGGTAGGTGCGTCCGCGAGATGAACGAAATCTATCCACACTCTTCCCATCATTGAACCCTTTCATCTATTCGATAAGGCGCGAAGCGAAATGAGAATTTACGTTTACCAAGACTGGCAGCATCGCGCTCACTTCGTAAGTACTCTCGCAACACGGGTGCCAGACTCCATTCGCACGTCAGCACTGCTCGGTCTGCAGTGCCGAGGACTCGCACTCCCGGGGGCACCTCAGCAATAGGCGCGGGACTCATCACGGCTGAAGCAACGGCCGGTGGCAATTGCAATTCACTGCGTTCAGACATCTCTCTATGAAAGACCTCAAGAGAGTTCGGCACTACCAAGGACCTTACAACGGGGTGCACATCCGGTAGGGAAGCAAACACTTCACCGTCGTCCATCAACAGCGAGACTGAATATTTCCATCTTCGACGTAAATCCTGGATCGCATCGAGCTCTCCGCGTGCCGCCAAGAATTCACCGTCAAGCAAGATCACCGCGGCATACCCATGCGCAACGTTTGGTTCACAACCACTGGTAGCCACGACAATTCGTGGTGAATCGTCTATCTCTTCGATTCGTCTATCTGCGGTGGAACTCTGTACCGGGATCCCCGGAAATGCCTTACCTAATTCCTCCACGGTGCGTTCGCTTCCAATTCCTAGCGGGCGCAGCCTTTGATCCTGGCATTCTCCGCATCTCCACTCGACCGTGGTCTTTTCGCAGAGCGCGCACGAAGGGAGCGATTGAATCGAAGCCAATACGAGTGGTCCTCCGCAAGCACAGAGCGCACGATTCCGGCACGAGTGGCAGAGCAATCCTGGCGTGTGACCTTTGCGCGCGACCGTTACTAGTACCGGACCGGATTTAAGTCCCTTTCGCATCGCGCCCCACGCTGCGGTAGGTATGCGAATACCCGAACTGTCTGTGTGCACTCGCGGACGTGGGATGTCTGAATTCAATACATGCATCTCCCCCGAATCGATTTCAGAGAGACGAGCGAGTGGCACAGTCGGAGCGTAAATAAGTAGACCAATGCCCATCGATCGAATATTTGAGATGCCTGATGCGCTCCACCCTGGCGAACGTGGCTCTTGATACGCGTGATCTTCCTCATCCACCAACACGATCACGTCGTAGCTTCCGCGTGCAAAGAGCGCTCCTCGCGTACCGATCGTCAGCGGCAGATCAGCACGTTCTGAAATAAGGTAATTCCGATAGCGTCGTTGTGGCGAAAGACCCGAATGCAAAATATTTGATTGAATGCCACGCATACTGAAAAGTTCGTCAGCAATTTCGACATCTCGTTGGTCTGGATAGATCAATAATACTTTGAGTTGGCGTCGCACCATCTCCGAGATCGCGTCAGAGATAGTGTGACGATGGCTCTCGCCCTGTTGATTGAGAAGCAGAGCGTGCGGGGCTTTGCCAGCCACGGCAGCTGCCACAAAAGATTCGACCCGAGCGGGTAGAGGAGCAGGCGCTAACCCCTCAGATACGGTTCCTTGATAAGTGAGCGCATCCTTCTCTCCGCGTGCATGCCTTGGAGGCACTGCGGAGCGGAAGAGATCCCAAAAGGTACCGACGTAATACTCTCGACACTGCTCGATCAACTTGAGTAGTTCGGCCGTCAGAATAGGAATGGGAGAAGTGACCGAAGAAATGGCCTTGAGCGATTGATGCAACGAGGCCTCACCGCGTTCGATGATGACTCCGTCGCAGAGTCGTCCGGAGAAAGGCACACGCACCAAGATGCCGGGAAGGGCGATCGCCTCCCACTTGGCCGGCACTAAGTAATCAAATGGTCGATCGAGATGAACCACTCCCGTATCTACCAAGACACGTGCAATCGGCGCTTGTAGGGCGACTGGCAGCGCTGTGCGCCGCCGCTTCGGAGCGGTGGAGATTAACTCCAACGGCTCCATAATTAACCCTTGACTGCAGCCTTCAACGCATCAGCACGGTTAGTCAATTCCCATGTGAAATGGGGAAGCTCACGCCCGAAGTGACCATATGCGCTTGTCGCTGAGTAGATAGGCCGAAGAAGATCTAGATCGCGGATGATCGCTGCCGGGCGCAAATCAAATACCTGCGCAACCGCTGCTTGAATCTGCTCTACGGGAACTACGCCCGTACCGAAAGTTTCCACGAAGAGGCCGACTGGCTGCGCCTTGCCAATGGCATACGCAACTTGAACTTCACAGCGGCGGGCAAGCCCAGCAGCAACGACATTCTTTGCTACCCAACGCATGGCATATGCCGCAGAACGATCGACCTTTGAAGGATCTTTACCGCTAAATGCGCCACCTCCGTGACGTGCCATGCCGCCATAGGTGTCGACGATGATTTTGCGACCGGTAAGACCCACATCTCCCATTGGTCCGCCGATGACGAACCGACCCGTGGGGTTAATCAGCATTCTGGCGCCTTTGGAATCAATATCTACCAACGCCAATTCAGGCTCGATGACATGCTTAATGACATCGGGACCGAGCAGATTTTCTAAACTGATTTTGTCGGCATGCTGGCTGGACACGACAACTGTGTCGATTCGCACAGGAGTGTCCCCGTCGTACTCGATGGTGACTTGGGTTTTACCGTCTGGGCGTAAGTAAGGAAGCATTTCCGTGTGACGCACTTCTGCTAAGCGTTGTGCGAGACGATGGGCAAGGGCGATAGGCAACGGCATAAGTTCAGGAGTGTCGTCGCATGCGTAACCAAACATCAAACCTTGATCCCCAGCGCCCTGGAGGTCAAGTGGATCTACACCAGCACCCACGCGATGTTCAAAAGCATCGTTCACACCCTGGGCAATATCTTGAGATTGTTGTCCAATCGAAACTGACACACCACACGATGCTCCATCAAAACCTTTATCTGAAGAGTCGTAACCGATCTGCAACACCTTCTTGCGCACAATCTCAGCTACGTCGGCATATCCGTTCGTGGTCACCTCACCAGCCACATGTACCTGGCCTGTCGTGATGAGTGTCTCTACCGCTACCCGACTCTTGGGATCTTGGCGAAGAAGGTCATCGAGGATCGCATCTGAAATCTGATCTGCGATCTTGTCGGGATGGCCTTCGGTGACTGATTCGGAGGTGAAGAGACGATTAGACATTGGGCTAGATTAGCCTCTCTTTGAGGTGATCAAGTACGACGTGCGAGAGCGTGTCTTTACTCATTCTCTCAAGGCCAATGGATTCTTTCCCATCAGGCCCAAAGATGAGAGTTGCCTGGTTCTCTTCCTCACCAAAAACTTGCCCGCCAGAGACATCGTTCATGACGAGTAGATCAACCGGCTTACGGCGCAATTTCGCGATGGCGAGCTCCATCGGCGTGCGTTCATCTCCTGTTTCGGCAGCAAATCCCACGAGATAGGCGCCCTTTTTGAGCGCTTCGCGACCCGCACAGAGCGAGGCAAGGATGTCTACGTTGGCTTCAAGATCGATAGTTAAACCGACTCCTGAATCTTTCTTAATTTTTGATGCAGAGACGCTCTTCGGACGAAAATCAGCAACGGCTGCTGCCATGATCACAACGTCATTGCCAGCAACCGAATTCCAGACGCTCTCATTCATCTCTTCTGCTGTCGACACACGTTGTATCTGAATCTTGGGGTCAAGTGCTGCCAGCAGGGTGGATTCGACGTGTGCTGCTATCAGCGTAACGACGGCTCCGCGAGCCGATGCTGCTCGAGCTAGCGCGACTCCCTGCTTGCCTGAAGAATTATTTCCCACATAGCGCACCGGATCGATCTTCTCCCTAGTGCCACCAGCCGTGATCATCACACGCTTACCCGCATAATCCTGTGGCATCACCAAAGAGAGCGCACGCTCTACGATTTGCAGAGGTTCAGGCAACCGTCCAACGCCGCTATCGCTACCGGTGAGTCGACCCACTGCTGGGTCAATTACATGGACGCCACGACGTTTTAGCGTTGCAATGTTCTCTTGAACAGATGCGTTCTCCCACATTTCGGTATGCATAGCGGGGGCTAACAGAATGGGAGCGCGCGTAACCAACAACGTCGAAGTGAGTAGGTCGTCGGCGCTTCCTTGAGCGAAACGAGAAATGGTATTTGCTGTTGCAGGAGCAACGACGATTAAGTCAGCGCCCTGCCCAAGAGCCACGTGCGCAACCTCATCTACTCGCTCCCAGACGATGGTAGTGACCGGCTCCCCGGAGAGCGCCTCGAAGGTCGCAGCTCCGACAAATTTCAAAGCAGATGGTGTGGGAATAACCCGTACTGAATGGCCTAATTCTTTTAAGCGCCGGACAACTTCGCAAGCCTTATAGGCTGCGATTCCACCAGAGACACCGACAATTATTCTCATGAACGAATCTTTACCAATTCGTTTTCATCAAGCGTTTCGTACTTAGACGATATCGAGAGGCTCCGAAGTCACAAGGCCCTCATTGATCTCGCGTAGAGCGATGGAGAGTGGCTTCTCGTGAACATGGGTCTCAACTAGTGGTCCCACGTATTCAAGGAGACCCTCGCCCAATTGCGAGTAGTACGAATTGATCTGACGGGCACGCTTTGCCGCATAGAGAACGAGGCTGTACTTGGAATCTGTCTTCTCCAAGAGCTCATCGATCGGTGGATTCGTAATACCTTCTGCGATTTGCGACACGGGTGCCTTCCCTACTTTGTGGGCCAAACTCTACGACTGGGCTAAGGCTACCAGCGCGGAGACCACCTCTTTGACCTCAGAGTTGACGATGAGGTGGTCGAACTCCTCTTGGGCGGCCAACTCCTCCCGAGCGTGAGCCAATCTGCGCTCAATCACCCCTTCATCCTCGGTCCCCCGGCCTGTCAGGCGGCGAACCAGTTCCTCCCAACTCGGTGGGGCTAGGAAGACCAGAGTGGCCTCGATCCCGCTCGCACGGACCTGACGGGCCCCCTGGAGGTCGATCTCCAGCAGCACATCTCGCCCGGCTGAGAGCTCCCGCGCGACCGAGTCTCGTGGAGTTCCGTAACGGTACCCAGCGAAGTTGGCCCACTCTAAAAAGGCGTCCCGGGAGATCTCTTGATCGAATTGGGCATCAGAGAGAAAGGAGTAATGGGTGCCATCAACCTCCCCCGCACGGGGCGAACGGGTAGTGGCACTCACGCTAAGCCAAAGGCCAGGCCAATCAGTGGGGAAATCTCGCAGATGTCTCACGACGGTGGACTTGCCTACACCGCTGGGACCAGAGAGCACAATCAATCTTCCTTGGCGTCCTGGCATAGAGAAATCATTGCACAGGATTGAGGATGTTACTTCGCAAACTCCTCGAGGAGGGCCGCGATCTGCTTAGCGCCCAGCCCGCGTATGCGTCGACTATTGGCGATGCCCACTTTCTCCATGACTGCTGCAGCCTTCACTTTGCCGACGCCCGGCATTGATTCGAGAAGAGCGATCACGCGCATCTTTCCGATCGCATCATTGGTGGCGCCTTCTGCAATGACCTCAGCTAGTGAAACATTTGATTGCTTTAGGCGCGCCTTCAGTTCAGCGCGTTCTCGGCGCGAGGCAGCGGCCTTCTCCAATGCTGCAGTTCTTTGCTCAGGAGTTAAAAAAGGAAGTGCCACGGTGCTCCAATCGTTACTTACAAGTTAGCAGTGAGAAGTGAAGCGCGCCTACTCAAGCAATACAACTACTCGAGGCCTGCAATTATTTCAGCCAAACCTTCTGACATCAAATGTGGTGAGTGCGGATTCCATAAAGAAGTTATTGGCCTACCGATAACGACCAGGTCAGCGCCGTGCGATAAAGCTTCTGCGGGCGTCGCGACGCGCTCTTGATCATCTTGGGTACTGCCAGGAGGACGAACTCCAGGTGTGAGGAGATGAATCTCACGCGGCAAAACCTCTCTCAGCATTCTCACTTCGTGCGGCGAACAGACAATCGCACGCGCCCCAGCCTGTACTGCAGAGATTGCCAAACCTTTCACCAAAAGCGAAATATCGGAAAGAAAACCCATCTCTTCCAAGTCACCAGGCGCGAGCGACGTCAACACCGTCACTGCAGTAATGCGCGTGTCAGGTAAAGCTTTTGTCGCGGCCGAAATCATGGCGGCTCCGCCTGAGGCATGAACCGTCAAGTACGTCGGAGTAAGCCCAGCAACAGAACGCGCAGCCCCCGCCACAGTATTTGGGATGTCGTGCAACTTGAGATCGAGAAATAGTTGGGCGCCGTGTGCATGCTCCATGACGGCGGCAACCCCACTCACACCAAAGCGGGTGAAGAATTCCAATCCCAATTTCATGGTTGAAATGTGAGGTGAAGTAAGCGCTACCCATTCCTTTGCGATATCTATTTCATTCGTATCTAATGCGATAGCTATGGGTGCTCGGCTTGCGGTCATTTCATGCCTTTCGATGTGCAAAACCAATTGCATCTTGTAAAGAAGAAAATCCTCGTTCGGCAAGAATCAAGGAGAGCTCGTTTTGAACGCGCGTAAGCGCACTCGGATCATGGAAGTTTGCAGTGCCAATGGCAATCGCACTCGCGCCGGCGAGAATGAATTGAAATGCGTCTTCACCCGTCAAGATTCCACCCATGCCTATGAGTGGAATCTTCGGAAGTGCAGCATGCACTTGCCACACAGCCCTTACAGCTACCGGACGAATAGCTGGACCCGAAAGTCCACCAGTTACTCCGGCAAGGGCGGGCGTCAGTGTTTCCGTATTGATTACCATCCCTAGCAACGTGTTGATGAGCGACAGGCCCGTTGCGCCCGCATCAACACATGCTTGCGCGATCTCCACGATGTCCGTGACATCTGGTGAGAGTTTGGCGAAGATCGGAAAGGCGCCTCCCACGTTGCGCCGCACCGTAGAAATCACTTCTGCAGCGGAATGCGCCTGACAGGCGAAGACCAAGCCCCGATTAGCAACGTTGGGACAAGAGATATTCACTTCAAGTGCAATCACACTGTCGCCTGCGCGGCGTACGCGAGCGGCTAATCGTCCGAACTCTTCAACATCATTGCCAGCAATAGAGACGATGGTGCGTACTCCCTTGGATGCGAGCCATGGGACATCATGTTCAAGAAATTCATCTACCCCAGGGCCTTGTAGGCCAATTGAATTGAGCATGCCACTTGGCGTCTCAGCCATGCGTGGAGTAGCTCGTCCAGAACGCGGAGACATCATGATCGATTTGGTGACGACGGCACCGATTGTGGTGAGGTCCACAAACTGCGACAACTCCTTACCCGAAGCGGCGCAACCGCTCGCAGTGAGGATCGGGGACGGAAGCGAAAGCGCGCCGAGTTGCGTATCTAGATTTACTTCGACCGGTACTCCTCGCCCGCCTTTAGGGACTACACGAATAGAAGTCATCAGTGCCCACTCGCCTTAGGTGCTCCGAGCGTCTCTTCAGGAACTGTTCCGACGCTATCCCAGAGCACGCGATCACCAGCAAAAATAGGTCCGTCAACGCAGGATCGCGACATTCGCACCACACCATCGCTACCGCGCACGGGAAGTACGCAGGTCATACAAATACCGATACCGCACGCCATGGACTCCTCTACGGCGCATTGCACCATGACATCAAACTCTGCGCCCAACGTGGATAAAGCAGCAAGCATAGGCATCGGACCACACGCGTAAATAACATCGATACTTGACCGTTCGAGAATGGAACGAGCCGCATCGGTCACTCGCCCTTGAACGCCGAGCGAACCATCGTCAGTTGCAATACTCAAAGCGTTCGTAACTCGACGCGCTTCAAGCGCACCGAAGAGTCGGTCTGCCGACGCCGCGCCCAGCGCCATATCTACCCGGCAACCCCGTTGACGTAGCGCATCTGCAAGCATGAAGAGTGGCGCCGATCCATACCCTCCGCCAACAAGTAGTGCGTGCACTGGATCTTTCGGAATGGGGAATGGTCTACCGAGCGGCCCCACCACATTAAGCATTTGATGCGGTGCAAGTGCTGCAAGCCACCGCGTACCCGGGCCGTGTGCAGCGATCACTAGTTCGAGAGTGCCACCGTAGAGCCCACGCTCCTGTGCTTGGTACACCGAGAACGATCGACGTAAGAGAGTTGACGTACTTTCCCCGCCTACTGATAACGCAACAAAATTTCCCGGTCGAATTCTTTCTGGGATGCCAGGTACGACAATCGTGATGAGGTGGTAGGCGCCCACTCGCTTATTCGAGAGTAATTCACCCTCTACCTGAAGGGGTTGATAACTCATAGATCCACCGGACGTAACCACTCCTGAAGAGATTGCACTACGCCTCCCCCACGCCTACGCGACTCGATACCTTGAACAGCCGCAACAAATCCCTGAATTGTCGTGATGCACGGTACCCCACGAGTGATTGCCGCACTACGAATTCTCCAACCGTCTCGCCTTGGGCCCGACCCCACGGGCGTGTTGATGACGAGGGAGATCTCCCCGCGCGCGATCAAGGCAGAGATGGACTCCTCGTTTCGACCCTCCGACTCCTTAGGCACCAACTGAGCGGGGATTGCGTGCTTGGCGAGCACCTCAAGGGTGCCTTGGGTAGCGACCAAGGTGAAGCCCAGATCAATGAGTCTGGAGGCCGGAACCACCATGGCCCGCTTATCGCGGTCTGCGACCGAGATGAATACCGCGCCAGAGGTGGGCAATGGGCCAAAAGCGGCAATCTGGCTCTTAGCGTAGGCCGCACCAAAGGTCTTATCGATTCCCATCACTTCGCCAGTGGACTTCATCTCTGGGCCGAGAAGAGACTCGACGCCACTGCCATCCGGCTTTCGAAATCTATTCCACGGCAACACAGCTTCCTTGACGGCGATACCGCCTTGGGGAATCAATCCGGTGTCATGCTCAGGCAGATGTCCGGAGAGACGCAATTCTGAAATAGATTTTCCAACAGCGATCAGCGCTGCCGCTTTCGCCAGTGCGACTCCAGTTGCTTTACTTACAAAGGGCACAGTGCGAGATGCTCGTGGGTTTGCTTCGAGGACATAAAGAATGTCGCCGGCGAGGGCAAATTGAATATTGATAAGCCCGCGCACGCCGACGCCTTCTGCGATCTTTTGGGTTGCATCGCGAATTCGCTTCTCTTCATTTGCCCCCAAGGTGATGGCAGGCAGGGTGCATGCCGAATCACCAGAGTGCACGCCGGCCTCTTCTATATGTTCCATGATGGCGCCAAGAAAAAGATCGACTCCATCGTAAAGTGCATCAACATCAATCTCGATCGCATCATCGAGAAAACGATCCACCAAGACCGGGTGGTCTGGGCTCACACGTGTTGCTCTATTGATGTACTCCGTCAGCGCCGCATCATCGTAAACAATCTCCATACCGCGACCACCGAGAACGTATGAGGGACGAACAAGGACCGGGTAACCAATACGCTTCGAAATGGCTAAGGCTTCTGTGGTCTCGTTTGCCGTACCGTGCGCAGGGGCCACTAAACCCGCGCGAGCAAGCACCTTGCCAAATTCTCCACGATCCTCTGCCCGATCAATCGCTTCTGGATCAGTGCCAATGATGGGGACGCCACGGGCCTTCAGCGCGGCAGCCAATCCCAGTGGTGTTTGGCCGCCTAGTTGTACCAAGACACCAACAATGGGACCAGCTTGTGACTCAGCTTCGTAAATCTCCATCACATCTTCAAGAGTGAGCGGCTCGAAGTAGAGGCGGTCCGAGGTGTCGTAATCAGTACTGACCGTCTCGGGATTGCAATTGACCATGATGGTGTGGAACCCAGCCGCGCGCAGAGCGAAAGATGCATGCACACAGGAGTAATCGAACTCCACTCCTTGGCCGATGCGATTGGGTCCGCTACCCAAAATCATGACTGCAGGCGTGGCCCTGAGTGCTACTTCGCTCTCACTTTCATAGGTGGAGTAATGGTAGGGAGTTGCGGCTTCAAACTCCGCAGCGCAGGTATCGACAGTCTTATACACCGGCCTAATACCGAGTGCGTGACGTATCCCGGTCACCAGGCTCTCTTCACTATTGCGTAGTTGTCCCAGTTGTACATCGGAGAATCCATGACGCTTGGCACGCAAAAGGTGCGCTGCATCAAGGGATCCGGCCCCGCGCACTTCGTGCGCAATTTCGGTGAGCAAAAGAATCTGATCAAGAAACCATGGATCTATGCGAGTGATCTCGTGAATCTGAGCAATAGTCGCGCCCAAATAGAGTGCGCGCTGCACGAAATTAACACGTGATTCCGTTGGTCGGTTCATCGACTCCAGGGCAGCCGCTAACTCCATGGAGGCATCATCGGGGAATGCCCAATTGAATGCAGAACCCGACCTCTCCAAAGATCGAAGTGCTTTCTGAAGTGCCTCTGGGAAGTTGCGACCTATCGCCATAGCCTCCCCCACGCTCTTCATGGTCGTGGTGAGCGTGGTATCTGCCAAAGGAAACTTCTCAAATGCAAATCGTGGAGCTTTGACAACGACGTAATCCAAAGTTGGCTCAAAAGATGCAGGAGTCTTCTTTGTAATGTCATTAGGAATCTCGTCGAGCGAATAACCAATTGCCAACTTCGCAGCAATCTTTGCAATAGGGAAACCCGTAGCCTTCGATGCGAGGGCACTGGATCGTGAAACGCGTGGATTCATTTCGATAACAATGACCCGTCCACTTGCTGGGTCGACGGCGAACTGGATGTTGCAGCCGCCTGTATCGACCCCAACCTCGCGGATGATAGCGATAGAGAGATCGCGCAAGCGTTGGTATTCAAAGTCGGTAAGAGTCATCGCAGGCGCCACCGTGATTGAATCTCCCGTGTGAACGCCCATCGGATCGAAATTCTCAATGGAGCAGACCACGACAACGTTATCCTTGCGATCGCGCATGAGCTCGAGTTCGAACTCTTTCCATCCGATAATGGATTCTTCGAGAAGCACCTCTTGGGTGGGGCTATGTCGCAAACCGGCGCCACCGATGCGCTCAAGATCTTCAAGATCATAGGCAATTCCACTACCCAGCCCACCCATAGTGAATGACGGTCGGATGACAACGGGGAAACCTAGGATTTCGGCACCAGCGAGTAGATCTTCCTGTGAATGGCAAATATAACTACGAGCAGATTCACCGCCCACCTTTGCGACGATCTCTTTAAAGATCTCACGATCCTCACCGCGACGAATTGCCTCAATATTTGCTCCGATGAGTTCCACGCCGTACTTCTCGAGGATGCCTTCTTCGTGGAGGGCGATTGCCGCGTTCAGCGCAGTTTGTCCACCGAGCGTGGCGAGTATCGCGTCGGGACGTTCGATCTGGATGATCTTCTCGATGAATTCGGTTGTGATGGGTTCGATATAGGTAGCGTCTGCAAATTCAGGATCGGTCATGATGGTTGCCGGATTGGAGTTGATGAGCGAAACCCGAATACCTTCGGCCTTCAACACTCGGCAAGCCTGAGTTCCTGAATAGTCGAACTCGCACGCTTGTCCAATAACGATTGGTCCAGAACCTATAACGAGGATGGAGTTGATATCGGTGCGCTTTGGCATTACTTCTCCATCATGTCGACAAACGTCTGAAAGAGAACAAGTGCATCGTGTGGTCCGGCCGCAGCTTCAGGGTGGTATTGGACGCTAAATGCCGGTACATCATCCAGCGCAATACCTTCAACAACGCCGTCGTTAAGTGAACGATGCGTTACGTGTCCTTTGCCGAAGGGAGTATCGAACACGTCTTCGGCTTTCACAGCGAACCCGTGGTTGTGCGCGGTGATACTGATCTTTCCGGTACCCAATTCGATAACCGGTTGATTGAGGCCTCGGTGACCAAACTGCAATTTATACGTCTCTAATCCGAGCGCACGCGCAAATATTTGTTGCCCAAAACATATTCCGAAAAAGGGAATGCCTCTCCCCAGCGCCTCTTTCACCAAATCGATAGCATGAAATTGCGTCGCCGGATCGCCAGGCCCATTTGAAACGAAGAAACCATCGGGATTGTCACCAAATATTTGCTCGAGAGAAGCGTCCGCTGGGTAGACGGTGGTGGTGATATCAAATTTGGCGAACTCCCTTGGAGTATTTCTTTTGATCCCGAGATCTAAGGCGGCGACGCGCAAACTTCCTGTGCCCACTTGATAAGAAGACTTGGTGGTGACTTCACCGGCGAGCGAGGCTCCCACCATCTCTGGCGCGCTACGAACCCGCTTGAGCATCTCATCCTTGGAGAGTTCAGCCGCGGGACCAGAGAAGATTCCCATTCGCATCGCTCCGCGATCACGCAGATGGCGAGTGAGCGCTCGAGTATCGATTTCACTTGCACCCACCACTCCTTGGCGAATAAGCGCACTATCTAAACTCTCTTCACTCCGATGATTGGCTGTGGTCCGCGCCGGATCGCGCACAATAAACCCCGAAACCCAAATTCGGGACGACTCTTCGTCTTCGCTATTCATCCCGGTGTTCCCAATATGTGGCGCGGTCATCACAACAATTTGGCGGTGGTAGGAGGGATCGGTCAGGGTCTCCTGATATCCAGTCATTCCAGTGGAGAAGACTGCCTCACCGTACGCTTCGCCTACAGCTCCCCACTGCGCACCTTCAAAGATGCGACCATCATCTAGGACTACGACCGCCTTCATTCCCTACTCACCCAGCAAGCTTGCCGTCGAGCACGGTGGCTCGGCCTCGCAGGAAGGTAGCCTCAACGCGTCCGTACAATTCCATTCCGATAAAGGGTGAATTAGTACTCAACGACGCATTGTTTTCTAATGTGAAGGGTGATTTCCCTCGTGGGTCAAGCAACACTACGTGCGCTGGTTCGCCAACCGCGATAGGTCGACCGTGATCGCGCAATGATCCAATTCGTGCTGGACGCGTAGACATTCGATCACTCACTTCTGACCAAGTCATTAGACCAGTTTCAATCATGGCTGTTTGTACCACCGAGAGTGCCGATTGCAGACCAATCATTCCGAAGGCAGCACTTGACCATTCACACTCTTTATCCTCTACTGGATGCGGTGCGTGGTCGGTTGCAACCGCATCGATCGTTCCGTCTGCGAGCCCCTGGCGCAGCGCCATTACGTCTTCATCGCGACGCAGAGGTGGATTGACTTTGTATCGAGGATCGTAAGATCTGGCCAACTCATCAGTGAGTAAGAGATGATGTGGAGTAACTTCCGCAGTGACCATGACACCTCGTGACTTGGCCCATCGCACGATCTCCACGCTGCCTGCCGTGGAGAGATGACACACGTGCAGACGTGAACCTACGTGTTCGGCCAGAAGAACATCTCTACTGATGATGCTCTCTTCTGCAACGGCTGGCCAGCCTCGCAAGCCTAATTGCGACGAAACAAATCCCTCATTCATCTGGGCATCTTCAGTTAAACGCGGCTCTTGCGCATGCTGAGCGATAACACCATCAAAGGCCTTCACATATTCCAGAGCACGACGCATCAGAATTGGATCAGCGACACATTTGCCGTCATCGCTAAAGATTCGAACGCGTGCAGCGCTATGTGCCATCGCGGCAAGCTCGGCTAGTTGAGTGCCATGCAAACCAACCGTGACAGCACCCACCGGCCGCACATCGCACCAGCCCGCTTCACGTCCTAGGCGATAAACCTGTTCAACCACTCCAGCGGTATCTGCGACGGGATTGGTGTTTGCCATGGCATGGACGGCAACAAAACCACCCAGCGCGGCAGCCGCGCTCCCTGATTCAACGGTTTCGCTATCCTCGCGTCCTGGTTCGCGTAAGTGCGTATGCAGATCGACCAGACCAGGGAGTGCAACAAGACCATCACAGTCAATCGTGTGCACACCGGTAGGAGCTAAAGGCTTCTTGGAGACTTCGCTAATGATGCCGCCATCAATAAGAACATCTACCTGCGCCTCGCCAAGTAACGAAACACCCCTGAGGAGATAACCGCTCATGAGGACACCTCCTCGATTGAAGCTCCACCTAGGAGCAAGTAAAGAATCGCCATTCGAACACTCACACCATTTGCCACTTGTTCAACAATGACTGAGCGCAGTCCATCTGCAGCGCCAGCCGAAATCTCTAACCCGCGGTTCATCGGGCCTGGATGCATGACAATCGCCTTCGACGAGAGCGCCGCTACGCGCTTATCGTCGAGACCGTAACCTCGAGAGTATTCGCGCGTCGATGGGAAGAAAGCATTGTTCATACGCTCACCTTGCACGCGCAGCATCATCAATGCATCCGTGCGTGGAAGCACCTTGTCGAGGTCATAGGAAATTTGGCACGGCCATTGTTCGACACCGTATGGAATCAACGTGGGTGGCGCCACCAATGTTACGTCGGCGCCCAAAGTTGCAAGTAAAAGCACGTTACTCCGAGCAACTCGTGAATGAAGAACGTCGCCCACGATTGTGACCCGAACACCTGCAAGGTCACCTTTGCCATCGCGTAAATGACGACGCATCGTGTAGGCATCCAGCAGTGCTTGAGAAGGATGCTCATGAGTACCGTCACCGGCATTGATCACCGACCCGGCGATCCAACCAGAGGCCGCTAATTGATGAGCCGCGCCCGAGGCTGAGTGACGTACGATGACAGCATCGGCGCCCATTGCCTGCAAAGTGAGCGCCGTATCTTTAAGACTCTCACCCTTACTCACACTTGACCCTTTTGCGGTGAAGTTAATGACGTCTGCAGAGAGTCGCTTTGCGGCTGCTTCAAAAGAGATTCGCGTACGCGTGGAATCCTCATAAAAGAGATTCACCACCGTGCGACCACGGAGGGTGGGCAATTTCTTCACCGGACCATCGACTAACTTTGCCAACTCTTCGGCTGTGTCAAGAATAAGTACGGCATCCTCGAGGGTGAGATCTGATGCCGAGAGTAAATGGCGCTTCATTCGCTACCGCCCGGTGTTCCAGAAATACTGACCGAGTCATTTCCGTCGATCTCCGTGATCGAAACACGAACGTGCTCCTTGAGAGAGGTGGGCAAATTCTTGCCCACATAATCAGCCCTGATGGGCAAGTCGCGATGTCCACGGTCCACCAGCACAGCTAATTGCACCTGCGCTGGTCGACCCAACTCCCCCATCGCATCGAGGGCTGCGCGGATGGTGCGACCAGAGAAGAGCACATCATCCACAAGAACGACTCTCTTACCGTCGATACCACTTACCGGAATGACCGTAGGCAGCAGCGCACGAGCTGGTCGCGAGCGAAGATCATCGCGATGAAGCGTGACGTCGATGGTCCCTACAGGAATGGAGACGCCCTCGATACTTTCAATGGCCTTTGCCAAGCGCTCCGCTAAATGAGCGCCCCGAGTAGGTATGCCAAGGAGAACTAAATCAGTTACTCCCTTATTTTTTTCAAGGATTTCATGCGCGATACGCGAAAGGGCGCGATTAATGTCGCCGGAGTCTAAAACCTCACGGAGGGCAGCATCCATCGAACTACCTCCTTCTCCGCCTCACGGGACGGCTCGTTAAAGGATGTGGCCACAACCTATCCGACAGAGCAGCGCCGCACACAGAGTCCTGCGAGTCGCGGCGTGTCGATTCCACACCCGCCAAAGAGAGTCTTGCGGATGGCCCGGTGGCCACTCATAGGATCCAGCCACCATCTACGGGAGGTTATCCATGGAAGAGAGCGAAGTCCTCACGCCCGCCCAAGAATTAGGCATACGCCTTCGGGAAGTGCGCAAACAACAGAAACTCAGTCTCAACGATCTCGAAGAACGGAGTTCAGGGCGATGGAAGAGCGTGGTGGTGGGCTCATATGAACGCGGGGATCGTTCCATAACAGCCGTCAACCTTGAGCGTCTAGCGGCATTCTATGGAGTGCCAGTATCCGAATTCTTTCCTGACCCGACGCCCGCCAAACCCAGCTCGGTTCCTGTACGACCGCTCCTCGACTTAACTGCCTTGCGCGCCTCAACAGCGACTACCGTCATGCCCCTCAAAAGGTTTGCGCTTGGGATCGAACGGGCGCGGGGAGATTGGAATGGGCAAGTGCTCTCCATGCGTCGATCCGATTTAGCGCTACTCAGCATGCTGGCTGCGATGTCGCCGCAGGATTACATCTCAGCGTGTGTCTCCCTAGGCATCATGCACACACCTAAAAGCGATCGATAATCCAAAGATCATTCCAGGTTTTACTATAAGAACTATTCTCCACTTAATGAATTAGCAATCGGAGCCACGCGACCTAATAGGCCGTTGATGTATCCAGGTGAATCATCAGTGGAGAGCGCCTTAGCTAATTCCACCGCTTCATCAATAGCCACGGCCGTATCAATTTCTTTTTGATAAAGGATCTCAAAGAGGGCGATTCGCAAAATGTTTCTATCGACTGCTGGCATCCGTCCGATCTCCCAGCCTTGCGCATAGGTCTCTATCACTTCATCGATACGAGAACGATGCGCCAGCACTCCTTCGACCAACACAGTGGCGTACTCCCCCACAGGTGGATCCGCCTGTTCCTTGCGGGATGCCAAAATTTCTAAGGCGTCACCATTTCGAATGTCGCTCTCATATAAAACATCAAGAGCGCGTTTGCGGGCTTTACTGCGAGCTGCCACTTAGTTTGCGCGACCGAGATAAGAACCATCGCGTGTATCTACGCGGATCTTCTCCCCGTTGTTAATGAAGAGCGGTACTTGCACTTCAACACCTGTCTCAACGGTGGCTGGCTTGGTGCCACCGGACGAGCGATCTCCTTGAAGACCAGGCTCGGTGTACGTAATGGTGAGTTCAGCCGAGGCGGGCAATTCCACATAGAGCGGATTGCCTTCATGCAGTGCAACAACGGCATCTGTATTTTCCAGCATGTACTTAGAAGCATCACCGACCGTGGGGTCACCAATGGTGATCTGATCGAAATTTCCCTTATCCATGAATACGTAACCATCGCCATCGTGATAGAGGTAGGTCATATCGCGCTTCTCAACGATCGCAACTTCCACCTTGACGCCGGCATTGAAGGTCTTGTCTACAACTTTGCCTGAAAGAACATGCTTAAGCTTGGTGCGCACGAAGGCTGGACCCTTGCCGGGTTTCACATGCTGGAAGTCAACGACGTTCCAAAGTTGACCTTCGAGGTCAAGGGTCATGCCGTTCTTCAGTTCATTAGTCGAGGCCACTTTGACTCCTGTATTCACCGGGCCGCTCGGCCACGCCGGACGATTCTACCGTACGAGAAGATCAGACATTGCCTTGAGGGCTAGGCGATAGGAGTTCACTCCAAAGCCCGCAATGACCCCATGTGCCACTGCCGAAATCACCGAAACATGTCGGAATTCCTCGCGAGTATGGGGGTTTGAGATGTGGACCTCGATGAGCGGAGCCGTCAGCATGGCAGCGGCGTCGCGAATAGCAATCGAATAATGGGTGAAAGCCGCGGGATTCATAATGACTGGCGTCGTCGTATCGGCGCAATCATGGAGCCACTTAATGATCTGTGCCTCGTCGTCGCTCTGGCGTACCTCTACTTCAAGGCCGACCTCGGCGCCACTTGTTTCACAGACCTTCACTAAATCTGCATGCGTAGTAGTTCCATATACCTCGGGCTCGCGAGTTCCCAAGCGTCCGAGATTAGGACCATTAATTATCAAAACCTTCATGGTTGAAGCCTCTCATATGCCTGCATAAGAATCTCTTCATTAGGGCCTTCTAGGCGGCGCACGCTTCCCAGAGCATCCAGCACTACGAAGCGAAGCATTCCACCTCTGCTCTTCTTGTCGATTGACATCGCGGATCGCAACTGCGCCCATGGTCCGGCATAGGTGACCGAGAGGCCGATGCTGCGCAAAATACTGCGGTGAAGTGCCACGTCTCCGGCAGAAATAAAACCTGAAAGGTGAGCCAGTTCGGCAGCGAAGACCATTCCAATGGCAACCGCATCGCCGTGGCGCATCGCATAGTTCTGCTGTTTTTCAATAGCGTGACCAAGAGTATGTCCGTAGTTCAATATCTCTCGTAGACCAGACTCTTTAAAGTCCTGTGAGACAACATCGGCTTTTACTTGTACTGCACGACAAATGAGTTCTTCGAGAAGGGCAAGGTCTTGCAATGTCTGAGCTCCGGCTGCGGATACCAAATCCAAAATCTTAAGGTCTGAGATAAAACCGCACTTAATAACCTCTGCCAACCCAGCGGCCAAATCAGCGTCGGGCAGAGAAGTGAGGAATCGAGGTGAAATGAAAACCGCAGACGGGGAGTAGAAGGCTCCTACCAAATTCTTTCCTGCATTTGTATTGATCCCGGTTTTGCCGCCCACCGCAGCGTCGACCATTCCAGCAAGAGAAGTAGGAACTGCATACCACTCAATGCCGCGCAACCACGACGACGCAAGAAACCCAGCCAGATCAGTAGTAGCACCACCCCCTATCGCAACAATGCAATCGTTCCTGGTGAATCCTGCGGCTCCCAATTGGTTCCACGCTGATTCCAATGTGGCGACGCTCTTTTGCGCTTCGCCATCTGGGGTGGAGATGAGAATGGTTTCAGGACGAGCAGATAACCGGCCGACGAACTCAGCAAGCGCGCCTTCAGACAAACTCTTGGGCACCACCAATGCAATGCGCGTCTCCGGTGAGAAGCTCGACATCAGCGAATCGAAAATCTCTGCCTCGATCGTGACGTTGTAAGTACGATCAGCCGCCGCGACTGTAATAATCACGCTGTTGCACCGATCTGTTCGGCAAGCGCATCTGCAATCACATTTGCAGATGTATCACTTGTGTCGATCTGAATGGTGGCTAAATCCTCATAGATGGAGCGCCTGGCGTCTAACAGCGTTTGCCATTGTGCTCGTGGATTGCCTAGCAATAGCGGACGATCACGATTAAATCCCACACGCGGGGCTGCACCGGCAAGCGTCACCGCGAGATATACGGTTGCCCCACCTTGGGCGTTGAAGAGTTTGATCGCCGCGCATACATCGGAGTCAAGAATTGAACCCCCACCTAACGCGAGCACGCCTTCAGAACTCTTGAGAGCATCGAGGACCACGCGTCTTTCCAACTGCCTAAAAGCCGGTTCCCCATCATCGACAAAAATATCTGAAATTGATTTTTGCGCCTCAAGTTCAATCAGAGCATCCGTATCAGCAAATAATTGATCAGTCCGGTGAGCTAATAATCTACCGACAGTTGATTTTCCGGCACCAGGTGGCCCGATCAAGATAACTTTCGGAGGCATTAGTAACCCGGAATGCTATCGAGGTAGGCACGCACATTTCGCTTCGTCTCGGCAACGGAGTCACCACCAAATTTCTCAAGCAAAGAATCGGCTAAGACCAAAGCCACCATCGCTTCAGCCACCACACCCGCAGCGGGAACGGCGCATACGTCGGAGCGTTGGTTAATAGCTTTGGCAGATTCACCGGTAGAAACATCTACCGTATCGAGAGCTTTGGGTACGGTGCTGATCGGCTTCATAGCAGCACGAACTCGCAGCACCTCGCCGGTAGACATGCCACCTTCAGTTCCGCCTGCCCGACCGCTGCGTCGCACAAATCGCCCACTTGCACTTGGATCAATTTCATCATGTGCCACCGATCCACGTCTCGTAGCCGTGAGAAAACCATCACCCACTTCTACGCCCTTAATCGCCTGAATGCCCATGAGTGCAGCTGCAAGTCGCGCATCGAGGCGTCGATCCCAGTGGACATGCGATCCCAGACCAGGGGGTAATCCATAAGCCAATACTTCAACGACACCACCAAGCGTGTCGCCATCCTTATGGGCATCTGCAATCTCTGCTTGCATGGCGGCACTACCGACCGCATCAAAAGCACGCACAGGGTCCGCATCGACGGCTAAGGCATCACCAGGTCCGGGAAGCCGAGCGCCGTCTGCAACAACGGCACCTCCGATTGAGATGACGTGGCTGACAATTTCGATACCCGCTGCTTGCGAGAGGAATGCGCGCGCGACGCTACCCAACGCAACCCGTGCTGCTGTCTCACGGGCACTTGCACGTTCCAACACCGGACGCGCATCGTCGAATCCATATTTCTGCATGCCCACCAAATCTGCATGTCCGGGCCTGGGGCGAGTAAGCGGGGCGTTGCGACCCAAACCTTCAAGGATCTCAGGTGCGACTGGATCTGCAGACATCACTTCGCTCCACTTGGGCCACTCACTATTTGCCACTTCGATCGCGATGGGACCACCTTGACTCAATCCGTGGCGCACGCCGCCCTGAAGGGTCACTTTGTCCGCTTCGAAACTCTGCCGTGCGCCTCGCCCTACACCGAGGCGACGTCTGGCCAGGTCCGCGTCGATATGGGCGGTAGTCACGACTACTCCAGCGGGCATGCCTTCTAAGATCGCGACCAAGGCAGGGCCGTGTGATTCTCCAGCGGTGAGCCATCTCAACATGGACCTATTCTGACAGAGGCGGCTAGCGCTTCGCTCCGATTTACCCTATTTACCCCTAAAAGAAGAGCACGATCAGCGCAGAACCAGCTAGAAAAGGTGCGAACGGGAGCGCTTTGGTCAAGCGGTATCGCTTCGCGAGCGAGAAGAGCCCGCCCAGGGTTGCGGCTAAAGAGAGCATGTAAAAGAGATGCGCGGGTGAACGGAGCAGGAGAGCTAAGGGAAAGAGCAACTTGAAGTCACCGCCGCCCATACCGAGTGAAAGAGCAAGCACTCCCCAGAGGAGGGCGGTAAGAAGAGAGAGCCCCAGGGAACCCGAGGGAAACTCTTCCTTGGCAGCAATACAGAGCGACTCCCAGAGCAGAAAGAGCGCGGTGGCGCGGTTGGGTATCCGCAAGGTTCTGATGTCACAGATCGAGAGAGCGAGGAGGAAGAGTGCGGCGCCAACTAATTCGAAAATACTCTGTTGCATGTTGGCAGAGTAATAACGTCAGGAAGAAGGCAAGTTACTTTTCCACAGCCTGGAAAAGCAGCGACTCCATTTCAAGAAGGTTAAAATTGATATCAGTCATGAGTCGAATCTGCTCCACAGCTTGGTAAACCAATAAGGCCTTCCCACCAAGAACTTCACTTCCTTGAGACGAAAGTGCGCCAGCCAGCGGTGTTGGCCAATTGCCATAGAGTGCGTCAATAAACAAGGTGGTGTGTATACCAACTGAGCGATCGTGAACTATCTCGGCGAGATCATCACTAGCGCCTTCGGGCGTAGTTGAAATGAGAATCGGATCCGCTAGTGCCTCCGCGCGCGCACTCCATTCCTTAATGATGAGGTGGTCGCTCTTGCCGCCAAAGGCCTTCTCTATGGATGCGAGGCGATGTGAACTTCTTAGGTAAACACTCACTTGAACGTCATACGGTTGTAGCGCGGCCAACGCCGCTCTAGCCGTTGCGCCACCTCCGAGGACCGAGACGTTCCCCATTCGGGATTGATTCTTGAATATCTGAGCAAAACCAAGGACATCAGTGTTGTAAGCCCGCCATTGATCACCGTGACGCACAAGAGTGTTGGCCCCTCCCACACGATGGGCGAGCGGATCGACATGACTAGCCAAAGCCAACGCTTCTTCCTTCAACGGCATGGTGAGCGAGAGACCTGCCCATGTCTCATCCAAACCTGCGACGAAGCCAGCGAGTTCACCCTTACCTAATTCGATCCGCTCATAACTCCAATCGAGGCCTAAGTATGCGTAACCCGCGAGGTGTAATTGCGGGGACCTTGAATGTGCAATTGGCGAACCAAGAACTGCGCATTTCATGACGCCACCTTAAAGGCCCCGGCAGCGTAATTCTTCTGATACTCGCTCTTCCACTTGTAGAACTCACTTTCTGATGCGGTGAAACGAGTATCGCGGGGCTTCACCGTGATAAAAAAGAGCCAAGGACCTTCCGCCGGGGTAAGGGCCGCCTCAATCGCCTTACTACCTGGGTTACCGATAGGACCCGGAGGTAAACCAGCGTGCGTGTAGGTGTTGTACTTGGAGGAAACCTCTAAATCCTTGTTGGTGACCTTAATCCTGCCTTGCTCGTTCAATGCATAAAGGACCGTGGTATCCAATTGCAGGCGCATTCCATCTGCCAAGCGGTTGTAAACGACGCGAGCGACCTTAGAGAAGTCCCCCTCGTCGGCCTCGGCTTGTACCAGTGATGCAACCGTAAGGACCTGAAGAGTTGAAAGCCCGAGAATTTGCGCACGCTCTTCAACTTTAAGATCGTGCAGTTTCCCCTTTGCGGTTTGAATCATTTGAGCGACCGCGGACTCTGCCGATGTTGTCTTGGGAAAGGCGTAAGTGGCCGGAAAGAGTGAACCTTCCACACTCCCCCATGGCGTTTTTGCATTCTTTAGCGCTAATCGCACCTCTTTTTCATCAAAACCTTGCGCGACCATGATTGTGATGACGTTCGATACCCGAGCGCCTTCCGGAATACGCACCACACCGACCAGAAGCTTTGTATCCAACAGCTCTTCTAATGCCAGAGCCGCTTGCTGATGGAGATGTATCTTGCGGGTTCCAGGTTGCAAGGTAAGTGATCTCTTATCCGCTGCTGCTGCATTAAAGAAGGACTCCCAAGTTTTCACGACTCCGGCTTTTGCTAAGGCATGTGCGATCTGACTTCCGGTTTCGCCTGGAGCGATAGTGAAATCAACGGCCGTTGTAGCGCTATCAGCGGGAAAATCTAGGTCCGGCGGGCGAGAGGTGAAATAGGACAAGAGGGCAAGTACGAGAGCAGCTGGAATCAAAATGAATGCCAGACGCTTCTTCATACCAACACCTCACCAGGAAGACGACCGTTGCGCTCGGCGTCCAATGCTCCTTGCAAGATGATCACTGCAGTGGCTTGATCAATGATCGATTTGGAATTCTTCGCCGTTCGCCCACTCTGTCGCAAGTGTGAGGCGGCCGACAGTGTTGTGCTGCGTTCGTCAACAAATCTGATGGGTACCTGACTGGCACGTAGCTCTTCTGCAAAAGCACGGACCAACTCGGCCGAGGCGCCCTCACTACCGTTGAGATGTCGCGGAAGTCCAAGAACGATCTCGATGACTTCTTCCTCGCGGACGATTCTCAAAATATCGGCAACGGACGTGTTCGTCGGAAGCGTTTCATAAGGTGTTGCAAGAAGCCCGTGAGGATCACAGATGGCTACGCCTACGCGCACGCTTCCGTAATCAATTCCTAGACGACGTCCCAGGCGCATTACTTGAGTGCTTGCACCGAGGTTGTGACAGCGGCTAGGGCCTCGCCAATCTTCGACACGTCGACACCGCCGCCTTGAGCGAGGTCATCCTTACCTCCGCCGCCCCCGCCGAGAACACTTGCTGCGCTCTTAGCTAATGCACCCGCGCTCGCCCCATGTGCGCGTGCGCCTTCGTCGGTCGCCACGATCATGAAAGGCTTGGAGTCGATATCTCCGGCGATCGCAACCACTGCGTTGCGTCCCTTCAGGCGCTCCTTGAGATCGAGGGCCAATTTGCGTACATCATCAGCTGAAGCTCCGCTGGGTGCGCGATGCGCGATAAGAGTTACTTCTCCAAAACTCTTTGCTTCGGCGAGAATTGCTGCGGAACCTTCCATCAACGCCGCTGCTCGTACCGCAGATAATTCCTTCTCAACCTCACGTAAACGCGTCACTAAATTATTGATGCGTTCCGGAAGTTCCTCAGTGCGTGCTCCCTTAATAATTTCAGTCAGAGAGTTGAGCAGGGTGTATTCACGAGCGAGGAACGAGTAAGCATCTCGCCCGACCAGGGCTTCTACGCGTCGTACGCCCGCTCCAATTGAAGATTCACCCAGCAATTTAACGACGCCGAGTTGGCCAGAACGCTCAGCGTGTGTGCCGCCACACAATTCGCTTGTCCATTCGCCCACACTCACCACACGCACGCTTTCGCCATATTTTTCGCCAAAGAGCGCCATGGCACCCATCGCCTTAGCTTCAGGCAATGTCATGATCTGTGAAGTAACTGCCAAGTCCTCCGAGAGAACACCGTTAACTTGCGCTTCCACCTCTTGCATCATGGAGAGCGGAATGGCTCCGGTAGCAGCAAAGTCGAAACGGAAACGACCCGGCGCATTCTCCGAACCAGCCTGAGTTGCGGTTTCACCGAGATGCTCGCGAAAGGCCTTGTGCACCAAGTGGGTTGCAGTGTGAGCACGCGAGATGGCGTGCCGGCGATCGGTATCAATCTTGGCGTGAGCTCCGGCGGCAACTGCAAATGAACCATCAATAACTCGCCCACGGTGCACGATCAAACCTGGCAAAGGTGATTGCACGTCATCAATTTCGATAATGGCACCATCGCTTGTTTGGATGATGCCGCCATCTGCAAGCTGTCCACCGCCTTCAGCGTAGAACGGAGTCTGCTCAAGAACGATCTCTACTTCGTCACCCATCTGGGCGCTGTCAACTTTAACGCCGCCATGAAGAATTCCGGCGACGCGGGATTCAACATCGAGTCGTTCATACCCAAGGAATTTGGATGCGCCAGCGCGTTCAAGAATTTCACGGTAAGCAGAAAGGTCGGCGTGGCCGCTCTTCTTGGCGCGTGCATCTGCTTTAGCTCGATCACGCTGTTCCTTCATCAATCGACGGAATCCCTCTTCGTCGACCGCGAGCCCTGCTTCGGAAGCCATCTCAAGCGTAAGATCAAAGGGGAATCCAAAGGTGTCGTGCAGTTTGAATACTTCGTCACCTGCGATTTGGGTGGCGCCACTGCTCTTGGTGCTCTGCGCTGCTAAATCGAAAATCTGTGTGCCAGCACGCAACGTCTGCAAGAAAGACTCTTCCTCAGAAACCGCCACGCTTTCGATACGCTTGCGATCAGTTTCGAGGTCTGGATATTGCGGCCCCATGGCAAGGATGCTGGAGTCGATCAGTTGGCTCATGATCGGATCATGCGCGCCAAGCAGGCGCATATTACGTACAGTGCGGCGCATCATGCGGCGCAGAACATAACCACGACCTTCGTTTCCAGGAGTGACTCCGTCACCGATCAACATCGCACTCGTGCGTGCATGATCCGCGATCACCCGCAGACGCACATCTGCAAGCGGATCTTGGCCATATTTAACACCCGTGATGGCGCTTGCGCGATTGAGGATCATCATGGTGGTATCGATTTCGTAAATATTTTCGACACCTTGGAGTAGCGCGGCTGTGCGTTCTAACCCAAGTCCCGTATCAATATTCTTTGCAGGCAATTCGCCGAGTATGGGATAGCTATCTTTTCCGCCACCAGCGCCGCGTTCAAATTGCATGAAGACGAGGTTCCACACTTCTAGATAGCGATCCTCATCGGCAATCGGTCCGCCTTCGCGGCCGTACTCTGGGCCACGATCGTAGTAAATCTCGCTGCATGGGCCGCATGGACCGGGCACGCCCATAGACCAGAAGTTGTCTGCCATGTCGCGACGTTGAATGCGTTCTTTCGGCACCCCAACTTGCTTATGCCAAATATCAGCAGCCTCGTCGTCATCTAAGTAGACCGTGACCCAAAGACGCTCTTCTGGAAAACCAAATCCGCCATCTGCGATCGGCTTGGTAAGCAACTCCCAAGCGAGGGCGATCGCACCTTCTTTGAAGTAGTCACCAAACGAGAAGTTTCCACACATCTGAAAGAAAGACGCGTGGCGCGTCGTCTTGCCCACTTCGTCGATATCAAGAGTTCGAACGCACTTCTGCACGCTTGTTGCTCGTGGATATGGCGTTGCTAGTTCGCCAAGGAAGTAAGGCTTGAAAGGCACCATTCCGGCGTTGACAAGCAAGAGATTGGGATCGTCTGCAATGAGGGAAGCCGACGGCACGACCGCGTGGTTGAGCCCTTGGGAATTTCCGTTTTCAAAGAAGGCAAGCCAACGACGACGGATCTCTGCTGATTCCATGAAGAATTACTCCGAGTGGTTGCGACGCGTACGACGTCTGCGTGGATATTCGTCTTCGCCGCGACCACGATCGCGTGCGCTCTTACGCAAACCAAGCGAGAAGGCTGCTGCCTTCATCAACGGTCCGCTCAAAGTATCGGTGAAAGATTGTGTGAGACCTGAGATGCTCTCGGTTGTGCTTTGCACGTTACGAGTGATCGCATCGACACGTTCTAGTTGAGTGTTAGTCAGCGTGACAGTTGTGGTGACCTCATCCATGAGGGGCATGGTTTTGCTACCCACCGCCTTGATGACATTAGAGGTCTCATCTAACACTCGCCCTAATTTCATGAGAGGAACAGCGAACGCCAACACAAAGATCAACAAGGCTCCCGCGGCGACTAAACCGGCGATATCTCCAACGCTCATCTTTACTCCTGCCCTTCACCCCACAAGATCGCTTTGATCTTGGACAAACTCTGTCGAACGCGGGCCTCGAAACCATGATCCGTGGGCTCGTAATACGTTCGTCCTTGGAGTGCCTCGGGCAGGTATGAGCCGGCCACCACACCTTCTGGATAGTCGTGAGGGTACCGGTAGGGAGCGCTCTGGCGCGATTCCCGGGCGCGATCATCGCGTAGCGCACTCGAATGGGCATCCCGAAGGTGGGCCGGTATCGGTCCGGATCTACCAGCCCGCACATCTGCAATGGCGGCGTCAACGGCAAGATAGGCGGCGTTAGATTTTGGAGCCACCGCCAGGTAGGCCGTCGCCTCCGCCAAAATGATCCGCGCTTCAGGCATGCCAATCATGGCTACCGCGTTCGCCGCAGCAACAGCAACGCCTAATGCGCTGGGGTCAGCTAATCCCACATCTTCGCTCGCACTGATCATGAGGCGACGGGCTATGAAGCGAGGATCCTCCCCCGACTCAAGCATGCGCGCCAAGTAGTGCATTGCGGCATCCACATCAGAACCTCGGATGCTCTTTATGAATGCGCTCGCCATGTCGTAGTGGGTATCACCGTCGAGTGATGCAATGACTCGATCGACTGCCTTAGCCAGAATCTCGCTGGTGAGCTCATCGCCTTCGGAGAGGAGTGCAACTCCAGCTTCCAAATAGGTGAGAGCTCGCCTTGCGTCTCCTTGAGCAAAGGTGATCAATGCATCTCTCGCTTGTGCGTCCACGCGATACTTTCCAGCAAGGCCATGTGTAGCCAGGACTGCCCTGTCAATGAGCACTCCCACTTCCTGATCTGAGTGGGCTCGCAAGGTAATGAGAAGCGACCGAGAAAGCAGAGGCGTAATGATCGAAAAAGAGGGATTCTCAGTGGTCGCAGCGACCAGCGTGACAAGTCGATTCTCTACTGCCGGCAGGAGTGCGTCTTGTTGTGCCTTACTAAAACGGTGCACTTCATCGATGAAGAGCACCGTCTCCCTACCCGAGGACCCAAGATCGAAACGCGCGCGCTCGAGTGCCTCACGAACCTCCTTCACACCTGCGGAGACAGCGGAGATCTCTACAAATTCTCGAGAGCCGCTCTGTGCGATCAATTGCGCAAGTGTGGTCTTTCCTGATCCGGGCGGCCCGTACAGGATGACGCTCGACATAGACCCAGGCGCACCATCAATCAGCCGACGCAGAGGTGCGCCTTCGCCAAGTAAGTGATCTTGACTGACTACCTCATCGCGCGTTTGCGGTCGCATGCGGGCCGCCAACGGCGCGACGCTATTTCGGGGCGAATCAAAGAGCACCACCTCAGCCTAATCGGGATTACGATCGCTATGTGGCGACGCATCTCGACTTCCCGGAATTAATCGCGGCCGCCGACAGGCTCTTTGGAATCAATAACTACCTCCGTTTCGCCATTGCACCGGAGAAATTTGCCGATGCCATCCAGGAAGAGGGAACCCTCTGGGTCACCAACTCTGAAGGGTTTGGCATCGCCTTTGGCCCCCAGGCGAACGCCCTTGCTTCATGGGAGCGCTTCACACTCCCCCGCAATGCCCCTGCGCCGGATCAATCGCACATTCGCGGTACGTGGGATTTCTTTGCACGATCATTAAACCTGCGCGAGACAAAGGCAGAGTTGCCAGAGCCGGCATCCGATGTGCAGATCGCGAATTTCCTAGAAGCGCATTCACCCGACGCATCGGTAAAACCCGGCGACCCAGAGATCCAATTATGGACCACCCTCTTAGACCAATCCGGAGAGATTTCGGCAGCGGGCGCGATCGTAAAGTGGCAATCAGGCGAATTGTGTTTGGCCTCGATTGCAACACACACCGCCCAACGAGGAAATGGTCTCGCAACTGCGCTCGTCACCACGATGGTGGAAAGGTGCGAAGAACTCGGCGCGAAACAAGTTGGCCTAGGCGTTTACGCAGAGAATTACTCAGCCAAACGCGTTTACACCAAGTGCGGATTCACTCTGATGAATGAATTCACAAGCTACTCAAGAGATTAGAGCAGGACGGGTAACGCGATATCTGGTTTGTTGTGAGCCAGATGGGCGTTGAGGGCCGCGACGTGATACTCCTCGAGCAACGTATGGTTTTCTGGACGTGAATACGGACGTCCATCAACCACTGCACCCTCAGTTCCTTCAATAACCGCAGTGACGTCTTCACCTGAAAGCGTCTTATATGTCTCGAGAGCATGAGCCACCGCTAATACTGAAGTGCGATTCGCCGCAAGTAACTCTTCTGACTTCTTCAGAAGCGTTGAAAGGTTGTCTTCGATGCGATCGGCAAGCGCCCGGCGCATCTCCTTTGCAGAATCTTCTGCACCCTTGCCTTTGCCGCCAGGTGTACCGACTTCAAATCGTCGGTTAGAGGCGTGCGAGGAGACGGTCGAACCCATTCCCCAGTGGCCCTCCATGAAGCTGGCAACCGTGGTGGCACTCTCAAGATCTCCAGAGACTCCGGACGAGTTATCGCCGCCGAAGAACATCCGCTCACCGGCCAGTGAAGCAAGTGAAACAAGAACATCTGCTTCGTATTCGCTGCGCCAATGGGTGAATTGATCGTCAGGCGGGATGCTGGCAACCATTCCAAGGTAATCGCTGCCCTTTTCAATGGTCGCAAGATCGATCGACATGTGTTGTCGAACCGTGTGCGCCATCACTGCATGACATGCCTCGTGGATTGCAACCGCATGACGTTCACGTTCGATGTATTCAACATCCTCGGGGGGCCCAAGCTCCTTTAATTGCTTCGCACGCACGACATCTGGCCAGGTGATGTATTTTCGATCGCTTCGGATCGCGATGATGAGCGCCTCATTGATGGTGTCTTTAATGGAAGCACCAGTGGCGTACGGCGTAATGGTGGCGAGCTTATCGATATCTTCTGCCGTGAGTGTGTGTGAGACCTTATCGAGGTAACCTTGATAGGTACGTACGCGACCAGCCTTGCTCGGGTAACCCACGCGATAAATGCGATCGATGCGACCTGGGCGCAACAATGCCTCATCAAGGGCTTCAGGCATATTGGTAGCCATCACCACGAGGATTCGATACTTCGGTGGCTCTTTGGGGCGCATACCTAGCACGCGACGAATGACTCGGTTAAAAAATCCGCGGGGCTTGCGTAGCCCTGACAATTCGGTGAGCAGCGCCTGCAAGGTGCCCATCCCGCCGTTACCGCCGCCACCGGCAGAACCCATGACAAAGGACTCGCGCACAAGCAGTGAAGCCGTGGTGGGAGAGAGATAATTTCCACCGTGACAGGCTTCACCGAAAATAGCCGGGGTAGGTGAAGACATTGCACCAGGTCCGCCAGCCCGAACTAATCCACGATTACCCAGCGAATCGGCTTCATCGAAGAAGACGACAACCCCGCCATAGCGCAGCGCTAACTTTCGTAATTTGCGAAAGAGGCCCTTTACCTTGAGGACACCGACACCGAAAAACATATTGCTAAAGGCGCCGGGATCAACAAAGACGAAAGGCTTGCCGGTTTCACCAGCGATGGACTCGGCCATCAACGTCTTGCCGGTACCTGGAGGACCCCAGAGCAAGACTCCGCCGGGCACATAACCGCCGTGCGCTTCAATCTCTTCTGGCCGTTCCAAGAACATCAAGTTTTCGCGGATGCGATTGAGGACGTGATCTTGTCCCCACACATCAGTAAATCGCGTCTTAATGTCATCAGGAAAGTAGGTGTCGATCCCTCCGCGCGAAAGGAACCAGAACATTGCAACAAATTGGATCAAGATGAAAACCACTGCAAAGGCAAGCTGTGCGATCACAGGCATTGCAGACCAGAGCGCCTTCGGGGCATAGAAGAGCGCCTTGACCGGTGGCTCCTTGTACACAGCTCCTAGGATGACGGCGAGCAGCGCAACCCAAAGAAAGAATTTGACCGCGCGTGAAATCCGATATCTATTCCAATCACTGATCTTATGAACTAAGCGATCAACGAAAAGAAAGTATCTTCCCCATCCGCGGTGGTACGGGGCTGCTAATTCAGAAACCAAGAAGTGGAGTTGGCGCAACACCTCAATGAGGACCAGGACGAAGATCCACTTGCGTTGCAGGGACACGTTGTACGCGGCATCGGTGAAAGAGAGGATCGGATTGTCGGCCATCGAAGCCCAGACCAGTACAAACCAGACGATCGCAAAAATGATGAGAAACTTGAAGCGATCGATCGGCGTCAAATGAACGCGCGTGACGCGATCAGAATCCCTCAGGCGGCTTTCCTGGTTATCCACGAGCTCCCCTTACAACGAGCGAGGCCGAGATGGCCTCGATGGCCTTTTGATTCTTCTGAAAGCAACTCTCCGAGCAGCGCACCACAAGGAGGTACAGCGTATTGCGATCGGGCGAGAGAAGCGCGCTTTGGTCGACCACCTGGAGCGCGCCTGAGTCTTGGCTGAACGAGTAGCGTTCGTGGACGCCTGCTCCGCCCTTGAACGAGAGCTCTTCATCCAACAGGGAGGTGAAATGGGCAAGCGTGGGGTCAGCGCTCCACTTCGTGATCGGGAAAATCGCATCTCGCAAGGTATTTAACGAGACCGCATCTCGTTCGTCCGTGTAAAGATCACGCACTCTGATGTACACGATGGGAAGGTCACTGGGCTTCGCCGAAAAGACCTGCGAGGCGCTCACACGAGAAGGCGCATAAGCGGCCTGCCACCGGACCACCGCCAAACGATCTAACGCCGCCTGATCTGTATTTTTCGCCTCAAAGGTAGCGAGCACATTCTCCGGAACTTCACTCCAGGATCGCGGTACCTTGAAATAGAGGCCGTCACTACTGAGTTTTGGGTATTGATCCGTGGGAGCGCTGCAACCGACCAAAGCGCCGACAAGTGCGAACACAATGAAGGTTCGGCGCACTACCGAGATCACGTGTTTTCTTTCTAGACCTTCAACGCGGGAGCGTCGATGCCGGCCTCACGTCGTTGCGCAATTGTGATCGGTGTCGGCGCACCAGTGAGTGGATCTCCACCACTGGCTGTCTTTGGGAATGCAATCACCTCGCGGATCGATTCAACACCGGCCAAGAGTGCCACGAGTCGATCTAATCCAAGTGCAATGCCGCCGTGGGGCGGTGGTCCGTAATTGAATGCCTCGAGTAGGAAACCGAATTTGCTCTCGGCTTCTTCGCGGGTGAGCCCAATGACATCAAATACCTTCTGCTGAATGTCACCGCGATGAATACGAATAGAACCGCCGCCGATTTCTGTACCGTTGAGGACAATGTCGTAGGCATAGGCCAGGGCGCTGCCGGGATCTGTCGCAAAAGTTGCTTCAAACTCGGGCTTGGGACCAGTAAAGGGATGATGCACCGCAGTCCAACCACCATTGTCGGTCTGCTCAAACATCGGAGCATCGACAACCCAGAGGAATTCCCACTTAGAAGCATCAATCAGATCGCAACGTTTTCCGATTTCAATACGTGCAGCACCTAGAAGTGCCAACGAGGAGTTGCGGTCACCGGCAGCGAAGAAGATGACATCACCGTTCTTTGCTCCTACAAGTGAAGGCAATCCGGCGATCTCTACCTCGGAAAGATTCTTGGCAACTGGGCCAGAGAGAGTGCCGTCGTCCCCGATGACCACATAAGCCAATCCCTTAGCGCCGCGCGTCTTTGCCCACTCTTGCCAGGCATCTAGTTCGCGGCGAGCCTGCGAGGCTCCCCCGGGCATCACCACAGCGCCCACATACTCCGCTTGGAAGACACGGAAGGTGGTCTCTTTGAAATGGTCAGTAACTTCCACCAGTTCGAGTCCGAAACGCATGTCAGGCTTATCTGATCCAAAGCGCGTCATCGCGTCTGCGTAGGTCATTCGCGGCAACGGAAGTGTGATCTCGTATCCGAGAACTTCTTTCCACACTCGCGCAACGATCGCCTCACCTAGTTCGATGATGTCATCTTGATTAATGAAACTCATTTCAATATCAAGCTGAGTGAACTCTGGTTGACGATCTGCCCGGAAATCTTCGTCACGGAAACAGCGAGCAATCTGGTAATACCGTTCCATACCGGCAACCATAAGCAATTGCTTAAAGAGTTGTGGCGATTGAGGAAGCGCGTACCAACTCCCCGGCTGTAATCGAACAGGTACCAAGAAGTCGCGGGCGCCTTCAGGCGTCGAGCGGGTGAGGTTAGGGGTTTCAATCTCTAGGAAATCGCGAGACTCCATGACATTGCGAATGACATTCGTAACTCTTGAGCGCAAGCGAAGCGCCTTAGCTGGTCCTTCGCGCCGAAGATCTAAGTAGCGGTAGCGCAAACGCACTTCCTCGCCAATGTTTCCCGCAACCCCACCATCGATTGGGAAAGGTAGCGCGGCAGATTCGCTCAGTACTTCGATCTCAGTTACTAGAACCTCGATAGCACCTGTAGGTAACTCTGGGTTTTCATTACCCGCTGGCCTGAGTGAGACTTTGCCGACGACCTTGAGGCACCATTCGGCGCGAAGGTCGTGAACAAGATCGGTCTCATGGATAACAACTTGGACAACGCCCGAAGAGTCGCGGAGATCAATGAAAGCAACGCCACCGTGATCACGACGGCGAGAGACCCAGCCTGCAAGAGTTACTACAGTCTCCGCGTCAGTAGCACGAAGGGTGCCGGCAGAGTGGGTACGTATCACGATCGCCTCGCAAGAAGTAGTTCGGAAAGGTTCTCCATCGTAGCCGGAATTAACTCACCCGTTGACATCTCTTTCAGTTGGAGAGCGCCAGAGGTAAGTTCGCTTTCCCCAATGACCAATGAAAATTCTGCCCCAGACTTATCGGCAGCTTTCATTGCACCTTTAAGGCCGCGATCTCCGAAAGAAAGATCAACTCTCAGTCCAGCAGATCGCAACGAATCGGCAACTATCAACGCCTTGCGCCGTGCCAAGTCCCCCATCGGAACAATGAAAAGATCCAAACCGGAAGTTTTGAAAGTACCCGCTTCTGCACGGATGGCGAGCAAGGTGCGATCTATTCCAAGACCGAAGCCAATGCCACTGAGATCCTGGCCACCAAGTTCTGCCATCAGGCCGTCGTATCTGCCACCTCCACCGATACCCGACTGCGCGCCTAAGAGGGGGTGGATAAATTCGAAGGTGGTGCGGGTGTAATAGTCGAGACCACGAACCATCCGCGGAGCGATGGTGTATTCAATCTTGAGATCGTCGAGGTGTTGGCATACTGCAGCGAAGTGATCTGCGCACTCCTTACAAAGATGATCTTTCATCAAGGGTGCGTTCTTTAGAAGCTCAATCATTTCGGCTCGCTTGTCATCTAAGACGCGCAAAGGATTAATCTCTGCTCGCTTGCGAGTTGCTTCATCAAGCGGAAGATCTGCCAAGAATGCAACGAGTAGCGCTCGATATTGTGGGCGACAATTCTTGTCGCCAAGTGAAGTCAGATCGAGGCGAAATTGCTTGATGCCCAATTCTTGATAACCGCGATACGCCACCGAAATAACTTCGGCGTCAAGTGCTGGATCCTCGGAACCAATCGCTTCAATTCCCATCTGAAAGAATTGGCGATAGCGACCTTGCTGGGGGCGTTCAGCACGAAAACAAGGTCCGGCATACCAAAGCTTTACTGGTAATTGACCGCGATCCAATCCGTGCTCGATCGTCGCACGAATAACGCCCACAGTTCCTTCGGGGCGCAGAGAAATCGAGCGTCCGCCTCGGTCATCAAAGGTATACATCTCTTTTGAAACGACATCCGTGGATTCACCTACGCCGCGAGTGAAGAGCGCCGTGTCTTCAAAGACTGGAACTTCTGCGTAAAGATAACCAGATCGGATAGCCGGCGCAGAAAGACCTTCCCGCACCGCAAGAAAATCGGCGGAATCCGGTGGAAGATACTCCGCAACACCTTTCGGTGCTTGAAAAGCAGGGCGTGCCATCAGATCCGTCCTTCTAGTGCAGCTGTTAAGTATTCATTATGTAAACGTTCATCACCGATGGTCGTGGTGGGACCATGACCCGGAAAGACACGATAGGCGTCATCGAGTTCAAATACCTTTAAAAGTGAAGTGCGCATTTTTGCTGGAGAACTTGTAGGCAAATCAGTTCGCCCAATTCCATTGTTAAAAAGAACATCACCCGAAAAGAGCAACCCAGCGCTCTCTTCGCGAATGCATACCGAACCCTCGGTATGGCCCGGCGAATGGTCGAATACAAGATCCATGCCAGCTAATTGAATTTTCATGCCGTCGTGGAGCTCGAAGACATCTTCAGGCTCGGTAAACGAAAGGTGCGCAAAGAGAGTGCTGGTTTCCGGCGAGAGCGCGCGCTCTGGATGGGCGAGTAACTCCCGGTCGGCGGTGTGAATATATGCGGGGATATTGCGATCGGTCGCGAGCGGCTGAATGGAGAATGTGTGATCGAGATGCCCATGAGTGGCGATAATTGCTACCGGGGTGAGGTGATGGCGGTCTAGTGCCTCATTGATGGCGCGCACCAGATTGGGATTGGCGATACCCGGATCGAAGACCACGCACTCGCCATTGGCCTTCGGGGCCAAAATCCAGCAATTTGTCCCGTAAAGCTCAGCGACCACCTGTTCGATTAGCACGGGGCAAGGCTATCTAACCGAGACGCTAGACTTTCCCCCCTGAGCCTCGCGCCCAAGAAGTTAACGAAGAAGCTGATTCGTAGGACCCGAGAAGGAGATCGTTCATGGCCGCCCCCGTTCAACGCAAAGGTGGAAGCACCCGTCGCCCCCGCGCCCCCCGTGTAGCTCCGGCCCAGAAGAAGAAGGGCCCCTTCACCCCTGGCGTCATCGCGACCTTGCTCGTCCTTATTCTCCTGGGTACCACTGCGATTCTCGTGGGATCAGGAGCCTTTACCAAGAGCGATACCCCCGTGGCTGCCCCTTCCAACACCCCGGCCCCTTCTGAGACGCCGACCAGTGCGGAGAGTTCCACTGCGAGCACTACTGCGCCGGCCACCCCGTCGACCACTCAGTCGACCACTCAGTCGGCCAGCCCTACAGCGAGTGCTTCAGCCGCTCCCACGGCTAGCGCAGCAGCCACCCCCACCACCATTTCCAGCGTGAATTGCACCTACACACGCTCGAGCGGAGGCAACGAGAAGTTCACCGGGCTGCCCCCCACCAAGGCGACCCCCGGACAGAAGACGGCCACCGTCGTCACCAATCGCGGCACCATCGTCGTCACGCTCTACGCAACCGCACCTTGCACCGTCAATTCCTTCGCCTTCCTCGCGAGTAAGAGTTACTTCGATGGAACCAAGTGCCACCGCCTCCTCAATGCCCCAGGTTTTACCGCCCTCCAA
>CAIPAI010000045.1 GCA_903863015.1 uncultured Actinomycetes bacterium
GCCACACTCGCACCAGCTGGCACCTTCAGCTATTCCGAAACCGTTTCGAAGAAGGTCGGTAAGAAGACCACAACTTCTGTCGTTAAATACGGTTACGACGGTGCTGTCTACTTCACAGGAGAAGAGTCCGGAGATTGGTCTCGCGTATTCGGCGTAAGCATGGATGGCGAAGCGATCCAACTTCCATACTTGGGTCTTGCCTCTTGGGAGAATTACCACCCCGCCCCATCCAGTGCGACAAAGATTAAGACCGTACTCATGGGTAACGAAGATGGTTCAGCAACCGCTTCCCAGGTTTACATGTACGTCGGCACAAAGAAGACCCAAGGAGACACATTTGCCGACAAGGCCGGCCTCCATGGCGGAGATCTCTTTGTGTTGAACGTTCCAAGTGCAAAGACAGATAACATCTTCCGCACCGAAATCGGCAAGAACAAAAAGACTCCAGCAAACTTCACCAAGATCGGTTGGAATCCTGATAGCAGTGGAACCACTATGGAAGCTCAACTCGGTGGCACTACTTTTGCTCGCGTCGAGGATGGCGAATTTGATCCCACCAATCCAAATGTGTACTACTTCATCACCACCGAATCGAATAAGGATCCAAAGGCAACTGCGGCTAATCCTTTGACGCCAACGGTCTCACGTGATGGTGGTGCATTGTGGCGCTTCACCTTCAACGATGTAGCAAACCCCACGCAAGGTGGACAGCTTGAGATGCTGCTCGACGGTTCTGAGAGCCTGTACTTGAGCAAGCCAGATAACTTGGCGATTGATCCAAAGGGATACCTCATTCTCCAAGAAGATCCAGGCAACAACGATCAAGTATCTCGCGTCATCGCTTACCGGATTTCGGATGGAAAGATGGCAGTAATCGGCCAATTCGATGAGCAATACTTCAAGACCGGGGCAGCGAAGTTCATAACACGGGATGAAGAAACGAGCGGCGCAATTCACGTAACTTCGGTACTGAACAAGGGTGACGGTGCCTCGTACTTCATGTTCAACGCACAAGTGCACTCCACCGTTGCTGCAGCTCGTCCAGATTTGGCAAAAGCTGCAAACATCGCACAACTCCAAGCAGAGGCGATCGAAGGTGGTCAGTACTACCTCATGAAGATCTCTGACTGGACCAAGGTCTTCGCCGGCTAGCACCAGGGTAGGGAAGACGGCGATACATGAAGCCCGGTGGGTGTTCTTGCAGGGAGAACATCCACCGGGCTTTTCCTTTGCCGGGGGGATAAGGTATGAGCAGTCCGCTTGACCTGGGGGAAATATGAATTTCGTTCTGCTCGCCTTGATCGCCGTAAACATCGCGATCACCATCGTCTTGCTCACCAAAAAGAGCGCCTCCCCTACCGCGGTAGCCGACAGCAAACTCGCCGAGGTCATCACCCCCACGCTAGCTCTCCATCGCGATGAGCTGCGCTCCACTATGACCCATAACAACACCACTATCGAAGAGCGCCTGGGTAAGTTCAGAGAATCTCTCGATGGAAACGCACAACTCACCAGGCAAGATGCCGAGAATGGTCGAGCGGCGCTAGAAAAGTCTCTCAAGATCTCCCTGGGTGACGTAGAAGAGAAAATCCGCCTACTCACCGAATCGAACGAGAAGAAGCAGAGTGAACTTCGCGAGACCTTGCGCGTCGAGCTTGAGACGCTACGCAAGGGCAATGAAGAGAAGCTCGAGAAGATGCGCGAGACAGTCGATGAGAAGTTACAGAAGACCCTCGAGTCACGACTCGGTGAATCCTTTAAGCAGGTCAGCGACAAACTTGAAGCTGTCCATAAGGGGCTAGGCGAGATGCAATCTCTGGCAACTGGTGTTGGCGATCTCAAGCGAGTGCTCACTAACGTCAAGAGCCGCGGAGGATGGGGTGAAGTACAGCTCGGCCGTCAATTGGAAGACATGCTCACCCGCGAGCAGTACGACATGAATGTTTCCATCGTTCCTGGCACACGTGACGTGGTTGAGTATGCGATCAAACTCCCCGGCGTCACCGAAGGCGATGTCGTGTACTTACCCATCGACTCCAAGTTCCCTCAAGAAGATTACGAGCGCCTTCTCCTTGCCCAAGAGAGCGGCAACATGGACGAGATTGATGCTGCCGGAAAAGAGATCGAGAAGGCCATCAAGATTCAAGCGAAGTCAATCTCGGAGAAGTACATCCACCCTCCGCAATCCACCGACTTCGCGATCATGTACTTGCCCACCGAGGGCCTCTTTGCTGAAGTGATACGTCGACCAGGTCTCTGCTACGAATTGCAGAACACCCACCACATTTTGGTTACTGGTCCCACTACGTTGATGGCCATCCTCAACAGCTTGCAGATGGGCTTTAAGACCCTCAAGATTCAAAAGAGCACGAGCGAAGTGTGGAAGGTATTAGGCGAGGCGAAGACAGAATTTAGTAAGTACGGCAAGGTCTGGGACAAGTTGGAGAAGCAACTCAGCGCGGCGCAGAACACGGTGGCCGATGCTGGCCGTCGAGGTCGTGCACTAGAAAAGAAACTCAGCAAGGTAGAGACGCTAGATATTGGCGGAGCGACGCCGATCCTGGAACTTACTGGTCTTGATCTTGAAGAGGACGAGAGTGAAGCGGACGACTCCGAAGAGTACTAAGGACTTTTAGGCGAATCTCTCTTCACTTGGCTGCGCTGAACCCAACCAACTCAAGGCGCTCCAGTCGACTTCGAGGAATACCAATCTCGCTTGATGATCTACTTCAATGACGCGCCCCCTTCCCACGAGTCCACTCTCTTCCTCGAAAACCTCTACTTCATCTCCGCACACGACAATGTTTTCACACTCCTCAAAACCCACATAAGTGTGGTTGCCTCGAACTCGGATATTTGGATCAATTTCCACCCTATTCATCGTCTCGCCTCTCCTTAAAAAGTGTAGAAAAGTGAATCACTCGCGTGATTGAGATCGGCAGCGCGAAAGGTACTGAATAGTGCTCGTCGAGTTCGCCTTCGCTGCCATCTTTCTCAAGAGTAAACCCCTGATCGAATAAGTGTGAGGCCTGGGAGCAAGAGTAAAAGGTGCGATTTAACTCTCTGTTAATTCCAGCTTGGGTCGCAGCTCCCAAAAGCCTCCACAGGACTTCTCGTGCCTGCTCCCCTTCAAAGGGAATAGCCGCGAAGACCGAGAGCCTGGGCGGTTCTCCATTTCGTGATGAGCGTTCCAGCCACTTGTACAGAGATGACGGATTGATCGGTCGAAAGCGAACGACGACTGCACTTTGAAGATACTCCACCCAGCGAGAGTGGAGAAGAACCTGCGGACACAGATTTTCGCATCAACAGCCGCCAGATATTTCGTCCAGAAATTAAACACAGAGTCACCGCTTGGATTCAACACGTTAACGAGATTGGCGAATCCTTGAGAGCGCCGAAGGAATTACTGCGATAACAACAACTGCACCAGTGATTGCTGATTGCAAGAAGTCGTTGATCGAAGTGAAGTTGAGCCCATTCTCCAAAGTGCGAAGGGTGATTACACCCAGAATCGTTCCTGGAAGGTTGGGCTTTCCGTTTCTGAACATTGCCATACCAATAAATACAGCAGCTATGGAATCCAGCATCCAAGGTTGAGTGGCAGTTACGTTTGCCGTCGCCGTACTCGCTGATCCAAGGAGTCCACCGAGAGCAGCGCCTACTCCACAAATGGTGAATGCAATTAAGCGAATGAGTTTGGTATTGATTCCTGAATATCGAGCGGCCTCTGGATTGCCTCCCAC
>CAIPAI010000046.1 GCA_903863015.1 uncultured Actinomycetes bacterium
TCAAGAAATTAAAGGTTTGAACGAACGCGGTATCAATACGTCAAAGCTCGTGATCAGTGCGAACGCACATCTCATCACGCCGTATCACCGCACCATCGACAAAGTCACCGAGCGTTTTCTTGGAAATAACAAGATTGGTACCACAGGCCGCGGCATCGGTCCGGCATACGCAGACAAGATCAACCGCATTGGTATTCGCGTCCAAGATCTCTTTGATCCCAGCATCTTGGAACAGAAAATCGAAGCCGCACTTCGCGATAAAAACCAAGTGCTCATTAAAGTTTTCAACCGCAAGGGTATGGAAGTACAACAGATCGTCGATGAGTATTTAGAGTACGCAGAGATCTTGCGCCCCTACGTCACCGATACATCGCTCTTGCTCAATCAAGCGCTCGCAGCTGGAAAAATTGTCTTGCTCGAAGGTTCGCAAGGAACACTGCTCGATGTTGATCACGGTACTTATCCCTTTGTCACATCAAGTAATCCAACAGCAGGTGGGGCTTGTGCTGGTTCTGGAATTGGGCCCACAAAGATCACTCGCGTTATCGGCATCTTGAAGGCGTACACGACTCGCGTCGGTTCTGGTCCTTTCCCTACTGAACTTTTCGATGAAGATGGCGAAGCGCTACGTCGCATTGGTGGCGAAGTCGGTGTGACTACAGGACGTAATCGTCGTTGTGGTTGGTTCGATGCACCGATCGCGCGTTATGCAACGCGCGTCAATGGGCTTACAGATTTCTTCCTCACCAAACTCGATGTACTCACCGGGTGGGAGAAGATTCCAGTCTGTGTTGCCTACGATGTTGATGGCACACGCGTTGAAGAAATCCCCACTACCCAAACGGATTTCCACCACGCCAAGCCAATTTACGAATACTTACCAGGTTGGAAAGAAGATATTTCTAAGGCACGTAGCTTGGAAGATCTCCCCGCCAATGCGCGTTCTTACGTGCAATACCTCGAAGATATCTCGGGTGCACCCATGAGTGCGATTGGTGTCGGTCCCGGGCGTGACGAAACCATCGCAGTTCGCGATCTGGTTTCATGACCGTATTAGTTGGAAAACACGTGCGGCTAGAGCCGCTTGCTTTAGCGCACGCCGAAGATCTCTTCACTCATATCGGAAATGACGATGTGCTCTCACGCGATCTTGCTTTTCATACTCCAAAAAGTGTTGCTGACATTACACAAATCATCACCGGCGCTTTAATTGAACGCGATGCAGGTGAACGCGAACCTTTTGCAGTTATCTACAACGGCGAGTGCATTGGTTCCACTTCCTATCTCGATCAAGTACCCGCGCATCGTCGCGTAGAAATCGGTTGGACTTTCTACGGTCAAGCATTTTGGCGAAGCGCAGTGAATACCGAGTGCAAACTTCTTCTTATGACAGAAGCTTTCGAAGTGCGCGGCTATGACCGTCTCTGTCTTAAAACAGATATCCGCAACGAACGTTCACAACGCGCCATCGAGCGTCTCGGCGCGCAACGCGAAGGCGTGCTCCGTCACTTAGTCATTCGTAAAGATGGAACTCCACGTGATTCAGTCTTCTACTCCGTACTCGCAGACGAATGGCCCGCAGTGAAGGCCAAGTTGGAGAAAGCTCTGGCATGAAAATCCTCGTCATAGGCTCCGGCGGACGCGAACACGCGATTTGCCAGAGTTTGGCGAAGGATCCACTCACCACCGAAATCCATTGCGCACCAGGTAATCCCGGCATTGCAACCATCGCCACCCTTCACCAGATCAATACCGAAGACGGAAATGCCGTCACAGAATTAGCAACGGCGCTCGGCATTGATCTTGTGGTGATTGGTCCAGAAGTTCCACTAATCGCGGGTGTTGCAGATGTCTTACGGGCCCATCACATTCCCGTCTTTGGCCCGAACAAAGCAGCGGCCGAACTCGAAGGTTCCAAAGCATTTGCCAAGGAGGTAATGCGCGCTGCGGGGGTTGCAACTGCGGAAGCGCGCGTCTGCACGACGCCAGAAGAAGCTGCTGCAGCCCTCGATCTCTTCGGTCCACCGTATGTGGTGAAAGATGATGGATTAGCTGCAGGTAAAGGCGTGGTGGTGACACACGATCGCGGCGAAGCACTCGCCCATGCCGCCGCGTGCGCACGCGTCGTGATTGAGGAATTCCTCGATGGCCCCGAAGTATCGCTCTTTGGAATTAGCGATGGCACCACGGTGATCCCGATGGATCCGGCGCAAGATTACAAACGCGTACGCGATAACGATGAAGGCCCGAACACTGGTGGCATGGGTGCGTACTCACCACTTCCGTGGGCACCGGCAAATATTAAGAATGAAGTACAACGCACTGTTTTACAACCGATGATCGATGAGATGGCTAAACGGGGAACTCCCTTTGCGGGTCTGCTCTATGCGGGCCTAGCGCTCACCAGCAAGGGCATCAAGATCATTGAATTCAACGCACGTTTCGGGGATCCAGAGACCGAAGTCCTCCTTCCACGTCTGATCACTCCACTTGCCACACTCCTCATGGATGCAGCGACCGGAAATCTCGCGGGAAAGAGTGTGGAATTCACCCCTGATGCTGCGGTCACGGTTGTCCTTGCTGCGCAGGGGTATCCCGAGCAGGTAGTGAGCGGCGCAGAGATCACGCTTCCAAGTGAGAACGAAAGTAGCGCCACCATCTTCCATGCGGGCACAGAGATACGCGACGGAAAGCTGGTAGCGGCCAAAGGTCGCCTCCTCACCATCACCGGCATGGGCGCCACTTTGGAAGAGGCGCGCACCATCGCCTACAAGACCATCACCCGGATCAAAGTTGCGGGCGGGCATTATCGAAGCGACATCGCCGCCTCGAAGCAGAAGTGAAACCAGTCAAAGATGAGAGGATGAACCTATGAGCGTTCTAGCGAGTCGGTATGCGTCAGCGCAGATGCGCGAGATCTGGTCTCCAGAATCGAAAGTGGTCGCCGAACGCGATCTCTGGATCGCCGTACTTAAGGCGCAGAAGGATCTCGGTCTCAACATCTCGGCAGAGGTGATCGCTGCTTACGAAAAATCTCGAAGCAAAGTTGATCTGGATTCCATCTCAGCACGCGAACGTATTACTCGTCACGACGTAAAGGCTCGCATCGAAGAATTCAACGCTCTCGCTGGACACGAAGCAATTCATACCGGAATGACGAGCCGTGATCTCACTGAAAACGTTGAGCAACTACAAATTAAGCACTCACTTGAATTGGTGCGCAATCGCACCGTTGCTCTTCTCCATTCACTCGGTGAATTAGCAGCAACTTATGCAGAGCAACCCATCTCGGGCCGTTCACATAACGTTCCTGCCCAAATGACCACTCTCGGAAAGCGCTTCGCGAACGCAGCCCAAGAGAGCCTCATTGCATTCGAGCGCATCGAATCATTCCTCTCGCGTTACCCGATGCGCGGTATCAAAGGACCAGTTGGAACTGCGCAAGATGCACTCGATCTCTTTGATGGTGACGAAGCGAAGTATGCGAAGTTAGAAGAGCGCATCGCCGCACACCTTGGTTTCGAACGCACTCTCATCTCTGTAGGCCAGGTCTATCCTCGTTCTCTGGATTACGAAGCGCTCACCGCCCTCGTACAACTTGCTGCAGGTCCATCATCACTTGCCACCAGTATTCGTTTGATGGCCGGCGCCGAACTTGTCACCGAAGGTTTTGCGCAAGGCCAAGTGGGATCCTCTGCGATGCCACACAAGATGAATACCCGTTCCTGCGAACGGATCAACGGACTTGCCGTGGTGCTTCGCGGTTACGCCCAAATGATCGCCGAGATCTCTGGCGATCAATGGAACGAGGGCGATGTCTCCTGTTCTGTGGTTCGCCGAGTCGCGCTCGCCGATGCGTTCTACGCCATGGATGGTCTACTCGAAACCACTCTCACTGTTCTTAAAGAGTTTGGCGCCTTCCCCGAAGTGATCTCTCGCGAGATCGAGCGCTACTTACCCTTCCTGGCAACTACCAAAATTCTTATGGCCTGTGTAAAAGCTGGTGCGGGTCGCGAAGGTGCACACGAAGCGATCAAGGAACACGCAGTCGCGGTGGCGCTAGAGATGCGCGCTGGCCGCAGCAGCAACGATCTCCTCGATCGCCTCGCCGGTGATGCGCGTGTCCCACTAGATCGCGCCGGGCTCGATGCACTCCTTGCCACGCCACTTGAATTCACCGGTGCTGCGCGCTCGCAAACCAAAGCGATCATCGATGCGGTTAACACCATCACGAAGCGCTATCCGGATGCGGCGAAGTACCGCGCCAGCGCCATCCTCTAATCGTGACGAGAAAAGTGTGAGCGGTTTTGGACCAGCAGGCCCACCTACCCCCGTTGCTATTCCTGGTTGGCACCACATTCGCACCGGAAAGGTACGCGATCTCTATCGCAACGATGCCGGGCAAATTCTTATGGTCGCAAGTGATCGCATCTCGGCATTCGATTGGGTATTGCCCACAACGATTCCCAACAAGGGCGTAGTACTCACACAACTTTCACTCTGGTGGTTTAAGCAGATAGCCGACATCGTTCCCAATCACGTGATCTCCACCGAAGTCCCTCACGAAGTGCATAAGCGCGCAGTAATCTGCGAAGAGCTCACTATGTTTCCGGTGGAGTGCGTGGTCCGTGGCTACCTCGCAGGTTCTGGATTAGCCGAATATAACGAGAGCGGAACGGTCTGCGGCATTGCACTCCCACCTGGACTCGTCGATGGCAGTGAATTACCCGAACCCATCTTCACTCCCGCAATGAAAGCTGAAGTCGGTGAACACGA
>CAIPAI010000047.1 GCA_903863015.1 uncultured Actinomycetes bacterium
GCTGATGCCCTGCGGTCGTTGTCGCCAATTGCTCTTTGAGCATGGCGGCCCTGAACTGCAGGTGTGGATGCCTACTGGCGTGCGCCGGATGAAGGAAGTACTCCCTGAAGCTTTTGGTCCTGCTCATCTAGAGAAGAGTTAAGCATGAGCGTTGAACCATTCGCCGCAGTAGACGTTATCGGCGCCAAACGTGATGGCCATGAACTCACGCCCGCGCAGATTGACTGGATGGTTGATGCCTACACGCGCGGTGTTGTGGCCGACGAACAGATGTCAGCTCTACTCATGGCGATTCTCCTTAACGGCATGAATCGAAACGAAATCACCCGCTGGACCACCGCGATGATTAACACAGGTGAACGGATGAGCTGGTCGATGCTCGATCGTCCCACCACTGATAAGCATTCAACCGGGGGAGTGGGCGACAAGATCACCCTTCCGCTCGCACCGATCGTGGCTGCTTGTGGTGCCGCCGTTCCGCAACTCTCTGGTCGCGGCCTCGGACACACCGGTGGCACACTCGATAAGTTGGAATCGATCCCCGGCTGGCGTGCGGCGCTTTCAAATGCAGAAATGCTCGATGTGCTTCAAAGTACCGGTGCAGTTATTTGTGCGGCAGGTGCTGGACTTGCACCTGCGGATAAGAAAATCTACGCACTTCGCGATGTCACGGGTACCGTCCCTGCCATTCCTCTTATTGCTTCATCGATTATGAGTAAGAAGATCGCTGAAGGCACGGGTGCGCTGGTGCTAGATGTAAAAACCGGCTCTGGGGCGTTCATGAGCGATCCTAAGAAGGCGCGTGAACTTGCTGAAGTGATGGTGGCCCTGGGAACAGATGCCGGTGTAAAGACCGTCGCGCTTGTGACTGCAATGGACGTACCACTAGGACTCACTGCTGGTAATGCGCTCGAAGTTCGTGAGTCAGTCGAAGTTCTCGCGGGTGGCGGACCAAAAGATGTAGTGGAATTAACGCTCGCCCTCGCTCGTGAAATGCTCACGTTGGTGGGCATTGAGAAGGATCCGGCAGATACCTTGCGCGATGGCAGTGCGATGGATGTCTGGCGTCGGATGATTAGCGCGCAAGGTGGCAATCCAGATGCTCCACTTCCAGTGGCAGCCCATCAAGAGGTAGTAGTTGCCGACAAGAGTGGCGTAGTCGCCTCTATGGATGCCCTTGCTGTTGGAGTGGCCGCGTGGCGTCTTGGGGCAGGCAGATCTCGTCAAGGCGAGGTCGTGCAAGCGGGTGCCGGAATTGAAATTCACGCAAAGCCAGGTGAAGAGATAGCGAAAGGTTCGCCACTCTTTACCCTCCACACAGAGACCCCGGAGCGCTTTCCACATGCACTCGAGGCCTTGCAAGGCGGCTGGTCGATCGGCGAGCAGGCAAGCGCCACACTCCCGCTCATTGTGGATCGCATTACCGCGTAAGATTGGTCTATGCCTCACCTCCTCAACGCCCCCATACAAATCCCCGTTCCAGGTGGAAAAGTGATTGACGAATACGTCGGTGGTGTGGCAACCGCCAGTTCCCACATGTCAGTTGCCAAAATGATCGCGCCTGCCGGTTGGGAAGAACCTTTTCAGACCCCGGATTTCGAGGAAGTCACCGTAGTTCTCCGAGGAACGGTCTTGGTCGAGTGCGACGGCGAAATATTTGAAGTACATGCAGGGCAATCAATAGTTACTGCCAAGGGTGAGCGCGTTCGTTATTCAGTCGGACCTGAAGGCGCGGAGTACGTGGCCATTTGTACGCCTGCGTTCTCGCCAGAATTGGTGAATAGAGAAGAATGAGTTTAGATCGCAAACCCACTAGCGAGGAGTTAAAGCGTGCTCCTAAGGCGCTTTTGCATGACCACCTAGATGGCGGATTGCGCCCACAAACTATTCTTGATCTCGCCAAAGAGTCTGGCTACGCCAAGTTGCCCGCTGCAGATGCAGATTCGCTGGCAAAATGGTTTGCCGATGCAGCTGATTCTGGATCGCTGGAGAAGTATTTAGAAACCTTCGCGCACACCGTAGGAGTGATGCAATCTCCGTCAGCAATTGCTCGTGTAGCCCGTGAGGCTGCACTTGACCTTGCTGAAGATGGTGTGGCCTATGCAGAAATCCGATTCGCCCCCGAGTTACATCTTGCCGACGGCATGGAGATGCGCGATGTAGTTGAGGCTGTTCTAGTGGGCTTTGCTCAAGGCGAGGCAGATGCCCGGGACTTGGGGAAAATTATTAAAGTCCGCACTCTGCTGACCGCGATTCGTAATCTCGATGCGGCCAATGAAACCGCACAGCTCGTCGTTGAGTACCGAGACCGTGGCGTGGTCGGCTTTGATATCGCGGGCGCAGAAGCGGGTTACCCTCCTACCTTGCAACTAGATGCCTTTGAGTACTTGCGTCGTGAAAACGCACACTTCACCATTCATGCCGGCGAAGCATTTGGATTGCCATCGATTTGGGAAGCAATTCAGATCTGCGGCGCCGAACGACTCGGGCACGGCGTACGAATTATGGATGACATCACCTTTGTTGATGGTGTGGCACATTTGGGCAAGCTCGCGTCATACGTTCGGGATCGTCGGATTCCTTTGGAACTCTGCCCAAGCTCAAACCTGCAAACGGGGGCTGTTAAGTCAATCGCTGATCATCCTATTGGCAAGTTAGCTAAATTGCGTTTTCGCGTGACGGTTAACACCGATAACCGATTAATGAGTAAAACCTCGATGACTCACGAATTTACCGAACTATCCAAGGCGTTCGATTGGTCGCTTTTGGATTACCAACGGGTTACCGTCAACGCACTCAAGAGCGCGTTCATTCCATTCGAAGAACGTCTAGAGATCATTGAAAAGGTAGTAAAACCAGCCTATTTGGCTCTTTAATCACCAAGAAGTGCAGAAGTGGTGGCTCGAAGGCCAGCCATCGCTTGACGTGCAATTTCTGCTGTTGCCACAAGACCATCGCCGGAGACTGGAATGACTACCTCTAAGTAGCACTTCAATTTAGGTTCGGTTCCGCTCGGGCGAATAATGACTCGGCTAGTTGCAGTTTCAAAGCGCAATCCATCAGTAGGCGGGAGATGGGTCCCCATCGCGAGGTCTTTATATGAGGTGACCCTTTCGCCACCGAACTCATCTGGCGGCGCGGCACGCAACGATTTCATTTTTGTGGATATGAATGAAAGATCGGAGACTCGAACAGATATTTGTTCAGTGAGATAGAGACCATGTCGAAGTGTGAGTTCGTCGAGCAAGTCATTGAAAGTCTTTCCTTCAGATTTCAGCTGCTCAGCGATCTCCATCATTTTGAGCCCGGCGGAGATGCCATCTTTATCGTTGACTGTCGCCGGATCTACGCAGTAACCCAACGCTTCTTCGTAGCCGTAGGAGAGCCCGTTGACCTTGGTAATCCACTTAAAACCAGTGAGCGTCTCTTCGAAGGGAATGCGGTGGTGCTCTGCGATCTTTCCTAGCAATGAACTAGAAACGATGGAGTTGGCGAAATGCGCGCTGCTCGTGCCCTCTCGGGCGATCATCTCTCCCAGAATCGCTCCGACTTCATCTCCCTTAAACATTCGCCATTGGCCTAACTGGCGATCGAAGAAGGCGGCGGCACATCGATCAGCATCGGGATCGTTGGCGATAACCAAATCTGCCTCCTCGCGGATGGCGAGGGCGATTGCTAGGTCGATGGCTCCTCTCTCTTCAGGGTTGGGAAATGCGACGGTCGGGAAGTCCGGATCAGGCTCAGCTTGCTCTAACACGCTGATGGTGTCCGTAAAGCCGGCACTTTTCGCGACTTTCATAAAAGTTTCTGTGCCGACACCATGAAGTGCGGTGTGTACTGTTCGTAGCGATTTTTCTCCGGGAGTGCCGAGCCGCAGGGTAGCGGCGCGATAGGCCGCGATGACGCTCTCGTCGATGGTCTGCCAAGAATTGGATCGTGGCGCGCTCATGAGAGAAGTGATCGATGCAATTTCCTCGGCGATCTCACTATCTGCCGGCGCAATAATCTGCGAACCACGATATGCAATGCCATCTACTTCGCCGCCCAAATACACCTTGTACCCGTTATCGGCCGGTGGATTGTGGCTGGCGGTCACCATGACACCGGCATCGACCTTGAGATGGTTCACGGCGAAGGCGAGAACGGGTGTGGGAAGGGTGCGTGGCATGAGGTGAGCCGTAATCCCTGCGCCTGCCATCAATTCGGCCGTGTCTAATGCGAATCGGTACGAGCGATGGCGCGCGTCATAACCAATAGCAATCGATGTGAGCCCACGCGCCTTCATGTAGGAAGCAAGCCCCAACGCGGTGCGTCCTACGACCGCACGGTTCATCTGTGAAGGCCCCGGCCCCATAGACCCGCGAAGGCCAGCGGTGCCGAACTCCAAAAATCCAGCAAACCAGGAACGAAGTTGTTCTTCATTATTAGTGGCGAGTGCGGCCACTAATTGCGCACGCGTTTCGTCGTCTGGATCATCGTCAATCCACGCGCGAACTTCTGATTCGAGTTGCTTATCCATTTTAAAGTTTGGTGATCAACTCACGAAGAAGGATACCCATGCGTGATGCAGCCGCTTTGCCGGCCGCGATCACTTCGAGGTGGTTGAGTTTCTCGCCAGTGACTCCCGCAGCAGCATTGGTAACAAGTGAGATCGCCATTACTTCGGCGCCAAGTGCGTGTGCTGCAATTGCTTCTGGCACAGTAGACATTCCCACCAGATCAGCACCGACGATGCGCATCATGTTGATTTCTGCAGGCGTTTCGTATGCAGGCCCGCGCCAATGGACGTAGACACCCTCTTTGAGTGAAGGGTCGATCTCTTTGGCTAGCGTGCGAAGTCGCGGACTGTACAACGTAGTGAGGTCAACGAATTGTGCACCGGCAAGTGGTGAGACTCCGGTGAAAGAAATGTGGTCGCGCACGAGGACTGGTTCACCGACTCGGTAAGCAGTGTTGATGCCCCCGCAAGCATTGGTGAGGATGATGGTTTTAGCGCCTGCGGCTACTGCTGTGCGTACGCCGTGAACAACAGCTTCGATGCCATGTCCTTCGTAGAGATGTGTTCGTCCCAGGAAAACAAGTGCCCGCTTATCGCCGATGGCGATGGATTGCACATTTCCGCCATGGCCCTCAACGGCGGGAGGCGGGAAGCCGGGGAGATCTTTCATCGCCACTTCAGCGGAGGGAGTGCCGAGAGCAGAGACTGCGTCTGCCCAGCCCGATCCCATCACTAGGGCAACGTCATGCTGGGCCACTTGAGTGGCCTTTGCGATGGCGTCAGCGGCTAATTTGGCAAGGGCTAGTGGATCGGTCATGCTCTAAATCTAGTCCAAATCTAGAACCCGCGGGGATGCCAGACTGTCTTGAGTTCGAGCCAATTCTTAATGCGAGTGAGCCCATCGAGTTCTGTTCCAGGGCGTAAACAACGCTTCAAGTTTTCGGCAGCTGCCTTCTCTAGTTCGGCGGCCACCTTCTCGTTCTCCACTCCGGAGAGATCAATGGCGTTCACATCCATATGACTTGCCAGCCATGGCGCAACTTCTGCGTAGGAACCAGTCAGGATGTTGATGACGCCACCAGGAAGATCGCTCGTTGCTAATACTTCTCCGAGGGTGACTGCAGCCATTGGCGCATCTTCAGATGCGATAACAACTGTGGTGTTACCGGAGACGATAATCGGCGCGATGGTGTCAACCAATCCCAGAAGTGATGGACGACTCGGGGCAATCGCGGCGACTACACCGGTTGGTTCTGGAACTGAGAAGTTGAAGAAGGGGCCGGCAACTGGGTTGCTAGATCCCACGACCATGGCGATCTTGTCGCTCCAGCCCGCAAACCAGATCCACCGATCGATCGCTTCATCAACTTCTGCTTCTGCTTTCTTAGCGCTCTTTGCCCAAGGGGAGACTTCGTCGATGAATTGTGCACGACGTCCCTCCATCATCTCGGCGATGCGGTAAAGAATCTGTCCGCGGTTATATGCCGTTGCGCCCGCCCATTTGGGTTGGATGGCGCGCGCTGCGGTCACTGCATCACGTGCATCTTTACGTGAGCCTTGAGCGGCATTAGCGATGAACTTGCCCTCGGGGCTCTTCACCTCATAGGTGCGGCCGGATTCGGATCGTGGGAATGCGCCACCGATGAAGAGTTTGGCGGTACGACGTACTTCGATGTGCTCGCTCATTATTTGCTCGCCGCCTTGAGGTAGGGCTCCAGGCCTTGTCGGCCGCCTTCACGTCCATATCCAGATTCTTTGTAGCCACCGAAGGGGCTGGTGGCATCAAATTTATTAAAGGTGTTCGCCCAAATAACGCCAGCACGTAAGCGGCTCGACATTTCGAGAATGCGGCTGCCCTTTTCGGTCCAAATACCAGCGCTCAGTCCGTATGGAGAGTTGTTAGCTTTCTCCACTGCTTCATCAGGAGTGCGGAAAGTGAGCACGCTCAGAACTGGTCCGAAGACTTCTTCGCGGGCGATGCGGTGAACCTGCGAGACGTTGGTGAAGACTGTTGGTGGGAACCAGAAGCCTTTTTCAGGCAGGGTGCATGGTGCGGACCAACGGTCTGCACCTTCTGCTTCGCCGGCGTCACTGAGCTCACGAATTTTGGCGAGCTGGGCAGCTGAGTTAATTGCACCGACATCGGTGTTCTTATCCATCGGATCACCCACGCGGAGATTCTTCATCCGTTCATAGAGCAAGCCGAGAACTGTTTCGGCGATCGACTCTTGAACGAGCAAACGCGAACCAGCGCAGCACACGTGGCCTTGGTTGAAGAAGATGCCGTTGACTATTCCCTCGATAGCTTGATCGATTGCGGCATCGTCGAAGACGATATTGGCTGCTTTACCGCCGAGTTCGAGAGTGACTTTCTTGTTGGTACCGGCAACGGCTTGGGCGATGTAGCGACCTACTTCAGTGGATCCGGTGAAGGCCACTTTGTTGATGTCTGGGTGATTGACGAGTGCGCGCCCGGTTTCGCCAGCACCAGTCACGATATTGACAACTCCCGCAGGCAGATCAGCTTGTTGGCAAATCTCTGCGAAGAGTAGCGCGGTGAGGGGAGTGGTCTCGGCTGGTTTGAGTACCACCGTATTACCCGCGGCAAGTGCAGGTGCGATTTTCCAGGCCAACATCAGCAGTGGAAAGTTCCAAGGGATGATTTGCCCGGCGACTCCAAGAGGCTGTGGATTTTCACCAAGCCCTGCGTAATCGAGTTTGTCTGCCCAACCTGCGTAATGGAAGAAGTGCGCCGCTACGAGTGGCACATCAACATCACGACTTTCGCGGATGGGCTTACCGTTATTCATCGATTCAAGTACCGCAAGTTCGCGGCTACGTTCTTGAATGATGCGAGCAATGCGGTAGAGGTACTTAGCGCGGTCGCTTCCGCGCATCTTGGACCAGCTGCCAAAAGCAACGCGCGCAGCGCGCACGGCTCGATCGACATCTGCCTCACTTGCCTCGGCAATATCTGCCAGATGTGCCTCGGTAGCTGGATTGATAGTAGAGAAGGTCCTTTCACCATCAACGAAGACACCGTTGATGAAGAGCCCATATGTGGGCTTGAGCTTCACGATTGAGGTTGATTCCGGGGCGGGTGCGTATTCGAAGCTCATGATTAATCAACCGTCACATAGTCAGGGCCCGAGTAGGCGCC
>CAIPAI010000048.1 GCA_903863015.1 uncultured Actinomycetes bacterium
GTCCGCTGGGGTTGCCGGCGTTACAACATATAGACCGGCCGCACTCATCAACAAATGTTCCGGACATTGTGAGTGCTCAGGCCCAGATCCACCGGCCGCTCCTTCTGGCGCCCTAATCACCATTGGCACATTCATGTATCCACCATGCATATAGCGCCACTTCGCTGCTTTGTTGTAAATCTCGTCCATCGTGATTGCAATAAAGTCAGCGTATTGAAGTTCTACTACTGGCCTTAGTCCTCCGAGGGCTAACCCAACGCCACCGCCTACAATAAAATTCTCGGAAATCGGCGTATCGCGCACGCGCTCAGGGCCATATTTGTCGAAAAGTCCACGTGTTACAGAAAAGGCGCCACCAAATGCGCCGACGTCTTGACCCATGACCATGACGCGCTCATCGCGTTCCATTTCCTCATCGAGGGCCTCTCGAATGGCTTTGATATAGCTAATTACCCTCATGCCAAAACTCCCTCAAATACTCGCTCCATCGGTGGCTTGGGAGCTGCCAACGCTCGATCCGCTGCAACCGCAATTTCTTCTGCCACTTCGTTGCGGATGGCTCCCAACTCTGCCTCTGAATAACCGTTCTCGAGCAGGCGTTTCTCATGAAGGACGATTGGATCCTTCTTCTTCCACATCTCAAGTTCTTCGTCTTCGCGATACGTTTGTGGGTCGCCTTCGTAATGGCCTCGGAAACGATAGGTTTTCGCTTCGATAAGCGTGGGGCCTTCACCAGCACGTGCACGGGCAACCGCAGCTACTACCACTTCATGAACAGCCACCACATCCATGCCATCAACGATGACACCCGGCATGTTGTATGCCGAAGCACGATCAGCAATATTGGCGGTTGCGCTCGATGCTTCAAAAGAAACAGAAACGGACCATCCGTTGTTTTCGCACAACCAGATAACAGGTAATTTCCAAAGCGAGGCCACGTTCGCGGCCTCAAGGAAGGTTCCGCGATTAGCCGCTCCTTCACCAAAGAAACAGATAACCACTTGATCGCTGCCGCGCATTTGAGCTGCGAGAGCCGCCCCCGAAGCAATAGGAAATGCTCCTCCCAATGTTCCACTCTGTCCGAGAATGCCTAGTTCCGGCCAGGCGATATGTACGATGCCAGCGCCAAGGCCTCGAGTGGTGCCCGTTTCGCGAGTGAGAAAATCACCGTAGAGGCGATCCAACGGAATTCCCTTTGCTATAGCTTGCCCAAGACCACGATGGTCATAAAGCAAATAATCGTCGTCGCGCACTGCTGCACAGGCTCCTACTGCGACTGCCTCTTGACCGCGCCCCGCGTGGTAAAAACCAGATGTCAGTCCTTGCTCAATGAAGCGCAAAAGTTGTTGCTCCCAGGCGTTTGCCCGAACCATGCCCCGATAAAGTGTGGCCCAGAGATCGTTCTTCATGTCTCTCCTCATCGTCTGTCCTGCGAACAGTGGTGCGCCAGCTTCTCGATTCTAGCCCGGTTCTCGACCGACTAGTCGGGAGATCTTTTTTAGCATATTATCAAGGTAGATTCAACCCCTGGCGACTGCCCACAGAAAGGACGAGCCTATGGCCCCCACGCTCGATAGAAAATATGATTTTCTCCGCCTGGAAGAGCCTGTGAAAGGGGTCGTCTTGATCGTGCTCAACCGACCCACGGTAATGAACGCGTTCAATTCGGGCATGGTCGCCGAACTCCGAGATCTCTTTCGCGCGCTGGAAAGTGATTCGAGTCGAGTAGCCATCATTACCGGGGAAGGGGAACGCGCCTTCTCGGCCGGAGCAGACCTGGAAGAGATGCTTTCCATGAGCGAGCAAGCA
>CAIPAI010000049.1 GCA_903863015.1 uncultured Actinomycetes bacterium
TAGGTGTTGGCGTAGGTGTTGGCGTAGGTGTTGGCGTAGGTGTTGGAGCTGGCGCCGTGCCCGTTGTGGTGAAAGACGTAATGGTTCCGAGCAGTGGAGCCGCTCCCGCAAGTGGCCCGGTGTAGGAGAAAATCTTCGAACGGAAGTAGTACTTAGTTCCCGGAGTAAGACCTGTCAGCGTGGCGGAGAGCGAGGCGTTCAAGGCGCTCGTAACGGCGAACGCGATCGCCTGCACTTCGACCGTTCCCGATTCTAAGAGTGGATCCGTACCGTAGATGAAGTAGTTGCGAGTATTGCTCGCTCCCGCATTAATTATTGATTTAAGCAGAACACCAGTATCCGTAATAGTGCTTACAGAGTTCGAAAGGATCACGGGAGTAATGGGAGCGACGATGCTGTATTGCGCAATCGATTGCGTCACTCCCGAATCATTCGCGGCATCAAAGCGGTAGTACGTTCCTGCACCTGGGGTCAGTTTCGGGACAACATACGTCACGGTGACCGTGTCGATGCCGGCGACCGAAGGCAAAAGGTACGTGGTGGCCGCAACGGTGAGAGAGCTTTCGTTTCCTACAAGTAATTTCACCGTGGTTGTTTGGCCTTGTGGATTTACGGATCCGGTAAAGGTTTGGTTGGTAGAGACAAGTGAAGTACGTGACTTATCCGTTTGCACGATCGGTAGCAGGCCAGATGAAACCTTCGTCGTGAAACTTAAAGGCGCAGACATGACAGAGGCCGTTGAATTACTCGCTGCACTCTTGAAGTAGTAGGTAGTCCCGCCACTGAGATTGGTGAGATCAATACCCACCGACTGGGCGACACTTCCGGTAATAGTCGTGGGCGTCGCGATCCCTGTGACAACGTCAGAGCCAAAAGTGGGGTCTGTCGTGTACATAAACATTGTCGTAGTGCTCAGTCCCCCAGGATTTACGGTGCCATTCAAATGTGCGCTGTACGCCGTCACATTTGTTGCTGCGAGCGCGACTGGGGTAGGGGATGCAGTGGGAGAGGGAAGCGTCGTGAAAGATCCAATAGGAGAGGCAGTAACCCCTGACGAGTTAACACCTGTCACCTTGAAGTAATACTGAGTATTAGGTGCAAGCGATCGTAAATTTGCGGTGATAATCGAAGTGGCTGCCCCCGTTACCGATCCAGGAAGCCCCGACGCATTCATTACGCCGGTCGCCATGGCGGGGTCGGTTGAATATTGAAGAGCTACCGTAGTTGTGGCGTTATTGGGATTAACTGCGATGTTCACATCCGCAGCCTGATGAGTAATACCTGCGATGGTACTGACCTGAACAGCTGGAGAGATCACCGCGTCTCCGCCATCAGTAGGCGAGAGGTAGAGGAGTTTATTAACTGTCCCTGCCGCCAAGCCCGTGAGCCCTGTTATCACTCCCGATGTGGCTGTCGACGTCAAAATATTGGTGACCTGCGAGACGGAGGCATCCGGATACCGGCCAAGCACAACCGCGACGGCGCCCGTAACGTGCGGCGAAGCCATCGAGGTTCCAGAGATGGTGTTCGTGGCAGAGGGAGATCCAAACCAACCTGCTGTAATTAAAGAACCAGGAGCCTGAATGTCAACGCAACTTCCGTAGTTTGAATAGGAAGCCTTTGCATCTGAGAGTGTGGTGGATCCGACCGTGATCGCACTCGGTGCCGACGATGGCGAATAGTTACAAGAATTCAAATTGTTATTTCCGGCCGCCACGACAACTGTGATACCTGCATTTGTGAGACGCAAGATCGCCGCATTCAGCGCGGCCGACACTGTGCCACCAATACTGAGGTTGAGAACAGCTTGTGTCTTGGGATTTGGATTAAACGGGCTCAAGATCCAATCAAGGCCCGCGATGACTCCCGAGTACGAACCTGAACCTGCGCAATTGAGAATACGAACGGGAACTACACGCGCATTCTTAGCTACGCCGTATACAGTTCCAGCCGCTGTTGTCGCCACGTGAGTTCCGTGGCCGTTGCAATCAACCGTGCCATTTCCATCAGAGAATCCAGAGTAACCTGACTTCGAAAGTCGTGACCCTAAATCACTATGCGGGTAGATACCGGTATCACCGATATAAATAGTGGAGCCTTCGCCCGAACTCTTATAACCGTACGAACTTACGTACCCGTCGCTCACAAACCCGATGGTGTTCGTTTGGTCTATGCGATCTAAACCCCAGGATGGCGTTGGCGTTTCATATCCCTGCACTGCATCTGCAGTCACAATTGCATCTTCTTCAACGGAGACAATATTTGGAATGTTCCAAAGTAAGGCAGAGAGCGCGCGAGGCATTTTGACGAGGTAACCGTCGAATGCGTATTCAAAGGAATCGTCGATGGATCCCCCAGCATCTGCAATCGCGAGCGCGACCGCATCACGTCCATCCGGATTTATGCGAACGATGTAAGTACCTGTGGGCCCGAGGTCCGTTGCGGCTTGCGCTGGAGCAGCAGTAAAGAGGAATGCGAAAAGAAGGACGCCAGCTATCAGCGCTCGTCTCGCTCCCTTAAACACCGCAACCACTCTCCTTTTCCACCTACCCATGTGACGCCCGGCCCGGCCATCTGGTTCCCGGCAGAGTCCACTTGATTCTCTGACCCGTACGGTTTAAAAGCCACTCCAAAACCAGACATTTCCGCCCCCCTTTTCAGTGGGCGCCCCTTGGGAGCTCCGGCAAGATCTCTCGCCCAGTGCCTTGGATCACATTTGAAAGTTATGCATTGCTCATTTGAGCAAATAATCTACATTTGTTGTATCTCGCTCCAAATGTAGCGACACTAAGCCCAAAGCCGCACGGCCATCGTGGGGCACAACCAGGTGAGGAGTGTCTTGATGAAGATCAAGCGCATTATTCTGGCAACAGTAGCGAGTGCGAGCCTTCTGCTCGCAGGCTGTTCCAGCTCTAGTTCGAGCGAGGCTGCCGCAACCGATGCACCAGCCGCAAAGATCAAAATTGGCTTTAGCCAAGTAACCCTTCAATCTCCTTTCTATGTAGAACTCCAGAAGGGTGCTCAAGCCGCCGCAGAAGCTAACGGCGCAGAACTTATTTTCGTCGATGCAAACGGCGACGTGAACAAGCAAAACAACGACATCCAGGACCTCATTACTCAAGGCATTCAGGTTCTGATTCTTAACCCAGCCAACCCAGAGGCAGTGGCACCAAGCCTTGCTGCTGCAAAGGCTGCTGGCATTCCTGTCATTACCGTTGACCGTCCCGTCACCAGTGGTGCAGTTGCACACATTGGCCGCGACAACAAGGCAATGGGACAACTCGTTGGCGAAGCTCTTGGCAAGGCGCTTGGCGCAGCCGGCGGCAAGGTCATCGAACTCCAAGGTGATGCAGGCGGCTCAGTTATGGCCGATCGTCGCGATGGATTCGCTGCCGGTATCGCTAGCAACCCCAAGGTAAAGATCGTTCTCGGCCCATACGCTGAGTACATCCGCGCCAAGGCTGTCACCGCAATGCAAGATCTCTTGCAAGCAAACCCAGATGTCAAGGCCGTCTATGCACACAATGACGACATGGCACTTGGTGCACTTCAAGTTCTCAAAGAAGCCAAGCGCACCGACGTTCTCGTCGCTGGTGTAGATGGTCTCGGCGAAGCATTGAAGGCAATTGCAGATGGCACGCAATATGTTGCTACTGCATTCAATGATCCTAAGTACCTTGGAGATGTCACCATCCAGGTCGCACTTGCAATCCTCGCCGGTAAGACCGTTCCTGCATTCGTTGATGCAGGCACGCAACTCGCTGAGAAGAGCAATGCTGCCGGTGCTGTTGGAGACGCACTCTTCGCTGAGTACCGCCCCACTCTTAACTTCGGTTAAGAACTAGCAAGCCCAGAGAACAATCGAGAGAGCGTAGGTAGAGAAAGATGACAAAGAGCATGCAAGCGGCGGTGTTGCACTCGCCGGGCCACATCACAGTCGAGTCTGTCCCTCGGCCAGTGATCACAGGTCCTGGTCAAGTGCTCCTCTCCGTAGCTTCATGCGGTGTCTGCGGTTCAGACATTCCACGCATGATGAAGAATGGCGCACACAAGATGCCACTCATCTGCGGTCATGAATTCTCTGCCTACGTTCTCGAGATCTCTGCAGATGTAGAGGGAGTTCGCGTAGGAGATCTTGTAACAGTTCCTCCTCTGATTCCATGTCTCAAATGCGATCTCTGCGCTGCAGGAAGATTCTCGCTCTGTAAGGATTACGACTACTTCGGCAGTCGGCGCGATGGCGCTTATGCAGAATTTGTCGTGAGTCCAGCAAGTAATGTCATGGTGGTTCCAGGCCACCTTGACCCTCGTGCCGCAGCCATGGTCGACCCCGCTGCCATCGCAGTTCATGGCCTGCGCCGCACGAAGATTCAAAAAGGAAGTCGCGTTGCCGTTGTCGGAGCCGGGCCCATCGGGCTCTTTGCAGTTCAATGGGCTCTCATCCATGGTGCCAGCGAAGTTCTTGCAGTAGATATCAGCGCCGCAAAGGCCGATCAGGCACGTGAAGCGGGTGCGAGCATGGTGGCTAGCAACGATGCAGAGGCCCTTGAATTCGGCAGTTTTGATGTAGTTCTCGAGTCTGCTGGCGTACCAGCGGCGGAGAATCTCGCCATAAATTTGGTCGGCCCAGGCGGCGACGCGGTCTTCGTGGGCATCCCCACCGGACCCGTAGAGCTCGCCCAAGGAACATTTAGTCGCTTCCTACGCCAGGAAATCAACCTCCATGGCGCCTGGAACTCTTTCTCAGCGCCGTGGCCAGGAGCAGAATGGAGGGACACAGTAGACATGTTGGCTAACGGCACCTTGAAATGGGAGTTCATGATTACGCACCAACTCGGTCTCGACGCTCTTCCAGGGGCATTCCAAATGATGAACGGTCGCACCGAACATTTCTCCAAAGTTCTCTTCCAACCCAACGGAGCTTGATGTGTCGCTCCTTATGGGAATCGACCTTGGCACTGAAAGTGTGCGGGTCGCGATTTATCAAGTCGATGGGCAGGAAGTAGCCAGCGCCTCAGTCCCTATCACCACCGTTGTTCCAGATCCAGGTCGAGCCGAACAAAACCCCATCGAATGGTGGGAAGCTATTTGCAGTGCAAGCAAGCAGTGCATGAGCCAATTACCCACCAAAGAAATAGCCGGCATCGGGTTGGCCACAACAGCTTCAACCGTGGTCGCTTGCAGAGAAGATGGCACGCTGCTTCGAAGTGCCATCCTTTGGATGGACACCCGTGCGTGGAAAGAATCCCAAGATAGCGCAGCGCAGAAGCACCCTATTCTTCGTTATTCAGGCGGCGCGGATGCAGCCGAATGGCTAGTTCCGAAAGCTCTCTGGATCGCGCGACATGAACCAGAGATTTACTCCAATTCTGCGCACATTGTTGAAGCAATCGACTTCTTGGTACATAAACTCACGGGCGAGTGGGTGGCATCACTAATGAACGCCACGTGCAAAGCAAATTATGACTCCATCAATGGCACATACGCAGACGACCTTTATGCCGCGCTGGGCGCCCCTGATCTCTCTAGCAAATTCTCCAATCGGGTCATTCCGGTAGGCGAAGCGATCGCCCACATTACGGCCACGGCCGCAGAGGAAATGGGGATATCGAATCGTCCACTCGTGGGACAAGGAGGGATCGACGCGCACACGGCAATGTTGGCAAGCGGAAACCTCTCAGAAGATCACATCTTCATGATTGGCGGCACGTCCAATGTGCTACTCGCTCTCACCGAAAAAGAAACGCCGGCGCGCGGAATCTGGGGGCCTTACCCACATGCGCTTGTGAAAGACCTCTGGCTCCTCGAAGGTGGACAAATATCTGCCGGCTCAATTCTGCGTTGGGTCACTCGCAAACTTCTCAATCTTTCAGACGACGAATCATTGAAGATTGCGAATGTAGCGGCCGGGCTTGATCCAAGCAGTAATTCCTTATTAGTTCTCGATTACTGGATGGGTAATCGTTCTCCTTACCGCGACGATCAATTGCGTGGCGCCATTCTCGGCCTCTCCCTCAATCACACGCCGGCAGATATCTATCGAGCCGCCGTTGAATCAATTTCATTCGGCACCCGCCACGTTGTAGAGACCTTTGCTGCCGCCGGAGTGGGCTGCAAAACCATGACGCTGAGCGGTGGTATTGCCAGAAACAAATATTGGCTTAAGACCAACGTGGATGTACTGGGGATTCCAGTGCAATTCTCCGAAGCCACAAACATGACCACTCTTGCTGGCGCCATCTGTGCAGCCAGCGCACTCGGTCTACATGGCGACCTCACACAAGCCGCAAAGGCTATGAAGGTAGAGACCCATACGCTCGAGCCTGATCTCGCACACACGGATTATTACGCCGAACGTTTCGCTATGTATAAAGAGGCCACGTCAGCGTTGACGCCCACATTTCATCAACTCGCTGGGAGTACCACATGAGCGAACTTGAAATTCAAGAAATGGTGAGAGTGGCCCACCTCTATTACGAAGAGATGCTGACTCAGGAGAGTATCGCTAAGCGCCTTAACTTAACTCGATGGAAAGTCGGTCGAATGTTACGTGAGGCGCGTGAATTAGGAATTGTTAAAATTGAGATCACACACGCGGGTGGTCGGTTGGCTGAGCTCGAATCACAGTTGGTGCAAAGATTTGGTCTTTCCAGCGCGGTGGTGGTTGCAAACCATGGCGCAACCGAAGCCTCGCTCCTGGATTCAGTCGGCCGACAAAGCGCACAGCATCTGGCCAACATCAATCCGCAACCCGCAACGCTGGGGGTCGGTTGGGGCCGCACGATGAACTCGGTGGCTCAACATGCTCGCGCAAATTGGGCAGAAAACATCATGGTCGTACAGATGAATGGCGCACTCACGCGCGGATCTTCTGAAGGTGCACAGAATGAAGCCGCTCAGATCTTGGCTTCGAAGGCAGGCGGCAGGCACGCACTTCTTCCAGTTCCAGCAATCGTCGATCTCGAAACGGTGCGGGAAGGCTTGGAGCGAGACTCCACCGTTTCCCACATCCTCAATCTCGCCAGGTCGGCGCCAGCTGCGCTTTTCAGCATGGGAGCTATCACTGAAAACTCCGTCTTAGTGGAGTCTGGCTACCTCAAGAAAGAGGATGTCCGCCGACTGAAAAGCCTCGGCGCAGTAGGCGACGTATTAGGACGATTTATATCCGCTGAAGGTAAGACGATCGATACTCACCTAGATCAACGAACACTGGGGTTGACGATAGATGACCTTAAAGAGAAAGAAATTCGTATCGGCATCACGCACGGAAAGAGCAAACTCGGAGTCACTATGGCAGCCTTGAAATCAAAACTGCTCACAACACTCATTACAGACGAAGAAACAGCAAGTTATGTGGTGAGCACCCATGACTAATCAAGAGATCGTTTCAATGCGAGGAATCGTTAAGCGCTTCCAAGGCGTAACTGCCCTCGATGGGGTTGATTTCAGCATTAATGCTGGCGAAGTAATGTGCCTACTCGGCGAAAATGGCGCTGGTAAAAGTACTCTCATCAAGATCCTCTCCGGTTCGTATACGCCAGACGCCGGCGAAATCTTTTTTGAAGGAAAATCAGTCACGATCAAAACGCCACGCATAGCCACCGAACTAGGCATCAGCGTGGTGCATCAAGAGCTTGATCTAGTCCCTGACCTCACGGTTGCACAGAATCTCTTCCTCGGTCGGACACCGTCGCGGTTTGGATTTATAAAAAGCGCAAATATGCAGGAAGTCGCCGAAGCGGCCATCGCGAGAGTCGGTGGGCAATTTAGTCCTAAGACAAAAGTTTCCGAATTGACCGTCGTTCAGAAACAACTCACCATGATTGCACGTGCACTTACGATTGAAGCAAAACTTCTCATCATGGACGAGCCATCAGCGACACTTACTGCCGATGAACTCCAGCAAGTTTTTCGAGTAATGGATGAAGTCACCAAGGCCGGTTGTGCGATTCTCTACATTTCTCATCGTCTTGATGAAATTAGCCAGATAGGCGATCGCGCTACGGTGCTCCGTGACGGAAAGTCCGTAGGCGTACATATTCTTGCCAATACCTCGCAAGCAGAGTTAATTGAAGAAATCATTGGCGGAAAACGCGGCGAAGTAGCCACTCAACGAAGTTCCACTGCTGCCGTTGAAGACAAGACTTCTGGCCTCTACATCGACCGAGTTTTCATCCCGGGAGTCATAGACATTCGAAATGTGTCCATCCCCCGCGGACGAATCACCGGTTTCATTGGCTTAGGCGGCGCAGGTCGATCAACGTTGCTCTCCGCACTCTTTGGCTCAGAACGCGCTCTTCGCGAAGTAACTTTGGATGGTCAGCCCTACGATCCACACTCCCCACGTCAAGCGATCGCACGAAGGGTCGGCCTCGTCCCAGAGGATCGCAAGACACAAGGGCTCATGGTGGGCCGCAGTATTTGGCACAACATGATCATCGCATTTAATAAAAAGGGCTTTGGCACTGCCAAGCAGAGGAGTTTTTCAAAACCTAAAGAAACAGCTTTAGCTTTGGGAGTGCGCTTCCATGACTTTTCCCAACTGGGCGGACAACTTTCGGGTGGCAACCAGCAGAAGGTTGTACTTTCAAAATGGTTAGTTAACGAGAGCAATGTCTTGCTACTTGATGAACCAACCCGCGGGCTAGATGTAGGTGCAAAAGTAGAACTTTTCAACGAAGTTCACAAAATTGCTGACTCAGGGGCCGCCGTAGCAGTTACGAGCAGCGAACTTCCAGAAGTCATGATGCACTGCGACACTATTTATGTTCTATATGAAGGCCAAGTAAAGGAATTCTTCGTCACACAAGGATTGAGCGCTGAAGACATCTTGCATGTCGTCATAACGGGAGAGGTACGAAACGCATGAATAATCCGATAGTCACCCAGCAACCTATCGAAGCAAGAGCAACAACGGGTTTGATGGTCGTTGCCAAGCGCTACCTCGTGAAGTACAACCTGCTGCTGATTTTTGTGCTTCTTTGTGTAGTCGGTTCAATCGTCTCCCCCAATTTTGCGACCACAGCCAATATTACAAACGTGCTGCAGCAAACTAGTTTGGTAGGTATCGTTTCCATCGGAATGACGTTCGTTATTCTCACTGGAAATATCGACCTCTCTGTGGGCTCAGTGGCAGCTTTCGCTGGAATGATCATTGCGATTTTTGTTAATGATGGAATGAATTTGTGGCTCTCAGTTCTTCTGGGCATCTTGTGCGGCGTCATCTCAGGTGCCGTGCTAGGCGGGCTCAGTGCCTTTCTCACTGTGCCTAGTTTCATGACTACATTGGCTGGACTCGTCGGAATCCGTGGCGCGACTTACCTACTATCCGATGGCGTGCCTGTGAGCGGTATTCCAGATGTGCTGACAAACATCGGAACTGGTCGCGTTGGAGGCATCCCTGATGTCGGCATCATCTTCATCTCCATCGCAATCCTTGCGGCGGTCGCTCTCCGATTCACAGTTTTCGGTGAACACCTCTATGCGACTGGAAGTAATGAAGTGGCCGCAAGACTTTCGGGAGTGAATACCAAACTCATCGTGGCCAGTGCTTTTGCAATCTGCGGCGCCCTGGCAGCTGTTGCCGGCGTCCTACTCACCGCTCGACTTACCGTTGGTCAACCCACGGCTTACGTAGGGCTTGAACTCGACGCAATCGCCGCCGTGGTGCTTGGAGGCACCAGCCTTTTTGGTGGTCGTGGTGGGGTGTTTGGTACCGTAATCGCAGTATTCATGCTCGCGGTAATTCGTAACGTCTTCAATCTGATGGGCCTTGGAAGTTTCTATCAAATGGTCATCACTGGCGTCGTTCTCATCATCGCACTCGTACTCAATCGAATCGCAGAGAATAGAGGTAAGCGCTAATGGGGCTCACAAGTCAAGCAGCAGCCTCGACCTTCGCCGACGAGACTCGTACCAACGCTTCTCTCACAAAGTTTCTCCACGGTCTGCCCGGGGTTGACCAAGTCGGCGCTGATGAACGCGCCGCAATGCTTTCAACGCGCTCTATCAAGACATCAGCAAAAGCCGAGGGCATCGATTTAGCGATCAGCATGATCGACCTCACGACTCTTGAAGGCATGGACACCGCGGGCAAGATCAAAACTCTCTGCGCAAAGGCGCACCGTCCCGATCCATTTGATCCCACGTCTCCAAGCGTTGCTGCCGTCTGCGTTTACGGCGACAAAGTGGCGCAGGCAAAGTCATACCTCACAGGCTCTTCGATCCAAGTAGCCGCCGTTGCCACTGCCTTCCCCTCGGGCCGCGCCTCGCGTGCCGTCAAACTCCTCGACACAAGCGATGCGGTCGCACAGGGCGCCGATGAAATCGACATGGTGATTGATCGTGGCGCCTTTCTCGAAGGTCGCTACATGGATGTCTTCGAAGAAATCCAAGCAGTCAAAGTGGCCTGCAAGAGCGCGCACCTCAAAGTTATTTTCGAAACCGGAGAACTGCGCACCTACGACAACGTCCGTCGCGCCTCGTGGCTTGCCATGATTGCCGGCGCTGACTTCATCAAGACCTCTACCGGCAAAGTAGCGCCCGCCGCCACCCTTCCAGTAACTCTGGTGATGCTGCAGGCCATTCGTGACTTCCACAACGCTGGGCAACGCAAAATCGGTATGAAGCCAGCAGGCGGAATCCGCACCACCAAAGATGCGCTCCGTTATCTTGTCTTGGTGAAGGAAACCTTGGGAGATGCATGGCTCACGCCAGATCTCTTCCGCTTAGGAGCATCTAGTGTGCTCAACGACCTCTTAATGCAACGCAAGAAACTCCAAACCGGCGCCTACTCGGGCCCTGACTATGTGACGGTTGATTAATCATGAGCTTCGAATACGCACCCGCCCCGGAATCAACCTCAATCGTGAAGCTCAAGCCCACATATGGGCTCTTCATCAACGGTGTCTTCGTTGATGGTGAAA
>CAIPAI010000050.1 GCA_903863015.1 uncultured Actinomycetes bacterium
CAACTCGCGTACTCGTGTTGCCGTGCTGGGATGCACAGGTCCATGCGCAGGCAAGAGCATGCTCTCGCCAAGAGCCGCCACTAAAGAAAGAGAGGAAAGATATGCGCTCAATGGTGAGAGCATGGGCGCTGATTCAAAACCTATAGATGGCGTGATGGTGGGCAGAATGTGATCGCCAGAGAAGAGCAGCCCACCTGCCTCATCGTGGAAGACGATATGCCCGGCCGTATGGCCAGGGGTGGATAGCGCCGTGAGCGTTCGATCGCCCACGTTGATGATATCGCCGTGGCGCAACCAGTCGTCAGGCATCTCCCACTCTCGTTCGTCCAATTCTTCTAACGGATATTCGACGAGTGCGCTACTTCTCAATATCTCCGCACCACCGGCCACTGTCAATCTCGTGATGAGTTTCTGCGGAATAGAAGACCTAGAAGTAAGAATTTCATTCATATTCTCTACTTCACCGATGCCGAGCGAAACCTTCGCACCAAACATGCGACGGACTACAACGGCTTGCGAGTAATGATCACGATGTACGTGAGTTACCAAAAACCTACGGATATCTCCAAGATCAAAACCTATCTTCCCAAGAGATTCTTCAAGGAGTTCAAGTGACTCAGTCAGCGCCCACCCCGAGTCAATAAGGGTTAATCCATCTCCACCTTGAATTGCATACACATTCACCGCACGAAGGCCGTCGTTCGGAAGCGGCAGCGGAATCCGATGGACTCCGTCCACTACTTCGAAGACACCTGGGTCTGCCCAGGAGTTACGATCGGACATCTAGATTCATCGGTTAAGACCCAGAACGTGTTGCGCCACATAATTCAGCGCCATTTCTTGCGTCACTGGAGCAATTTTGAAGAGTCGCGCATCACGCCATAGTCGTTCGATGTGATATTCACGTGCGTAACCATAACCACCGTGGGTCTGCATGGCAGCATCACACGCCGCAAAAGCCGCATCCGTAGCAATCATCTTCGCCATATTGCCCTCCGCCGCGGACGACAGACCCTGATCAAAGAGCCAGGCCGCCTTGTAATTCAAAATAGTGGCGCTCTCCAAAGTGGCTCGGGACCAAGCAAGGGGGTATTGCACACCTTGATTAGATGCAATCGGACGGTCAAAAACAATTCGCTCGTTTGCGTAGCGTGTTGCGATGTCGAGCGCCAACTTACCAGCGCCCAAGGAGCCGGCAGTTGTTACGATTCTCTCAATATTTAGAGTGTCAACAAGAATCCTCCAACCAGAGCCTTCTGTACCAATAAGGTCCTCAATGGGAACCTTAACGTCGGTGAGGAATACCGAACTACTGGTCATGCATTGCGTACCAAGCTTCTCAATTAATGTGCGCTCAATACCCGGAGTCGCAGTATCAACAAGGAAAAGGCTCATTCCATCCGAAGGTCGGCCACCTTCGACTGCAGCAGCAGTGCGAGCAACTACCAGCACCCTCCCTGCACGTTCGAGCCCAGAGATCCAAACTTTCTGCCCATTAAGAATGTA
>CAIPAI010000051.1 GCA_903863015.1 uncultured Actinomycetes bacterium
CACCGACTCCAACACCGACTCCAACACCGACTCCAACACCGACTCCCATAATTTTAACTTGGGACAACATTGCAGCCAATTTTGATCAGATTTCAACAGATGTTTTCAATAAGAGTCTGCTTCTTATCGATAGTAATTATCAACCAAAATTTAAGTTAAATGTTTTAGTAGGACCAAATACGAAACCAAGCATCATTAATCCCAGTGTTGCCTTTAGCCTGGCATCAAATATGCTCAAAAACTTTAAGCAACCCGATGAGGTTTATGCGATTTATTACAATCATGTAGATAAACCTTGGACTAAGAAGTTCTTCCAAGATAATGACGGTGCCTCGTGGTGGAACTGGTCTGTAGATTATGCTTGTCCCAGTGAAAACAATTGTGAAATTGCAAGTGGCGGTAATTTACGAAACTGGAAAGGTTTTGTTCAGACAGGTGTGCCAAATTCACCGTGGTGGTCAGATCGCGCTCAATATGGAGAACAAGATATTCATGAGTTTATTCACGTAGTCCAGTCATATCAACAAAATTTCAAGTGGGGCAATTGGACAGACACAATCCCTGTATGGCTTTCCGAAGGGCAAGCAACGTTATTTCAAAAAATTGGCTGGAATAGGACTTTAAACTCTTACAAGCTGAATCAAGTTAATCAAATCAAGAAATTTTCTCCAACTGACTCCTTGAAAGATTTCTCTCCTGCAAACATACTGCTTTTCTATGATCTCCTAACGCCCGGAAAAAATCCTGATTTGGTAACAGCCAATCCTGCCATGCATCAGTACGCGTATTCATTGGGCTATGCAACTGTCGAAGCCCTTGCTGCGATTGGGGGATTCGATTCCACCATGGAACTCGTGCGTCAATCCGTGACTGGAACACCATTTAATCAAGCGTTTAAAAACATTTATGGCATTGAGTGGGCGGCTGCCGCACCAATCCTTGCCGAAGTTGTTTCAAAACAAAGCAAGTAGAACTTCCGTGACTTTTAACTACGCCTAATATTCGGCACTTAAATCATTCCAATGTGGATCATTTGAACATAAACTCCCACTATGCGTAAGGGAGTAATCGTTGTATCAATAATTGCCTTATTGGGAACCTTCTTACTCAACCCAGCTTCTGCCGCTGTTAAAGCTGGGACTACCTGTACCAAGTTCAACCAAACATCAGTTGTGGCAGGAATGAAGTACACCTGCATCAAATCTGGTAAGAAGTTGGTATGGAGTAAGGGCATCAAGGTTCTGGTGCTAAGCCCCACTCCCACGCCAACTCCGGCATCAGCATCAACTCCGACGCCCACACCTACACCTACACCGACTCCTACACCTACTCAGAGCAAAACCGCTGAGGATATTAAGAACCTCGCAATATTGGAAAAGTCTTGGTCGCAAATTTCTGGGCAACAAGTTGCTCAAGACTCTGGTCGGATCATCTTCTTGATAGATCCTCAATTTCCAAGCCAAAGTAGAGATGCCATCAAGAAGGGTATCGAGTTAACTGTAGGAAAATTTGATTCGATATTTAAGGGCAGAAAGCCAATCTATGCAATTCTCTCTACTTCGCTTGATTTTGAGCTAGCTCAATACAAGAAATATCAACTCATGCAGCGAAACTTCGAAGCAGAGACGCAATCCAATCCAATCATGGGCCAGTGGCGCACCGATCAATATATGCAAATAGAGTCTGGAACTAAGGATTTTGGCTCAGGCGGCACAATGCCGTTATACGACGGAGTGATGGAGCCAGCTGGCTACTACATGTATTTCCGTATGCATCCTGCAAATCAAGATGCGACCTCTATCTTGATGGGGGCCCATGAAACTGGTCACTTATTGCATTGGCAAATGAACTCAGATTTTCCACAAACTCAACCTGCCTGGTGGATCGAAGGGCAAGCACAAATGATCGGTGAAAGTGTTGCGGCGCAAGCAGGTACGTTCGCTGAGTTTGAGAATTTCCTCAAATCTCAAACAAGGCCTGACTATGGCGGCGGTTTCTTCTCTGGAACAACTAAATTGGCTGAACTAGAGGGTGACTCCGTCACAAGATCACAATTCAATTGTGCGTTGTGTGGAACGAGGTTGGTCTATTCCAGAGGAAAAGTAGCAATTCACTTATTGGTCGGCAAGTATGGAATTGATAAAGTCATGGCATTCACGGCCACGCTTTCGCGCACAAACCGATGGTGGCAAAGTTTTGAGAAGACGTTTGGGGTATCCGTAGAAGATTTCTATGCTGAGTGCGATAGTTATGCTCAATGGTTTGCAGACTACTTTTCCCCTGGCTGGCGGAAATCACAATTTTAGTTTCATAAAACCATTGCACAGATATACACAGATCCATTTCAGGTTAAACGAATCACATTTTGGGCTAATCCTCTAAATGAGATCACATCAGTGAATGGTGAGGGACTTAAATCCCGACTTGGTGATTAAGAGCTAGCGGGCAGCGGCAGGGATATCGATCACTGAAGGATGCATTTTTCCAAGCGGGCCCTTTGCTGACTCCTTGAGAATCTGGGCGGTAATTTCTTCCACTTGTAGCGAGCTTTCTTTTAGAATTCGAGTCCAATTACATGAATTAGTGATGGAACAGACCCAACCATCGGTCGATGCATTGAGTACTCCAGAACCAGATTTAGTTGTGTAGTAGGTCATGCCTACACGTTCCGCTCGACCTCGCACCTTGGTATTGGTGCTGAGCATAAGTTGTACACCGGGTCCGGGATCGCGATCGGGAGAGTCGACTTCGCGTCCGACTACTCCCTTAATAATGTCGCCAGCTTTAAGGGTCGTGCCGGCGATGGGCCAGGCGCTGCTTCGGACCACTTGGTAATTAGCTTTCACGCCGAGTCCTGCATAAGCAGAACCCAAAATTTCGGATTCAGGTTGTGCTGCCGGTCCGCTTCGCCATTGGTTTGTTACTTTAAGAGCATCGGAGCGGTAGGGATCGAGATTATCGCGCCAGACCGCGACTTCACGACCGTTGTTTTGCAGGCGCGTTTTCCAGTAGCCCGTGTTTGCGCCAAGGACAACGATGTTCGTTCCTGAGTCACGCGCGGATACGACACCGCTTCTCATAGGGCGGGTCCAGTACTCGGCGTGGCCACCGAAAATGATGGAAGTATGCTCCTTGAGCAGAGCGGGTTTGGCATCCACATCTAAATCGGTGAGATAAGTGATGTCGAGGCCCAATTTCTCAGCGGTCTTAATCACCCCAAATTCGTGCACGAAAATTTGGCCAGCTCCATTGCCGTCATAAGGTCGATCGAAAGAAACGACTCGCGATCTAGTGCCGTGATCTTCAGCCGCGCCCTTGTAGAGCGAGTATCCACCGAAATGGTTGTATGCCTGCCACGTGAGCACTGAAGAAATCAATACCAACGGCGAGCGCGCTGATTCATCTTTAATAAGTAGCGGCGCGAACGTTGCAGGTCCGCCGTCGTCGAGACGAGCCACATACTCGCCCGGTGGCATTTGGTTGGAAATGGGAAGGTTGACCGCCACGGGCCACTTCGTGCTTACTGTTCTTTCTGGAGCGGCAGTAACTGTGGCGCTCTCTTGAGGCGCCACGTTGGCAAGCGAGAGCTCCCACACTTTTCTCGCTCCGATCCCTCCGTAGTAGCCAAGTCGGTAGAGCGTGACGGTGGCTGACTTATTCCGTCCAGAGAGATGAAGGCCCACCGAGTCTCCGCATGAGACGCTGGTTTTGTCGAACCAGCCTTGAATACGCTCCTTGCGAGGTTCTTTCTTGGTCTGCTTTTTCTGGGCATCAGCAAAGGTATTAGTGGCGTAGCGATTGAAGGGAATAGTGGTGCCATCGCCCACCCATCCAACAACAACGCGATCTCTCCAATGCACGTCGCCGGTCTTAGCGTTTTCGGTTGCCACCCAAGTGGGGCTTCGGTCCTGTGCTGGGCAACTTCCGCCCTGCGCGTGTGCGCTCTCCCACGGAATCAAGGAGAGGAGTAGCGCGATGAGGATCACTGCGTTGACGGCAGAAATCCTGAAGCGGGGCGGGCAGTTGGTTCTCATCGAGGCGATAGCCTAAGGCAGTGACCTCAAAGAATGCTCAACGGCCGGGCGAGCGCGAATTAGTGCTGGTTGTCGACTTCGGCGCCCAATATGCCCAGTTGATTGCCCGCCGTGTGCGCGAGGCGGGGGTCTATAGCGAGATCGTCGGCCATCACCTCTCGGCTGAAGCCATTCTCGCGATGCGTCCCAGTGCCATCATTCTTTCGGGCGGACCATCGAGTGTGTACGCCGCGGGCGCCCCGAGCGTAGATGCCGAGGTGCTCCGAGCTGGCATACCAGTCTTCGGCATTTGCTACGGCTTCCAACTCCTTTCACGGGCGCTAGGTGGCACTGTGGCACAAACAGGGCTCTCTGAATTTGGTCGAACCGAATTGCATCGCGAAGGGCCATCCGAGTTGCTGGCTGATCTGCCAGATAATTTCAAAGTATGGATGAGCCACGGTGATAGCGTCTCTCAAGCTCCTGCAGGATTTAGCATCACCGCAAAGAGCGCGGGTGCACCCATCGCAGCTTTTGAAAATCTGACCACTCGTTCGGCGGGTGTGCAATTCCATCCAGAGGTTCTCCATAGTGAATTCGGCCAAGCGATTCTCCAGCGCTGGCTCATCGATGTTGTCGGCCTGAAGCCGTCGTGGACGATGGAAAATGTGATTTCTACAGAAGTAGAAAAGATTCAATCCTTAGTGGGCAATAAGCGCGTAATTTGCGGGCTTTCTGGTGGAGTGGATTCTGCAGTTGCTGCCGCATTGGTACAAAAAGCTGTCGGATCACAACTCACTTGTGTCTTCGTGGATCATGGCTTACTTCGTCAAGGGGAGGCCGAACAAGTAGAGCGCGACTTCGTGGCCGCTACTGGTGTGAATCTTCATGTGGTCGATGCGCGCGAGAAGTTCCTTGCCGAGCTTGCTGGAGTTACCGATCCAGAAACGAAACGCAAAATCATCGGTCGTGAATTCATCCGCGCCTTCGAACAAGCTGCGCGCGATATCTCCAAAGACGAGCCAGTAGATTTCCTCGTGCAGGGAACTCTCTATCCCGATGTCGTGGAATCGGGCGGGGGAGCCGGCACTGCCAATATCAAGAGCCATCACAATGTGGGTGGACTTCCGGAGGACCTCAAGTTTGCCTTGATCGAGCCGTTGCGCACGCTCTTCAAAGACGAAGTGCGCCGAGTAGGTGCTGACCTCGGGCTTCCAGCTGCCATCGTGCAACGCCAGCCATTCCCTGGCCCCGGACTAGGAATACGCATCATCGGTGAGGTCACTGAGCCCCGTCTTGAAATTTTGCGCGCCGCTGATGCCATTGCCCGCGAAGAACTCACGCGCGCAGGACTCGATGGCGAAATTTGGCAATGCCCAGTCGTTCTTCTTGCTGATGTGCGAAGTGTTGGAGTGCAAGGAGATGGACGTACATACGGGCATCCGATCGTCCTTCGTCCAGTCTCGAGTGAAGATGCGATGACCGCCGACTGGAGTCGACTGCCGTATGACGTCCTTGAAAAGATTTCGACGCGCATTACCAATGAAGTGCGTGATGTAAACCGAGTAGTGCTTGATGTTACGAGCAAGCCACCCGGCACTATTGAGTGGGAGTAGCGATGTCCTTTCTGAGTATCGACGAAGTCGTCATACACGTTGTCGATATCGAGGCATCGGCTAAGTTCTATATCGGTGCATTTGATCTACACATGTTGGCAAATGAAAATGATTCCATCCTCCTTGGAGTACTTAATTCGCCCAGTGGAAAGATTCGTCTTCGCGAGGTACGTGCGCGTGAAGGTAACGCTCCTCAGGTGTGGGATCTTGGTCCTCGTCTCTTGGGTATGTACTCGCGCGATCTCACATCTACTTTGAAGCGAATTGAAGAAGCCGGCGGAAAGCCGCGGCCACTCGTTTCCTATCCTTACGGTGGGGGACAGATGCGCGAGGCAATTGCCCTCGGTAGCGATCATGTGTGGTGGACGCTTCCAGAGGTGGGCGTTGATGGTCCGCGTCAACCTGCTCCAGCTCTTGAACAGAATCCGGCTCGTCAACACGGCGAACTTCATACAGTCGTGGTTGTGGTCGAAGATGTCGATCAGGCAATCACCTTCTTTCGCGACGCGGGCGGCATGACATTGCTCTTTGATGGCGTCATGCAAGGCGAAGTCTTTGAAGAGATGATTGGTTTCCCGAGCGGGGCCTCTCTACGTATCGCATTCCTTGCTGGGCCAGATAAAGCCCCTGCCCGCATTGAGTTTATGTCCTTCGAAGGTGTCGAGCGCTCCGAAAAACTTAAAGAGAACATCGGTATTCGACGCATCGTGATGAACACGGCCGATCTCGCAGAAACTCTCGCGAAATTTGTTGAACTCGAATGCCGCATGATTTCAGAAAATGTGATCGAGGGTCCTGCAGGTATCGAAGTGGAATTGCGAGAAGTTAAGCAGTAATTGCAATTTTGAAAGCTTCAGCAGTGCGACCATCGGGTAGGTCGTTCGCTTTTGCAATTCTTTCGCCCCACATGCGCACCATTCCAGGCATATCTTCCATGTGAGCCGTCTGGCTGTGGTGTGCCTTGAGGGCTTCGATCTTCTGTTCAAAGAATTCGGTGGTGTCTACGAAGTGATTAGTGGCCGGTGAACCCATGATCCATGCTTCGCGAACGGTCCACGGTTGCAGGCCCTCTTCTTCGAGTAGTTCAGGAAAGGCGAATGGATTACGAGCATCTGGATAAATAGCCTGGATCGCAGCTTCCCCGGCGGCCATATGGTCGGGATGGCTCGCGCCGATGCGGTCCCAATTACGCTCTGGAGATTGGATGACCATGCGATCGGGTCGTGCAATTCGAATAGCGCGCACAATCGATTTACGCAGTTCGATGGTGGGTTGTAGCCACCCGTCGACGTAATTGAGGAAAGTAATCTCTTCGACGCCGAGGACTTTGCCAGCGGCGCGTTGTTCGCGCTGGCGAATCCCGGGGATCTCACTTCGCGGGACTTCGTCGTCGTTTCCGCCCTGGTCACCATTGGTGCAGATGCAGTAGGAGACATGAATTCCGGATTTAACCCAGCCTGCGATCGTGCCACCGGCGCCGAAATCCACATCATCTGGATGTGCGGTGACCACTAGGACACGCTCGATACCCTCGTTGCTTACTTCGCTCACCCGCACATCCTAGGCGAGCGACTAGGCTCGCGCTCCGTGAGGGAAGATTTGCTGGTCGGTTTGAACCCGGCGCAACGTGATGCGGTGACGCATACAGGCTCGCCCCTGCTCATCGTCGCCGGCGCTGGCTCCGGCAAGACGAGGGTGCTCACCAGGCGAATCTCTTACTTACTGGCAACCGGCGCGGCCGAACCCCATGAGATTTTGGCCATCACCTTCACCAACAAAGCAGCGGGCGAGATGCGCGAACGCGTGGTGGAGCTCGTCAATGAGCTCTCGCCTTCTCACTCCCTACGCAACGCCCGCTCTATCTGGGTCTCCACCTTCCACTCTGCCTGCGTACGCATTCTTCGGGGAGATGCGGCTGCCGCGGGTTTCTCGTCTTCGTTTTCTATTTATGACCAATCCGATAGTCAGAAGTTGATGTCGCTGGTGTGCAAGGACTTGGATCTAGACCCCAAGCGCTATCCACCTCGACAATTCTCCAACTTGGTGAGTGCGGCCAAGAATGAATTGATCGATCCGGAGGAGTACGCACGCAGGGCCACAAATCACATTGAAAGCATGTGCGCTGATGCCTACAAGCGCTACCAAGCGCGTCTTGAAGGCGCCAACGCGATGGATTTCGACGACCTTATTTCAAATACGGTACGCCTTTTACAAACCAATCCACTAGTTCGCGATCGATACCGACATCGCTTTAAGCACGTGCTAGTCGATGAGTACCAAGACACTAATCACGCCCAATACGAATTGGTCCGCCAACTGGTTGGTAGCGAGAGTGATGCCATTCCTCCTGCAGAGCTTTGCGTGGTCGGAGATGCCGACCAATCGATCTATGCTTTTCGCGGTGCCACGATCCGAAATATTTTGCAGTTTGAAGAGGATTATCCGCGAGCGCGCACCGTACTTCTCGAACAGAACTACCGTTCTACACAAAATATTCTGTCGGCAGCTAACTCTGTTATTTCTAAGAACCGCGAGCGCAAACCAAAGAACCTCTGGTCCGAAAGTGGCGCGGGCTCAGCGATTGTTGGATTTGTTGGCGAGAATGAACACGACGAAGCCTCTTTCGTAGCCAAAGAAATATCAGAAATGTGCCGTGGCTCGGTGAAGCCAAGCGACATAGCGCTCTTCTATCGCACGAACGCGCAATCTCGTGTCTTTGAAGAAATCTTTATGCGAACTGGAATCGCCTACAAGGTTGTCGGCGGCGTGCGCTTCTATGAACGTAAGGAAGTAAAGGATCTTCTGGCATATCTGCGGGTAGTGAATAACCCCAACGATGAAGTCTCGCTACGCCGCATTATTAATACACCCAAACGTGGACTTGGTGATCGCGCCTTGGCAAGCATCGATGCCCTTGCACAAATGGAGCAGACTTCGTTTTGGCGGGCACTCTGTCGCGCGAGTAATGCACCAGGTCTGCCGGCTCGCGCGGTATCAACGATCGACACATTCACTTCCATGATTCACGCTCTGCGCACACTTGTGGAGAGCGGACTGACTGCTGGAGCAGTTGCGCAAGCCGTCCTTGAGCAATCGGGGCTCATCCAAGAATTAGCGGCCAGTAGCGATCCGCAGGATGAAATGCGTATCGAGAACTTGGAAGAACTTGTAGCGGTAGCCCACGAGTTCGATGCCAACTTCGAAGCTGATGCGGATCCAGATGTTGATCGACCCACCTTGCTAGCTTTCCTCGAGCAAGTCTCATTGGTCGCTGATGCGGATGAAATTCCAGATAACGAAGATGGCGTCATTACTTTGATGACGCTGCACACGGCTAAAGGTTTGGAATTTCCGGTCGTCTTCCTCACTGGTATGGAAGAAGGAATCTTCCCGCACTCGCGCTCTCTGATGGAACCCGGTGAAATTGAAGAAGAACGTCGCCTGGCATACGTCGGGTTAACGCGCGCTCGTGAACATCTCTATCTTTCGCGCGCATCGGCTCGTTCCACGTGGGGCTCTCCTAATTACAACCCGCCGTCTCGATTCCTTGAGGAGATTCCTGAGGAGCTGATTGAGTGGCGCCAAGTGGCATCCGCATTCTCACCGACTCGCTCCTCGCCGAATCGGCTCGCTGGTCGTGATACTCCGCCACCGCTTCCCACGGGTAAGCGCACCGTTACTGTCGTGGACCTCGCTGCCGGTGATCGGGTCAATCACGACACCTTTGGGCTCGGTCGGGTGGTCTCGATGGCGGGGGCAGGGGAGAAGGCTGAGGCCACTATTGATTTCGGTTCATTTGGGACAAAGCGCCTGCTTTTGCGCTATGCCCCTGTGGAAAAGCTCTCATAATCGCTGGCGGGCTGGACTCCTAGCCCCCCTCTTTGGCAGGGTGGCGGGGTAGGTCTTCGATCGTCCGCGCCGTAAGGCTCGATCCCGCAGGGGGTGACATGTCGCCGAAACTAAGAGCTCCGCAAAGTAAATTCTCGATTCGCACAGTAAGCCGCAAGGTGATCGCCCTCGGTGTTGCGCTCCCGGTGGCCGCGCTCCTTGTCATCTCCTCCACATCAACTCCGGGAACCTCCGTGGCGTTGGATCTCACTCCGACGGCAACTTCGGCTATCTCAAAGTCGCTGGTGGCTCACCCCGTCACTGGTGCTATTCCTTTCACCGGAGATCTCAAGGCTAAGAAGCGCCTGGCTAAAATTGCGGCCGCGAAAGCGAAGAAGATCGCGACTGCCCGCGAGCGCGCACGTCTTGCCAAAATTTCGCGTAACTTCACCCGTCCAGTAGTGAATTACCGCCTCTCGGCTTCATTCGGTTCCAAATCTCGCTTATGGGCGCATCGCCATACGGGGCAAGATTTTGCAGCTGCGTACGGCGCACCGGTTCGCGCCGCCGAAAGTGGCGTAGTGGTTTTTGCTGGATGGGACGGTCCATATGGCCGCAAAATCGCTATCCGCCATCCCAATGGCGTGCAGACTTGGTACGGCCACCTTTCGCGGATCAGCGTCAAGGTGGGACAGAACGTTAAGGTAGGCAAGCGAATTGGTTCAGTAGGTGCCTCTGGCAATGTCACCGGAACGCACCTGCACTTCGAGGTTCGCAAGTATGGTGTGCCAGTAAATCCAGTGAAGTGGTTACGATCGATGGGAATTTGGGTCTGATATGCGTCGTGTTGTAGTAGCAAAGCCAGGACTTGACGGCCACGATCGTGGAGCAAAAGTTGTCGCACGCGCTTTACGCGATGCTGGCATCGAAGTGATCTACACCGGTCTTCACCAAACTCCTGAACAAATTGTTGAGACTGCAATTCAAGAAGATGCTGACGCAATCGGACTCTCGATTCTCTCCGGTGCCCACCTCACCCTTTTCGAGCGTTTGATGACCCTCTTGAAAGAGCGGGATGCCGCCGACATTTTGGTCTTCGGTGGCGGAATCATTCCGGATGCCGATATCCCGCTCCTCAAGGAGATGGGCGTTTCTGCCGTCTTTACGCCTGGAACCACCATGGACACCATCGTCGAGTGGGTTACTTCACACGTCCCAGCCTGACGATCGCTGGTTCCACGCCATACAAGGTCGCATAATTACCCCAGGTTTTCTTTTCTAAGAGGAGCTTCCGAAGGAGCATCGTGGATCTATACGAATATCAAGCGCGGGATCTCTTTGAAAGTCACGGTGTTCCAGTACTCAAGGGCAGTGTCGCTACCACGGTAGCCGAGGCCGTATCGGCCGCCGAAGAGATCGGTGGCGTTGTTGTTGTTAAGGCTCAAGTAAAAGTAGGCGGGCGCGGTAAGGCCGGCGGAGTGAAGGTCGCTAAGACCATCGACGAAGTTCGCGAGCACGCCACCAATATTCTTGGAATGGATATCAAAGGTCACACCGTTAACCGCGTGATGATCGCGCAAGGCGCCTCCATTGTCGAGGAGTATTACGTTTCAATTCTCGTTGATCGTGCGCAACGTCAATACCTAGTTATGGCATCTACTGCCGGTGGCGTTGAGATCGAACAAGTTGCACACGAGACTCCAGAGTTGCTCGCAATGGTGGGCATCGATCCACTTAAGGGAATTGATCGCGCTCTTGCACTTTCAATCGTGCAACAAGCAAAGTTCCCATCCGACATTGAAGGTCAGGTTGCCGATGTCTTGGTAACCCTTTGGAAGGTTTTCCAATCAGAAGATGCCACCTTGGTCGAAGTGAACCCGCTCGTGAAAACTTCAGATGGTCGCATCATCGCCCTCGATGGAAAAGTTTCACTAGATGAGAACGCTGACTTCCGTCACCCAGCTCACGAAGCACTTATCGATGAGAGCGCTACGGATCCTCTTGAAGTCGCTGCTAAGGCGAAGAACTTGAATTACGTAAAGCTCGATGGTGAAGTTGGAATCATCGGCAACGGTGCAGGTCTTGTAATGAGCACGCTCGATGTTGTGGCCTACGCCGGTGAGAACTTTGGTGGAGTGCGGCCAGCAAACTTCCTTGATATTGGTGGCGGTGCCTCTGCTCAAGTAATGGCCGACGGATTGTCGATCATCCTCTCTGACCCAGCGGTCAAGAGTGTTTTTGTTAACGTCTTTGGCGGCATTACTGCGTGTGATGCCGTTGCGAACGGCATTGTGCAGGCGCTTTCGATGCTGGGAGATAAGGCAACAAAGCCTCTTGTTGTTCGACTAGATGGCAACAATGTTCTTGAAGGACGCAGAATTTTGAATGAAGCAAACCATCCGCTCGTAGAGCAGTTAGACACTATGGATGGCGCCGCTGCACGTGCCGCCGAACTCGCAGGAAAGGCTGGAAAGTAACATGGCAATTTTCCTCGATGGCAATTCACGCATTCTCGTTCAAGGAATTACTGGTTCAGAAGGAACAAAGCACACGAAGCGCATGCTCGCATCGGGTAGTCAGGTCGTTGCTGGCGTTACCCCTGGAAAAGGTGGGCAAACGGTAGAGATCGACGGCCACGCCATTCCAGTATTCAACTCAGTGCAAGAGGCGCGTGCCGCTACGCAAGCCAACGTCAGCGTTGTCTTTGTACCCCCTAAATTCACAAAAGGCGCCGTTATCGAAGCGGTCGACGGCAAGATCGAATTAGTCGTTGTTATTACTGAAGGCGTTCCGGTTCATGATTCAGCAGAATTCTTTGCCTACGCGCAAGCGAGTAAGCACACGCGCCTTATCGGCCCGAACTGCCCTGGTTTGATCTCTCCAGGATTATCTAACGCCGGAATTATTCCAGCAGATATTACAAAGAAGGGACCAGTTGGTTTGGTCTCCAAATCTGGAACTCTGACTTACCAAATGATGTATGAACTTCGTGACCTTGGATTCTCGACCTGCATTGGCATTGGTGGAGACCCCATCATCGGCACGACGCATATCGATGCGCTACGAGCATTCGAAGCAGATCCAGACACAAAGGTCATCGTGATGATTGGTGAGATCGGTGGCGACGCTGAAGAGCGAGCCGCTGCATTCATCAAGGAACATGTCACCAAGCCCGTTGTTGGATACGTTGCTGGCTTCACTGCTCCTGAGGGCAAGACCATGGGTCACGCAGGCGCGATTGTCTCTGGTTCATCGGGTACCGCCCAGGCCAAGAAAGAAGCTCTTGAGGCCGCCGGCGTACGAGTCGGCAAAACACCGAGTGAGACTGCTCGCCTTCTTCGCGAGATCCTGTAACAGTTTGCGGGTGAGCGCTCACCGCAATCCCTACGGCCTAGCGGTTCAAGAGGCTTTGCGCGCCGTCACACTTACTCTCGTCCCTATTCTCCTCATCTCCATTGTTGCCTGGTCGTTTGCCGGAAGTAGAAATGGTCAGCTCGGGGATGCGGTTCATGGTGGAGCTTGGATTTGGTTAGCGGCCCACAAGGTGCTGCTCCACCTATCGCTTCCGCCCGGAGATATTGCTGGAACTCTCTGGTTCACGCCTCTTGGATTTCTCATTTTTCCCCTTGTTGTGCTGCGCGGCGCATGCAAGCGCATGATGAAAGAGAGTTCCAACTACCGCGGTGGGCTCACTTTGCTCTCCACTTCATACGGGGCTTTCCTCGGAATTGTTGCCTTACTTTCTGCGACGCACGCAGCTCGCCCCAACCCACTGAGTGCCTTCTTCGCCGGCTTGATTCTTACTCTCATAGCCGCGCTCACTCTGCAGGCGCCGCAACTTGCTAAAGCGCAAGGTGAGTTATCACGAGTCGTGAAGAGTTCACTCCTTAACGTTGCGGGATTGTTGGCAGCCTCGCTCTTACTCTTCCTCGTTTCAACTCTCATGAATTTTGGCCAACTACTCAATCTCTATGCAGTGCTTCGTGCTGGGTTTATCGGCACCCTCTTGATTACTGCCGTGATGCTCTTAGCCGTACCTAACGCGGTAGCGATGACAATGGCATATGTGAGCGGTGCTGGCTTTGCGGTGGGTTCGGGTTCACTCTTCTCACCATTTTCGGTGCACTCCGCTGAAATTCCAGCGCTGCCGATACTTGCTGGATTACCAGCAGGCACAGGCACCTTCACCCACTTGCTTCCGGTACTTCTTATTTTCTGGAGCATCTTCACTGGCTATCGATCAGTAGAAGCGGAGTTATCAGTGAAGTACCGCTTGCGAGATGGCGCGCTTCATGGAGCGCTCTCGCTTCTTCTGTTGATTCTTATCAATGTGCTGGCAGGTGGCTCACTTCTCGGCGGCCGGCTTTCAGCCGTAGGCGCGTCTTATTGGCGTATTGCACTCTTCGGTGGGCCAATATTGATTCTTGGTGGGGCACTCGGCGCGCTTCTGGTTGGTCTACTTCATCGCTCTCATCGCGCTTAATCGCGCTTCTAGATCTGCTTGAAATCCATCGGAGCAGGAACTGGTTGCAACATGGGTATTTGCACCTAGTTGGCACTCGGCGTAGCGATTGATCTCCGTGCTGAGCAAAAGAGTGCCGATCGTGGTGAGAAAGGCGACCACGATCATGATGATGCTAATAATCATCGCAGGCGTAGAAAAACGAATTGATAGCACCAGAGCCGCGATTGCCACTGCCATCGCGAATGCTTGTCCCTGCCAGGAGGGCAATGTGAAGATCATCAAGAAGATCGAAGCGATCGAAGCCAAAAGCGCAAAGCGCCCGCGAAGTACTCGCTTATCAATTTCATTGTTGGGTCGCTCCATAGGGGGCAACGCTACCGAGTAGGCTCATGAGTGTGTTAACTGAACTACCTCGAATTGTGATTCTGGCTTCTGGTCAAGGCTCCTTGGCTGCTGCCCTCATGGAATCAGCGCAGCTTTTTGAGGTGGCGGCAGTGGTCTCCGATAAGGCAGATGCGCCGGTTCTGGCGCGGGCCGAATCGGCCGGAATTTGCGCGATCTCGCTCCCGCTGCAGGGCGATCGGCCAACCTGGGAGAGCGCTCTCGCCGATCAAGTAGCCTGCTTCGCTCCAGAATTAGTAGTTTCTGCCGGGTTTATGCGGATCCTCTCGCCACGTTTTCTTGGACAATTCCGCGTGATCAATTCACACCCTTCACTCTTACCGGACTTTCCAGGGGCACACGCAGTGCGCGATGCGCTCGCCTCGGGGGCAAGCCAGAGCGGGTGCACAGTTCACTGGGTCGACGAAGGAGTAGATACTGGTGAAGTGATCGCTCAACGGATCGTTGAAGTGATTCCGGGAGATACTGAGGCAACGCTGCACGAAAGAATCAAAGTTGTGGAGCGTGAACTTCTAGTATCAGTAGTAGAAGCTCTCGTGAAGGGAGAATGAGGTGGGTTCATCTCGCAGAAAAGTCTCGCGCGCGCTATTGAGTGTGTACGACAAAGCTGGCTTGATTGATTTAGCGCGTGTATTAGAAGCGCACGGAGTAGAGATTGTTTCCACCGGTTCAACTGCGAAGCGAATTGCTGAAGCGGGTATTTCGGTAACACCAGTTGAAGATGTCACCGGGTTTCCAGAGTGCCTCGATGGACGAGTGAAGACGCTTCATCCAAAAATTCATGCTGGAATTCTGGCCAATCTTTCGCTTGAAAACCACGTTGAACAATTGCAGGCAATGGGTATCGCTCCCTTTGATCTTGTGGTGGTCAATCTCTATCCCTTCACGGAGACGGTAGCTTCGGGGGCATCATCCGCTGAATGTGTTGAGCAAATCGATATAGGCGGTCCCACGATGGTTCGTGCGGCCGCCAAAAATCATGGTTCGGTGGCAGTAGTAGTTTCACCTTCTCAATACACCTGGCTATCCGAGAGCATCGCACTCGGCGGGACAACCCTGGAAGAGCGCCAGCACCTCGCGGCTAAAGCTTTCTCGCACACAGCTGATTACGACGTGGCCGTGGCATCTTGGCTTGGAACGGTGCTTGCGCCGGGCACTTCAGAATTTCCTGAATGGCTCGGGGCGACGTGGAATCTTCAAGCAAGCCTTCGTTACGGGGAGAATCCACATCAACATGCAGCGCTGTACGAGAGCGCCTCAAGTGGCGGTGGATTGGCAGGTGCAGAACAACTTCATGGCAAAGAGATGTCGTACAACAACTATGTCGACGCTGACGCAGCATGGCGTGCGGTGTGGGATCACACAGAACCCGCAATTGCGATAATCAAACATACAAATCCGTGCGGTATCGCTTCTTCGAGTACGTTGCTGACTGCATACGAGGCCGCCCATGCATGCGATCCACTCTCTGCGTTCGGCGGAATCATCGCATCTAACCGGCTCTTCACTGCAGATGTTGCGATGGCTTGCCAAGATGTTTTCACGGAAGTGATCATCGCTCCGGAATTTGAAGAGCGGGCGCTTGCCATTCTCCGAGCCAAACCATCGGTTCGCATCTTGCAAGCCGCGCCCCCGCGCAGGGGCGGAGTAGACCTTCGGCCGATCTTGGGTGGCGCTCTCCTTCAGCATTCCGATAGTAATCAAGCAGAAGGTGATCTCAGTAGTAATTGGAAACTTGTTAGCGGCGCACCGGCCGATGAATCAACGTTTGCAGATTTGGAATTTGCCTGGCGATGCCTGCGCTCGGTGAAAAGTAATGCCATCGCGCTTGCTCATCATCGCGCAACTGTAGGAATTGGTATGGGGCAAGTAAATCGAGTCGATTCGGCACGTTTGGCAATCGCGCGTGCGGGTGATCGAGCGCAGGGGAGTGTGGCGGCCAGTGATGCATTCTTTCCCTTCGCGGATGGATTAGAAATCTTGCTTTCTGGTGGAGTCCGAGCCGTTGTGCAACCCGGTGGCAGCATTAGGGATGAAGAAGTGATCGCGCTTGCGCAATCACGAGGGATCACTATGTACTTCACCGGGGCGCGTCACTTCACGCATTAGTGCTCTCTGGGCGGGCTAGGTAGGCTTTCGAATATGGATGCCACCGGTAAGCAGAATGCTCGGTTGACTCCGCGCGCACGCCTTATCGGTCTGGCCTTGAGTGGGCTGGCGCTGCTCTTCCTTGCCCTGGGCTTTCTACGCACAGGTGGCCTTATTTTGGCTCTCCTCTTGGCCTCGATGGCTTACTGGCGCTCCCGCCGAAAGATGGCCTGGTCACGCTCAAAGCGGGTAGATGTGGCCACACTCACGCTCTTAGCGGTCGGACTTGCGGCTTTGGCAGTCGCACTTCCGCACGGGAAGTAATATCTTTACATCAAGATATCTTCTTAGAGCGCCCCAGGAGGGCAGATGAACGGCCATTTAAATGGAAAAGTCACCGTCGTTGGATCAGGGTTTTACGGATCAACAACCGCCCAACGTCTTGCCGAGTACAACGTCTTTAAGACAGTGGTGCTGACAGACATCGTCGAAGGCAAACCTGAAGGTCTCGCCCTTGATCTCAATCAATCGCGTTCGGTTGAAGGTTTCGAAACCAAAGTTGTCGGTGCCACTACTGGCATGGATGGATCTGGCTACGAAGCTACTGCCGGTTCGGATGTTGTCGTCATCACAGCTGGTCTTCCACGTAAGCCAGGCATGAGCCGGATGGATCTCTTGGAAACCAACGCGAAAATTGTGCGCGGAGTTGCCGAGAACATCGCAAAGCACAGCCCCAACGCAGTCATCATTGTGGTTTCTAACCCGCTTGATGAGATGACGGCACTTGCGCAAATTGCTTCGAAGTTCCCACACAATCGCGTGATGGGCCAAGCAGGCATGCTCGACACTGCGCGATTCACCCACTTTGTTGCTGAAGAACTCGGAGTTGCTGTCGGTGCAGTTAAGACGCTGACTCTGGGATCGCATGGCGACACCATGGTTCCGGTACCAAGTCGTTGCACTGTGAACGGAAAGCCGCTCTCTGATCTGCTCTCTGCAGAGAAGATTGAAGAACTCGTCGTGCGCACGCGCAATGGTGGTGCCGAAGTGGTAGCCCTCCTTAAGACAGGCTCTGCTTATTACGCGCCTTCAGCGGCGGCAGCTCGTATGGCAAAGGCAGTCATCGAAGATTCGGGTGCGATCATGCCGGTCTGCGCGTGGGTAGATGGCGAATACGGCATTAAGGGTGTTTATCTCGGCGTGGAAGCTGAGATTGGTAAGAGCGGAGTTCGTAAGGTTGTCGAGACCGCCCTCACGCCAGCCGAAATTGAATCACTCAAAGAAGCCGCTGAAGCGGTACGCAGCAAGCAATCAGACATTCAAAGTCTGTAGGAGATTCGCATGAGCAAGATCAAAGTAGTTGGCACAGTCGTCGAGATGGATGGCGACGAAATGACTCGCATTATCTGGCAGTTCATTAAGGATCAGTTGATTCTGCCTTACCTTGATGTAAACCTTGATTACTACGACCTTTCGATTGAAAATCGAGATGCCACGGATGATCAAGTCACGATCGATTCGGCACATGCCACAAAGAAGCACGGCGTGGCCGTTAAGTGCGCAACGATCACACCAGATGAGGCTCGAGTCGAAGAGTTCGGTCTCAAGAAGATGTGGAAGTCTCCTAACGGAACTGTTCGTAACATTCTCGGTGGCGTGATTTTCCGTGAGCCAATCGTTATTAGCAATATTCCTCGACTGGTTCCTGGTTGGACTAAGCCGATCGTTATTGGACGTCACGCATTCGGTGATCAATACCGCGCAACAGACATTAAAATTCCCGGTGAAGGCAAGCTCACCCTTACGTGGACTCCGAAAGATGGATCTGCGCCGATGGAACTCGAAGTCTTCGACTATCCGAGCCCAGGTGTAGCGATGGCGATGTACAACCTCGACGATTCCATTCGTGACTTCGCGCGTGCCTCTCTTCAATACGGCCTCACCCTTAACTACCCGGTCTACTTGAGTACCAAGAACACCATCCTTAAGGCGTATGACGGCCGCTTCAAAGATATTTTTGAAGAGGTCTTTGAGGCTGAGTACAAGACCGCCTTCGAAAAGGCGGGGATCACCTACGAGCACCGCCTTATCGATGACATGGTCGCCTCTGCCCTTAAGTGGGAAGGTGGCTACGTCTGGGCCTGTAAGAATTACGACGGCGATGTGGAATCAGACATCGTGGCGCAGGGCTTTGGCTCACTCGGTCTTATGACTTCAGTCTTGATGACTGCCGATGGTAAAACGGTTGAAGCGGAAGCCGCACACGGCACCGTTACTCGTCATTACCGGATGCATCAACAAGGAAAGCCGACCTCTACTAACCCGATCGCCTCAATCTTCGCTTGGACGCGTGGACTATCGCATCGCGGCAAGATGGATGGCACTCCCGATGTCACCAAGTTTGCTGAAACATTGGAGCGCGTCTGCATCGAAACCGTTGAAAGCGGAAAGATGACAAAGGATTTGGCCAGCCTCATCGGACCAGATCAAGCATGGATGACTACCCAAGATTTCTTGGCAGCTATCGATACAAACCTACAAAAGGCGATGGCCTAAAGGATTAGTTATTGAGGCGCACACCGCTGGTTTTATCAAAGAGGTGCACCTCGGTTGGTGAGAGAAAGAGTCGCTCACCGATTGAGGGCGCCTCTTTTGGTTTACACCGGAAAACGAGAAAGTCTGCGCTGATGAGAGCGGCATCTGTGGAAGTTGGCGTGGCATATACATATGAATCCGCGCCAAGGAATTCTATTGAATCAACTTGAACCTCTACTCCGCTGTCGCTGATCTCCCATTTGTCAGGGCGAACGCCAACAAGTGTCTCTGGATTGAGATCTACCCCAAAATTGAGCGAAAGGGATGCGCGGGAAAGTTCCAAGATATTCATCGCGGGGGAGCCGATGAAGGTGGCTACAAAGATATCGGCCGGCTTTTCATAAATCTCCTGCGGTGAAGCAATTTGAAGTATGCGACCCTTATTCATCACTGCTACTCGGGTACCCATGGTCATCGCCTCGGCTTGATCATGAGTGACATAGAGCGTGGTGACCCTTAACTCTCTTTGTAGCGCGGAAATACGTGTGCGTGTGCTTACTCGCAACTTTGCATCAAGGTTTGAGAGCGGCTCATCCATGAGGAATAACTGAGGTTTGCGAATAATGGCTCGCCCCATCGCAACTCTTTGCTTCTCGCCGCCCGAAAGTTCTTTAGGTTTGCGTTCCAACAATTCTTGTAGATCCAAGAGTGCGGCGGTCTCTTTAACTCGCCTTGAGATTTCTTCTGAACTCTTGCCGGCAACCTTGAGGGCAAAGCCCATGTTCTCTGCAACGGTCATGTGTGGATACAGCGCATATGACTGAAACACCATCGCCACATCTCGATCCTTCGCATCAAGTTGTGAGACGTCTTCGCCTCCAAGAATGATCGAGCCCGAGTCGAGTGGTTCTAGGCCGGCAAGCATTCGTAGTGTGGTGGATTTTCCACTCCCGGAAGGGCCGACTAAAACCAGGAACTCACCGTCGTAAATTTCTAAATCGAGGGCAGATACCGCTGCCTCCCGGTCATAGTGGCGAGAGACGCCACGCACGCTGACGGCAGCCATCGATTTCTCCATTCTCCCGGCAGGAACGTGCCGGACGATCCTTAGGATGAATGAACAGGATGAATAAGCAAGATGAGCATAAGGGTTGAGTGGAGCAGGCAGGTAGCGCGCTAGGCTGTGCCTGTGTCAGACGGACCCCTGAGCTGGGGCGCATTCTTCGCCAACGTTGCGCTTGTGCTTGCTTTCATCATCATCGCGGCTGTCTTTGTCGCAGCCGAAATTGCCTTGATCTCCCTTCGGGATGGTCAGGTTCGTTCCTTGAGCGAGCGCGGACGTCGTGGCGAGAAGGTCGCAAAGCTAGCGGAGAATCCCAACCGCTTCTTGGCTGCTGCCCAAGTAGGAATTACCGTTTCGACTCTCCTTTCGGCAGCACTTGGCGCAGAGCGCCTTGGAAGATTCCTTACTCCAACTTTTGCAACGTGGGGACTGAGCGAATCTTTCGCAAATGTTCTTGCGCTGGTCTTGGTGACTTTCGGGGTCGCTTACGTATCTCTCGTACTCGGTGAGTTAGTTCCTAAACGCTTAGCCCTCCAGAAGACTGAGTCGATCGCGCTCGCGGCGGCACCGACTATTGATCGCATTGCCATTCTCTTTCGTCCGGTCATTTGGCTACTTTCAAGATCAACGGATGTAGTTGTCCGGCTCTTTGGTGTTGACCCCCATAAATCAAGGGATGCGATCAGCGAAGAAGAGATCATCAACCTGGTGAGCGGACATGCCTCTCTAGGAATTACCGAACGAGAGATAGTCGAAGAAGTTTTTAACGCTACTGACCGCCAGATTCATGAGTTCATGATTCCCCGCACTGAAGTCGATTTCTTAGATCAGAGCATGACAGTTTCGGAAGCTCGAGATATTGCACTCACACAAGCGCATTCCCGCTACCCCGTCCGTAGGGACTCCGCAGATGACATTGTGGGCTTCATCCATGTGCGCGACCTGCTAGACCCGGCCCGCACATCGATGGCACTCTCCGGGTTTGTTCGCCCATTACTTTTCTTACCGGGTACAAAATTGCTCATTCCGGCGTTGAACGAAATGAAGCTCGGACGCCATCACATGGCGATCGTGCTCGATGAATACGGTGGGACTGACGGCATCATCACTCTGGAAGACATAGTTGAACAGATTCTTGGCGATATTCAAGATGAGTACGACGACGACGATAATGTCACCACTCAGGCACTTTCCGGAGAGTACGAAGTTGACGGCCTGACCTCATTGGAGGACTTAGCCGAAGAGACCAGCATTGAACTCCCTGAAGGGCCCTACGAGACGCTCGCTGGATTTATCCTTCACCATCTTGGGCGTTTGCCCGATATTGGAACGCGCTTCTCGCAAGAAGGTATCTCTTTTGAGGTCTTGGCTCTCGACGGCAAGCGTATTTCGCGAGTGCAATTGCGAGTAGATGACCCGCAAGATGAAAAATCCAGCACATCAGCGGCGTCCGAGATGGAAGAATAAGGCCATGCCTCGTGTGCTCTCAGGAATTCAGCCGACTCATGACTCTTTCCATTTGGGGAATTATCTTGGAGCAGTGCGCCAATGGGTTGCCCTTCAAGAGAGCCACGATGCTTTCTATTGCGTAGTCGATTTACATGCGATCACTGTGGAACATGATCCAGAGGCGCTGCGCCGCCGGACTTGCTCTCCATCGCCCAGTTAGTGGCGGCGGGACTTGATCCAGCACGGTGCACTCTCTTCGTGCAGTCGCAGGTTCCCGAACATGCTCAGCTGGCCTGGGTGCTGAGTTGCATCACGGGATTTGGCGAAGCCTCTCGGATGACTCAATTTAAGGATAAGAGTCAAAAGGGTGGTTTAGATCGCGCCACCGTGGGCCTCTTCACATACCCCATCTTGCAAGCTGCCGATATTTTGCTTTATCAGGCGGATGAAGTACCGGTCGGCGAAGATCAACGACAACATATCGAGCTCACGCGAGATCTTGGCCAACGGTTCAATACTCGTTTTGGAGAAACGTTCACCATTCCAAAGGCACACATCGTAAAGAGCACCGCCAAGATCACTGATCTTCAGGAACCCACTTCGAAGATGAGCAAGTCTGCCTCGTCGGCTGCCGGAATTATTGAGTTGTTGGATGATCCAGCGATCACACTAAAGAAGATTAAGAGCGCCGTAACTGATACCGGGCGTGAAGTGCAATTCAATGAAAGTGAAAAGCCTGGTATATCAAATATGCTCACGATTTTCTCTGCACTTTCAGGGGACTCAATTGCAGATATTGAGAAGCGATATGTTGATAAGGGTTACGGCGACTTCAAAAAGGATGTTGCTGAGGTTGTTATTGGATTTGTAGAACCGTTCAAGAAGCGCACTGAGGAAATTTTGAGCGACAAGGCTGAACTAGAACGAATTCTCAAAGTGGGCTCTGAAAAGGCTGGTGCGGTTGCACAGAATACTTTGCAACGCGTTTATGACGCGGTGGGTTTCATCCGCCGATAACGAGCGCGTTTCCACATTTTAATTCGCACGCGCACTCTCAGAAGTACCACAAGAAGTATTGGAATCAAGATGAGCTTTATGGGAAACCCTGATGGAGAGATCCCCGAGCTCTGAGTCGCAGCCTTTTCGGCTTTTGCAATTTTCGCATTTGCAGGTGCCTTGGGGGTGAGCTTCGCGGCTCCTTCGAGTGGTTCCACTAAGACGCCGACGGGGGTGACTTTTCCGCGAGCTCTAAAACCCCAGTTGAGTAGCTTGATGGCGAGCGCATCGCGGCCGTAGGGCAGGTGCATCAATGTGATGATGATGGTGTGCCCATTCCGGGTTGCAGCGCCAACGTATGTGTTCTTTCCTTGGGTGGTGTATCCGGTCTTTACGCCAATCGTTCCGGTGTAGGCAGTGAGCAATTTGTTTTGGTTGTAAATGGGCAGTGGTTTGTTGCCTTTGCCGGATCCAAGGAATGTGTATTTCGTGGTTGCTACATAATGGCGAAAGTCTTCTCGCTTAAGCGCCTCGCGACTAATGAGCGCTAAGTCATAGGCGCTCGATACCTGTCCAGGTTTATCTAATCCGTGTGGGCTTCGCGGGACAGTGTCGAGAGCTTGAATGCGCTTGGCTTCGCTGCGCATGTACGTAAGCGTCTTTGTGAGACCACCCGCCGCATTCGCTAGTGCCATCCCGGAGTCGTTAGCCGAGAGTAGAAAAAGCGCGTGCCACAGAGAATCGATCGGGTAGGCGCGACCTGGATAAATTCCGGCTTTGCTGCCATCTACTTTGGTATCACTCACTTGCCCGATGTAGTTGGCGGTTTTATCTAGTCGAGGCAAAAGCGCGAGCGCGGTTAAGGTCTTCAGTGTGCTCGCCGGAGGTAATTGCTCATGTGGATTCTTGGCCGCAAGAATTTCACCGGTATCAAGATCTGCAATCAGATAGGACTGCGCCTCAGTGGCGGGGAGGGGATCGATCCCAGGCGCGGAATTGACGATAACTCCACTTCCGAGTGCTGATCCTCCGATGATGTCGGCGGCGTGCGCGGGAGCGGTCAGCACTGACCCGACGAGCACTGTGAGTGCAAGGCCGGTGATCGTAGATTTCCCGCGAATAACCATTTCACTGCAGGTTAGGCAATAGGGCCCGGTGGCGCAGGGTTGCCACACCGAGCGAGAGGCGGTGGCTTGCCTGAGATCTTGTGAGAACAGCCACAGATGTTGGGCGATCGGGGGAGTCAGGCGCTACGGTGGAGTTCATGTCTGCCACGCCACCCTCGAATCCAGTCAGCCAAACTCCAGTCAGCCAAACTGCAGTCAGCCAAACAGAGTCCGGGCTGCCCTTCAAGGCTAGGTATGAAGCGGCGGATCTCAATGGCTGGATCCCGGCTGATCGAATCGGTGCGCCAGGCGCATTTCCTTACACCCGCGGTATTCACTCCACCATGTATGTCGGTCGCCCATGGACGATGCGTCAATACGCAGGTTTTGGATCGGCGAAGGAATCGAATCTGCGTTACCACCAATTGGTGAAGGCCGGCACTGGCGGATTATCCGTGGCTTTCGATCTGCCCACTCAAATGGGAATGGATTCTGACGCACCGCTGGCCCAAGGTGAAGTCGGCAAAGTCGGAGTAGCGATTGATTCCCTCGACGACATGCGCGAACTCTTCGCCGGAATTCCACTGGGTGAAGTTTCCACCAGCATGACCATTAATGCACCAGCCTGCATTCTCTTACTGCTGTATCAGATTGTCGCTGAGGAACAAGGGATCGCAGCGGCAGACCTCAAGGGCACCATTCAGAATGATGTGCTCAAGGAGTACATAGCGCGCGGGACATACATTTATCCGCCACGCGAATCGATTCGCCTCATCACAGACATCTTTAAGTACTGCCAAACGAATCTTCCGCAGTGGAACACCATTTCCATCTCCGGATATCACATGGCGGAGGCCGGTGCTACGCCAGCGCAAGAAGTAGCTTTCACATTGGCAAACGGAATCGAATACGTTCGCGCTGCATTGGCGGCCGGACTCGAGATCGATGAATTTGCCCCACGCCTCGCCTTCTTCTTTGTTTCGCGCACCACAATTTTGGAAGAAGTAGCTAAGTTCCGCGCAGCACGACGCATTTGGGCGCGCGTAATGCGAGACGAATTTGGTGCAAAGAGCGAGAAGTCTCAAATGCTCCGCTTCCATACGCAGACGGCTGGAGTGCAACTTACTGCGCAACAACCAGAAGTAAATCTTGTTCGCGTTGCCGTACAAGCCCTGGCCGCGGTCTTTGGTGGGACGCAGAGCTTGCACACCAACTCTTTTGACGAAGCAATCGCACTTCCTACCGAGAAGGCGGCGCGGTTGGCGCTGCGCACCCAGCAGGTAATTGCGTTTGAAACAGATGTCACTAAGACGGTCGATCCGTTTGCCGGTTCCTACGCGGTCGAATCTCTCACTGATGGGCTTGAGGATGAAGTACTACGCCTCATGGCAAAGATTGAAGAGATGGGTGGCGCCGCGGCAGCCATCGAGAAGAGTTTTCAGAAGAGTGAAATCGAACGAAGCGCCTATGAGGTTACGCGCGAGATTGATCGCGGAGATCGCGTAGTCGTGGGAGTGAACAAATTCCAAATCGGCGAGGAAGAGCCGTACACGCCATTGCGAGTTGATCCCACTATTGGCGCAACTCAATGCGAGAAACTCAAGACATTGCGCGCCACACGAGATAGTGCTGCAGTCGATGCGGCGCTCGCAGCTGTGAAGAGTGCGGCATCGGATACAAATGAGAACTTGCTACCTCCCATGAAGGTGGCCCTTACGTTGGGTGCCACCGTGGGCGAAGTGGCTGATCAACTTCGCGCCGTATGGGGCGTTTACCGTCCGAGCGAGAACTTCTAGTCGCCCCCTGCGTGCCTTAGGCTCTCCCTATGGCTCCTATTGGAATTATCGCTGGCACCGGCTTCTATTCCCTTCCCGCACTTCAGGGCTCGACTGCTCGCAAAGTGAGCACGCCCTATGGAGATGCCCTACTGACAAGCGGAAGCTGGAATGGTGTTGAGATTGAATTTGTTACTCGCCACGGCGCCGACCATTCGATCCCACCGAGCAAAGTGAATTACCGAGCCAATATTTCCGCGCTGAAGGAACTCGGAGTTGAAAAAGTCATTGCAGTGAACGTAGTGGGTGGGGTTGATCCGACGCTGGTCGCCGGAGACCTCTCACTCGTCGATGATTTCATCGACTTCACTTCTGGTCGTGAGAGTACTTTTTTTGACGGCATTCAACTCGGCGGCGTGCAGCATGTTGATGTCACAGATGCATATGACGTAGATATTCGTCGCGCTATGAGTGAGTCGGCCTCGCGTGCTGGTATCCCGCTGCGCGAGCGCGGAGTTTATGCAGGATTTAACGGCCCACGGTTTGAGACCCCAGCAGAGATTCGGCTTGCAGCTTTAGCGGGCGCCACTGTGGTCGGCATGACTGGCTGTCCGGAAGTAACGCTCGCCAAGGAGGCGGGCCTGCGTTATGCGTCAATCGCACTTATTGTGAATCCTGCGGCCGGAGTGAGTGATCAGCCCATCACCATGGAAGAGATTAATGCTTCGCTCGCAAGTGCAAGCCAAAAAGTAATCACGATTCTTGATGGCGCGATTGGTGCTATCTAATGAGTTCTACTTCGAACTCAGTGTTGATCAAGAATGCTCGCTATGTAGTGACGAGCAATACCTCCGATGAGATTCTAGAGAACGTTTCAATTTTGATACGTGATGGTGTCATTGCGGAGATTAATCCGAGTAGTGCCGCAGAAGGTATCGAGGTTTTCGACGCAGGTGGACATTTGATCATGCCTGGGTTGATCAATTCGCATACCCATCTAGCGATGTCTTTGTTGCGAGGGTGGGCGGAAGGCGTTGATCTGCAAGGTTTCCTCGAGCGAGTCTGGGCGGCCGAAGGCGCCATCATGGATCCAGAGACGTGCGCTCTTGGAACAGAATTAGCTGCCGGGGAAGCGTTGCTCGGTGGCACCACAACTGCTCTAGATATGTACTTCCATCCCACTGCCACCCATCGCGCAGCTGCGCAGGTGGGACTTCGCCATATCGCCGGTCCGATCTTCTTAGATTTTGAAGGTATCGATGGTTTGAAGTGGCCTGATCGAATCGCACTTGCAAAGAATTGGCCCGCATCAGCGGCGGAAATCGGCGGTCCCTTTATTCCGCTCTACTTTATGCCGCACAGTACTTACACGGACTCACCAGAACATCTCACGGAAGTAGCAGCGCTTGGGAAATCAATGGGCGCTCGTGTGCATCTCCATGTCTCCGAAACTCAAATGGAGAATGAAGATGTAAACACTCGATTTGGGAAAACCCCCACCGAAATCTTGCGCGATACGAAAATCCTTGATCTCCCGACGGTCTATGGCCACGGAGTTCATCTCTCAGACTCTGATATCGAAATCTCATTGGCTCGGGGAGCGAGCGTTGCGCACTGCCCCGGCAGCAACCTGAAATTGAATAGCGGTATCGCAGACATCATGAAGTACAAGGCTGCGGGTCTCAAAGTGGGGCTCGGTACGGATGGCTGTTCTTCAAGTAATGATCTCGATATGTGGCCTGTCCTTCGACTCGCAGCGCACCTGGTCTCGCTTAATCACGGGGCCAAGAGTGTCGATACGTCTTCGATTGTGCGCTCGGCGACCATTGAAAGCGCCGAAGCGCTCGGACTAGGTGATCGCGTTGGCAGCATCGAGGTTGGTAAAGAGGCAGACCTCATCGCTATTGATCTCTCCGCTCTCCATCTCACGCCGGTGCATGATGTCTTTGCCCTGCTCGTTTATGCCGTAGGTCGTTCCGATGTGAGCGATGTCTGGGTTGCCGGTAATCGCGTGGTGCGAAATCGTGCGCTCTCCCATGTTGATACAGCAGATCTGCGAGCACGCGTTGAGAAGCGCGTAGAAGCGTTGGATTCGCTTAAATGAGCTCCCTTAATTTGGATGGCCTTTCAGCAGAGCAAGTAATAGAACGGTTCGCATTGTTGCCGCTAGAGGGCGAGGGAGGTTACTTCTCCTTGGTGCAACGTGACGAACACGGAAACGCGATCTACTTCTTGATGACCCCGGGGCAGTTCTCGGCTTGGCATCGACTCAAAGAGCGCGAAACCTGGGTGTTAATCGGAGGAGACCCGCTGGCGTTGCATATAAAACAAGAGAGTTATGAACGGGTTGAACTCTCTCGGCATGGCGAGTTAGCCGCCAGTATTGCGCCGGGGGAGTGGATGGCTGCTGAAACGCTGGGTGCATGGTCTCTGGTGCTCTGTTTCTTGGCACCACCATTCTCCGAAATGGAATTAGCGCCTGCTGAATTGGTTGACTCGTGGGTGAAGGATTTCAGCGAACTTCCACGGCTAGTGCACGAGTAGAGTGTTGATATGACGAATTCATTTGCTGGTCGCACGATTCTTATTACAGGTGCCGGTAGGAACATTGGCGCACATCTCGTTTCGCATTTTGTTGGTCGGGGTGCATATGTCATTGCGGCTACCAAATCGACTGCGGTTGAAGTCGGCGAGAATGTGGCGCAAATCGATGTGGACTTTGCGGAGGTGGGAGCAGGCGTTCGATTGATGAATGATGCGCTCGCGCTCAGGCCATCAATTGATTTCGTTATTAATAACGCCGCTCGCCAAGATGTGGCACTTCTCTCCCATGAAGAGCCGGAACGAATCGCGGACCTTTTTCAAGTGAATGTGGCGTCGATCGCAGAGATCCTCTCGACCATCGCCAAAGGCGGCACTGGGGTCGAGTCAGTTGTGAACATCACCTCTATCGAGGCGCTTCGCCCTCGCCCCGGGCATGCGATCTATGGAGCCACCAAAGCCGCCCTCGATGCGCTCACCCGTTCGGCCGGAGTCGAGTTGGCCCCGCTCTGTAGGGTCAATGGGCTCCGCTTAGGACTCATTGAGAGCCCAGGGATTGCTCAAGCCTGGCCGGAGGGGGTCACCTCCTGGAGCGCACACGCTCCATTGAAGCGCATGGGGCAACCCGCGGACATCACTGATGCCATTGCATATTTATTGGGCGCGACCTGGGCAACTGGCTCAATCTTGGATCTCGATGGCGGCATCGGAGCTGTTGCCCCCTGGTAATTGCGGAGGGCGATCTGGTACTTGCTGAGGGCACCCTGGGAGTGTCGCGAGATAATAAATTTAGAGTCTCAACTTCTACTTGAGGTCTGCGAAATCAGCATATTTAGATGAGTAGGAGAGGCGCCCTTGCTCAGATAGGGTAATCCTAAATTGTTGGTGGCAGCGTCCGGGACCGAGTCCCAGATTGAGTCGCTGATAAACACCCTGGTAGCCCGGAAGGGCTCGTGAGAGGAGTCCCATGAATAAGCGCATAACTGGTGGTGTTGCCGCTCTTGCTTTGGCAGCACTCGGTTTTGCAATGACCCCAGCTTCGGCTGCGGTTAAGACTATTGACGAATCTGCTTGCGGAAGCGCTGGCGCATTTTGCGTTGGTCTCGTAACCGATGTCGGCAAGGTCGACGACAAGTCGTTCAACCAATCTTCTTGGGAAGGTGCAAAGGCTGCAGCTGCTAAGGCTGGCGGCTTCTCGAAGTACATCGAGACCCTTGATCCAAAAGATTACGCAAGCAACATTGATCTCTTCGCTGCAAAGAAGTACAACGTCATCGTGACCGTCGGATTCTTGATGGCTGATGCAACTGCTGCTGCTGCTGTGAAGTACCCCGCGATCAAGTTCATCGGTGTGGATCAATTCAACGGAAGCCCTGCTGCTAACTACAGCGGACTTATCTTCAACGAAGACAAGTCAGGCTTCATCGTTGGTTACCTGGCTGGTTACCTCACCAAGAGCGGCAAGACTGCTGCAATTGCTGGCGGACCAGACACCATCCCACCAGTTCGCAAGTTCATCGAAGGTTTCGCTAACGGTGTTGCATACGCAGCCAAGGAGCAAAAGAAGAAGTTTGCAAAGACTTCGACTGTTTACTACTCAGGTGCAAATGCATTCAACGATCCAGCCTGGGGAGCTACCACTGCAAAGCAGTACCTCTCACAAGGTTACGACGTGATCTTTGCTGCTGGTGGTAAGACCGGTAACGGTGGACTCGCTGCAATCGCCAAGAAGAAGGGCGCCTTCTGTATCGGTGTAGATACCGATCAATGGGGCACCGTTCCTGAGGCACAACCTTGCTTGGTCACTTCAGCAATGAAGAACCTTGCAGCTGGTACCGCATCACTCGTTGCACAAGCAAAGGATGGCTCTTTCAAGGGCGGTAACTTTGTGGGCACCGTGGCTGCTGCTCCGTACCACGCTCTTGCGAGCAAGGTTCCTGCTGCTGTTCAGAAGAAGGTCACAGCTGTTACCGCCAAGGTAGTTGCTGGAACCATTCCTACTGGCGTAAAGCAGTAATTAGCTAAAAATTGTAAAAGGAGCGGGGAACATACTTCGGTGTGTTCCCCGCTCCTGCATTAAGTCGGGTAAGTTAGCGGTATCTGAAAGGAACTTTGATGGCAGGCAAGAAATTTTCGCGAACCTGGCTCACACCAGTTGTCGCTGTACTCGTTGCCTTCGCTATCGGAGCGATATTGATTTACATTCAGGGCGCAGATCCGCTTAAGGCGTACCAATCTCTCTTTTCACACGCATTTGGTTCATGGTCTGGTATTGCAAAGACGCTTGGGAAGGCAACTCCACTCGTACTGAGCGGTCTCGCGGTCACAATTGGCTTGCGTGCTGGTCTCTTTAATATTGGCGTCCAAGGTCAACTGGTCATGGGTGCATTTGCGGCCGCCTGGGCAGGCTATTTCATTCACGGATTGCCGATTTACATTCACTTGCCGGTGGCCTTGCTCTTCGGCGTTGCCTTTGGTGCAGGCATTGGCTTGATTGCCGGTGCGCTTAAGGCCTATCGCGGAATTCATGAAGTCATCACTACCATCATGCTCAACAGCATTATCTTGGCGCTCGTTGATTACCTCGCCGGTCACGTATTTCAGGAGCCCGGCCAGATTTTGGCGCGCACACCACACATCCTGCCTTCAGCAACTATTCCAAATATTTTCTCCATGCCATCTGGCTTCTTTTTTGCCATTCTGCTCGCTTATGGAGTGTGGTGGGTTTTCCAGCGCACTACGAGTGGTTTCCGACTCGAGACCGTCGGTCGTAATAAGAGTGCAGCGTGGTATGCGGGTATTTCCGTTAAACGTTCTGTACTTATTGCAATGGCGGTGGGCGGTGGCATTGCAGGGCTTGGCGGTGGCATCGAATCACTTGGTGTGATTGGCCGCTTTGAACCGACCTTCAACACTGGATTAGGTTTTGATGGAATCACCATCGCACTTCTCGGTCGGGCTAATCCGCTTGGAGTGATTCCCGGTGCGATTCTCATCGGTGGCATGCGCGGAGCGGCGGCGAGCATGCAATTTGATGCTGGAGTAGCCCCAGAAATTGTCGACCTCATCCTCGCGCTCGTGCTCTTCTGCGTGACCGCACCGTTCCTTGCCAAGTGGCTCAAGAGCACCGAAGTGGGCGCCAAGATTTCGAGCGGTTGGGGCAACTAATGAAGAAATTGCTCTCCTTTAAATGGCTGCTCACTCTCTTGCTCGTCGTCATTACGGGCTACTTCTACTCTAAAGATGGTGTCATCACATCATCAGTGGTTTCTACTGCATTGATCTTTGGATTACCGCTAGCACTTGCTGCCATGGTCGGCATCATGTGTGAGCGCACTGGCATCGTAAATATTGGTATCGAGGGCACGTTGCTCTTCTCGGCGTTTGTGGGCTTCTTCACTGCCTCGGCGACCGATAGCGATTTTTATGGTGTCGTGGCCGCGGTGATTGCAGGGACCGCGTCTGGTGTCTTGCTGGCATTTATGTCGATCTCTTGGAAGATGGATCAAATCATTGCCGGAACGATTATCAATATCCTCGCGACCGGTTTGACCTCTTTCCTTTACAAGCAGGGGCATACGGCGCCGACGACGTCAGAAATTGATATCCCGTGGCTCTCTAAAATTCCATTCTTTGGCCAAGTGCTCTTCATGCACGGTCCAATCGTGTACATCGGATTAGTTTTGATTTTTGTCCTTTATGTAGCCCTTTTCCATACCTCGTGGGGATTGCGTTCGCGAGCGGTGGGTGAACATCCGGGTAGCGCAGATACGGCAGGCGTCTCTGTCTTCAAACTGCGCTATCTCAACGTTTCAATTGCTGGAGCGGTCGGAGGTCTTGCGGGTGCATACCTGAGTTTGGAATTAGTTGGTTCCTGGGATCGCGGCTTTACCGCAGGCAAAGGTTTCACAGCCCTCGCATTGATGATCTTCGGGCGCTGGAATCCTATGGGAGCTCTTGCAGCGGCCATGTTCTTCGGTCTCACGCAAGCCGTCACTAATCAATTGATGTTTTCTCAAATTGTGAAAATTCCTGATCAGTTCGTAAATATGTTGCCTTACATTCTTACCATTGTCGTATTGGCAATCTCGGCCGGAAAAGTAAGGCCGCCAGCTGCTGAAGGTCAACAATACGAGAAGGAGCAAGCGTAATGAGTGCACTTCTCGAGATCACCAACGTCACCAAAACCTTTCCCGGTGTGGTTGCGAACGAAAATATCTCTGTCTCAGTGGCTGCTGGCGAAATCGTCGCATTACTCGGTGAGAATGGTGCTGGGAAATCCACTTTAGTAAAAAGCGTCTTCGGAATGGTCCGCCCTGACTCTGGTGAAATCCGCATTAAGGGTGAACTCATTGCCCCCGGCGATACTGGCGGGGCTATCGCGCGCGGCGTTGGCATGGTGCACCAACACTTCCAACTTGTTCCTGTCATGACTGTTACCGAAAACATCATTCTCGGAGACGAGCCAAAGCGTGGCATCTTTATCAACATGAAGGCTGCTCGAGCTGAAGTGATTGCGCTCTCCGAAAAGTACGGTCTAGAAGTTGATCCGGATGCTTTCGTAGAGGACCTTCCTGTTGGCACTCAGCAGCGGATCGAGATCCTTAAGGCACTGCGCAAAGATGTCGACCTTCTCATTCTTGATGAACCCACCGCCGTACTTACTCCGCAAGAGACTGACGAGCTTCTGCAAGTGATGAAGAATTTGGCGACATCAGGAGTTGGCGTTCTTTTTATCACGCATAAGCTCCGAGAGGTGATGGCCGTCGCCGATCGTGTAGTTGTGCTTCGTAACGGTCGTGTCGCAGGAAGTACTTCACCCAGAGAGACCGACGAGGAGGGGCTTGCCCAACTTATGGTCGGCCGCAATGTGGTCCTTCAGGTTGAAAAAGGAGAGGCTAAGCCAGAGGCATCTACTTTGGAGATCAAAGCGTTGTCGGTAAATGATGACCGCAAACATTTGGCCGTCGACGGTCTCAACCTCGAAGTGAGAGCGGGCGAGATCGTCGGTGTCGCCGGCGTCGAAGGCAACGGCCAACGCGAGCTTGTCGAAGCGATCTGCGGGATGCGTCCGCGTCTGAGCGGCGAAGTACTGGTCTCCGGAGAAGCCACTCCTGATATGCATCCTCACAAAGTGCATTCCATGGGAGTTTCGCATATCCCCGAAGACCGCGAAAAGCACGGCTTGGTTTCTTCTTATTCAATCGAAGATAACTTGGTTCTGAACCAATTCGATCGCGATCCTTTTGCTAAAGGTTGGATTCGTAATGTGGCTGCCCTTGAAGAGAATGCCACTCGCTTGGTCGAAGAGTTCGATATTCGAACTCCTTCCATCAAAACGACTGCAGGCGCCCTTTCCGGAGGAAATAAACAGAAGGTCGTAGTCGCGCGCGAATTAAGCCAAGACACTCGCGTGGTGATCGCTGCCCAACCAACCCGTGGCGTCGATGTGGGCTCTATCGAATTTATTCATAATCAATTGATTGCAGCTCGTGATGCGGGAGCGGCCGTACTCCTCGTATCAGCTGAGCTCGATGAAATTCTCTCCCTTGCAGATCGCGTTGCGGTGATGTCTGGCGGAAAGATTGTGGCGATCCTCGACGCTAAAGATGCCGAACGCGGTTTGGTGGGTCGTCTGATGGCCGGGCTCTCCGCGTGATCGCATGACTATTCAAATTGATTGGGAAGTCTTAAGGGCGGCAGCCACATTGGCCATGAAGAGTGCCTACGCGCCTTATTCCAAATACCCAGTGGGAGTCGCCGGACTCGTCGATGATGGTCGCATTGTCTCCGGTTGCAACGTAGAGAATGCCTCGTACGGCCTCACGCTCTGCGCTGAATGCGGAATGGTCTCTTCATTGCACGCCACCGGTGGCGGGCGCCTGGTCGCTGTTGCCTGTGTTGATGGCGCTGGGGAAGCGCTGATGCCCTGCGGTCGTTGTCGCCAATTGCTCTTTGAGCATGGCGGCCCTGAACTGCAGGTGTGGATGCCTACTGGCGTGCGCCGGATGAAGGAAGTACTCCCTGAAGCTTTTGGCCCTGCTCATCTAGAGAAGAGTTAAGCATGAGCGTTGAACCATTCGCCGCAGTAGACGTTATCGGCGCCAAACGTGATGGCCATGAACTCACGCCCGCACAGATTGACTGGATGGTTGATGCCTACACGCGCAGTGTTGTGGCCGACGAACAGATGTCAGCTCTACTCATGGCGATTCTCCTTAACGGCATGAATCGAAACGAAATCACCCGCTGGACCACCGCGATGATTAACACAGGTGAACGGATGAGCTGG
>CAIPAI010000052.1 GCA_903863015.1 uncultured Actinomycetes bacterium
ATCGTTGATCTGCAATCCATCGATCAACGGAGTGGCGTCCTTCGAAGTGAATTCTGGAAGGCGGGCAAAAACTGGCGCCTTCACCATCTCTGAAAGGCGCTCGGCACCTTCTGAGTGATCGCTATGTCCGTGAGTAAGAAATATTCCAGCAACTTTTCCATCGGTTGCGAGCGCAACAGCATCTAAGTGTTCTTGCATGAGAGGACCGGGATCAATCACCAGCGCACCAGATGGCGCCGCGATTACCCAAGTATTAGTGCCCTCTAATGTCATTGGTCCGGGGTTATCCGCCCGGACCAATGATATAAAAGATGGAATCATCAGCCGCGAACAGCGACGACAACTTCAACTTCGACAGGTGCACCGAGTGGAAGTTCTGCCACGCCAACAGAGGAACGCGCATGCTTCCCGGCATCGCCGAAAATGGTTCCGAAGAGTTCGCTCGCACCATTGACGACCTGTGCTTGAGTGGTGAAGCCCGGTGCGCTAGCAACAAATGCGAGGACCTTTACAACTTGAACTACTTCATCAAGGTCAACGAGAGTGGCGATTGCGGCAAGTGCATTGAGTCCGCAAATCTGCGCGAGCTCTTTTCCTTGCTCAATGCTGATTTCTGCACCGAGCTTGCCGGTTGCAGAGAGCGCGCCGTTAACCATTGGCAGTTGTCCAGAAGTGAAGATGAGATTTCCTACGCGCACTGCAGGAACGTAAGCGGCAACAGGGACTGCTACCTCTGGAAGTTCCAAGCCAAGTGCGGCGAGACGTTCTCCGGTGACGACATTCTTAGAATCGGTCATTGCTTCACTCTTTTCATATAGGCAACAAGTTGCTCTCCGGTACCTGGCGCAGGAACAACCTGAACCAGTTCCCAACCATCAAGACCCCAGTTGTCCAGGATCTGCTTGGTGGCATGGGATAGCAGGGGCACGGTGACGTACTCCCAGATGACTTTTTCGCTCATGCCCCCACCCTACGACTGCCCGCGCCTAGAAGTGCAATCGCTATTACGCTGGAGGTATGAATACCGCACCTCGCCTCCACGTGGTGACCGGTAAAGGCGGGACGGGGAAGACCACCCTGGCCGCCGCCTTAGCCCTCTCATTTGCCCAGGCGGGAGCGAAAACCCTGCTCCTGGAGGTCGAGGGGCGCCAAGGACTCGCCCCGCTCTTTGGGCGCTCAGAGCTCCCCTACCGAGAGGTGGAACTTGCCCCCCAGCTCTGGGGGATGAGCGTGGACCCCAGGGAGGCGCTGCTGGAGTACATCGAGATGTATTACAAAGCAGGGGCCGCGGGCCGGGCGCTCGCCAAATTTGGCGTGATCGACTTTGCCACCACCATCGCTCCGGGTTTACGCGATGTGTTGCTCACCGGCAAAGCATATGAAGCCACCAGACGACGTCCGGGAAATAAATCGGGATCAACATTTGAAGGACCATGGGTATACGACGCGGTCGTAATGGATGCGCCCCCCACCGGACGCATTGGAAAATTTCTCGACATCAACGCACAACTCGCATCGCTTGCAAAAGTCGGGCCCATACGCAAGCAAGCAGAATCAATTAGCGAGCTTATTCACTCTGAAATGACAACCGTGCACATTGTTACTCTGCCAGAAGAGATGCCCATCCAAGAGAGCCTTGAGGCAGTTGATGAATTGCGTGGGCTCGGCATAAATCTTGGCCACATATTTGTTAATCAGATGTTAGAAGAGAGAGAACTAGACGTTTTCAATGACAAGATCGACGGTGTCGTTGCTACAGCACTTCGGGCAGAAGTAAATCGATATACAAATCGTGTAACTCGTCAAGAAAAGCAGATTGCTTTACTCGAAGAACTTGATGTTATTGAAATAGCGCACATGGGTGAAGAGATTTCCTTTGAAATCTTAGAGTTCATCGCAAACGGGTTGCGTGAAGCATGATTAAAGATCTCCTCAGCGATCCCACGACGAGAGTCATTCTCTGTTGTGGGGCTGGTGGTGTCGGAAAGACCACCACGGCCGCGGCCATTGCTCTGCAGGCAGCCGACCAAGGTCGCAAAACCGTAGTGCTCACAATTGATCCCGCTCGTCGACTTGCTCAGGCGTTAGGGCTCAATGAGTTGAGTTTCGAACCACATGCCGTTAAGGCCGTCCCAAATCTCTACGCGATGCAACTCGATATGAAGCGCACATTCGACGAAATTGTATTGGCGCACGCCGATGCAGATCGCGCTCGTACGATTCTGGAAAATCCTTTCTACATCTCACTCTCCTCCTCGTTCGCTGGCACGCAGGAGTACATGGCGATGGAGAAGTTGGGTCAATTGCTCGCCTCACAAGAGTGGGACTTAATTGTGGTCGATACTCCCCCGAGCCGTTCGGCGCTCGACTTCCTCGATGCACCAGCCCGACTTGGCTCTTTTCTTGATGGGCGACTCATCAAATTCCTCACCACGCCTGCAAAAGCTGGCGGCTGGGCGATCACTCGGATTCTCAATACTGGTATCCAGCTTTTTGCATCGACTATCTCGAAAATTCTCGGTGGACAGATCCTCACGGATATATCTGCATTCGTCTCCGCCCTGGATTCCGTCTTTGGAGGTTTTCGAAAGCGCGCCGACGAGACATATCAACTCTTGAAGGCGCCAGGTAGTGCGTTCATTGTGGTGGCTGTGCCTGAGCGCGACCCGATTCGAGAGGCAGAGTTCTTTATTGATCGGCTTAACTCGGAGGGTATGCCGCTAGCTGGCGTTATCGTGAATCGAGTAAGCCCATCTCTTGCTCCAATTACCATCAGTGAGAGCAAGGAGTTGCAGAAGAGTGCATCGCCGGAACTCAACAGCGCCCTCGATCTTCACATTGAGAACGTGCGGGCCAAAACGAATGAAGAGCGTTTGATTAAGACCATCAAGGCACCTGCACTGTTGCGCATCGAAGACGCCGATGGGGAGATCAGCGACATCGCTGGCCTGCGCTCCATAGACCTCGCTGGCAAGAGCCTGTGAGCATCCAAAGAGCGAATCGCTAACGCGCTCGCTTCAGTTACTCTCGTGCGCATGAAGAAATCTCGCGTCCTCGGACTCTTGCTAGTGGCCGTCCTCTCGGTGGGCACCACCACAGTTGCATCTGCTACTACCAAAGCTAAAGCGCTCTCTTTTACTGCCGAAGTGTGGGCAGATAATTGGTTTGCGCTCTATGCCAACGGCAAGAAGGTAGGCGAAGACTCCGTCTCTATCACTACGGAACGATCCTTTAACTCTGAGGTCATTACCTTCACCGCTTCATATCCACTCACTCTGGGTCTGGTAGCGAAGGATTACATCGCCAACGATTCAGGGCTTGAATACATTGGCTCACCACGACAACAAATTGGTGACGGTGGCATCATCGCCCAAGTTCGCGAAAGTAAGAGTGGAAAATTTGTAGCTGCTACCGGACCAAAGTGGCGGACGCTCGTAATCCACAAAGCGCCGCTCAACCAAGAATGTGTTACCTCGAGCAACCCCACTATGGATTGCAAATTTGAAAAGAGCGCAGAGCCGAAGGGTTGGAGCGCAAGTACTTTTAAAGATACGAAGTGGCCACTCGCGACTGTCTACACGGAAGAAGCCGTCGGCGTGAAAGACGGATATAACTCAATTAAGTGGAATTCGAGCGCAAAATTGATTTGGGGAAGTGATCTGAAACTCGATAACACCATCCTGATGCGTTACATCGCTACAGGGAAGTAACGAGTCTCAAGGTAAATATCGTTGTAGGTAGGCGTGTACATACGGTTAAGAACGTTTTAGAGTATGACTTCCGCAAGTCACTGGAAAGAGGGAGAGCCATGACGCCACTAGAAGTAATGCAGGCCTTATTAAAGAAAGTTCATGAAAAGGATCTCGATGGTCTCATGAATTTCCTTGCAGATGATTGCTCAATTTCCCAAGACCGAAATGAGCTCCTTGTCTCAGGCAAAGATGCTCTTCGCGAGTTCTACGAGGGAATCCTCGATCGTCACTCAGAGATGAAGATCGAATTGGCAGATAATTTCACTGTGGGCTCGGTCCTTGCTGTTCGTGAAATCAATCGCGACATGATGGTCGATGGAAAGCCACAAGATGTTGATACCGTCTGGATTTACCAAATCGTTAACGAAAAAGTTAACTTGATGCATGTCTTCTCACCAGACAGTTCAACCATCGCCGCAATCAAGAATGCCTAACTAGACAATTTCTTGCAGCGCTAAAAGATTAAAGTCCGAGAGCTGATTTCACGGCAGCAGAAACCATCGCTCCGTCTGCCTTGCCAGCAATTTTCGGTTGGAGCAGTTTCATCACTGCACCCATGCCACTTGGACCAGCTGCGCCACTTTCTGCGATCGCTTCCTTAATCATCTGCGCCAATTCGGCCTCGCCCAACTGCGCCGGTAAGTAGAGGGCAATGACTTCGCCTTCGGCCTTTTCGCGATCCGAGCGGTCTTGGCGATCCCCTGCGGCGAATGCCTCCGCGGCTTCGCGGCGCTTCTTGGACTCACGCGAAAGGACGGTGATGATCTCGGCGTCTGTGAGCACCCGAGCGCTCTTACCGGAGACTTCCTCATTGGTGATCGCGGTGAGCACCATCCGGATAGTCGCGGCATGCAACTCATTTCGGCTGCGGATGGCTTCGGTCAGGTCGCTTTGGAGGGTCTCTTTGATACTCATAGGGCTCATCATGGCACGATGGCACCGTGATCTCCTCGCGCTTCACCCTGCGTCAGGCAGAAGTCCCGATTCTGCCCGCTGGTGCGCGCCCCATCCGAATCCTTCATATCTCCGATCTACACCTGACCCCAAAACGAACGCGTGAGATGGGGTGGATCAAATCCCTCGCCGCACACCGCCCCGATTTTGTGATTAGTACCGGTGATCATCTAGCGCATCCAGATGCCGTTGGTGTGGCCCTCGATGCCATGTCTGATCTCCTGCAAGTTCCTGGCGCGTTCGTGCTCGGTTCCAACGATTACTACGCCCCGACTCTTAAAAATCCTCTCTGGTATTTGAAGAAGGATGACGGCGATCGTTCACACGGTGCTGAACTTCCATGGCGCGAACTCGTCACTTCGTTAACTACTGCAGGATGGCAGGATCTTGATGATCGCAAAGCGACTCTCACTATCGGCGGTTTATCGATCGAATTTCGCGGAACTGATGATGCGCATCTCGAAATGGATCATTATGAAAAGGTCGCTGGGCCGCGCGCGAAAGAATCTGATCTCTTTATAGGCGTTACACATGCGCCGTATCGACGCGTCCTGGA
>CAIPAI010000053.1 GCA_903863015.1 uncultured Actinomycetes bacterium
ACCGCCAGGTAACTCACCTTTCTGAAAAGCGGCTGCAATCCATCCATCTCCCAGATTTCTCTAAGGGGCCAATCGAAGTCCAGCCAGTTTGGATACCCGATAACTCTTAATCACCGGGTAGGTATTGGGATGTCTTTTTAGAGGAGCGTTTCTAATTCTGTAGCTATGTTTTACGAACCAGAGCGCTATTTGTTACTTCGCTATTGCTGCAACCTGCAGGTAAAGATCTGCTTTTGAGATTCCAAAAGTCGTAAGGAGCTGCTGATCCCAAGGTTTTTGGGATGCGGCAATCTCAACCAAGAAATTCGTCGATTTCGCGATGCCCACCTTGGCAATCAATATTTCATCAGCGAGCGCCCCGGGCATCTTGTTATTTTCAGGACCGGTATATGCCGCAGCACCTACATAAGCAGCCAAATCGATCGGTTTAGGCAAGGTTTTTAAAAGGGTCAGCCAATCATTACGTAATGTTGCGTAATTTCCATTGCTCGTGATTTGGCTATAGGCGGCCCCGATTGGATAGGCGAACATGCGGGTAAACCATTCTGGATAATTTTGACCCGCAACATTATTTGCAAAGCCAGTCGGCTTTAACAGCTGGGCCATGAATCGCATCTGCCAATCGGGGTTAAACCAATTATTGGTTGGCGATACGAAGAAACTTGCGGCCCAGCCTCCATTATTTGTGCCATACGAATGCACGCTGCCCATTAATTGCTCGGCGGTGTTATTTGCAAACATATCCTTGTAACGTTGCTGCTCCTTCGACATATCCCAATTCTTTAAAAACCATTCCATGGTGCGCGGGAAGACTAAATTCCAATCACCACCCGCGCTCGGAGGTGAAACATACGAGATGAATTGTAAGGAATCAGTTAGCCACTTTTCCTGATCGGCCGTCATGGCACCAGGTTCGATCAACACATGAATCAGTGGTGAAGTGGCAACCGCTTTTGATTGAGCGATTGTTTCCTTGACCGCTGAAATTATTGCAGCACTATTCGGTGTACCTGCAGTGGGTGTGACAATAACTGGGTCCGCCTTGCCACTGCCCGACGAGGTACCAGATGAAGCACTTGCAGAAGTTGAACTGGTTGACGTGGACTTAGTGGGAATCCCAAGCAGGTCTCCGACGGTATCTTCAACATGCTCAGCGGCCAAGGTATAGAAAGTCGTCAATTCCATTCCGTAGATATTCTTAAATGCATTTGCGAAATTTCCCACCCGTTCAATCTCTTTAGTGAGTGCAATAATTCCGGCCGTTCCCTTTAGGCTAACTAGCTTCTCTACGGCAAGTGGACCGATCCAATAGCCACCTTGTGCCCCACATGAGGGCGCCTCGTTTGCAACTAACGAATCTGCCCACTGCGCAACAGTGCGTTGGGCATCAAATGGGTACGTACCAAATTCACGATCCTTTAAAACTAACTCACGATTGTCTAAATAATTTGTTGCATCAGGATACGCGAGCGCAATCCCGTAATACTGCGCCATACCTTCGACAAACCAACAAGGTGACGATAAGAATTTCGTCGGGGCCAACTCTTGTTGCACATTGTGCACATATTCGTGGTTTGCCGTGGTGGTGCCACCTGGACGATTTGCCGCATCTGGCCCCGACGTAACCAAAATAATCTTCGGCGAGAAGCCATTAACTGTTGTACCGCTATGTGAACCAGAACCCAACTCGCTGAAATATGCAGATGATGGCTTAGCAGCCATCCAATCGCCCAAACTTTGGTATCCATTTGGCGTATCGCCGGCGGCTTTATCAGCAGCAACTGCCCAAGCAGTATCGGTCCAGTAGGAGTAGATCACTGAGACTGGTTGGATCGGGTCATAAACTGAACTGAAGAATTTAGTGGCAGTCGGCAAAGTACTTCGAGCGAGCTGCGCCAGTTTTGCATCAACATTAGGTGAGGTCAGAACCTGAAAACCTTGCTTCGTTTGCGCAGCGTTCTGCAAAATATCTTGGATGTCCTTTATTGCAGTCAGTGCTGTCTGAATTGAGGGACGCTGTAGATCGCGATTAGTTTTCGCTACAGCCGAAGATGATGAGGTACCACTTATATCTAACGGTTTTGCACTACTAATTCCATTTGGATTTGAAATCACCTCGCCGGGGTTAAGCGCCCATTTACCGCCATCACTGACACTTTCATTTTTGAGGCAAGTGAGTTTCGCACCGTAAATTGTTGCCGACCCACCAACGTTCGGACAGGTACGGCCTGGGGCTGGGGTATTGGCTGGGAAGCCGTCGGGTTCGAGAGGTGTGGAAGTGGGTGTAGGAGTGGGTGTGGAGGTGGGTGTAGGAGTGGGTGTAAGAGTGGGTGTAGGAGCTGGCGTCTCTTTTGGAGCGATAGTCACCTTCTTTACAACTATCCCCTTAGCCCACACCAACTTCTTTCCTGACTTAATACAGGTATAGATGTATCCGCCTGAATTTATTTTTTGGTTTAGTTTGGTGCAGGCGGCACCCGGTTTAACAGCGGCGGATACGGGGCTGAGACACAAGGATCCCCATAAGGCCACTATCAGAGAGACGAATACTGCCTTACGCATAAGCCGAGTGTACGTCACCGAGTTACTTGCCGTGTGACTTACATTTTTCTGAACAATATTTTACTTGCTCCCAATCGCGTTCCCATTTCTTACGCCACTCAAAGGGTCTATTACACGCCAATTCAACTCACCACGGGACCACTTTCCGCTCTTCCCAGAGAACGCCGGTCAATCGATCCTGGTCGTCTTCCGACGCAAGATTAAACTCTCGTGTCGCCAACCAGATAGCGGTCTGGGCGCCCTCTTCAGCCGAGAGCGGTGCATTGGGACCGCCCATGTCTGTGCGCGAATGGTTGGGACAAATTGCGTCCACCAAGAAACCGCGACTTCCTAAACCTGTTTCGTGTGCAAGATTTCTCACCAGCGCGTTTACCCCTGCCTTACTGACGCGATACGGCGCAAGACCTCCAGCGTTACCGGGACCCGACATTCGCCCTAAACACGCTGAGAAGACAACGACTCGACCCTTACGCGCTTCAACCATAGGTGCAGCGATGATGTTAAGCGCACAGAAGACTGCATCCAAGTTGATTGACATTACTCGGCGCCACTCTTCGTTTGTAGTCTTGATGGTCTTCGAAACTTTCTCGCTCATCACGCCATGCGCCAGCACCAGAACGTCTGGCACGCCAAAGGTGGTGAGCATCTCCCCGAAAACTTTTTTGGTGTTCTCGAGATTCTCCAGATCAAGCGACCGATACTCACATTGCAAAGTTCGAGCGGCTTCTACGAGACGCTCTTCATCCTTAGCTACTAAGACGATCGAGTGTCCAGCCAACTTGAGAGCCTTAGCTGTCTCAAAACCTAAGCCCCGAGAGCCGCCTGTAATAAAGGTAAGTGTCACGGAGAAATCTTCCCGCAAGAGCGCTATCCCCGCTACTTCAGTCTGATCGCTGCCTCTGACATCAATGTATCTAGAAGATGAGGCATCTTTGATTGAACTTGAGCCAAAACTTCGCTCTCTTTTAACATCGTCACATATTTGGCAGGAGCGGTTTGCTCGGCTACCACGGAAACAACCGCAACGATTGAAATGGCGATCGCTCCAGAAATGATCGCCCCAAGAAGTGAATCGAGCCAACGTACTGGTTTGAAGATCATCAACTTGCGAATGCGCCCACCAATTGCCAACACAGCAGCTTTGGTAGCAAAAGCAATAGCCACAATGACTGCCACCGAGAGCAGAGTTCTTGAGATTGAAGTGTGCGCAAGACTAGGAAGATACGAAATCACTGTGGGCGAGTACTTGAGTCCAAGGTAAAGGCCCACGAAGAAGCCGATCAAGCCAAGAACTCCCACTATAAAGCCGCGTGAATATCCGCGCTTTATTGAGAAGAGGATGTAGATGAGCGCAATCGCATCAATAATCAGTGGGGCACTCATCAGAGCGGATAAATCCGTTCCTGATCCCACTCGACTTCCCAACCAGTAAGTGCGAGCAGTCGATCCAATATTCCGCCGGTAAATCCCCAGATACGTAGATCGGCTACATCGAAGGCAGCTGAGATGAATCCGTTGGGATGCTGCACGCGTAGGCGATTCGCGGGATTAGCAAGGTCTGCAAGTGGAACGCGGACTACGCGCGCTACTTCTTCCGTGATGATCTCCGTGTGATACCGCGGCGTATGCCACCACGCCAACACTGGAGTTACCAAGAAGTTGCTCGGCGGCAACCAGAGAGTAGGCAGAACTCCAAGTACTTCTAGATCATCGCGAGAGACGCCGGCCTCCTCTTCGGCCTCGCGTATTGCCGCATGCACCGGACTTTCGTCGGTGGCATCAATAGCTCCGCCGGGGAATGCGGGTTGACCGGCGTGGGCACGCAACTCCGCAGCTCGCTCCGTAATGAGGACATCAGGACCAAACTCCCCATCACTGAGAAGAATAAGCACAGCACCTGGACGGCTTTCCGCATTTCCATCCATATCGATGCGAGTGAGATCAGAACGCGTGACATTCCCGGGAAGAGCTTTAAACGCGGCGATCCACTCGGGGTGTTGGCGGGTCATGCGCTTATTCCTAAGTGGGTCTTGAGTAACCCCTTCAACTCCGCGAGGGAGTGAATCTCTCCCACTTTCTTAAATGCCACATGTCCATTCTTATCAATAAACCAGGTGACTGGCACGCCCATCCCAAATACTCCACGGGTAGCACCGTTGGGATCGTGGATTTGCGGCCAGGCCATCGCCTTCTTCTTAGCGAAAGTTATGGCATCACTTGCCTGTGCTTCCTCAACATCCAATCCGACAATCTGTACTGCTTTTGTATTGTTAAGGTCGACAAAGAAAGGTAACTCTGCAATACAGGAAGTACACCAGGAACCCCAGACATTCAGCACGAATGGTCCGTTAATGGAATTCAATGCGTACTTCTTCGACGTGAGACCACTTTCCGTAAGGCATGGCAACTCGGTAGTTGGCATTTCATTTGCACCCGCGCTCGTGGAGAGAGTTGCACATTCAACAATGGCGATCTCTTTTGCTTGGGGTGGTGCGCTCTGCGAGCTGCAGGCCACAAGGGCGAATGAAAGGAGTACCGAAAAATACTTCACCGGAAGGCCTCGTCTGGCTTCACTAATTTTGCGGCTTTCACCGGATCAATTTCCCCGTCACCAAAAGCAGGACAGAGCTTCGCAACCGGACACGCACCACACGCCGGTTTACGTGAGTGACAGATGCGACGACCGTGCCAGACCAATCGATGTGAAAGGTTTGTCCACTCCTTTTCAGGAACAATCTCCGCGATCGCAAATTCAACTTTCACGGGATCTTCTTCATCAGTCCATCCGAAGCGGCGAACTAGACGACCAAAGTGCGTATCAACCGTGAGTCCCGGAACACCGAAAGCGTTTCCGAGGACGACGTTTGCGGTTTTGCGACCAACCCCGGGAAGGGTGACGAGCTCTTCAAGGGTTCCGGGCACCTCTCCACCATATTCAGTGCAGATGCGTTGAGAGAGTCCCAAGATGCTTTTGGCCTTTGCTCTAAAGAAGCCAGTCGACTCAATGAGAGCCTCGAGTTCAGCAGGCTTGGCGCCAGCGAACGCCTGCACGCTCGGATACTTCTTAAAGAGGGCTGGGGTGACGAGGTTGACCCGCTTATCGGTGCACTGGGCGGAGAGCACCGTGGCCACCAGGAGTTGAAGCGGGCTCTGAAAATCGAGTTCGCAGTGGGCATCCGGGTAGGTCTTGCCCAGGATGCGGTTGATCTGGGCGGCGTGGGAGCGCACGGGCGACAAGGCACCTGTCTTCGAGGCGTTCATGGACCCAGCCTACGCAGGCTAAACTCCCCTTAGCACCAGAAAAGCAAGGAGACCCATGGACGACGTAGTTCGCAAGGCGCCCCTCTTCACCGCGCTAGATGACGAGGCCGCCATCGCGTTGCGTGCCAGCATGGTTGAAGTCCAAGTAGCCAAGGGTCAGGTGCTCTTTAACGAAGGCGATGCCGGCGATCGTCTCTATGTAGTCGTCGAAGGAAAAATAAAACTAGGCATTAAGAGTGGTGACGGTCGCGAGAATCTTCTCGGCGTCCTTGGACCCGGAGAAATGTTCGGCGAACTCTCACTCTTTGATCCACTTCCTCGCACTGCCACGGCAACCGCCCTTACCGACACCGTATTGCTCGGTCTTGGAAATAAGGATTTGGATACTTGGCTCGTCGGTCGTCCAGAAGTTGCCAAGCAACTTCTTCGCGCACTTGCACAACGTCTCCGTCGCACGTGGGAAGCAGTGGGCGACTTAGTCTTCTCAGACGTTCCTGGTCGTGTGGCTAAAGCACTTTCTGAACTTGCGGCAAAGTTTGGTACTAAAGGTCCAGACGGCATTCACGTAGCGCACGACCTCACGCAAGAGGAGCTCGCTCAACTAGTAGGCGCATCTCGCGAGACCGTAAATAAGGCGCTCGCAGATTTTGCTAGCCGTGGTTGGGTACGCCTCGAAGCACGCGCCGTAGTAATTCTCGACGAAGAACGTCTTTCTAAGCGCTCTCGTTAATATAAGCAACTTGCGCTTGCACTGAAAGTGCAGCTGCCCACTTCACGTTCTCTGGAACATTGCTGTAAACCTCGTTTGTAATTCCTTCTACATCTGTGATGCCACGCGCCATCGCTGCACGTACTTCGGCAACGCGCTCTAAACGGTGAGCCAAGTATTGATCGACCACTGGAAGAGATGATTCATTCACTGGTCCGTGTCCAGGAAGCAACGGAACCGCACTCCGGCTGCCTAACATTTCAGAGAGCGCATGGAGCGATGCTAAATACGGCCCCACTGATCCATCGGGATAAGCCACTATTGACGATCCGCGCCCGAGAATGGTGTCACCGGTAAATAGCCCAGTATCACTGCCCTTTTCCGCGAAGAAGGTGATCGAGTCCGCGGTATGTCCTGGTGTGGCAATCACTCGAAAATGCACTTCGCCATCGTTGATCTGCAATCCATCGATCAACGGAGTGGCGTCCTTCGAAGTGAATTCTGGAAGGCGGGCAAAAACTGGCGCCTTCACCATCTCTGAAAGGCGCTCGGCACCTTCTGAGTGATCGCTATGTCCGTGAGTAAGAAA
>CAIPAI010000054.1 GCA_903863015.1 uncultured Actinomycetes bacterium
CTCGGTGTGTCACAGCAGAACTCGTTGCAAATTGTGGCCGACCAGATCAACAAGGCTGGTGGTATCGGTGGTGCTCAGATCAAGATCAAAGCATTTGACGATGGCCTCAGCCCAGTGAAGGCAGTTACCAACGCTAAGGAAATCGCTAACGATCCCTCGATTCAATTCGCTGTAGGACCGTCGATTACTGCTTATTACGAAGCCGCAGCTCCTTCATACGAAGCTGCTAAGAAGCTCAACTGCCAACCTGCAGTAGCAGCTGGAAACTTCGCTAATTACAAGTACGGCTTCCGCTCGCAGGATTACTACAAGGATTCCATCAACGCTGGTTTCGCCGCTCTGCAAGATAAGGGTGTGAAGAGCGTTGGCATGATCTACGAAGCTGGTGCGACTGGTCAGTACTTCAACGATTACATGACAGAAGTTGCTGGCAAGTACGGCATGGTCTACATCGGGTGGCAACAAATTTCGACCACTGCTACTTCGCATAATGATCAAGTACAGAAGTTCATCGACGCTGACGCAATCTGGATCTCCAACAATGCCTACGGTGCTTACACCGCTAAGGCAGCGAAGGCCCTCAACTACAAGGGTCAAATCATTGGTGGATCGGGTTCACAGAACGTGGCATTCCACGATGCTGGTGGCGTCGACTTCGCTGGCGAATTGATGATGTCGCCTAACTACCAATGGCCAATTCGCGATAAGTCGACGTGGGCACCTGGTTACAAGGCACATATCGATGCGACGCTCGCAGCGTATGGTTTCAACACTGGCGCAATCGCTGGTGCCACCTCGCCAAAGAGCACTGCTATTGCAGCAGATTGCCTCTACGCATACGCCGTTGCTGCTAACAAGGTTCAATCACTTGATAGCGACAAGGTGCAGGCAGCTATGAGCACGCTCGATATCCCAGCTAACCAGACTCCATCTGGTAACCACATCATTCCGGGACCAGAGCACAACTTCTATCAACAAGATTCAATCCACGTCTACCAATGGCTCCATGATGCCAACGGCTGGTACACGATTGAAGTGAAGAAGGACATTGCTCAAATCAACAAGGTTGTTGCTCAGGTAGCAGCCAAGGTTGCCAAGGCCGGAGATGCATGTGTCAAGGCTGGCGCTACTGCAAAGGGCGCTGGCGGCAAGACACTCAAGTGCACGAAGGTTAAGGGCAAGCTCGTCCTTAAGTAAGTAGGGATCGACGTGAAAGGTGGGCTGAGACTTCATTGAAGTCTCAGCCCACCTACTTAATGGGGGATTAACGCAAGACCCGCGCTATGGAAAACGGAAAGCACATGAGGTATCGAAGAAATGAATCTTCAAGCGCTCTTTGATGGTCTATTTAGTGGTGCGATCTACGGACTTGTAGCGCTTACGCTGACTATTACCTATCAACCCACGCGAATTATGAACTTCGCGCAAGGCGAAACATTCGTTCTCGGTGCAGCTGTAGGTTTTGAAATAATCGGCGTACGCAAATGGCCATGGCCCGTGGGATTGGCCATCATGTTGGTGATTGCGGTCATCATGGGTTTGATTATGGAGCGCATGGTTATTCTTCCAGTTCAGCTCTCTGGCAGCCGTTTCGCCTGGATCATCGCCACCTTGGCAGCCGCGTTAATTTTTCAATCCATATTCTCCCTTCGGTACGTAGGAGATACTCTCTCTTTCCCGCCGTTCATCGATAAAACTTTTTCGGTGGGATCGGCCAGGATAAGTGCGCAGCAAATCATTGCGATTATTGTTTCACTTTCGATCATTGCTATTTATGATCAATTTCTTAGGCGCACTATTCACGGTCGCGCCATGCGAGCCACTGCCCATAACTCAGACACTGCCATTATTCTCGGTGTACCAACGAAGCGACTCGTAGTAGGAGCTTTCGTCGGAAGTGCGGTGTTGGGAGCCCTCGCTGGTTTTCTCTGGTGCCCCGAGAACGGAATTAACCCGGCAACTGGTTTGAGTTTTACTATTAGCGGTTTTACGGCCGCAGTGATCGGTGGCGTGGGGAGTCCTCGTGGAGCGCTCTTCGGTGGATTAATCGTCGGTCTACTCAACAGTATTGCGGGCGCAATATTTGGTGGTATCGCTTCTGGAATTGCCGTATTCGTGGCGCTTGGTCTGATCTTGGTGTTGAAACCTGCTGGACTATTTGGAAAGCCGATTGAGGGCCACTGATGAAATCAACAAATATCGCACTTCGTGGGCTTGGATTAATCGCTATAGCTCTTGTAGTTATCTTTCCCTTCTGGGTAACGAGTACTGCAAACCCTGAGTCTTACCTCAATGTGATGATTACCGCTGGTACATCAGCAGTGCTTACTCTCTCGCTGAATATCTGTATGGGTTATGGCGGATTGCTCTCACTCGCTCATACTGGTATGCAGATGATGGGCGGGTATGCCATTGGCTTAGCGATGTTGAATTACGACATCAATCCTTGGATCGGCATCCTCATTGCGGCTGCAGCTAGCACGATATTTTCGATTTTGATGATCACCATAAGTTTGAGAGCTACCTACCTTTACTTTGGCATGATTACCTTGGCGGCCAACCTCATCGCAATGGAGAGTTTCCGTACGGCTCTTGGTAACGATGGCATGATCACCGAGATTTATCGACCAGCTTGGGGCGGTGTGGATCTCAGCACGCGCCAGTTTTACTTTTTGACCATGGGTATTTTGGCTATTGCATACCTTGTCCAGCGCAATACGATTTTAAGTGGATTTGGTCGTGCCACGATGGCACTTCGTGAATCCACGGATACGGCTAGCGCGTTAGGAGTCTCGCCAAACGCCCAACGTGTCAAAATTTTCGCCATTGCCGGTGGGCTTGCAGGAGTTGCTGGAGCAATCTTGGCGATGCAAGGTTCCTTTATGTCTCCAGAAATTGGTGACATGGGTGGCGGTCTCATCTTCTTCGTCGGTCTCTTCTTGGGTGGAGTGGGCACGCTCGTCGGTCCAGTTGCCGGCGTCGCACTTATCGCAGCAATTGACTTTGAGATTCGTTTCTCTGGCGCCTATCGCACTTTGATTTTGGGAGCCTTGCTGCTCCTCTGCATGATGGTCTTGCCTCGGGGAATTGTGGGTACCTTCCGAGCTTCTCGATTGGGCTCACCTCACGAACTGAAGGAGGAGCCAGATACCTCTGGTGAGGAGATTATTACCATTTCCAACGGTGTGGTCGGCGAGATCGCAATCGAAGCAATTGATGTCGTCAAGCACTTTGGTGGCATTAAGGCCGTGGACGGCGTTTCTATCTCGATTAAGAGTGGTCGGGTGCACGGCATCATTGGTCCCAACGGTTCGGGTAAATCAACGCTTGTTTCGTGCCTCACTCGTTACCACCAACTCACGAGCGGGGAAGTTAAATTCTTTGGTGCGCGGATGCCAAAGACGCCACATAAGGTCGCTCGCGCTGGAGTTACTCGTGTCTTCCAAATCCCGCACCTCTTTGAACGTGTATCGGTGCGCGACAACGTGCTTACTGGCATGTACTTGCAGGAGAGGTACACGTGGATTGAGGCGGTGCTTCGCATGCCGCGCTATTTCATATCCACGCGTGCTGAAGAGAAGCAAGCAGCAGCGCTCCTCCATCTGGTGGGCCTTGGAAAGAAGAGCGAGATCGCAGCAGCGAACCTGAGCCACGGCCAGAAGCGCCTACTGGAGATTGTGCGAGCGGTATCTGCTCGTCCTAAGGTTCTTATTCTCGATGAACCTGCTACGGGTTTAACGCAGGGAGAGCTCGATGCTCTTCATAACCTTATTCTCTTCTTAAAGAATCAAGGTCTTGCTGTGGTGCTCATCGAGCACAACGTTGAGTTCTTGATGGGACTCGCTGACGTCGTTACCGTCCTGGAGAGTGGCAAGGTTATCGCCGAAGATCGCCCCGAAGCCGTGCGTAATGATCCACGTGTCATCGAGGCCTATCTCGGGCGCACGGATATCTCTGAATTGATGGGGGAGTAATGCTTCTCGAGATTAAAGACCTCACTGTTGCTTATGGCGGTGCGAAAGCGCTCGATAACCTCAATTTAGGTGTCGACCAGGGTGAGTTTGTCGTTCTATTGGGTGCCAATGGCGCAGGGAAGACCACCACTCTTCGCGCTATTTCAGGATTGCTGAAGCCAGTCCACGGCCACATCCTCTTCGACGGTAAAGATCTATTGAAGACTCAAAGTTTTCGCCGGTCCGAGCTAGGGATTGCCCACGTGCCGGAGGGTCGTCAGATCTTTCCAGACCACACTGTGGCGGAGAACTTACAGTTAGGTGGATATACCGCGCGTAAAGATTTAGCGAAGAGTAATGCAGCACTTGAGGAGATCTTCCAACTCTTTCCACGGTTAGCTGAACGTCGCGATCAAAAGGGTGGAACGCTCAGCGGTGGTGAGGCGCAAATGCTCGCCGTTGGACGCGCATTGATGGGACAACCACGACTCTTGATGCTTGATGAACCTAGTTTGGGACTGGCTCCACGTCTTGTCATTGAAATGTTTGGCTACCTGAAGCGCCTCCACAAAGAGAAGGGCCTCACTATTCTTCTCGTGGAACAACAAGCTCGATTAGCCTTGCAAATTTCGCAACGCGGCTACGTACTCGAGCGTGGAGTGGTCGCTATCAGCGGCACATCAGAATCGCTCAAAGATGATCCTGCAGTTGTTGCCGCATATCTCGGTCACGCGGGATAACACATGTCTACTCTCCCGCTTGAGCAAGAACTCGTCACCGCTCTAAAAGAGTTGCTCACTTCGGGAAAGTGGGTGCACTTGGCCACCGTAGCTCCTGATGGTGGACCCCATGTCACCCCAGTTGTCTTGGGCTTTGACAATGATGCGCTATATCTCAGCGTCACAGGTAAACAAAAGAGCAAGAATATTGAACGCGATCCCCGGGTCTGTATTTCCATCTCACGCGAAGGCGATCTTGCTCATCTCACGATTTGGGGCGAGTGCGAACTCGCTGTTGACGAAGCCGCACAAGAAAAGTGGGAGTGGCTCATCCGATCCACTCTCGGCGAACAAGCTTTGGCTGGAATGCAGCGAACGCTTTCCAACGAGGGGACGCAACTGGGTGTGATACATCCAAGTCGCTACCGGATATACGGGTTGAACTCATGACATTTATTACAGGCGTAACAGGTGCATTTGTGGCGGTACAAG
>CAIPAI010000055.1 GCA_903863015.1 uncultured Actinomycetes bacterium
ACTAACACCACTTACTCAACCAGCGCCAACATCACGCTCTATGCAAAGTGGACCTTCACTAACTACACCGTTACTTACTCGCTCAATACGGGCCTCGGCACCTTGCCAACTTCTGGAACCAAAATCATCGGCGAAACATTTACCGTGGCATCAGCTGCTGGCATCACTAAAGCAACATTTAGCTTCGGTGGCTGGAGTGATGGCACCACCGTGTATCGCGCAGGAAGTATTTACATCACCGGCACGTCGAATATCGTGCTGACGGCTCGCTGGATCGCGCTTCGCATGGTTACTTTCGATGCAAATGGTGCTACTGCCGGCAGTGCACCAGCGGTTGTTGGCTACGTGGATGGTGATCCGGGAATCACTTTGCCGGGCGCAAGCGGTTTGAGTAAGAGTGGATATGTATTTGCCGGCTGGTCCACCACTCCTACAGGTTCTCTAGAGAGTTCACCATTTACTACTGGCGCAGATGTCGTGCTTTATGCCAAGTGGACACTCGCCTCTATCGCCATCAACTTCTCACCAGGTGTTGCTGGGGGAGTGGCGCCGACTCTGGCAGCGTTGCCGGCCACAAATTCGGCGAGCTTCGGTGCTCTCTACACATTGCCAACCACAGATGCCACAACCTCCACATCGGGTGGAAATTTTGTATTCGTCGGTTGGAACGATGGGACTACCACGTATCGCGCCGGTGACACTTACCGGATGGGAAGTGCGCCCCCCACATTTACTGCGCAATGGGTTGCGATCTATACTGTGCGTTACTCACTTAACGGTGGTACTTCAGCGGTTCCTGCAGACGTTACCTATACGAGCGGAACAGGTATCACGACAGCAGCTATGCCCACCCGCACTGGCTATGACTTCGTGCAATGGATCGATCAAAGTGATGAAACCGTTGCCGCGGCGAGTGCGTATACCGTTCGCGATGCGCACTACCTTCTCTACGCGGTCTGGAGTGCGGTTTCGTACAACGTAACATTTTCCGACAACAGCGTTGCAGGAGTAAGTGGAATTCCGGTTGCGCAATCGGGAAATATTGGTCAGATCGTGGCACTTACTGGAAGCGCCCCCAGTCGCAGTGGTTATATCTTTGATTACTGGAGCACCAGTAGCAACGGAAGTGGCACGCATTACGGCCCCGGTGCGCAACTACTTCTCGGTAGCGCTGATGTCACGCTGTATGCGCAGTGGCGAGCAGCGTCGAATGCCATTATCTATTCGGGAACCATCACCAGCGGTGCGTTACCCAACGTGCAGGCTGCCACCACTAGTGCCACCGTTAACCTGGCGATCAGTAGTGGCTTTACCCGTGCGGGCTACACCTTTGATAAGTGGAGCGATGGAATTTCGCTCTACGCGGCGAGCGCATCATTTGTCATGCCGGCAACGAACACACTCCTGAGTGCGCAATGGATACTCAATGCACCTAACGTGCCGGCTGCACCAACCGCGGTTTCCGGTAATGGCAGCGCCACGGTCACCGTAGTTCCTGGCACTGGATCAGGTGGCGCGGCAACTTCATACACGGTGACGGCATCACCAAGCGGCCTCACTTGTACTGTCTACGCACCAGCCACCAGCTGTGTGATCTCAGGTCTTGTGAATGGCACTTCCTATACCTTCACATCAACCGCAAGCAACTCATCGGGTACTGCCGGTCCTTCACCGGCCTCTTCGGCTATTACTCCGGCAACAAAGCCCACGGTGGTCTCGTCGGTCGCCGCAGTTGCGGGCAATGCAAATGCCGCAGTGACCTTCGTAGCGCCAGAAAGTGATGGCGGCAGTGCGATTACTTCATATGTTGTTACTTCCTCGCCGGGTGGATTCACCTGCACGGTGAACGCACCCTTTACGCCACCCATTGGGTGCACGGTCAGTGGATTAACGAATGGCACCGCATACTCATTTACTGTTCGTGCAAACAATGGTGCATTCACGTCCGATACCTCATCAGCATCTGTGCCAGTGGTTCCTATGACGGTGCCTGGCGCGCCATCGCTCTCCGCAGTATCTTCGTCTACGACTTCACCAGGAAGCGCCACAATCACAATTACGCCGCCGGCCTCGAATGGTGGAGACACCATTACGGCATACATCGTGACTTCATCTCCAGATGGATTGACGTGCATTGCCTATGCTCCAGCAACTACATGTGAGATTTCGGGCCTTGCTCCCGGCGTGGCTTATACCTTTACTGCGGTGGCGCAAAACTCGGTTCCTGGAAGCTCTGCAAACTCTGCACCGTCAAATGCGGTGACACCCGTATCAAAGCCATCACCACCAACGAACGTGGTTGCCGCTGCAGGGGATGATCAAGCTACGGTCTCTTTTACTGCCCCAGCAAATAACGGTTCTGCGATTCTCAGTTACAAGGTGATTGCACTCACCGTTGACGGTGTGCCGCTCTCACCCGAAGTCAGCTGCACGCCAGCACCAGGTGCAACTTCATGTGTACTCACTCCGTTGATTAACGGAACGGCGTATCGCTTTAGCGTGACAGCGACTAACGCAGTCGGCACTTCGATTCCATCTGCCACATCCGCGGTGGCTACGCCAGAAGATCAATTTGCACCGCGTCTCCTTACCAGCGGTGTCCCTGCTGGTGTAGATATCGTCGGGAATGTATTGACTGCTTCCATGATCTTTGAGGGCGCACCTACTCCTACGGTTACCTATCAATGGCAGCGCTGCCCGGATCTTGGCAATCTCACTACTTGTGTAGACATCTCTGGCGCAACCGCAGGTACGTACACCACGACCAGTACGGATGCGACCACGTATATTCGCGTGCGTGGTACCGCAGTCAACGGGGTTTCGCCAAGCGCGGTCTCGCCGAGTGCGTTGACGGCAGAAATTACTGGCGTACCGCGCGCGACTACACCG
>CAIPAI010000056.1 GCA_903863015.1 uncultured Actinomycetes bacterium
AGTTGCCAATGACGTGCATGCTGAAATCGTGGGCGATCCAGTGAATCTCATCGAAGCGCTGGCTGAACGCATCGCATCGAAAATTTTGACGCGTAAATTGGTGCAGACGGTTGTGGTAACCGTTCATAAGCCAACCGCGCCTATTGAAGTTCCTTTCGCGGACGTCTCTGTAACCATTACGCGGCCATGACGCGCGTCGTACTGTCCATTGGAGCAAATCTTGGCGACGCCGAAACCATGGTGCACCAAACTATTCATCAACTCAGTCAAATATTGAAGGAATCGAAAGCTTCAAGGATCTATCAAACCGCTCCGGTGGGCGTTGAAGATCAACCAGAATTCTTCAATGCTGTTGTGATGGGAGAGTGGGGTGGTACGGCCGATGAACTTCTTGAAAAAACTTCTAAACTTGAAGAGGCCGCTGGTCGGGAACGCATACTGCGCTGGGGCGCTCGTACCCTCGACATCGACATCATCGCCTTCGGAGACCAAGTAAGTCATGATCCGAAACTCACACTTCCGCACCCACGTGCCCATGAGCGGCTCTTCGTACTCATTCCATGGATTGAGTTGCAGCCAGACGCTCATTTGATTGGTCGAGGAGATGTGAGCGCCATTATTAACGCCTTGCAGAGTGCCGGGGCCACCTTATGAAGGTAAGTAAGCCGAGCACCCTTGCGCTGCTACTTCTTTTAGGAGTGAGTGCTGGTTGGGCGTTCTTACAAGTGCTTCGCTCAAATGATTCGGCGGCGCCAGAGCTCTCTTGGCAGAGCGCGCCACTTATCTTGCTCTTCGCTTTCCTCATGCTGATGGTTAAACGACGTATCAACGTGTTACCCGTGACCTTTGTAGGGCGGCTCGTTCTCTTGGCAAAGAGTGGCTCTCATGGAGGCGCGCTCCTCTCCGGTCTCTATCTTGGCTTTGCACTCTTTCAACTTCCCAACTTAAGTGGCGCTTTCGCTCAGCATCAGCTCTGGGTCTCGCTAGTTGACGCGGTGAGCGCGCTCATTCTGGCAATCGTGGGAATCGCACTTGAGCGTCAATTGAAATCTCAAAGTCCTCAAGGTGAATGAGATATTACTTAGATGCGGGATGTTCGCTATTCTCCTAGGTATGGACTCCCCTCAACGGACGCTACGAATTATCAATTCTCGGTTTGCTCTGGGAGTCGCTTCTGCCATCGCGCTCAGCTTGCTCTCACCAGCAATGCCTTCGAGTGCTGCAACTATTGATGAGCATTGGGAAGCACCTTCGAGCACTAGTGCTAATCAACTCGGCGTGATCTTTGATGATCGTGCTGAATACGGCGCCGTCGGTGCCTTAACGGGGGCGGTGAATGAAGGCGGATGGCAGAGCAAGGTCTGTCTTTCGCTTGAGGATTCCCGCTGCGCGAATGCAGCATATTTCTCTTTCAAAGCGATGCTTGCACCGTGTGCAAACGAATCAGATAACAATTGCATTGATGCAGTGGTTGCGATCAAGAGTGACGGGAGTAGAGTCGTCGGCAAGTTTTCTCGGTATGTCACGACCGATAAATCAACTTATTTTGACGGATCTGCAACTTTGGGTGTTCCTGACTCGAGAGCAGAATCCCTTTGGACTTTTGAGGGAATTACGCACAGCGGAGGATCGAATTTCCTCATTTCTGCGCTCCTAGATGGAACTCACAAGAACGGAAGGTCGCCTAAATTCGATCGGTTGCAGTCGACTATCCAGCCAGTGAGCGAGGTGCAAGATCCATCATTTCGCCGGATTAGGGCCGTCGATGTCCCGTTAACCTTTATGACCGATCAGGACATAACCAACCAGCTCGCGTGGACGGGAGGCGCAAGTGGGAACCTCGCGAAGAATTGCGCCAGCTCGGCTGATGGTGTCTGTTTTCAACGTGAATCTTTTCCGAGCGAACTAAAATTTGCACTAAAGATTCGATCGTCGCAGAGCATTGGTGGTTGGATCCATGGGCGGATGAAATCTCCAGATGTCTCTCTTGGAGGATCTGGAAACAAGTGGACGATCGAAGTCACAGGTGAGCCAATACAGGTACCGGTAGTTGCTTACTGGGGAAATCGAACTGAGCTCTCTCCAGAAATTCTGCAAGCGTATTCAACAAGGCCAGGAACGTATTTCACTCCTGGTAACTCAGTTAGGTATCAAACGAATGGAAATTTTAGCCAGGAGCAAATCGACCTCTTCTCCTTATGGATCCCGTACATCAAAGATAAGGCGAATGCGAATCCTAAGATGTGGATGTATGGCTCGCTTACCCCAGAGAGATTGATTGGAGCGGCGCAAGGGTTAGGTACTGCAAGCAGCTGTTTGATTGACGCCAAGGGGCTTACCGGCGTAGTGACCACCAACGCCACCATCTACAACGGAGCAATGCCAACTTTCTCTGCGAGCGACGGAGTTTTAAATTACAAAGTCTCGGCACCACACTATGCGGCCGACGGAAGTGATTTCCAAGGTACCTATGATCTAGTTTTGAGATCTGATATTGCTCGTTGTATCTATCAGTTCTCTTCCGCACCAATATCAGCCACCGTTAATGTGACCTCTAGTGATGGTGGGGTTCAGAAAATTACATCCACCGTCCTTAACGAAGCCAATGGCTGGCTACATCTTGGTGCCTATGGATTTGGTTTCTCGGCGCCAACGCTAAAGATCAAATTAGCTCAGGAGAAAGTGGCTCCAGTAGCGGTCCCAGCGCCATCACCTGCTCCCATAATTACTCCCGTCGTGGTTGCACCAGTGATCGCAAAGCCGACAGCGGTGAGTAAGACCATCACTTGCACCAAGGGCAAAACCACGAAGAAGATTTCGGGGCTAAAGCCGGTCTGCCCCGCAGGCTATAAGCAGAAGTAAAACTCACTAGTAGTGAGGTCAGGCTTTCGCTCAGCATCAGCTCTGGGTCTCGCTAGTTGACGCGATGAGCGCACTCATTCTGGCAATCGTGGGAATCGCACTTGAGCGGCAATTGAAATCTCAAAGTCCTCAAGGTGAATAGGAATTCGCCTGGCAAAGTTATTAAGGTAGAAGGGTGGGCTAGCACCATCGTCAATAAAGGCGGCTGCTGATAGCATCAACTATGCGGCTTCCGCGGATACTTCTCTCGCTCGGCCTCTCGTTGCTTGCTGTACAACCTGTGCTTGCTGCTGAAGGCGACATCATCCCGGGCGCTTCAGTGAATGTGAATGCAAAGACCTGGTGGGTAAATTGCAAGAGCATCGAGATAAAAGATAATTGCATTGAGTCGGTCGAGATTCTCGATGATGCAACTCAGCAATGGGTTCCTGCCGTTGAAGAAAAGAGCTCCCTTTGGAAGCCTGGTGTGGACCTACCCCTTCGGGAGAGTGCTCCCGGTAAGCTCAAGTGTGGTTACGGCAACGCCAGCTACGCCGACTATTGCTATTGGTTCAAAGGTGCTGCAGTGGATGGGACAGATCAATTTGTAACCGCAACCGTCACATCGCTGGAAGAAGTGCCCGGCTACCCCAGGATTTCACTTTCGCTTCAAGCTCAGAATGGATTGGTTCCTAAGCGAAGCAAGATTCCGGCGAACGACAATGCGTGGGTCACTCTTAAGCCAGGAACGACCTTCAGGCTCACAGTTGTCTCTGATGCGGGTGGGAAAAATGCAGGAATTGGTCTCGCCCGTATGAAGAATCCAAGCCTCGAGGTAAAGAAAGGCCCAGATGGCAAAAATCGAATTATTGCCTCAGGCACAGTCCAGGAAGTAAACGAATATAAGTGGTTCGATAACACGAAACAAAGTCCCTGTAACGCACCGGGCGGTAACGAATTAGTCGCAAATTTCTACAACGTGGAATTCTCCATCAATATCGAGCCCTACTATCGCGAGTATGCAATATTGCAAGGGACTCCCCCTGGGGGAATCTTCATTACTCAGAACGGTGGATGTGAATCTCGCGTCACGGTCGATCCTGCAACGAAAATGATTCAAGTGGTCTCGACCGGCACACACTTCGACATCTTTGGCGATCTCATTACGGGCTGGGTTGAGGCAAGCATTCGCGGAGACATGATCCGCAAGGTTTTCAAGCTGGAGCCTAAGACCATGAATGAAGCGATTATTGAAGTAACTTCAAGCGATGGCACACCGCAAACTGCTACCTATTCAACGAAATATGTTTCCGCCAGCGACACTGTGGAAATTCGCGGTTATGGGTACCATTACTCAACCAATACCATTCGTATTCGGTTTCAACCACCCGCGTCTGTGGCGCCAAGCGCGCCATCTCAAGTCAGCGCAGCCGACGCTGCTCCGGTAAAAGCGAGTGCAAAGCCAGTCACCAAACAGATCACTATTTCCTGTGTGAAGGGTAAAACTGTGAAGAAAATTTCGGGGATCAACCCGAAGTGTCCTGCGGGGTATAAGAAGAAGTAGCTTTGCAAGTGGTCGCAGATCACAGTCAACTTTCATTGCGTTACGTAGTTCGGCGAAGTACCTTGAAAGTATGAACCGCAAGTTCGCTACGGGAGTCCTAGTACTTTCTCTCTTTGTTGGATTTACGGGAGTCGCGCGAGCTGCCGACGTACTACCTACGCGTGAGCAGCAAGTCGTGGCTATCCACGCGCAGTACGATCCAATCTTTGATGCGCAATATGCACGGATCTTGGCAATTAAGGCGAAGACAGCCAATAACCCAAAATTGCTAAGTTCCTATAATTTCATTCTTAAGGATTTCTTACATGTACGAGAGTTCATCAACACGAGTTTGATGGATATCACGACGGATATAGAAGTTATCAAGAGTTATGCGGAAGAAGAGACCGGTGAATTTAGCTTCTCGATTCCCTTACTCGAGAAAGAAGCAGCAAATAGTAAGACCATCATTTGCGTGAAGGGCAAAACCACGAAGAAGGTTTCGGGGATAAAGCCGGTCTGCCCAGCAGGTTATAAGAAGAAGTAGACCTCACTGCTAATGAGGTCAGGCTACCTTAAGTTTTACGACGAATTGAGAAATCTCAGGGTCGATGCTCTCGAATGAGGCGACCCAGGAGTATCCACACTCATCGCACATGAACATTGGCCCAAAATCTGCATGCGTAACTATTTCCAAATCAATGGAACGACAAGCGAAACAAGTTGGATATTCAAGATAATTTGACATGGCAACTTCCCTTCGTTTGTTGGACGTTTAAGGGGAAGCACTTCAATAATGGTATGGAGCCGACCTCAAAGGCGTGGGGCTCGATGAATGGCAGGTGAAGAAATGGCGTCGAATTGGATTCGATGAGGTTAAATTACTTGACCTAGAACTCTGCGACTCTGGCTGCAACCATATCTTTGAGTAGTTTCGCGTCGATCTTCCAATCGACTGGAATCTTGATGGTCTTTTTGTTCACTTCGTAACCAGAAAGCCTTGGAAGAAAAGTGTTCAGCACGTCCGTACTCCAGGGTGCCATCAAAATATGGTTCTTTAAGACAGTGACTCCAAAGATGTACTGATCCTTGTATTTCAACATTGGCTGATTCCAAGCGATTACCCATTCGGCTTTTGGAAATTTGGTACTCAGTGTCTTGATTATTCCGAGCACGGTAGTTTGCTTCGTTTCATCAAACTGGGCTAGATATTGATCAACGTTGTTGTACTTCTTTGAACTGAGCGAGCCTCGTGAGTACAAGACAAGTGCGTTGGCATGTGCCTGACTAAAACCGTGATTCTCGCGCAAGAATGCAATTTGCTCGGGATATTTTCGATCTGCGATCTCTTTCATTTGGGCAAACCAGTACGACATAGGCTGTCCGTACTTCTTCTCTATCGCAGGAAAGTAGGAAGCGCGATCCGGGTTGGTAGCCATGTGTAGATTCTAATATGTGGTTAGCGGTCGAGATCGCCTGGCAGAAACGGCCAGGTAGCCAACGTCATTTCGAGGTGATCTAGCGCGACCCCGGGGAGGAGAGATTCCAATGCCGAAAGGTTTCCCATGGAAGGCGTACGTAGGCGCAACCTGGCGGGCGATCGATCACCTTCGGAGAAGAGCGCAACACCGGTGAGGCCCAACGCGCCTTCAACATTTAC
>CAIPAI010000057.1 GCA_903863015.1 uncultured Actinomycetes bacterium
CTAAGAGAATGGTCTTATCGGATTGAACGATAAGTGGGCCGTCGGTCATCCCTCCAGTTTATGGCCTGGAAGTACTTGCCGCTTACCGTGGGTTGGCTCGGCTATTGAGCGAGAATCCGGGTAATAAGTGCGCCAGCCAGTCGAGCGCGTTCCGGAATGGCCGCTGCGCTTGCCCACTCGTTCGCCGCATGGGCGCCCTCTCCCACGGCTCCAATTCCATCGATAGTCGGTATCCCGAGGGCTGCGGTGAAGTTTCCGTCGCTTGCTCCGCCCACTTGCGCGCTTCCCAATTCGGGCATGCCAAGTTCCTTTGCGCACTCCTTTGCGATTTCAAAGAGACGGGCGCTGGAAGAGGGATCTAGTGGAGGTCGATTAACACCACCTTCAATTCGGACCGTGGCTCCACCGATCGTGGTGCCTGCTAGAGAAGTGATTGCAGTGTGGACACGACTCTGTTCGGCAGTGGTGAAAGCGCGCACGTCAATATCTAATTGAGCAAGTGCGGGAACAGTATTCAGGGTGGTGCCGGAGTGGAGCACGGTCGGAGTCACCGTGGTACCTACTGCGCCATTTGCGGCGGCCAAAATTTCTGGGAAGAGCGTGGCAATTTCTAAAGTGGCGTTTATGCCTTTCTCTGGCTCGAGACCGGCATGTGCGGCTCGTCCTTCAACAATCACCCGATACATGGAGGTGCCTTTACGCGCAGTTTTTAATTTTCCATCGAGTGAAGCTTCGAAAACTAAAACAGCTTCAGCTCCGCTGGCAATCTCTTCAATGAGCGCTTTGGAACATTCACTTCCAGTCTCCTCATCAGTAGTAGCCAGAATGGTGACCCCATTGCGATCTGAAAGAGATTGGAGTGCGTAGGCAGCTTGTACAAATCCAGCTTTCATATCGAAAACTCCTGGACCGCGAATCACGTCGCCACTTACCTGCCAGAGTGGCTCGAAGGAGCCGTGTGGCCAAACAGTGTCCAAATGAGTGAGGAGTAGAACGCGCGGCGTAGCACTTCCCCAACGCAAGGTGGGCCTCCCGAGCACATCGTGCACCTCGCCCGGGGTTCCCAGAAGTTCAGTCAGGATGGCGTTTGCCTCAGCGATCACTTTCCGGCAGGCATCGATATCTTCGGTAGGTGAGGAGATTTCCACGAGGCGGCGAACGAGTTCCATGTAGTTATCTTGCCAGTCGAAGTGGTTAGGTAGGGGTATGAGCGAAGTCCGAATCGAAATCCTCGCGGAATTGCCGCGTCAGCGACTCGCTCGCGAGCTCTTTGACGTGGTTTGGCCGGGTGACGAGGGCACGCAAATTACCCCCAATCTCTTGCAAGCCATGGTGCACAACGGCGCCTATCTCTCTGGTGCGTTTATTGATGAGAAGTGCGTGGGTGCGGCCTTCGCGTTCCCTTCAAAAGGTAGCGATGACCATCTGCACTTGCACTCACACATGGCAGGTGTGCTCGACACCTATCGCGATCGCAATATTGGGTACGCCCTCAAGGTTCATCAACGTGAATGGGCAATAGCCCACGGCTATGACCTCATTACGTGGACCTTCGACCCGTTGGTTTCGCGCAATGCCAATTTGAATATCACCAAACTCGGCGTTGAGGTTCCTTTCTACCATCGTGATTTCTACGGCCAGATGCCCGATGCGGTAAACGCAGGTGACGCGAGTGATCGCGTGATGGCCTATTGGCACTTAAATTCTACACGAGCAAAGAATGCGCTCGCCGGTGAGGAGTGCGCAATTTCAAATGCTCCGTTTCTGCTCGCCGAAATAAATGGAGAACCTGTGGAGCAGGAAGTCCCGCGCGACGCAAAAGAAGTACGCGTGGCACTTCCGACAAATATCACCGACCTGCGCTCGCAGAATATGGAACTCGCTCGAAATTGGCGTCAACACGTTCGTGGTGCGCTGGAACCCCGCATGGCATCAGGATGGAAGATCACCGGATTTACTCAAGATCGCTGCTACGTACTGGAGGAAAAAAATGCGCATTCATGAAATTGAGATTCGCCACGTGGGTGTTCCTTTGGTGCGTCCTTTCCGCACCTCGTTTGGTACGCAGACCGAGCGCGATCTCTTAGTGCTCAAAGTCAGTACAGACGTTGGTGATGGTTGGGCAGAGTGTGTTGCGATGTCAGAGCCGCTCTACTCTCCCGAGTACACGCATGGGTGTGAAGATGTTTTAGAGCGCTTCCTAGTTCCCGCATTACGAAAAGTCGGAGACCTTCGAGCTGAAGAAGTCGCCGATATTTTGAAACCATTCTTGGGGCATCAAATGGCTAAGGCAGCAATTGAAACCGCTCTCCTTGATGCCGAGTTGAAGCATGAGGGTCGTTCCTTCGCATCATTCTTCGGTGCTGAGAAAGAGGAAGTTGATTGCGGCGTCTCGGTAGGAATTGCAAACAGCATCGATGCTCTCCTTGAAGAGGTAGGCGATTATGTCGATCAGGGCTACCGCCGGATCAAATTGAAGATTGAACCAGGTTGGGACCTGGAACCTGTTCGAATCGTGCGCCAGACCTGGCCCAAGATGCCATTACAGGTAGATGCAAATCAGGCATATTCGCGCGATGACGCCGCTCACCTTGCCGGGCTCGACGAATTCAACTTGCTGCTCATCGAGCAACCACTCGATGAGCATGATGTGCTCGGTCATGCTCTGCTATCCCGCGCAATTCAGACGCCTGTCTGCCTGGATGAATCGATTACCTCACTCCAATCAGCTCGTGATGCAATCGCGATGGAAGCCACCACTGTCATCAACATTAAGCCAGGTCGAGTAGGTGGATACTTCGAGGCGATCAAGATTCATGACTATTGCGTTGAGGAAGGCATCCCAGTCTGGTGTGGCGGAATGCTCGAAACTGGAATTGGTCGCGCCGCCAATCTTGCACTTGCTGCACTCCCTGGTTTCACTTTGCCGGGAGACACTTCGGCTTCGAATCGCTACTACTTACGTGATATCACCACACCTTTTGTCATGGTAGATGGGCGAATCCGCGTACCTAAGGGACCGGGAATCGGTGTTGATATCGATCACGCATTCTTGGAGAGCGTTACCTTGAGCAAGCGTACGATCTAGATTTTTACCAAGCAGAACGGGTGAACGAATTTAATCTTAACTATCTAATTGTGCGACGCCAGAAATACGAGCTATAGCGAATCGCTTGATTTCTCCTGAGATTTGGTCGAAGGCGGTGACGTATCCGGCGGCAATGGCCATCGGTTCGATGATCCTGTGCGTCAGTCCTCCGTCAGTATCTGCGTACCCGATCCAGAGTGATCCGCCGGTACCGCTCATTTCTTGGAGAAAACGTAAAGTATCGCTTGCGGTAGTACGTGGAGTTTTTGCGAGTTGAGGCAAAGTGCGCTGCTGTGTAGAGACGTGTTCACCAGTGCGTAGGGCGCGCAGGGCGGCAGTGAGCAATTCAGGGGTAGGTATCGAATAGTCGCCAATGAGTCGTGGCGGGCGAGGTCTTGATTTAGATCTCTTGGCTGATGGTGAGGTGAGCGTTGTCATGCCGTCGTTACCCTCGGCCGCGGGAGCGTATCCATGTGAACGCAGCGTCTCAAGAACTTCTTCAAGAGGAGCTGGGGAAATGATCACAGTCGGGGCAAGGCGACGGAGTTCAAGTGCGACGAGGCGCCTATCTTGCATCGCTTCAGCCAGAATCGCTTCATCATCACATCGCAGGTAGGAGTGCACCGCGCCGACACGAAGGCGTCCATATCTCTTGGCAATGTCATGAATTTGATAGGTAAGTGACTGTGGCACTTCAGTCTTTGAAACCTTCTTAATGAACGCTTCGATCTTTTCCGAGTCGTAACCCACGTCGAGTGCGTGGCGCAATGATTTTTCGGAGAATCTAAAGACGGTTGCAGTGCCGCGGCTTTCAACCTCTGCCATCAAGGAAATTTCTCGGAAGATTTCCGGGTAGAGCGGCCCCGGAGCAATAGCGGTGTGGTCCCCTTGAAGGAGAACGTGATCTATCAATGGTGGAAGTTGGCTAGCGAGCAAGGTTGGCTCTTCGTCAGCGAGTAGTTGCCGGGCAAAGGATGTAAATGCCCCGCGTCCGGTAATTCCTAGCCAGTGGGCTTCGCGCACTGTCCACTCAACAAATTCGGCTTGTAAATGTTTTGCTCGGCGAGGCCGGTTCCACGCCACGAGATCGATGAGCGAATCTAGTGTGGGTGCAAGATCGACATGAGTTGCTAGTAATTCGAGAGTGAGTGCGCGCAGTCCTGGTGCGGCGGCGCGATCTAATTCAGGGCCGAGGGGAGCGACACCCTTGCCTTCTTTTGGAGTACAGAGGCCAGCGGTTCGAGAAGTAATGAGCCATTGAGCCGCAATCTCTCTCCAGCGCTCAACAGGTGTGCGTGCAAGCCAAAGGTCGTATGCACTCGTCGGCATTATTCGGTCATCAATATCTATGGAGACTAGGCCTATGGCGAATGCACTCTCCGCGACGAATGCTGCGCACGCTTCGGTTACTCCCAAGAGTTGCGCAGCGCGTTTGAGTTCTCGGATACTCATTCCGCCGCTACGTAGAGCACTTCCAGGTTCGCGTGACCATGCTTCGAGGAGATCTTCAACCCACATTAAGAACGCGGCCGCTTCATGTGCTCCGGCGCGATCTGCATCCTTCACATTCTCGCCGCTGAGTAAAGGCTTAACCGAGTGGTACTCGTGATGAACCTTATCTCCGCGTAATGCAATCGCATACTCTGCAGGAAGCATTACGTGATGCGAATCTGCGATCACCAGGATTTCATTATCTAACAGCCATTGCATTCCTGGACCGGGATTCTTCAGATCCTTCACGCTCCCGCGCGATGGCCCCCAGGTGAGCTTCTTCAACATTTCCTGCGATGCTTCGGGCGCCTTCTTTAAATTGATTTTCTCGACGCGGCTTCCAAGACGTTGTCCGAGGCCACATAATTCAGGACCAAAAGTCTCTCGCACTCCGCGAGGAATTCGATAAGCGCCCTCGTCCTTATAAAGCAAGCAGAGTCGATAGAGGTGCGCGACCACATTCGATGATGGAACGCTTGTATATCTTTCGACATCTTCTAGTGAAACAGGTTCCTCTAGACAAGCCATGAGTTCTAGAACTTCTAGTTCCCATTGATTCAGTGAGTCAAAGGCTCGTGAAATGCTCGGAGTGGAATTTGCGCGTGCAGCTAAGGCGCTGATGTCAGGCGGTACGGGAGAGAGTAAATCAGGGCGGGCAGCTAGCAAGGCAGCCAATGCAGCATCGTCGCGACCGCGAAGGTCGTCGGCGAATGAGCGATGCGTTGGCTTTGACATAACCGTCTAACGATACCGGCAAAGTGAGGGGGGTTAAAACTTTGGGCTAGCCGCGGGCGGCGACGATGATCCCCACGATTGCTAGCCAGGGTGCCAGCGCTCGTACGATTCGTCGTGCATGGCGGAAATCATGGATCGGCCAATCGGCGCGTTTTGCATGGCGCCGCAACTTTGTATCTGGATTGATCACGTGTGGTTCACCGACCGCCGTAAGCATGGGTAAATCGTTTGCACTATCTGAGTAGGCAATGCAATTAGCCAAATCAACGTGGCGGCTCTGCGTCAGTTGTGCGACTGCATCAGCCTTTGCCTTTCCATGCAAGAGTTCTCCTACAAGAAAGCCGGTATAAATTCCATCTTTAGATTCAGCAACCGTGCCGAGCGCTCCGCTCAGTCCTAGGCGATCCACCATCACGTTGGCTACTTCGATAGGCGTTGCAGTTACCAACCAAACTTCATCGCCGGCTGCAAGATGAGCTCGCGCTAAATCCAAAGTGCCATTCCAAATGGCTTCTTTTATTCGCTCCTCATAGATCTCTTCGGCAATCTCGCCGAGCTGTGAGACCCGCTGTCCTTTGATAAACGCAAGCGCACTCTCGCGAATATGGACCATTTCTCCTTTGCGCTCTTTGCCGCTGATCCGAAATCTCAGTTGGGCTAGCGCGTATTGAGTGAGCTCACGGGGTGCAAAGAACCCCCGCTTGTAGAGACCGCGTGCCATGAGAAAGAGCGTCGAGCCACGGAGCATGGTGTTATCGACATCGAAGAAGGCCATCCGCCCAGAGGCAGGTCCTGGGCTCGGTTGGCTCTCAGGAAGGGTCACTTGGACAGCCTAAGGGAAGGCTTTCGAATGGGCTTACTTATTCAACTACTCTTGCCCTGTGACTATCGTGCACTTCCTTCGCCACGGCGAGGTCTTTAATCCGACCAAAGTCCTTTATGGGCGACTGCCGGGCTTTCGACTTTCAGACCGCGGTTTAGCGATGGCTGAACGAATCGGCGAGTGGGGTGGGGAGAAGGACATCACTTCGGTGCATGCATCCTCCTTGGAGCGTGCCCAACAAACCGCCACTCCGCTAGCGCTTCGCAGGGGCATAAGCATTACTACCGATGATCGATTGATTGAATCGTTAAACGTCTTTGAAGGCGAAAGATTCTCTGTCGGGGATGGCGTCCTCCGTAAGCCGAGCGCTTGGCGTCACCTATGGAATCCTTGGAAGCCCTCCTGGGGCGAACCATATAAGGAAGTCGTCGCGCGCATGATGGCCGCAGCCCAAGCTGCACGCCTTGCTGCCGATGGACACGAGGCGCTCTGCGTTTCACACCAACTGCCAATTTGGATCCTTCGTTCTGCAATAGAAGGGCGTCCTTTCTTTCATGACCCACGAAAGCGAGAGTGCTCGCTAGCGTCGGTCACTTCAATCGTTTTCGATAATGAAGGAAAAGTTACAGATTTGCGCTACAGCGAACCTGCGCGAGATCTCTTACCATGATGAAACGGTTTCTCCCGTTTGTATTGCTCTCAACGCTGCTCGTCGGTTGCGGTGCCGGTACTTCATCTCCTGGTAATGGCTCTTCGTATGTCGCTGGCAATGGTGCTGTTACCTTCATCGCACCTAACGATCGCGAATTGGCTCCCAAGATTGCGGGCACCGGATTAGATGGCGCAACTATTGCTCCGCTTCAGGGCGTGAGCGTGCTTAATGTGTGGGCATCTTGGTGCGGACCATGCCGAGCTGAGGCGCCCACATTGCAGGCAATATCTGTGCAATATCCGAGTGTTCATTTCTTAGGATTACTCACGCGTGATGATGACGATGCAGCTCGGGCATTTCTTCGCCGTTTCAAGATTACTTACCCAAGCGTCCACGACGATGAGCTAATTTTAAAGTTTGGAAAGACTCTTCCGCCGAACGCGATTCCATCCACCGTCATTCTTGATGCACAAAATCGCATTGCGGCTCGCATCTCTGGTGAAGTGACGGTAGCTGGGTTACGCGAATTGCTTAATAAGGTGTTGGCAGAGTGATTACAGATTTTTCAAACACCGTAATAGACGGTTCGCTCTTTCTGGCGATACCGATTGCTCTTCTTGTTGGCCTCATCTCTTTCCTTTCGCCATGTGTGCTTCCGCTCGTTCCTGGGTACCTTTCTTTTGCGGCTGGTTTGAGCGCAGTAAGCGCCACTTCCAAGCGCGCTCGTTTGCGCGTTTTTCTTGGTTCGCTCTTCTTTGTATTGGGATTCACGCTCGTATTCGTGAGTTACGGTTCCCTTTTTGGTGGTCTTGGCCTGCTTTTGGCTAAACACCAAGGCACCATCACTCGCGTACTGGGTTTGGTGACGATTCTTATGGGTCTGCTCTTTGCAGGAGTCTTTAAGCAGACGCGTCAATGGCGTCCAAAGATGCGTACTGATGGTGGGCTTTGGGGAGCCCCACTCCTCGGAGTGCTCTTTGGACTTGGCTGGACTCCCTGCCTCGGTCCCATCATCAGTACGATCCTGGGCCTGGCCACCACGCAGGCAAGCGCGCTTCGAGGAGCGATACTTGCTGGATTCTTTTCGCTCGGCATCGGAGTTCCATTCATCCTTGTCGGCGTTCTCTTCCAAAGTGCGATGGTGCGTTTAGCGTTCTTTCGAAAGCATGCACGGCTCATCTCACTCATTGGTGGCCTGATTTTGATTCTTATCGGAGTGCTTGAAGTTTCCGGTCTCTGGGATACCTTCACCATCTTCCTTCGTAATTCCTTTAGCGGATTTAATCCGGTGCTCTGATGAGTGAGATATCGCCGGTTGATCTCGGGGGGATTGGCGCATTGAGGTGGTTCTGGCGCCAACTGACAAGTATGAAAACGGCGCTTATTCTCTTGATGTTGTTAGCGGTTGCGTCGATCCCTGGCTCTCTATTGCCCCAACGAAGTCAGAACCCAATTGCAGTCAATGAATATGTGCTTAATCATGCAGGGGCTGCAAAATGGCTTGAAAGATTGAGCCTTTTCAATGTCTATGGATCACCGTGGTTTAGCGCGATTTACATCTTGCTCTTTATCTCATTGATCGGGTGCGTCATCCCGCGCATGCTCATCCATATTCGAGCTCTCTCGGCAAGGCCACCGAAGACTCCGCAGAATCTAGATCGACTTACTTTTCCCAGAAGCGCAGAGAGTACTACTCGCCCCGATGAGATTCTCGATCTTGCACAAAGCTGGTTTAAGAAGCATCACTTTCGCTGGGAAAGAGAGAGCGATGCAGTATCTGCCGAGAAAGGATATCTGCGGGAGAGTGGAAATGTACTCTTTCACCTCTCACTCATTCTCTTCTTAGTCGCCATGGGCATTGCATCGGCGCAGGGGGCTAAGGGCGAGGCAATTGTTGTAGAAGGGGAAACTTTCACAAATAGTGCAACTTCATACGACAATCTCAGCAATGGAAGTAAATTCGATCTGCGGAATTTGGCGCCCTTTACTCTCAAAATCGATCGATTCGTACCTACATATGATTTGGCAACAGGTGCGCCCATAGATTACAAACTCTTTGTCACTGCTCGTGATTCGGGTGGGGCCGCCAAGAAGGAACTCATTCAAGTTAATCACCCATTAAGTTTTGGTTCTACGAACATTTATTTGCAGGCGAACGGATACGCACCAGTAGTCACCGTGAAAGATGGCGCGGGAAATATCGTGATGGATGGGCCGGTGGTATTTCTGCCACAAGATGCCAACCTCACATCCACGGGAGCAATCAAACTTCCCGATGCCGCCCCCACCCAATTGGGCTTCGTTGGCACATTTCTACCAACAGCAACCATGGATAAAGTCCGCGGAGGTTTCTCCACATTTCCAGACGCCGTAGAGCCTCGACTTCTCCTCTCCGCGTGGACCGGTGATCTTGGTCTAGATAAGGGCCTCCCACAATCTGTCTACCGCCTCGACACCGCAAAGATGAAGCGGATTGGTCTCAAGCAACTCTCAGTGGGCCAGAGTTGGACGCTTCCTGATGGCGTGGGTTCCATCACTTTTCGAGGATGGGAACGCTGGGTGAATTTGCAGGTGGTGCGTGATCCCGGCAAAGAAATTGCGCTTGCAGGTGGCGTGCTCGCGATTTTGGGGCTCTTGGCGACACTCTTTGTGAAGCGTCGACGCATCTGGGTCCGTGCGCGGCTGAACGAAGATGGCGCTACGGTTCTCTCTATTGCTGGCTTAACCCGTCAGGAGTATGAGGGTTTTGAAGCAGAGATGAACGATTTCTGGAATGCGCTTACCGCTGGGGGAGAAGATCAGTGACAAGTACTAATTGGGCTTACGCAAGTAACTACCTGGTTTACTCGGCGATGATTGTTTATACACTCGCTATGTTCGCCGCGGCTCTTGAAGTAGCAATGAATGTGAAGGGTGCGAAAGTACTCGTCACTCCCTCGGGGGAAGGTGCCCCGAGCACCGACGATGCAAAGAGCGAGCGCTGGGGCCGTATTGCTATCGCGTTGACATCTCTTGCCTTCGTTCTTCATCTGGTAGCCGTGATTGCGCGAGGTATTTCTGCACACCGCGTTCCATGGGGAAACATGTACGAATTTTCCACCACTGGGTCGGTAGCGGTCACCGGAATGTTTCTTCTCCTTCTTCGTCGCCATTCCCTCCGCTGGCTTACGTTGGTAGTCACCTTCGCAGTGCTCATGACGTTGGGAACTGCAATCACGTTGCTCTATCGCCCTAGTGCGCCACTCGTGCCCGCATTAAAGTCAACGTGGCTCGTGATCCACGTTTCCGCGGCCGTGATTTCTGGCGGTGTTTTCCTGCTAGCCAATGCGGTGGCGGCTGCGTATCTCTATATGGATCGTGTGGAATCTCGCGGCCCACGCCCTGCATGGGCTCTCAAGATTCCATCGCTCGAAGCACTTGATCGACTCTGTTACCGATTAGTCGCATTCGTCTTCCCGCTCTGGACATTCGCCGTGATTGCCGGCGCCATCTGGGCCGAGTCTGCCTGGGGAAGATATTGGGGTTGGGACCCTAAGGAGACCTGGGCCTTCATTACGTGGGTTGCCTATGCGGCCTACCTGCACGCACGCGCCACTGCTGGCTGGAAGGGTCGCCGAGCTGCCTGGCTCTGCCTTCTTGCCGGCTCCTCCTTCCTCTTTAATTACGTGTACGTCAACGTGTGGGGAACCGGAAAACATACATATTCCGGACTCTAGATCGAGATCCGCGCCACCGTTGCCCACTACGAAGTAGAGTAAACGGACGGCAAAAATAGGGGATAACAATGGACGCAGCGCAATTTGAACAGATGAAATCGGGCAACGGCTTTATCGGTGCTTTGGACCAAAGTGGTGGTAGTACTCCGAAAGCGCTCAGCCTTTACGGGCTCGATGAGAGTTCATATTCGAACGAAGCCGAAATGTTCGATCGTGTTCACGAAATGCGTACCCGCATCATCAAGAGTGCCTCCCTTAACTCTTCACGCGTGATCGGTGTCATTCTCTTCGAGATGACCATGGATAGATCCATTGATGGCATAGGAACTGCAGAATTTCTTTGGCAGAAAAAGGGAATTGTTCCCTTCCTCAAAGTAGATAACGGTTTGGCCACCGAAGAAAATGGTGTTCAGCTTATGAAGCCGATACCCGAACTCGATGCGAGGATTAAGAGTTCAATTTCGCACGGAGTTTTTGGAACCAAGATGCGTTCTGTAATTAAGCAAGCCGATGAAGCCGGAATTAAGGCGATTGTTGCGCAGCAATTTGCGGTGGGTGCTCAAATTCGATCGGGTGGGCTCGTGCCGATCATTGAGCCTGAGGTTGATATTAACTGCCCCGATAAAGCTCAAGCAGAAACAATTTTGCGTGCCGAGATTTTGGCGCACCTTGATGCGCTGAGCGAGGATCAAGAAGTGATGCTTAAGCTGACGCTCCCAGCTACTGCCGACTTTTATGCGCCACTGGTGAACCATGCGCGCGTAGTTCGAGTTGTGGCACTCTCGGGTGGCTACTCCCGGGAAGTTGCTAACGATATGTTGGCCAAGAATTCTGGAGTGATTGCAAGTTTCTCGCGAGCTTTGACCGAGGGCCTTTCTGCCCAACAAAGCGATACTGAATTTGATGCAACATTGAATTCAGCTGTGCAATCAATTTACGACGCGTCAATCAAATAACCGTAGACCAAGTGAATTAGAGCGATCCCAAGAAATCGGGATTATCGTCCGGCGGAAGAATGCGCGGGCGACGGGTGCGTAGTTGTCGTGGCCGGCCGGCGATGAGCCAGGCTATTGATCCGACAAGTTGGAAGACGATGATCAGGATGAGCCACGCCCACTTGGGAAGGTTGCGAATCCGCTCCTGCTCGCTTTGGGCGCAATTAAGCAACGCATAGATCGTTAATCCAAGGGATAAGAGGATAGACAGGACTCGTAACATGTTCTTATCTTACGAACTTATGCACTGACCGCTAACCCAAAGGCTAGGAATACGGAGAAGGCGAGTTGGGTTTTGCTTGTAGCCGCTAAGACCGGGAGAAGTTCCATATCTCGGGCGCCTGCTCTGATCGCCCTCAAAGGTTCAATCACAAAGATTCCAGCCGTGAGTGCAATCACCGCGCCTGTGCGCCATCCCGCAAGGAGAGCGACAGAGAGAAATGAGATGAAGATGGCACCTTGGTAAAGGGCTCTTGCCTTTGGATCACCAATGCGCACCGCCAAAGTCTTTTTGCCTACTTGGGCATCGCGCGGAAGGTCTCGCAAGTTATTGGTGAGTAGGAGGGCGCAAGCCAAGCTACCCATCGGAATTGCAGCGATAAAACTGATCGCATCTAGGCGTTCAGTTTGTACGAAGTAGGTCCCTACGACTGCGATGAAGCCGAAGAAAATGAAGACGCTCACTTCACCCCAGCCGCTATACCCGTATGGCTTCTTGCCACCGGTGTAGCCCCAGGCCGCAAGGATCGAAAGAGCGCCAACAAGAATGAGCCATGGCGTAGTTAGCAATGCGAGCCAAAGACCAGCGAGAGCACCAATGAAGAAGAAGAGAAACGCTGCAGTGCGCACATGTGCCGCGGAGACTTTGCCACTACCTACTAGCCGCAGCGGTCCCACTCGTTTGCTATCACTTCCTCGGATTCCGTCGCTGTAGTCATTGGCAAAGTTGACGCCGATTTGAAGTGCAAGGGCAACTACGAGAGCCAAAAGTGCGCGACCAGGAAGAACGTGTGGCGCAGCGGCGCCAGTTCCTACTAACACGGGAGCGATGGCTGCCGGCAAGGTGCGAGGACGTGATCCTAGAATCCACAGTTTTGCTTGTGACATTTTCAGATCCTAAATCTCTTCGGTAATTGGCAGACCCTTGAGGGTATCGCGATCTGGTTTGCCGATTCCACGCAAGGGCATCTCGGCAAGGAGAATAAGTGCACGCGGCGCAGAGGATCGAGGAAAGAACTCCGCCACATGATCACGTATAGAGCTCAAGGTAATTGAGTCTCCTCCTGCTACGGCACAGACAACTTCTTCGCCCCACTCTGCGCTCTTGCGCGTGAATAGATGCGCGTCTAAGACGCCGGGCATACTCCGTATTCGTTCTTCGATTGCTCCAAGGAGGATCTTCTCGCCACCAGAAATTACGACCTCATCTGCGCGACCCAGAATTTCTAGCAGACCATCTTCTCGCCATTGGCCAATATCTTGGGTAAGAAATCCGCCGTCTTGAAATCCGGTGGAGTCATGCAAATATCCGAGCGCGACCTGTGGACCACTCACGAATATTTGTTGCGCGCTATCAAGGACTATCTTTACGCCAGCAAGCGGTCTTCCGTTATAAACACATCCGCCTGCAGTTTCACTCATCCCGTAGGTAGTGATCACATTTATCCCCGCGGCTCGCGCCTCTTCAATTAATTTCACTTCGCTTGGACCGCCGCCCACTAACACCGCTTTGGCATTTTGTAGAGCAACCAGAGTTTCGCCGCCTTGAAGCGCGCGGAAGAGTTGTGTAGGGACGACTGCTTGGTACTCCCCATTCTCGGAAAGTGCCGAGTCGAGGAGTAAAGAACGAACGATGACCATCAGGCCAGCGATGTGGGTGAGCGGTAAGCGCAGCGCCCAACGCTCACCTGGTTGTGCACCTAAGTAGGCGTGGGTGGCACGCGCACTTTCGAGCAAGGTACTCGCACTATGCAATACGAATTTGGCACTTCTAGTGCTGCCGCTAGTAGCCACCACCAGCGCCACCTCACTTGGGACCTGCGGGGGATCAGTCGGCCGCACGGCCTCTTCTAGAACGAGGAGCGGGGGGCCGGCATCAAAGAGGGCAGATTTGAGCGCAGTAGTGATCTCGGCCAGTTGGTTTGGCGCGAAGATCACAACTTCCCGAAGAGACGACTGGGCACCCACGCCTCTAGGCTATCTCTCGTGAGTAAGCCAATTAAGCGCACCAGCGTGAGCCGTGAAATTCCTTCTTGGATCTCCGAGGGGGAATTCACCGATATCACCTATGAAGTAGCCGAAGGTATGGCGAAAATTACTATTAATCGTCCTGAGGTCCATAACGCATTCCGCCCCCAGACGCTCTTCGAATTGGCCGAGGCTTTCAACATGGCCAGAGACGATGACTCGGTCGGAGTCATCATTTTCACCGGTGCTGGCGATGAGGCTTTCTGCTCTGGTGGCGATATCCGAATCCGCGGAAACGATGGCTATCTCGGAGAAGACAAACTTTCGAAGAAGGGCGTGGGTCGACTCAACGTTCTTGATCTACAAATTCAGATTCGCCGAACGCCTAAACCAGTAGTGGCGATGGTTGCTGGTTGGGTCATTGGCGGTGGACATGTGCTTCATGTCGTCTGCGACCTCACTATCGCGGCGGATAACGCGAAGTTCGGACAAACTGGCCCCATGGTTGGTTCCTTCGACGGTGGATTCGGCTCCGGATTGCTCGCCCGCCATGTGGGACAGAAGAAGGCTCGCGAAATTTGGTTCCTCTGTCGTCAATACGATGCGCAAGAAGCTCTCGATATGGGTCTTATCAACACGGTCGTTCCACTTGCAGAGTTAGAAGCCGAAACTGTGCAGTGGGCGCGCGAAATGTTGCAGCACTCGCCTATGGCGCTTCGTTTGCTCAAGGCATCAATGAATGCTGCAGACGATGGATTAGCCGGCGTTCAACAATTAGCTGGTGATGCCACGTTGCTCTTCTACTTAACTGAAGAAGGACAAGAGGGACGCGACGCATACAAAGAGAAGCGCGAACCACGATTTGATCGTTTTCCTCGACGTCCGTGAACTTTCCATCGCTCGCTGAACTCTCTGATTCACTTCGCGTTGTAGCGATACCGCTGAAGCAGAAGTTCCGAGGGATAACTACGCGGGAGGTTGCGCTCTTTGAAGGACCTTTCGGTTGGGGTGAGTTCTCTCCCTTTCTGGAATATGACGTTGCAGAGTCGAGCAGGTGGTTAGCGGCGGGGATTGAATCCGCCTTTGTTGGTTGGCCAGCGCCCAAGCGAGAAGTTATCGAGATCAATGCCACCATTCCTGATGGAACCCCCGAAGAAGCAGTTGCCGCACTTGCATTCTTTCAAGGTTGTCGGACTGCAAAAATTAAAGTGGCTGGCACGCATAGTTCCCTCGATACGGCTCGACTTGTTGCAGTGGAAAGAGTGCTCGGTGACTCTGGAAAAATACGGATTGACGCAAATGGGTGCTGGAGCGTGGCTGAAGCGTTGAAGCAGATCACTTCCTTTTACGAAGTGCTCGGTAACACCCTTGAATACGTCGAGCAACCATGCGCCACCGTGAGCGAAATCGCACAGGTTCACGAGAAGCTTTCAGTACCAGTGCCGTTAGCCATTGACGAAGGAATTCGCAAAGAGGGTTATACGCGCAATCTCTCCGATATAGCCGATGTGGCAATTCTCAAAGTGGCTCCGATGGGGGGAGTGAAGAACGCACTGCACATTGCACAACAGCTTGATATGCCAATCGTGGTCTCTAGCGCGCTTGAAACGAGCATTGGAATGCGTGCGGGCCTGGCATTAGCCGCCGCCGTTCCAAACCTTCTCGGCGCTTGCGGGTTAGGCACCGTCGATCTCCTCGGTGGGGATGTTATTTCGCACTCGCTCGTAGCTGAAGATGGCGCCATCGGGCTTCGTGAAGTAGTGCCCTCGTTGGAATTGTTAGATCGTTGGGCCGCACCAGATCGAGCTCAGTGGTGGCAAAATCGTCTCACTATGACTTATGAATTTCTGGATCGTCGATGAACGACTCAACCTTGCAAGCCGAAGCGCTCGCAGAAGCGCTCTATTCGGCTGGTGTGCGAGATGTAGTTATTGCACCGGGGTCTCGCAGCGCGCCGTTGGCGTTGGCGCTGGCGCGACGTGATCAGTTCAACCGCCACATCCATATCGATGAACGTTCTGCTGGCTTTGTTGCTTTAGGTATCAGCAAAGCCACCAGCCGTCCGGTTGCCACCGTCTGCACGAGTGGAACTGCGACCGCCAATTTTCACCCCGCTCTCCTGGAAGCTTCACATAGCGATGTTCCATTAATAGTGATCACTGCGGACCGTCCCAGCGAGCTGCAGGGGATTGGTTCTAATCAGACAACCAATCAAAGTGCGCTTTATGGCTCGGCTCTGCGCCACTTCTTGGAGATAGAAGCCGGAACATCTCTTGCATGGATCGATCACTTCAATAACGCTGTCGACGGCTTGAACGGCCCGATGCAAATAAATATCGCTTTCCGTGAACCACTTCTCCCTGAAGGAGAAGTGGTTTCTCAAGTGATTCCAGCATTTGAAGTGAGCGCACAGGCTGAAAAGATGGCGCCGGCTCTCTCCGAGTTAGGCATCACTTCGGGTCAACGTGGGGTGGTGGTTGTCGGACACGGATTAGGAACTTTCTCTCGCCGGGAAATTTCAGCATGGTCCACGCGACTGGGTTGGCCGGTAGTTGCCGAAGATCCGCTGAGTCATTCTGCGGCTATCCAACATGCTTCGATACTCGTAGGCACAACATTTGCAAGTGAAAAGTTGCAACCCGAAGTGGCTTTAGTAATCGGAAAGATTGGACTGTCGAGGTCCGTCATGGCATTGCTCACTCGCACGTCGCGAGTAATCGGAATTGATTCTCATCACGAAGTGTCGAACCCCTTACGTAAAAATGAAGTGCAACTAGCGGCGCTTCCTCGCGTTGATGTCGATGCTGATCCGAATTGGCTTCAGGCTTGGCATCAAGCGAGCGCTAAAGCCGCTGACGCTCTTGCTTTGCCCACTTGGTCTGAACAAAACTTGGCGGCTATTTTCGCTCGATCACTACCGAGTGGCAGCTCCCTCTTCATTGGATCGAGTCGTCCCATTCGCGATATTGAAGCCTTTGCAGCGCCTCGCGGCGATATCGACGTATTTGGAAACCGCGGGCTGGCCGGAATCGATGGCAACATTTCTACCGCTATTGGCATTTCCCGAGTAAGGCCAGGAAGGACATTTGTCTATCTTGGGGATATTGCTTTCTTGCACGATGTAAATGCGCTCATTAACGATGCGCCGAATCTCACGGTGGTCGTTGTCGATAATAACGGCGGCGGCATCTTCTCTACTTTGCCTCAACGCGGAGTTGATCATTTCGAGGAAGTTTTTGGAACTCCACATAATCGCGATCTCACGGCGATCGCCGCTGGCTTCGGGGTTCATGTCACTCGGGTAGCAAGTCTTCAAGAATTTGAGCAAGCGCTCTCTCAAGAGCACGCTGCCCTTAATGTGATCATCGCAGCAATGCCAAGTAGAGATACAAGTGCGGACTCTCTCAAGAGCGCCATGGCTCTTGTTGAAAAGGCACTTCAGGGATGAGTCGATCCTTTCTCTTCCTTCACGGGTGGCGAAACCTGCGTCCGGCGGGGCATTGGCAGTACCAAAGTGCGATGAATCTGCGGGCTAAGGGAGAAAATGTTGAGTACCCGGCCTTGCCGCTACCCGATACGCCGCAACTTGAAGAATGGCTTGGCGTTTTTGAAACTTCGTGGGAGCGAATGGAAGGCGAGCGCATTGTCGTAGCGCATTCTCTTGGGACCACGCTCTGGTTTCACGCAGCAGCCCGCGGCTTTGTGGCGGATCGAGTGCTGCTGGTTGCGCCTGCCGGTCCCACGTTTTTGAAAGAGGAGAAACTAGTTTCCTCTTTTGCTTCACTGCCCACGAAACTTGCCGATCCCAACTGGCGAGTTGTGTGTAGTGACCAAGATCCGTTTTGTATTGAAGGAGCGGTTAATTGGTTAGCACCGGAAGATCACGACTTGATTCCGGGCGGCGGACATTTAGCGCTCTCTGATGGTTATGGAGATTGGCCATCACTTGTGCAATGGTGCGATAAACCAGAAACCAGAATTGTGGGACGTTAAAACTCGAGCGCATCTCGCATCGGAACAAGCTTTGCTTGGCTCTCGGCAAGTTCGTCCTGCGGAACAGAACCTGCGACAATTCCGCATCCCGCAAAGAGACGAACCTTGCGCGCATCCTTTGCGTCAATCTCGGCGCACCTTAGGGCAATGCCCCACTCGCCATCACCGCGTGCATCAATCCAACCGACTGGTCCGGAGTAGCGCCCACGCTTCATGACTTCGTATTCATTGATAAGTTTCATCGCCTTCTCTCTAGGCGTTCCGCATACTGCCGCTGTGGGATGAAGCGCATCGACTAGTGAGAGTGCGTTGGTCACTGCCATGGAGTCAGATACAACTCCTGTGACGTCGGTGGCTAGGTGCATCACGTTTGCTAAGTGCAAGACGAATGGTGCATCTGGGACGTTGATTGAAGAGCAAAAAGGTTCGAGCGCATCGGCCACGGAGCGAACTGCATAGTCGTGCTCTTCTAGGTCCTTTGAAGAACGAGCTAGCGAAGCAGCTAGTGCTAAGTCTCGTTGATCATCGCCAGTACGACGAATGGTGCCAGCAAGAACGCGAGATGTGACTAGGCCCTTTGTAAGGCGAACCAATAATTCGGGGGTGGCACCTACTAATCCATCCACTGCGAAGACCCACGTATTCGGGTATTTCTCTGCAAGTTTCTCCATGACGACACGTGCATCTATTGGTTCGGCAGCAGTTGCAGTGATGTCGCGGGCAAGCACCACCTTTTCTAATTCTCCTGAAGTGATGCGCGTAATCGCGTGGCCCACCGCGTCTTCCCACTCACCAGCCGAGAGACTGCCCTCGCCCCACGAGAGCGGCGAACCTTTTCTTACTGGTCGCAATTCATGATTGAGTGGCGCAGGTGCACCAATGCGCGTTATCCAAGAAGTTTTTCCGCGTTTGCCTACAACAACTCGGGGAATAATAAATACTGAGTCTTCTGCAGCATCAAATGAGAATGATCCGAATGCAATCGGCCCACTACCAGGGACGCGAATATGGTCATTAATTCGAAAGCCTTTAAGTTGTTCTCGCCACCACTGAGCCGCATCTTCAAATCGGGTCGGGCCGGAGAAATGTGCCTTTGCATATTCGCCGTATCCAATGATTCCTTCACCGCTGCGTACCCAAGTGAGTGGAGCGGAGTCAGGGAGTAAGGCAATGAGCTCGCCGGTGCCTTCGAAAACGACGCTTTCGACGTCGACGCGAGAAAGTGGTGCATCCATATTGGTTACTTTGCGCGCAACCTAGCTAGCACTGCCCAAATTCCGGGGAGCAGCGTTCCAGCTAAAGCGATTTTGATTCCTTCAACTCCGAGAAATTTCACGCAGCCATTGTAGAAAGCATCGCCCAGACCCATGTGATAACTGGCGGCGAGCATCAAAACTCCAGGGATAAAGATGAGTGCTTCACCAATGAGCATCTGCAGCAAAGCGGTGGGAACTTTGCTATCCCACTTGCGCTCTGCCAAGTAGCCGACTGCAAATGATGCGAGCAACATTCCGAAGAGATATCCACCCGTTGGTCCAAAGAGGGCCGCGAAACCACTATTGCCTTGGCTAAAGATCGGGGCGCCGAGCGCTCCAATGAGTAAGTAGGCGCCGAGAGTGGAAACCCCGAGGGCGTAGCCATAAGAGGTGCTGATGAGAAGCATGCCGAGCGTCTGCCCGGTGATCGGCACTGGCCAACCTGCAGGTTGGATCGCTACTTGCGCCATCGCTGACATGAAGCCCACCCCGGCGGTGATGAGGAGCGTGTTCGTCACGCTCCGAGAGAGGCGTGCGGTGCGTGGGGTGAGTGCCAAGCGGAGTGGATGGGCAAGAGTGGTCATTCTTCCTCCGTCATAAATGTGAGCGTGTGCCTACGAGAGCGTAGCCGACTGGCAGCAGATGAGTCGGATAGGGGATGATTACCCCATGAGTCGCGCCCACCTAGATAAATCGCCGAATGAAGTTGCGTCGATGTTTGATCAGGTGGCAAAGGCCTACGACATCACCAATGACGTGCTTTCGCTCGGTCAAACTCGTAGATGGCGCAAGGTAGTTCAGGGCGCGATTGCGCCAAAGCCGGGCGAATACATTCTGGATCTCGCTGCCGGAACTGGATCATCATCTCTACCTCTTGCATTGGCCGGCGCCACAGTGATTCCGTGCGATTTCTCGATCGGAATGTTGGAAGTCGGCAAGAAGCGTCAGCGCGGCTCGGCGATTGAGTGGGGATTCACAGCGGGCGACGCCCTCAAGTTACCTTTCGCCGATAAGTCATTTGATGTTGTCACCATTTCATTTGGTCTTCGTAACGTTTCAAATGTGGACACTGCTCTCAAAGAAATGTTGCGTGTAACAAAGGCTGGCGGACGTTTAGTGGTCTGTGAGTTTTCGCACCCTACCTGGCGCCCATTTCATACTCTGTACAACGAATACCTTATGAAGGCATTGCCTTCTATCGCGCGCAAGACCTCATCCAATCCAGACGCCTACGTCTATCTTGCAGAATCAATTCGCGCATGGCCGTATCAACATGAATTGGCTGATCAAATTGAGGACGCTGGCTGGGAGAGCGCACAATGGCGCGATCTGACTGGCGGGATTGTGGCGATCCATCGGGCAACTCGTCCTGCAGAAAGCCCAGAAAACCAATAGATTTCTCTTATTAATCGATGGCAAGGAGCACTATGAGCAAGCCGGAAAACGATGCGGACGTCATCGTTGTTGGCGCAGGTCCGGGAGGGTCAGCGACCGCTGCTCATTTAGCGCGCGCAGGTATAAAGACTTTGCTCCTTGAAAAAACGGAGTTTCCTCGTGAAAAAGTTTGTGGTGACGGCCTCACCCCACGTGCAGTTAAAGAATTGTTGGCCCTCGATATTGATCTCACGACGCGCGGCTGGATAAAGAACAAAGGCTTACGCATTATTGGTGGAGGACATCGGTTAGAACTTCCATGGCCAGAACTTTCGGTATTTCCTGACTATGGCCTGGTGCGTACTCGTGCAGACCTCGATCAGATTCTGGCGCAGAAAGCTGCTGCGTTAGGCGCGGATCTGCATGAATCGACCTCCGTGACCGGCCCAGTGATGGAGCAAGATCGCATCGTGGGCGTCACCACCAAGAACGCGGCGGGGGAAGAGCGCACCTATCGCGCACCCATCGTGGTGGCCGCCGATGGAAACTCTTCGCGACTCTCCCTCGCAATGGGACTCACCAAACGCGATGATCGCCCCTTGGGAGTGGCGGTTCGCACGTACTTCCGTTCACCTCGCCATGAGGACGATTGGTTGGAATCCTGGCTAGAACTCTGGGACCAGGATCGTCTTCTGCCCGGCTATGGCTGGGTCTTTGGCGTGGGCGATGGCACCAGCAATGTCGGGCTCGGCATTTTGAACTCATCTCCAGCCTTTGCCAACGTGGATTACCGCGCACTTTTGATGCGTTGGGCGGCCTCTATGCCGAAGGAGTGGGGTTATGTGCCAGAAGAGATGGTGGGCCCGATTCGCGGCGCCGCACTCCCCATGGGCTTTAACCGGACGCCACACTTCCATCGGGGGATGCTCCTCGTAGGCGATGCCGGTGGCATGGTCAACCCTTTCAATGGCGAAGGTATTGCATATGCTATGGAATCGGGACGAATCGCCGCAGAAATCATCGCTGAGGCGGTGGCGACGGGGAGTGAGCGTGCCCGAGATGTCCGATTAGCCACCTATCCCACCCGCCTCAAGAGCGAGTGGGGCGGCTATTACACGCTCGGTCGAGTCTTTGTGAAGCTGATTGGCAATGACCGGGTGATGAAGGTGGCCACCCAAAAGGGCTTGGCACACCCCACCCTGATGAAGTTCACCCTCAAACTGCTAGCCAACCTCTCCGAGCCCAAAGGTGGGGATGTGGCCGATCGCCTCATTAGCGCGCTCACGCGAATAGCGCCCGCTGCATAATTGATCGGTGTTATCTCGCTCACTCGAGCGTGAGTGACTGGCGTCACCTCGCAAGAATATGCGTGCTTTCGCCCCTAAGATTGCTACGTGCGCACGAGAGATATTAAGCGATGAACCTTTACGTACCGATTCTCACTATCGGCGCTATCGGGTTTGGCTTCGCAGCCTTTTCCATTGTGGCGGCAGCGGTCACCGGCCCTAAGCGTTATAACCGCGCAAAACTAGATGCTTATGAATGTGGAATCGAACCTTCACCTCAAGCTGCCGGCGGTGGACGTTTTCCCATCAAGTACTTTCTCACCGCGATGCTCTTCATTGTTTTTGATATCGAAATTGTTTTCCTCTACCCATGGGCGGTCTCCTTCGACCAAATGGGTCTCTTTGGATTAGTTGAAATGCTCTTGTTCATCGGAACTGTTTTCGTTGCGTACGCCTACGTATGGCGTCGCGGCGGACTTGAGTGGGATTAGAAAGAGACATTGCCACATGGGTATTGAAGAGAAATTACCGAGCGGATTTCTACTTACAACGGTAGAAAAGCTTGCAGGCTACATGCGCAAGAACGCGTTGTGGCCAGCGACGTTTGGACTCGCATGCTGTGCCATTGAAATGATGGCAACGGGCGCTGGGCGATATGACCTCGCTCGCTTCGGAATGGAAGTTTTCCGCGCCTCTCCTCGTCAAGCAGATCTCATGATTGTGGCCGGTCGCGTCAGCAACAAAATGGCGCCAGTGCTTCGTCAGATTTATGATCAAATGGCTGCGCCAAAATGGGTAATTGCAATGGGCGCCTGCGCTTCATCAGGTGGCATGTTCAATAACTACGCAATCGTGCAGGGCGTAGACCACATCGTTCCAGTGGATATCTACCTCCCAGGCTGCCCACCGCGTCCAGAAATGTTGATGGATGCGATCCTTAAACTTCACGAGCAAATCGGAAACGAGAAACTCGGTCCTAATCGCGCAAACGTAATTCGCGAAGTAGAGGCTGCTGCGCTCGCGGCCGTGCCCACCATCTCTATGAAGGGGCTGCTCGCGTGACACAACAAGGCATGTTTGGCGCCACCGGCAGCGGAGACACATCGGGTTATGGCGGCTTGGTTCGTTCTGTTGCATCTGCCGGATCTTCAAGTCGACCATTTGGTTCTTACTTTGACGACGTAGCCGATTCGCTCGAACGCGCTTATCCAGCGTTCTCCGACGCAATCGAAAAGATTGTGATTGATCGCGATGAACTCACTATGCATGTGCGTGCAAATCGCCTGCTTGAAGTTGCAAAGATTTTGCGCGATGAACCTTCACTTCGTTTCGAAATGTGCCTCGGCGTATCAGGGGCGCACTACCCAGCCGAAATCGGACGCGAATTGCACGCAATCTTCCCGCTGCTTTCGCTCACGCATAATCGTCGCATACGCCTCGAGGTTTCAATTCCAGATGCGAACCCTCACATGCCTTCGGTAGTTTCAATTTGGGCCGGAAACAATTGGCACGAACGCGAAACCTTCGACATGTTTGGAATCATTTTTGATGGTCATCCTGGTCTCACACGAATCTTGATGCCAGATGACTGGGCGGGTCACCCACAGCGCAAGGATTACGCACTGGGCGGCATTCCAGTTGAGTACAAGGGTGCAACCGTGCCACCGCCGAGCGAAAGGCGGGCATACCGATGACTTTCGATCCATACGCATCGTCACGCGAGACAACAGAAGGCACAATTTACTCAGTCACCGGTGGTGATTGGGATGACATTGTTACCGAAATTGGTTCAACCAAAGAAGAGCACGTTGTCGTCAACATGGGACCACAGCACCCATCGACGCACGGTGTACTTCGTTTGATCTTGGAACTTGAAGGCGAAACCGTTAACGAAGCTCGTTGCGGTATCGGCTATCTCCACACGGGCATAGAAAAGAATGCGGAATACCGTAGCTGGACTCAAGGAGTCACTTTCGTTACGCGTATGGATTACCTCACCCCGTTCTTCAACGAAACCGCATACTGCCTTGCAGTTGAAAAACTTCTGGGTATCACTGATCAGGTACCTGCTCGTGCGAGTGTTATTCGCGTAATGATGATGGAACTCAACCGCATCTCTTCTCACCTAGTTGCACTTGCCACTGGTGGTATGGAACTCGGCGCCCTCTCGGCGATGATTTTCGGATTCCGCGAACGCGAGCTTGTCCTCGACGTCTTTGAGTTAGTGACTGGTCTGCGGATGAACAGCGCATATGTTCGTCCAGGTGGAGTCGCTCAAGATATTCCGGTTGGAGCCACCGACAAGATTCGCGAGACGGTTTCGCAATTGCGTACAAACCTCAAGGACACCGAGAAGCTTCTTGTTGGAAACTCAATTTGGCTAGCGCGTACTGATGGCGTGGGTTACTTGGATCTCGCAGGTTGTACCGCCCTCGGAATCACAGGCCCGATTTTGCGATCAACTGGATTGCCTTGGGACCTGCGCAAAACGCAGCCATATTGCGGTTATGAAACTTACGATTTCGATGTTGTCACCGCTGAGTCTTGTGATGCTTATGGTCGATTCCTCATTCGTATTTATGAAATGGGTCAATCGCTGCGCATCGTGGAGCAGTGTGTTGAACGCCTCGACTCACCTGACTATCAAGGACCAGTCATGGTCGAAGATAAGAAGATTGGCTGGCCGGCTCAATTAAGTTTGGGTGCAGATGGATTGGGTAATTCACTTGATCACATCCGCGAAATCATGGGGACTTCGATGGAGTCATTAATTCACCACTTCAAGTTGGTGACCGAAGGCTTCCGGGTTCCAGCCGGCCAGGCTTATGTCGCAGTAGAGAGCCCACGCGGCGAGCTTGGCGCACAACTGATTTCTGATGGAGGCACGAAGCCGTATCGCGTGCACTTCCGCGATCCTTCCTTTAATAATCTCCAAGCTACTGCAGCAATGTGTGAAGGCAGCCAGATCGCCGACGTCATCGCCGCGGTCGCTTCAATTGATCCAGTAATGGGCGGGGTGGACAGGTAATGAAAGACGAAGCACTGCTTGCTCAAATGGATTCAATCATTGCTCGGTATCCAAAGAGCCGCTCGGCGATCATGCCGCTCTTGCACTTAGTGCAAGCCAGCGAAGGTTTTGTTACTCCTGAAGGGGTAGAACTTGTCGCCAAGAAATTAGATTTGGCAACCGCTGAAGTGGCTGCGGTTGCGACTTTCTACTCACAATACAAGCGTCGCCCAGTGGGGGATTACCACGTGGGCGTCTGCACAAATACTCTCTGCGCAGTTATGGGCGGAGACGCGATCTTCTCTGGTCTTAAAGATCATCTCGGAATCGGCAACGACGAGCGCACTTCCGATGGAAAAGTTTCACTTGAACATATCGAGTGCAACGCTGCTTGCGATTATGCGCCCGTAGTAATGGTCAACTGGGAGTTCTTCGATAATCAGACTGTAGAAAGCGCCAAGGAATTGGTTGATAAATTGCGTAGCGGTAACCCGCCAGCGCCGACTCGTGGTCCAAACACATTGCCTACCTGGAAAGAGAATTCGGCCGTACTCGCCGGTATCTCTGACGGAAGAGCTAATGAAGGCGTGCAAGCCGGCCCCGCCTCACTAGCGGGACTTGAAATTGCACACGAGCGAGGTGAAGCGTAATGACTTCACTTAAGCCAGTTCTTTCAAAGCATTGGAACGAAACTGATTCTTTCACTATCGCTGGGTACCAACGCAATGGCGGATACGAGGGCATGAAAAAGGCGCTTGCGCTGGAGCCCGATGCAGTTATTGCATCTGTGAAGGATTCGGGTCTGCGTGGACGTGGTGGTGCAGGTTTTCCTACAGGTATGAAGTGGTCCTTTATTCCGCAAGGAGATGGTAAGCCGCACTATCTGGTGGTCAACGCCGACGAGTCTGAACCAGGTACGTGTAAAGATATGCCGCTTCTTTTGGCGAACCCACACTCACTTGTAGAGGGCATGATCATCGCCTCATACGCGATTCGCGCAAACCACGCATTCGTTTATATTCGAGGCGAAGTAACGCATGTGATTCGCCGTATGCAACAAGCGGTTGCCGATGCTTATGCCGCCGGATATTTAGGTAAGAACATCAACGGCAAGGGTTACGACTTGGATCTCATCGTCCATGTGGGAGCCGGTGCCTATATCTGTGGAGAAGAAACAGCACTCCTTGATTCCCTCGAAGGCTTCCGTGGTCAACCTCGCTTGCGGCCACCGTTCCCAGCAATTGCGGGTCTCTATGCCTGCCCCACTGTGGTTAACAATGTGGAATCCATCGCCAGCGTGCCTTCAATCTTCACGCACGGCGTCGAATGGTTCCAATCGATGGGTACTGAAAAGAGCAAGGGCTTCACGCTCTACTCACTCTCTGGCCATGTGAAGCGTCCCGGGCAATACGAAGCACCACTGGGAATTACTCTTCGTGAATTACTTGATATGAGCGGCGGCATTCGCGAGGGCCACACCATTAAGTTCTGGACACCTGGTGGTTCCTCTACTCCCATCTTTACATCTGAACATCTTGATGTACCCCTTGATTACGAAGGTGTCGGCGCCGCTGGATCAATGCTCGGCACTAAGGCACTTCAGATTTTCGACGAAACCACCTGTGTGGTGCGCGCTGTTCTTCGCTGGACTGAGTTCTACAAGCACGAATCTTGCGGCAAGTGCACACCATGTCGCGAGGGCACCTGGTGGCTCGTTCAAATTCTCAAGGATCTTGAAAATGGTGTCGGAAAAGCCGAAGATCTCGATAAGTTGCTCGACCTTTGCGACAACATCTTGGGGCGCTCTTTCTGCGCACTCGGTGATGGCGCGACGAGTCCGATCACATCATCGATCCATTATTTCCGTGATGAATATCTTGCTCACCTTTCGGCTGGAAAGTGCCCATTCGATCCAGTTGCATCAACACTTTTCGTAGGAGCGAGTGCGTAATGACTCTTACTAACAATGAAGTAGCCACCGGTGTCGAAATGATCACGGTCACTATCGATGGTTTCGAAGTAACTGTTCCTAAAGGCACGTTGATCATTCGCGCGGCTGAAATGTTGGGAATTCAGGTTCCCCGCTTTTGTGATCACCCACTTCTTGATCCTGTCGGCGCCTGCCGCCAATGCCTTGTCGATGTAGAAATCAACGGGCGCGCGTTTCCAAAACCACAAGCATCTTGCACGATGCCAGTTGAGAACGGGATGATCGTCAAGACGCAATTAACATCTCCTGTTGCTGCCAAAGCGCAACAAGGCGTCATGGAACTGCTTCTCATCAACCATCCGCTTGATTGCCCAGTCTGTGACAAGGGTGGCGAGTGCCCACTTCAGAATCAGGCAATGTCTACCGGCCGTGGCGAATCTCGTTTCAGTGGCGTCAAGCGCACTTTCCCCAAGCCAATCAATATTTCTTCGCAAGTTCTTCTTGACCGGGAGCGATGCGTACTCTGCGCACGTTGTACTCGTTTCTCGGATCAAATTTCTGGCGATCCATTCATTACGCTCAACGAGCGCGGCGCCCTTCAGCAAGTTGGCATTTACGAGAAGGAACCGTTCGAGTCGTACTTCTCGGGAAATACCGTGCAGATCTGTCCAGTGGGAGCTCTCACTGGTGCCGCATACCGCTTCCGTTCTCGCCCATTCGATCTAGTTTCTACACCATCTGTGTGTGAGCACTGTGCATCAGGATGTGCGCTTCGTACGGACGTTCGACGCGGCGTTGTTCTTCGACGTCTTGCCGGCGACGACGCTGAGGTTAATCAGGAGTGGAATTGCGATAAGGGTCGTTGGGCATTCCAATACTCCACTTCTAAGAATCGCCTCACCACACCGCTTGTTCGTGTAGATGGACGACTTGTTCCTACTTCGTGGCCAGATGCATTAGCTACCGCCGCAGCGGTGTTAGAGGGCAAGCGATCTGCCGTACTCACGGGTGGACGTCTCACTGTCGAAGATGCCTACGCGTATCAAAAGTTTGCCCGGACTGTGCTCGGAACGAATGACATTGATTTCCGTGCACGTACTGCTAGCGACGAAGAGCGCGCATTCTTGGGACACATTGCTGGAACCTCGACGTCGTATGCGGATATTGATGCTGCCCAAAATGTTCTACTCGTCGCTTTCGAACCCGAAGAAGAGTCTCCCATTGTCTTCTTGCGACTACGTCGAAATGTGCGTTCACATAAACTGGCGGTTTCCACGATTGCGCCTTTCCGATCTGCAGGTAGCAAGAAATTGAACGCCACCGTTATCAAGGGGGATGAAGTTGCCGCGCTTGCCGGTGCGCAACTTGATTCAAACTCGGTAATTTTGGTGGGCGAGCGCGCAGCTCGTACTCCTGGTCTCTATAACGCTGCACTTGAAGCCGCTAAGAAGAGTGGCGCCAAACTTGCTTGGGTCCCACGTCGGGCAGGTGAGCGAGGAGCACTCGATGCTGGAGCGCTTGGCACCCTACTTCCAGGTGGTCGTCCTGTTTCAGATTCCGGTGCACGCATAGATATCGCTACCGCCTGGGATGCCTCCACACTTCCAGCTGAGATAGGTCGGACGGGCGAAGAAATCATTGCAGCAGCAGCCGCGGGGACGCTTATCTCCCTGGTGGTCGCCGGCGTTGATATCAACGATCTCCCGGTAGATGCTCGGGCTGCGCTTAAGAAAGCTTTCGTGGTGAGTTTTGAAATTCGTGAAAGCTCGGTCACTGAATTCGCCGACGTGGTCTTCCCGGTGGCCGCCGTCGTTGAGAAGTCGGGAACCTTCATTGATTGGGAAGGAAGGCCGCGCTCTTTCGATCGAGTTCTTGATGATGTTTCCAAGTTCTCTGATACTCGCGTCCTTTCCATGTTGGCCAAAGAAATGAAGCGTCCACTTGGCTTTGGTGATACCGCATCTGCTGGCAAGGAGCTTCACGCACTCGGCGCCTGGGATGGTGCTCGAGTTCCCGCAATTACTTCCAAGAGCATTGATACCTCAAGAAGTGTTGAACAAGGTGGCAACGCAGAATTAATCTCATGGCGGATGTTGCTAGATCTTGGATCGCTTCAAGAAGATGAGCCACATCTTGCGGGAACCGCGCGCAAGGCAGTGGCGCGCATCTCTGCTGGCACTGCGCAAAAGCATGGAATAGCTTCCGCAATCAAGATCACTGGCGATGCAGGCGCGATTACGTTGCCGGTAGAGATTACCGAGATGCAAGACGATCTTGTTTGGGTTCCAGAGAATTCAATTAATTCCCAAGTGCGCACGCTCGGCAAGAGTGGGCGCGTCACGATTGGAGCGGCATCGTGAGTGAAGTTCAACAACTCCTCGGCAATGATCCGGGTTGGCTCACACTCGTAAAGGCGCTCATTGTTTTCGTCTTTGCTGTGCTGATGACTCTCATGTCTATTTGGGGCGAGCGCCGCATTGTTGCTCGCATGCAAATGCGCCTTGGACCAAACCGCACCGGCCCCTTTGGACTTGTGCAAGGTCTGGCAGACGGTGTGAAGCTTGCACTGAAGGAAGACATCATTCCTAAAGCTGCCGATGCAGTGGTATTCGTTCTGGCACCCATTATTGCCGCAACTACCTGCTTCATGTCCTTTGCCGTAATTCCGATGACTGGCAAGGTAAAGCTCTTTGGTCACGAGACCACGATGCAACTTACGGATCTTCCCGTTGGCGTTCTCTATATTCTTTCGATCGCGTCAATTGGCGTTTACGGAATTGTTCTTGCCGGATGGTCGTCGGGTTCTACTTACCCACTTCTCGGTGGATTGCGCTCGAGCGCTCAAGTTATCTCGTACGAAGTGGCAATGGGTCTATCGCTTGTAGCGGTCTTCCTCTACGCGGGCTCAATGTCTACCTCCGACATCATCGATGCCCAAAACAAGATTTGGTATGCGATCGTGCTCTTCCCATCATTCGTTATCTACGTGATTTCGATGGTCGGTGAAACCAACCGCGCACCATTCGATTTAGCAGAGGCTGAAGGAGAGCTTGTGGGTGGATTCCACACGGAGTACTCCTCGCTTAAGTTTGCGCTCTTCTTCCTTGCTGAGTACGTAAACATCATCACCGTTTCCGCACTGGCAACCACACTCTTCCTAGGTGGATACCACGCACTTCCTGGCCTCACATTCACTGAGTCTTGGCTCGGCGGTTACTTCACCTTCTTCTGGTTCCTAGCCAAGGTGCTCGCTTTCCTCTTCTTCTTCATTTGGCTTCGTGGCACGCTTCCGCGCCTTCGTTACGACCAATTTATGAAGTTTGGTTGGAAGGTACTCATCCCTGCATCACTCGTCTGGATCATGTTGGTTTCTACGCTTCGAGTCTTCTCGCTTCAAGGAACTTCGCGAGCCTATGTATTGGGATTCGTCGTGGGTGCGATTCTGTTGGGTCTTGGTGCGAGCTCGATTTACGACAAGACCAAGAAGCGCAAAGCCGGAGAAGTTGCCGCGCTTGTATATGACGCACCAGATTTTGCAGTTCCCCAACTTCCAATGAGCGTTTCCACATTCGTGGTGCCCAGCGCAGCTGCTTCTAAGGAGTCCGCGAGTGAGTAACGAATTGATTCCTTCAAAGGATGGCGCGCTCGAGAGGGCGGCGCAGGAGAGTATTCCGGTGGCCAACACAGGCCCGGCAAGTCTCGGTAAGCAATCACAAGGTTTCGGCGTCACCTTTGCGACCATGTTCAAAAAGGTGAACACAGAGCAGTATCCAGAAGAGAAAGTGCCCACGGCTCCACGTTTTCATGGGCGTCACCAGCTCAACCGCTATCCAGATGGATTAGAACGTTGCATTGGTTGCGAACTCTGCGCTTGGGCCTGCCCCGCAGATGCCATCTATGTGGAAGGTGCATCCAACACAGAAGACGGTCGTTTCTCTCCCGGTGAACGTTACGGTCGTGTTTATCAAATCAACTACTTACGCTGCATTTTCTGTGGGCTTTGTATCGAAGCGTGCCCTACGCGTGCACTCACCATGACTAATGAGTACGAACTTGCAGACGATGGTCGCGAGAAGTTGATCTACGAGAAGCAAGATCTCCTCGCCCCGCTTATGCCCGGAATGGTGAAGCCACCACACGCTATGTTCCCTGGAACTGACGACGGCGATTACTACCGTGGTCAAGTAACCGGTGCTCATCCAAGCCAAGGAGAGCAAGTATGAATCTAATTTTGGCGGCTAATCCGTTTACCCCCGGCCAAACCGGCACCCCAGAGGCGGTTCTCTTCTGGATTTTGGCGCCGCTCGCAGTTCTGGCGGCAGTCAGCATGATTTTCGTGAAGAAGGCAGTGCATTCCGCACTCCTTCTTGCATGGGTCATGATCACCTTGGCAATTTTCTACATCGCAGAAGATGCGCCATTCCTCGGCATCGTTCAGATCGTGGTCTATACCGGTGCGGTCATGATGCTCTTCCTCTTTATCCTCATGCTTGTAGGTGTCGATAGTTCTGATTCGCTGGTTGAAACCATCAAGGGTCAGCGCGTCATGGCAATGATCGGCGCCCTCGGCTTCGCGGTACTACTGATCGGCGCTATCGGCCGCTCTTACACGGGATTCGCCGGGCTCACAGCAGCTAACACTGACGGTAACGTCGAAGGCTTGGCGCAATTACTCTTCACTCGCTACGTCTGGGCATTTGAAGTGGTTTCCGCTTTGCTCATCACTGCCGCTCTCGGTGCCATGGTTCTTGGTCATCGCGAACGTTCGAGTGAGCGCCCTACACAGCGAGAACTTTCGATCCTGCGTTTTCGCCCGGGATCAAAGCTGCCTGGTGCCCCGCTGCCCAACCCCGGCGTTTATGCATTGCATAACGCGGTAGATGTTCCCGCCTTGCTTCCGGATGGCACCCCTGATCCATCGTCGGTCTCACGCGTTCTCAAGGCTCGTGGGGATGTCTTAGATACCAAGGCTTTTGAAATGCACACGATTGAGGAGGGCGAAGATGAGTCCAAATAATTACCTGGTGCTCTCTGCGCTGCTCTTCTCTATAGGAGCAATTGGCGTCGTACTTCGCCGCAATGCGATCGTGGTTTTCATGTGTGTTGAGTTGATGCTCAACGCGGCCAACTTAGCTTTTGTCACTTTTGCTAGGTTGCTAGGAAATCTCGATGGTCAAGTAGTCGCTTTTTTCACAATGGTGGTGGCAGCTTGCGAAGTAGTAGTTGGTCTCGCAATTATCGTGACAATTTTCCGCTCTCGTCGCTCGGCTTCGGTCGATGACGCTAACTTGTTGAAGTACTAGGAAGGAGGAATATCGTGGAAGCTACACATGCACTTGCGAGTGGTACTAGTTCTCTCTTGGTTTGGTTGATCGCGCTCCCGGCGCTTGGCGCAACGATCCTCCTTCTGGCCGGACGTCGTTCCGACAAGTGGGGTCACCTCTTGGCTACCGCACTTTCCGGTGCTTCTTTCGTCGTCGGCCTTGTGGAGCTCTTCAAGATGCTCAGCCGAGATGGTGAAACGCGCGGCGTTTCTCAACATCTCTTCACGTGGATCAATGCTGGCTCCTTCAACGTTGAAGCTGGCTTGTTGCTCGATCAACTCTCTATTTGCTTCGTCCTCCTTATTACTGGGGTAGGCACTCTCATTCATGTTTACTCCATTGCATACATGGAGCACGATCATGATCGTCGTAGATTCTTCTCATACCTCAATCTCTTCATTGCTGCGATGCTCTTGCTCGTCCTCGGAGATTCTTTCCTCAACCTCTACGTAGGCTGGGAAGGCGTAGGTCTTGCCTCATATCTACTTATTGGGTTCTGGAATCAGAAGCCGGCTTATGCCACCGCCGCCAAGAAGGCGTTCGTGGTTAACCGCATCGGTGACATGGGGCTCAGCTTTGCGATCATGATCGCATTTACAGCTTTCGGAACGGTTTCGTTCCAAGGTGTGGCAAACCATGCTGGTCCGGAACATAAGCAGATCATGACGTGGATGGGTCTTGCTCTCTTGCTGGCAGCCGCCGGTAAGTCTGCGCAATTCCCCTTGCAATCATGGCTCGGCGATGCCATGGCCGGCCCCACTCCAGTCTCGGCCTTGATTCACGCCGCAACAATGGTGACCGCGGGCGTTTATCTCATCACGCGTTCTAACTTCGTCTTTGATTCGGCACCCACGGCACAACTCATGGTGGTCATCGTTGGTGTTGTCACTCTGCTCTTTGGTGCACTTATTGGTACTGCTAAAGACGACATCAAGAAAGCGTTGGCTGCTTCCACGATGTCGCAGATTGGCTACATGGTTCTCGCTGCAGGGCTTGGACCTGCCGGTTACGCTTTTGCCATCATGCACTTGCTGACACATGGTTTCTTTAAGGCAAGCATGTTCCTAGGCGCTGGCTCGGTCATGCACGGAATGAATGATGAAGTTGATATGCGTAAGTTTGGTCGTTTGCGTTTGGCAATGCCGATCACTTACATCACCTTTGGTCTGGGTTACTTAGCAATTATTGGCGTGCCACCGTTCTCCGGGTTCTTCTCGAAAGACAAAATCATTGAGGCCGCATTCAATGCTGGCGGCCCCCGTGGCTGGATCATCGGCTTCGCGGCCTTGCTCGGTGCGGCAATCACTGCCTTCTACATGACACGCGTCATGGTGTTGACCTTCTTTGGCCAAAAGCGTTGGGCCGATGAGGCGCATCCGCATGAGTCTCCCAAACTTATGACGGCGCCTATCATCATTCTTTCGATTGGTTCGATCGCAGCCGGCGCGCTCTTCGCCTTTGGTTCGTCATTGCAACATTGGCTCGAGCCAGTGGTTGCCCGCGGATTTGTTGAAGGCGAGCCTGCGCTTCAACCGATAGTTGTAAGCATCATGGCTTTGGTCGCGGTTGCGCTCGGTGTAGCTCTTGCTTACATCAAGTACGTACGTGTGCCAGTCGAAGCGGTAGCACCCACGAATGTTTCTATCTGGACTCGTTTTGCACGGCGCGACTTGCTTCAGGATGCGTTTAACGAAGCAGTATTTATGCGTCCTGGTCAATATCTCACCCGCGCACTCTCATTCTTCGATCGCAAGGTTGTTGACGGGGCGGTGAACGGTACGGGAGCGCTCTTCGGAGGGCTCTCGGTGCGAGTTCGCCGCGTACAAACTGGTTACGTTCGCACCTATGCACTACTCATTCTGGTCGGCGCCGCACTTATTTTGGCGGCCATGTTGGCAGCGAGGATCTGATCATGTACCTCTCCTCACTACTCCTTCTCCCGCTGATCGGTTCGGCAGTTATTGCTGGATTACCAGCCGGTCGCACCTTGCTCGCCAAGCAGATCGCACTCGGCACTAGCGTGCTCACCGCGATCCTAGGTATCGCAATGGCCCTCCAATTTGATCGTGCACTCGGAACCTTCCAGTTCGTGGAGAGCCACGAGTGGATCACTTCATTTGGCGTGAAATATGGCTTAGGTATCGATGGCACAGGTCTGGTGCTCATCTTGATGGCGCTCATCTTGGCCCCTATCGTCATTCTTGCTTCATGGAATGAAGGAGAAGGCGGTCGCTTTAGCCAGAAGGCGTTCTTCGCATTGTTACTTGTTTTGGAAACATTCATGGTCGGCGTTTTCGCTGCCACAGATGTCTTCCTCTTCTACGTATTTTTCGAAGCGATGCTTATTCCGGTCTACTTCCTCATTGGATCCTTTGGAGGACCAAACCGCTCCTACGCTGCTGTGAAGTTTTTGCTATACAGCTTGCTTGGTGGGCTTCTTATGCTGGCCGCAGTTATTGGCCTTTATGTCCTCACGAAGAATCAATTCGGTGCACCTACCTTCGATGTCACTGAGTTGAGCGCACTCAATATTGATCAAAATCTGCAGCGCTGGCTCTTCCTCGGTTTCTTTATTGCCTTTGCGATCAAGGCGCCGATGTGGCCGCTCCATACCTGGTTGCCAGATGCTGCCTCGGCGGCAACTCCCGGAACCGCAATTCTGCTCATCGGTGTGCTCGATAAAGTTGGCACTTACGGCATGATTCGCTACTGCCTTCCACTCTTTCCAGATGCTGCACACTATTTTGCACCGACCATTGTCGTGCTCGCGGTTATCAGCATTATTTATGGTGCGATCTTGGCCATTGGGCAGAAGGATCTCAAGCGCCTCATTGCATTTACCTCCATCTCGCACTTCGGTTTCATCGTGCTCGGTATTTTTGCGATGACGAGCACTGCGGGTGCAGGTGCCACGCTTTACATGTTCAATCACGGCTTCTCGACCGCCGCCCTCTTTATGGTGGCGGGCTGGATGATCTCTCGACGGAACTCATCGACGATTGCTGATTTTGGTGGCCTGCAACGCGTCACTCCCGTGATGGCTTGGATGTTCTTCCTTGCAGGTATGTCGAGTTTGGCGCTTCCAGGCCTCTCGAGCTTCGTGAGCGAAGTTTTGGTGCTTGTGGGCTCGTATCAAACTTTCCCAGTAGCGGCGATCATCTCGACTGTTGCCATCGTCTTGGCTGCGCTCTACATCTTGATTGTGGTGCAACGTTCGCTGCACGGACCTATAGCGCCTGGTAATGAATCTCTGCCAGATCTCACCACTCGTGAGCGGGTGGCAATTGCGCCCGTTATTGCCATCATCATTTTCCTGGGCTTTGTACCTAGCGTCTTGCTCAACGTCATTAACCCGACGGTGACGCATACATTGACGCAAGTACACGCCACCGAGCCCACACCGACAGCGGGGGAGTAAGAGTATGAATTTCGTCGCCCCTGTAATCAATTACAGCCAAGTCCTCCCAATTCTTATCGTCTTAGGAACAGCACTCCTGGGCGTTATCGTCGAGGCATTTGTTGCTCGCGATCGTCGTTACCAAATTCAAGTACCACTGTCGATTGCCGGGCTTGTGGTGGCATTTGTTTGGATTCTAAAGATCCATGCAACCACAGCGATCACAGCTGAGAGCGCGGTGGCTATCGATGGTCCCGCTCTGGTGCTTCAAGGTGCAATTGTCATTTTGGGTATCGCTGGCCTTTTGTTAATTGCCGAGCGCAAACTTGATTCTTCGGGTGATGCATTCGTAGCTCAAGCGGCTGCTATTCCAGGTTCTGAAGCTGAACGCACGGCTACATTGGCCAAGCTCACGCAAACTGAAGTATTCCCACTGACTCTCTTTGCGATTGCCGGCATGATGCTCTTCCCAGCCGCAAACGATTTGGTAACGATGTTTGTGGCGCTCGAAGTGCTCTCACTGCCGCTTTACTTAATGTCAGGCTTGGCTCGTCGCCGTCGCCTGCTCTCGCAAGAGGCGGCATTGAAGTACTTCCTCTTGGGTGCCTTCTCTTCTGCTTTCTTCCTCTACGGAGCGGCCTTTCTCTACGGTTATTCCGGCAGCGTCGGATTCCGACAAATTCGGGAAGCAATTCAAACCAACGCTGGTAATGACGTCTTCTTGCTCACCGGTATTGCCCTTGTTTCAGTGGGCCTGCTCTTTAAGGTGAGCGCGGTGCCGTTCCACTCGTGGACGCCCGATGTTTACCAGGGAGCCCCTACGCCGGTCACCGCGTTCATGGCTGCCTGCACCAAGATCGCAGCATTCGGTGCCTTTGCTCGCCTCTTCTACGTGGGTCTGAGTGGTGCTCGTTGGGATTGGCGTCCGATGCTCACCGTTATCGCGATTGCCACCATGGTTCTTGGTGCCCTTTGGGCGCTTACCCAAACGGATATCAAGCGGATGCTTGCCTACTCTTCAGTAGCGCACTCCGGCTTCATCCTTACCGGCATTGTCGCAACCAATAAGGCGGGCCTCTCCGGCACTCTCTTCTACTTGGTGACCTACGGATTCACCACTATTGGCGCCTTCGCAATCGTTACCTTGGTGCGTAACGCCTCAGGTGAGGCCACACACATCTCCGGATATGCAGGTCTTGGTAAGCGTTCACCTTGGATTGCCATGCTCCTGAGCCTCTTCCTACTTGCCTTAGCGGGCATTCCTCTCACGAGTGGTTTCGTAGCGAAGTTCGCGGTCTTCTCGGCAGCTTATGAAAGCGGATCAACGGTCCTAGTTATCTTTGGTGTGCTCACCAGCGCGATCGCGGCTTTCTTCTACATCCGACTTATCGTTCTCATGTTCTTCCAAGATCCAGAAGAAGATGGCCCTACCGTGGCTGCCGCACCTTTGATGACGACCGCAGCGATTGCGCTCTGCGCCACGGTGACTCTGGTGCTCGGAATCCTGCCTAATTCACTCGTGCACGTCATCGACGCGGCCTCAAGATTCGTTTTCTAATTGAGCACGTTAGGTATTCCCCACCTAGCACCTGAACTTGAGAGTGCTCTAGTCGCTGGACTCGGCGAAGTTGAAGAGTTTCTGGTTTCCCATGTTGAAGGGGAGTACCCCTTCATCACCGAGGCCTCTCGCCACTTGGCCCTTGCCGGCGGCAAGCGCCTCCGTCCACTCCTTACATTGCTCTCATCGCAATTCGGTAAAGGTATTTCGGAAGATGTGATCAAGGCAGCGGTGGTTGTTGAACTCACGCATCTCGCTACGCTTTATCACGATGATGTGATGGATGAAGCTCCGCTCCGTCGTGGTGTTCCTAGTGCTAATGCTCGTTGGGATAACACCATCGCGATCCTGACCGGTGATTTTCTCTTTGCCAAAGCCTCTGATTTACTTGCAGATTTGGGTCCAGAAGCGGTGCGGATCCAGGCACGTACGTTCGAACGCCTCGTCACTGGACAAATTATGGAAACTGTTGGGGGAGAAGGCGATCAGCTCGCCCACTATCTCAAAGTGGTGGCCGATAAAACTGGTTCACTTATTGCAACAAGTGCGCGCTTTGGGTCAATGATTGGCGGAGCATCGCCAGAGGTGGTCGATGTGCTCACCTCTTTTGGGGAGCAAATTGGTGTGGCATTTCAGCTCGCTGACGACGTCATAGATATTGCCAGCGAATCTGGGGTCTCAGGGAAAACCCCAGGAACCGATCTGCGCGAGGGTGTACCGACTTTAGTGACCTTGCATGTGATGTCTTCTACTAATCCGGCTGATTCCCAACTCAAATCATTACTTTCCAAGCCCATCGAAGACGAGCAAGTTATAAAAGAGGTGCTTGCCGCGCTTCGGGCACATCCCGCGCTTGAAGTTTCGCGTAATCAATTGCATGAATATTCAAATGGTGCCAAGAAGAGTTTGGATTCTTTGCCTGATGGCCCAGCAAAGGCTGCTTTAGTGAGCCTCTGCGACGCTATCATCGAGCGTTCTGCGTGAGGATTTAACCAAATCCGCACCTAGAAGAAATAGCGAAAGCCAAATAAATGCGAAACCTATCCATCTCTCTTTAGACATCTCCTCATGGAGCACAAAGACGCCTAGGAGGAATTGCACACTTGGCTGTATGTACTGCAAGAGCCCAATGATTGATAGTGGAAGTCGTGTGGCGGCTCCGTTAAACATCAGAAGCGGCAGCGTTGTGACAATCCCAGCTCCAGAGAGAAGCAGAGAAGAACGAAAATCTAAGCCGAATTGGCCCTTGCCTTGGATCCCCAAGTAAATCAGTAGAGCGAGAGCCGGGATAATGAGCACAAGTGTTTCGGCAGCCAGGGACTCTAAAGCATTCCCGTTAAAGTGCTTCTTGATGATGCCGTATAGACCCCATGTCGATGCGATGAGTAGGGCAATCCATGGGGGTCGGCCGTATGCGAAGGAAAGAATGATTACCGCGACCGCGCCAGAGGCCCCGGCCAGCCATTGGGTTCGGGAAAGCTTTTCCTTGTAGACCACAATTCCTAAAAAGACCATCACCAATGGATTGATGTAATAGCCGAGAGCAGATTCGGTGAAGTGATCGTTATTTACTGCCCAGATAAACACGAGCCAATTCGCGGAGAGCGCAAGTGATGAGCCGACGAGCCACCAGATACGACGCTTATTAACCACAAGGTGCAAGAGCACCCGAATCTTTCGTTGACCGACAAGCAGTAAGAGACAGACAAGTAATGACCAAACGACTCTGTGGGCGAGGATTTCTAGGGCAAAAGCAGGCTTAAGTAAGGGCCAGTAGAGCGGGAAGAATCCCCAAATTAAACAGGCAGAAACGCCATAAGCAAGGCCGGTTCGATCCAATTTTGCCGTCAAGGCTCAGGCCTTTCTAATGAGGGTCTCTCCACATAGGTGCTCTTTGGATCGACTTATAGAGCATTCTCTCATCAAAGGGTGCGAGGGCATAACCATTTGGCTGCGGAGGGGTGGGGCTATAGCCAGTGCGTTCTGCGATGACGCGCAAAATATCTGGGTGAGAGTAGTAAATGGTGTACGTGGCGTTGAGCAGGGCGTTTAGACATTCAGGAAGTAAAACACCGGCTTGGCGAAGAAGGCTTTCGCGTTGACTCTGGTCTAGTGACGAAAAATCCTCAGGTAACTGCCCAAGAAATTTACGAACTATATCTTCGGAACTAAGTGCAATTACATCGCCAACAAGTTCATCAATAGATATGACCGCTGCTGCGCTTTGTAAATTCTCTTGTGCCGGAATCAAAGTTTCCAACAATGCCTTCCAGGTGGTTCCAGTGATACCAAATAATTGATGGCTCGTCATCGCGAGCTCTCTAGAATTTGTGCGCCCACCATAGAGTCGGCGGCGCGCAACGCAATCGCTTGAATCGTTGACGTTGGATTAAGCGCACCCACGGTAACGAAAACGCCTCCATCGACGATATATAGATTAGGACAATCATGACTTTGGCCGAATTCATTAACAACGGAAGTTTTTGGATCGCTGCCCATACGTGCTGTCCCTAGTAAATGAAAACCAGCGCTTGTGACGAGATCTACAACTCGGATATCAGTTGCTCCAGCTTCTTTCAGTACACCGCGATTAACTTCGATTCCAAAATCAAGAATCTTCCGAGCATTTTCGCTCACGCGGTAGGAAATCTTAGGTGCCGCAATTCCAAAACGATCTTTGAGCGTGGGAGAGAGAGTCACGCGGTTATGCGATTCCGGTAAGTCTTCGCTTGTAACAGTGATGCTTGCCGTGTGGCCGAATTGGCTATAGAAATCTTCATGATGGCCAGCACCCCAAGCAACCGGCAGAGTATAGGTTCCCAGAGCTGAACCGAGCGGACCATCACTTCGAATCGTCTGCGCTTGAAATCCGCGAACGAACCCTCGGTCAGCATTGCTTTCGTAGAACTCTTGACTGTAAATGCTGCAGGCAAATGGGCCCATAAAACCGTCCATGGCTTCTGGGAAAATTCCGGTAACAAGGGCAGTGGGGTGAAACATCAGATTGCGTCCTACCTGGTCGCTACTGTTTGCCAGTCCATTGGGGCACCAGTCGGCAGCACTTAAAAGTAGGAGTCGCGCTGTTCCGACGCCATTTCCGGCAAGTACTACATTCTCTGCCTGGATCTCTTGTGGATTGCCCTGGGCATCAAAGTAGGTGACCCCAGTGACTCTGCCGGATGTCGAAAGAATTCTCGAAACTCTCGCTTCAGTGATGAGTCGTATTTTGCTTGCATGAATGTCGGACCAGTAAGTCACATCGGTACTTGCTCTTGATTTGCGCGGACATCCCAAATCGCAAGGACCACAATTGTTGCAGGCAAGTCGATCTCCGTGATCAGCGGTCATGATGGCTGCGTCAACTGGCCACCAATGATAATTAAGACGATCGTAAGCGGCGGCAATTCTTTCAGCCCCGGCACCCAAGGGAAGTGCGGGCATGATTCGATGAGGCTTACTTGGATACGCCGGGTCTCCGTCATGCCCGGCAACCCCCATCATTCGATCATTAATTTCAAAGTAAGGTTCAAGATCGAAGTATGAGAGCGGCCAATCATCGCCAACGCCGTCGAGCGACTTCACTCGAAAATCTTCGGGTTTTAGCCGAGGGAAGTGTGCGCCCCAGTGAATTGTTGAGCCGCCAACAGCGTTATAGAGCATGGGGCTAATATCGCTATCAGAGTCATCAATCGGATAATCCCAAGAATTCTTTCGAATATTTGGGTTGGGGTGGTGGGTGCGGTGTCGGGCTCGCTCCCAACCAAAAGTGAGCGATGGTGAGCTATCGGGAGCAACCCATCCACCTTGTTCTAAGACAGTCACGTTCGCGCCCTGTTGAGCCAGTCTCCAGGCTGCAGCGCTGCCGGCAGCTCCTGCACCGATGACTAAGAATTCGCATGACGACTTCATTCCAAAATAGTACAGCCGGTGGGAGTGCGGTAACGAACTCCTGGGCTTAGTATCTGATGGGCTTTAAAATAGTTACAGGGGGAGAGATGAACGACCACTCTAATAAGGGCGTAGTAGTGACTGGTGCCGGAAATGGCATTGGTCGCGGCATTGCAGAGCGCTTCATTAAGGAAGGAGCGCATGTGGTGCTCCTAGATATCAATGAGGCCGCAGTCTCCTCGCTGGCAAAATCCCTCGGACCCAACGCGCATGCAATCGTGGGCGATGTCCGTGACGAGTCAGCTATTCAAAGCGCTATCGATGAAGCGGTAAGCAGAGCGGGAGCGCTCGATATTATGGTCAATAATGCCGGCATCATCACGATTGCCCCCATCGTGGACACCGACAGAGATAGTTGGATGCGAATTCTTGAAATCAACGTGGTTGGAATAGCCTTGGGTTCAAAGCTCGCTGCTAAACAAATGATTGCTCAAGGTCGAGGTGGCGTCATTGTTAATGCCTCTTCTGGAGGTGGTCGCCATGGCGTCGCTAATCTCTCCCAGTATTGCGCTTCAAAGGCAGCGATCATCATGATGAGTCAATCCCTGTCACAAGAGTTGGCGCCCCACAAAATTCGCGTTAACTGCTATACGCCTGGGCACATCATGACTCCACTTTGGGATGATATTGCTGATGGAATGAGCACGAAGTTGGGGCAATCAAGAGACCAAACCCTCGATACATTTTTAGAGACTGTTCCTTGGGGGCGTTTTGGAACTCCGGCAGACGTAGCAGCTTCGGTTTCGTGGCTCTGTACAGATGATGCTGAGTACATTAGTGGCCAATGCATTGCAATGAATGGTGCCGAATTGCCTTGGTAGGAAGTTCTTAGGATTGTGAGAATTCCTGGGCGATTTCTTTGCGATAGGTAATCCAAACATCGTCATGGGCTTTAACGTGTTTGAGAAATTCTTCGAAGGCACCAATTCTTCCTGGGCGTCCCACGATGCGTAGGTGTAAGCCAACGGACATCATGCGTGGTTGTTCAAGGCGCTCTTCGTAAAGCCGATTAAAGGTATCAATATTGTATTTGAGCCAATCCGTTGGCGTGTAGCCAGGATCTGCCCACATTTTCATATCGTTCGTATCGATGGCATAAGGCACTATGACGATTGGGCCCTCTTTGGTCTCTTCCCAGAAGGGCCAATCTCCTGAGTAATCGTCCATGCTGTAAAGAAAGCCTTCTGATTGTAAAATTGACCTAGTTTCTTCGGTAAAAAGATAGCGAGAGAGATGTCCAACTGGTGCCACTCCGATAGAGCGTTTAATTGAATCACGCGCTGAAACAATGAAGTTACGTTCCTCTTCTGGGCTCATCTTGAATTGATGAATCCAGCGGTGCCCATGGCTGGCCGCTTCGTCACCACGGCTCTTGATAAAGTCGGCAATTTGCGGGGCGCGTTCTAGAGCTACGGCGGCGCAAGTCCAGGTTGCGGGAACGTCATACTTCGTTAAGAGATCGGCGACTCGTTTGAAACCCTCTTTGATCCCGTATCTGTAATTTGATTCATTTCCGGGATTTCGCACGGCTCCTTTGGTCACCAAATTCATCTCATCTACCGGCTCGGCTTTTCCGTCACCATCGAGAATTGATATTTCAGCGCCCTCTTCAACGTTAACTACGATTGAAAGGGCGAGAGCGGTCTGAGATGGGCGTGGGGTGAGCATCTTTCCTCCGGGCGGGCAGTGTCAGTAGTGGGTACACTATCAGGGTGACTGATCTCGAATTAGTGATTAGCGATGGCATCGCTCGACTCATCATCAATCGCCCTGAACGCAAGAATGCACTTAATTCAGAAATGTGGGCGGAGATTCCACGACTTCTAGATCAAGCGAGTGGAGTTCGAGCCCTCGCAGTTCAATCCTCCACCCCCGGACTCTTCTCTGCCGGCGCCGACATAAACGAATATCGTGAGAATGCCGGAAATTCAGAATGGGGATTTGAAAGCCAGGCACGAGTCGGTAGGGCGCTGAGTGCACTTCGCGCATTCGAAGCGCCAACATTTGCATTGGTGGATGGCCCGTGTTTCGGTGGTGGCGCAGGTATAGCAAGTGCATGCGATTTCCGTATTGCAACGGAAGGCGCGACCTTTGCGATAACTCCTACAAAATTGGGGATGCTCTATCCATACGAGGAAATGGTGCATCTCGTTGATCTAGTTGGTGTGACTGTCGCCAAGCGAATTATCTACTCCGGAGCAGCATTTACCGCATCTTGGGCTCTGAAGGTCGGTTTCGTCGACGATGTCGTGGCGGATTCAGATCTATACAGTGCGTTTCAAAGTCGCATTTCAGATTTAGCAGTTGTTAGTTTAGAAGCCGTACGCAATACGAAGAAGATGTTCGCTCGAATATCTTCTGGGATTCGGATTGAAGATGATGTTGCGCGGTCAGCAATTGTAGAAGCTTTGAAAAGTGCTGATCACCTCGAGGGACTCAATGCATTTCTCGAAAGGCGCCCAGCAAAATTTAGTGAGTAGTATTAAATTCTCTTTCTAGCCAAAGCCCCAAGTTAAGTACGTTTTCATCGCTCTCGCCTACCAATTGGACCGACCGCCGAGTTGTTGGTTCGACGATCGAAAGAGATGATAATCCCGAAATATTGACCCAAGCTGCTAAATCGGCGGCATTAGGAGGATTCGCGCTGAGAGCCGGCGCTCCTGCCGCTGTAGTGGGAAGAACCATGACATCGAACGTCTTAAAGAGCGCACGCGTCTGGCTTTGGAACTCCGCGATCTTCGCTTTAGTTTCCGCAATTTTCCTGGGCGGCAAAGTGTTAACAAAATTCATAATCGAGAGAAACTCCTCCGAAAAACCCTGTTGGGTGGTGGATCCGGAAAGGCCTAAGCTCTCGCTGCCTTCAAGTTCGCAGATAAGTAAGCCTGCTCTCCTTATTGCACCTGCGTCAAAACCTTCAATTGTTCGTTCTTCGAGGCTCGCTAGTTTGCTCAATATTTGATGCACGGCGCTTTGGCCAAGAGGATCTGCATCCCTTGAGAGTTGCGAGCCCACGATCCGCAAAGTTGAAGGATCGATAGGGGAGTAGGCAATATTTTGCGCGGCAGAAAGGATTGCTACCAAATCGCTTACTGATGTAGTGAGAAACCCTACCGAGTCGAATTCCTCTGCAAGCCGGACTAGACCTTGGTTTGAGATTCTTCCTCTCGAAGGTTTGTATCCGACAATCTCACAGTAGGCAGCTGGGATTCGTACGCTGCCCATAGTGTCTGAGCCAAGTGAAAATGGAAGTACCTCTGATCCGACGATAGCTGCAGAGCCACCGCTTGATCCGCCAGCGTTGAGCCGTGGGTCAAGCGGGTTACTGCATAAGCCAGTGAAAGCATTCGCAGTGACAGCGCCAACAGCGCCTTCTGCCATGGTGGTGGTTAATGTCGGGATGGCTCCGAGTTCACGAAGTCGAGAGACGATCCAACTATCGACGCTCGCTTTAACTTCGTTACTACGCGTCCCAGATGTAGTGACAACTCCCTTGATATCAATATTGGCTTTTACGCCAAAAGGAATTCCATCGATACTAGATCTCTGCAAGCCATTGGCACGTCTTGAATCTGCTTCTAAAGCCTCAATACGCGCATATTCAATTCGCTGTTCCACTGCATGGTGTTCATCAATTACTTCAAGGGCGTTCTTAACAAGTTCTTGGGATGTGACTTCACCGGAAGCTAACCGGAGAGTTGTTGCCGAAAGTGTTGATTTCATGCGCGAGCGTCTACGAGGCGGATCGGCTTTTGCCTGGTCGTCAACTGAGTGATTTCTGCAGTCTCCCCAACTCCCACGATCTCGGCGCCGATTTTGAGACCCAAGGTGGCAGAGAGGTGATCTTCTATCTGGAGCCTTATCGATTCGCTCTGTTCGCGGACTTCGACTACGACTACTAAGTGATCCGATCCCGAAGGAGCCTTCTCGAGTCTGGCAAAGTACTCGCCGCTAAAACCGGGGATGTTAACCAGAATGGCGCTCAATGCTGTGGGGTAAACGTTAATTCCCCGTAGCTTCACCATGTTGTCACTGCGTCCGAGTAATCCAGCCATTCGGTCGAAAGGCATGTTGGAACTTCCGTGGCCAGGGAGAAGGGCGGTGAGGTCGTGAGTGTTAAATCGAATGAGAGGTGCAAGGTCTGATTTCGCGAGGCTGGTCACCACTAATTCACCGGTCTCACCGCGAGGTGTGGGTGCGTGAGTCTCTGAATCTAAGACCTCTACGAAATTTGCATCTTCCCAAATATAAAGTCCGTCGCGCTCGGGTCCTTCTGTTGAGAGAATTCCAGTATCTGCTACTCCGTACCAATTGAATGCTGGTACGCCTCCCCAGGCATCTTCAAGTTTCTTACGGCCGCCTTCGGGCAGATGGCCGATAATCATGCGAACGTTGAGATCCTTCACTGGATCAAGCCCTTGTTCGCGAACCACTTCAGCTAGTCGTAGAAGGTAATCGGAAAATCCCACCAAAACTGTTGCTCCGAAGCGTTTGATAAGTTCGACTTGCCGTTCAGAGCGAGTTTCAGCGCCGGTACCGGCAGAAATATACGTTGCCTCGGTGTATCGGATTATCGATTCGCGTATGTAGTGCCCTCCGTTGATGAGGCCATGTCCATAAACGCCATGCACAACGTCGTCCGCATTTACTCCGAGCCACCGATAAGTGCGGCCGAGAAGTAGGTTTTGTACTTCACGACCCCAAGGGCCCCAGACCACCGGCTGTGGGGCACCTGTCGTACCACTGGTGGTTTGCACGACACGTGGTCCCGATTTGCCGGTTGCTGGAAGCGCTAGCGAACCAAACGGAGGAAACGCTTCGACGTCATTCAAGATAGCTGTCTTATCCACGAGGGGAAGGAGATGAAGATCTTCCAGAGATTTAATATCTCCGACCCCGACGCCGGCTGCCTTCCACGTACTTTGATAAAATGGCGTCGCCCACGCGAGCGCTAATACTTTTTGGAATTCACTTTCCTGAATAGAGCGAAGTTCGTCGCGCGACATACCTTCATATTGATTGATGAAATCTCTTCCGCTGGGAAAGGATTTTGAAAATTCCGATGTATCAAAGGAATCAAAGTATGGGGAGTTGCTCATAGGAGTTCAATCAATTGAGCGACGTCATCGAGATCTTCGAGATTGTTAAGAAGTTCGGTCAGTTGATCGTGCACTTCACTCTTTCCGGCTGCGTCAAGATTGCGAGCGAATTTTTCTGCAAGTTGATTTTGACTCATTGGCTTACTCGGGCTGCCAAGCGAGGCAGGCAGAGTTATAGAGTGCTCCGTCCCGTCTTTCAGTTTCACGACGATTGTTTGTGGATCGAACGCATTGGGATTTGGATTCGAGTCTGCAACTACGTTCACTCGCTGCGCAGCTTCGATTATTTGCGGATTTCTTAATCGTTCTTCACTGTAAGAGTGCAAAGTGATTGTTCCGTCGATGAGGGCATTTGGGATGAGATAAGCCAGGCAGAGACGTGCAGTTCCGACTTGCATGTCAATGGTGGGTAGTCGGCCCACTAAACCTTTGACCATTGGTGGAACATGGGCTACAACTTCTAGGACATCATCAACAGTGAACTTATGTTGTTGTTGTAATTGGAGTACTCCGTCAAGAGCTGCGTGTGTGGCGCGCCCTGATGGAAAAGGTTTGATGGAAGTTCGTTCAACTTCCCAGACTTTGCCGAGTTGTTCTACAAGAGCCTGCGGATCGCCGGCTCCTTCGATAACCCCGAAGTAACCGTACTTTCCATCGAAGATTTTTTTGGGACCACGAAAACCTGCGAGTGCAAGATCCCAGGCATTGATCGCTGCCCGAGCATTGAAACCAATCTGAAGTGCGAGCACTTGCGCTCCTTCAGTATGCGGTTGCATGGTGCCGGCAATTTGCGAATAGACCACTCCCATCGCGGCCTCGGCCTGTTCGACGGATGCCCTGGTAGCTGAGGTGATCGCAGCAACGGCACCGAGTGCACCTGCCGTTGCTGGGCGAAAGAAACGAAGTGGTGTGGTGGTAACGACACCGAGACCGGCTGCAATATCTACCCCCACGATGACGGCCCGAATGAGGTCCTTCCCGGTGAATTTCTCGCCGCGCTTTCCGGCTCGCTCCATAAAGGCCAAAGTGGCCGGAAAGACCACGGTCATGGGATGGACTACGGAAGGTTCATGGATGGCATCAAATTCCAGCGTATGCATCTGGTGACCGTTGACCATGGCGGCTAGGGCGGCCGGAAGTCGGGTGCCACCGGCCCAGGCATGGGCCTCATCGCCGACGCCCCAGGTTTGTACAGCTGCCAGGATCATCTGGCTCTCGTGGGTAATCGAGCCGGCAAGGCCTACCCCCACGGCGTCGGAAATAAGGAGTTTTGCCGCTTCCATACCGCCATGACCTGGGGTTATGGAGATTTCCCGGGCGTGATTAACAAATGCCCGCAGAATCGATTCGTCGCCTGCGTCGTGTGCCTTCGTCATCCCGAACCCTTCTGCTGGAGATCGTGCTTGGTTCTGTCGAAAGCGGCGAATGCCGAGCATCGCCGATCGCACTTCTATGGCCATTCTGGGACTTCGGGGCGGGGAGGTGCAACACGAAGAATTATATGTCAGACAAAACCTTGCCAGCGGGCACTGGGTAGGTAAGAATCCATCTGCCTGACATTGTCGGGTGGATTCCATAACCCGTGGGGTCCGATTCGATCGTAAATAAAAGGAGATCGTAAATGTCCCTCAAGCGAGCGATATCTGCCGCGGCCATTTTCTCGATCATCGTTCCGACTGGTCTCTTCGTGTCCGCTGCAGGAAGCACCGCAGCGACTTCACAAGTGACTTTCTTGTCGGAAGATGTCCCTGCTGGTCTTGATTATGACGGTCCATCGGCCGCCATTCCTGCAAGCCAGGTCGGAATGGTTAACCTCATGGAACCACTCGTCTACTACAAGAAGTCGGGTAAGTCCCCCTCAGGTGTAAACCTCTTGAAATTTGGTTACAACCCAGCTGATTTCCAAGGTCGCCTTGCTGAATCAGTCACGAAGAATGGTCTCGTATGGACCTTCAAGCTTCGCAAAAACGTAGTCGGTTGCAAAGGCGAGAAGTTCACCGCCGATGACGTGATTTACACCTTTGCTCGCGCCAAGTCAGTTTCTGGCGCCGCTCCAATTGGATACTTCCTTTCTGCCGTTGGTGGCATCAAGGATTTCGCCACGTTCGATGGCAAGGTTCCACTTGGTGATGAAGTAAAGAAAATCGATGACTACACAGTGCAGATCACTCAGGAGAAAGAGAACAAACTCTTCCTTCCAGCTTTGACGATCTTTGGTATGGGAATGTTTGACAAAGAAGGAATGGAAGCCCAAAAGACGGCTAAAGATCCTTGGTCACATGACTACGCCAACACTGTGAACGTTCCTTCATTCGGTCCTTACTGCCTTTCAAAGTGGACCAAGGGAAGCGAATTCGTTCTGACCGCTAATCCTAAGTACTACGGTGGAAAGCCAGCCGTTTCCAAGATTGTGCTCCGTAAGGTTCCACAATCTGCTAACCGCTTGGCTGCTATCCGCACCGGTGCTGCACAACTCACCGAGCGCCTTACTCCTAAAGAGTTCGCAAGCCTTAAGGCTGTCAAGGGTGTTTCGGTTGGTTCAGTCGTTGGTAACGAGTCCCTCTTCCTTAACATGAACTACAAGGTTGCTCCATGGGACAACATCAAGGTTCGTCAAGCAGTCGCTTACGCGATCAACTATGACAAGCTGATTAAGAATGCCTACTACGGTCAAGCAAAGAAGTGGAAGAGCCTCGTGCCTTCTACTTACCCTGGCTACTCGGTTCCAAAGACCCAGTACACCTATGACCCTGCGAAGGCTAAGGCTCTTCTGGCTGCATCGGGTTACAAAGATGACGGTTCACTCAAGCTCACTTACGTGGCTGAGAAGGAATCAACTCTCGGACCTGTCGTGACTCAGATCAAGGCTGACCTCAAGGCAATTGGCCTTGATGTTCAACTCGATCCATTGCCACAGACCCAATTCGGCGATCGTCAGCTCACAAAGCGCGATCTTCCATTCGCTGTAAATGATCAAGAGAAGCCAATCGGCGTAGATGCTGGTTACGCCACTTATCTCTTCTTCATCACGGGTGGTCTCAACAACATGGATAACTACTCCAACAAGGTTGTTGACGACACTTACAAGGCGATTGCTACTGAAGCAGATACGACTAAGCGCAATGCTGGCTTAGCAACTATTCAGGAGGAATTGGCTAAGGATGTTGCTTGGGTACCTGTTGTCGAGTTCGCCACTCAGTGGGCTTACTCGTCGAAGCTCACAGGTATAACCTGGCACCCAGATAACTGCGTACGTTTCTTTGATCTCAAGATCTAGAGAACGTTCATAGCAGTTTTCAATAGTTAAGGAGATCAGCGGTGCGTAGGTACGTATTACGAAGGCTGGCAGTAGGTGTACTCCAAGCTTTGGGGATCACCATTGCGGTGTTCTTCGTAATACGTGCCTTGCCCGCTGATCCCGTTTCAAGAATTGTGGGAATGAATCCCACGGAAGATTCAATTAGGCAGGCAAGGCACGCGCTTGGGCTCGATATGAGCCTCTTCCAGCAATTACTCACCTTCTTAGGTTTTCATGGCAATGGCGTCTTCACTGGATCTCTGGGGACCTCTTGGGTTTCTGGGTCAACAGTGCTCTCAGAAATTGCCATCACTTTGCCAACAACCATTCAGTTGATTATCACTTCTTTCATAGTTGCACTTCTCGTGGCCATTCCTATCGGTATGGCCACCGCCAGGCGCCCAGGCGGAAAGTTGGATAAAGGCGTATTTGGGTACGGCCTCTTTGCAGGCGCGCAGCCGGAGTTTTGGTGGGGATTGATTTTCATCTTCGTCTTCTACTTTAAAATGGGAATCGCGCCCGCTCCGTTGGGAATGCTCGACCCAATGCTCACCGCGCCGGACGCGGTTACCAACTTTGTGCTGATTGACTCATTGATTGCCGGCGATTTCACTGCATTTAAGAGTGCGCTCGGCCACTTGGTACTGCCAGTGCTTACACTTTCTTTCCTTTTAGTCGGCCCCCTTCTCAAAATGACTCAGCAGAGTATGTCGCGCGTTCTGTCGAGCGAATTCATTCTTTACCAACAAGCTTCTGGATTAGAGAAGAAGTCGATCGGGCGTTCTACGCTTCGCTCAGCGCTAGCTCCCATCATTACTCTTACCGGCATTCTCTTTGGATTCATGCTCAGTGGTGCCGTTCTGGTCGAATCAGTTTTCTCACTCAATGGGCTTGGTCAATATGCGGTGGCGGCCGTGCTCAATCTTGATTTCCCCGCGGTTCAAGGTGTCATCCTGGTCATCTCTGTGATTTCACTCTTTGTATATTTGGGGCTTGATCTCTTGCTTGCCAAGATCGATCCAAGAATCTTGGTGAAATGATGCGCAAGCGGAAAATCGATCCACTCTTACTCATTGGTTTGATCATCATCGCCGGTTCGCTTTTCTTGGCGATCTTTGGAAGTTCGTTAGCGCCTTACGATCCGCAAGAACCCGTTGGCGATTTCTCTATGCCTCCTTCAGCCGACCACTGGTTCGGCACGGATGGCTCAGGTCTCGATGTTTTCAGTCGAGTATTGGCGGCCCCTCGGGTTGACGTTGCGATTGCGGTTACGGCCGCAATTGTTTCAGCCGTTTTGGGCACTGGCGTGGGACTCTACGCCGGATATTTCACGGGCCGTATCTCAGAAATCGTGATGCGAATTTCTGACATCCTTCAGTCGTTTCCGGTTTTCATTCTTGCGATGGTGCTGGTGACGCTTACCGGGCGAAATGTTGTCAACTTGATCTTTGTCTTAGCCTTTCTCTATACGCCGATCTTTGTGCGGTTAACTCGAAGTGAAGTAGTGACACAGAGAACTCGAACGTATGTGGAAGCCGCGCGCGCGACAGGCAACTCAGAATTTCAAATCGCTACGCGCCACGTCCTAAGAAACTCGTTGGCGCCATCACTCGTTCAACTTTCGGTCACTGTGGGATTCGGTATCCTGCTCACTTCTGGATTAAGTTTCGTGGGTGCAGGTGTGCGACCACCGACACCTGAGTGGGGCATCATGATTGCCTCGGGTGCGCCCAACATCATTCTTAATGAATGGTGGACATCTATTTTTCCTGGAATTGCCATTTCTATCACTGTCTTCGGATACGCAGCCGCAGGAAATGCCATCGAACGTTGGGCTCGCAAATAATGACACCTTCAGAAGCGCTTCTCAGTACACGCGGATTGACCGTTAAGTATCCCTACGGTGACGTCCAGAATGTTGTTATCGATGAGTTAGACCTCGATCTATATCCCGGTCAAATAGTTGGGCTACTCGGAGAGAGTGGTTCCGGGAAGTCATCCTTAGCGCTTGCATTAATGGGGTTGGCGCGCCACCCAGGCGTCGTAAGCGGCGAAGTCAATTTCCGTGGAAAGAATCTGTTGAAGATGGACGACGAAGAGTTGCGCCAGATCCGCGGTAATTCGATCGGGCTCATTACTCAGAAGCCTCGGCAGGCGCTCGACCCACTCGTTAACGTGGGTAAGCAGATTTCTCGTGTATACCGGGCTCATTCACACGCATCAAAGGCCGACGCACAAGTTCGTGCCATAGAGCTCCTTCGGTCCGTAGGCATTAATGATGCTGAACGCCGTGTCAATGCCTTCCCACATGAGCTCTCCGGCGGAATGGCGCAGCGCGCTCTCATTTCTATGGCGCTCAGTGTTGAGCCCGATCTACTCATTGCTGACGAGCCTACGAGTGGTCTTGATGTAACTATCCAGGCCCAGTTCCTGGATCGCATGTGGGAGCGAGCTCGTGATGCAAACATTGCCGTCCTCATTGTTACCCAGGATCTGGGGATCGTCGCGAACTATTGCGACCGAATTGTGATTATGGAAGATGGAAAGATCATCGAAGATCGCATCACGACCGAATTTTTTGCGGATCCACATACTGCCTACGGTAAAAAATTGATCCTCGCTTCGGGAGCAGGAACGAAGAGTTCTAATGCAGATGTGGCTATCACGACTACGCCTGAAATCTTGCGAGTGACCGACTTGCGCAAGACTTTTGAAGTAGAAGGCGGAAAGCGCCTACAGGCAGTCTCCAAGGCGAGCTTCCAAATCCATAAAGGACGCTCACTTGGCTTAGTCGGCGAGAGTGGCTCTGGGAAGACCACCGTGGGTCGTCTCATTTTGCGTTTGGCAGACCCGGACTCAGGTGAAGTTTGGTTTAAGGGCGAACGGATAGATTCCATTTCACCGAAAGAGTTCCGCAAATATCGTTCAAAGATTCAAGCAGTCTTTCAAGACCCCTTCGATTCTCTTAATCCGCGCTGGCCAATTGAGCGTGTCATACGGGAACCCCTCGATCTTCACACAGAGATGAGCAAGGCAGAGAAGGGGGCGCGAGTTAGGGAACTCGTTTCGTTGGTGGGTCTCACCGATGACATTTTGCCGCTTCGGCCGGGCTCGCTTAGTGCTGGGCAACAACAACGAGTCAGCCTGGCGCGCGCATTAGCCACGGAACCAGAATTTTTGATTCTCGACGAACCAACATCAGCGCTTCCGCCGGCGGCTCGTGCTGACATGATCCTGCTTCTTAAGTCATTGCAGGAACGGTTAGATCTTTGTTTCATTTTCATCTCGCACGATCTCAGTACCGTTCGCGAGCTCTGCCACGACATTGCTGTTATGTATCTTTCGGAAATCGTAGAGATGGGAACGTCCGAACAGGTCTTTAGTGCTCCAAGTCATCCATACACGCGCGCGCTCCTTGATTCAGTTCTCTTTCATGATCCAAGTTCACGCCGTGTCGATCGTACGGTTAAGGCTGAACTTGAAGGGGAGATCCCGAGCCCGGTAGATCTTCCAGCCGGCTGCTACCTAGCCGCTCGCTGTCCCATGGCAGAGCAACGCTGTAGAGACGACCATCAAGCCTTGATTGAGATTGGTCCATCCCGATCAGTCCGTTGCTGGAAGTCGGTAGAGGCTAGTAAGTGATGACCGTGCTCCACGACGAGGTGAACGTACTTGTTGTTGGCGCAGGTGCGGCAGGTGCAGCTTTCACATGGCGATTGGCAAGTCTGGGAGTCGAAGTCACCTGTTTAGAACAGGGTGAGTGGCAGCGCCCTGAGAGTTCGCTTACGGCCCTGAAGAATTGGGAATCCAAACGGATTAGTGAGCGTTCGCCTAATCCCAACATTCGTCGTAATCCGGCCGACTATCCGATTCTCGATGACACATCCATCATTAAGCCGGCAATCTATAACGGCGTCGGAGGAAGCACGATTCTCTGGTCGGCTCACACTCCAAGATTTCGCCCTTCTGATTTTCGTGTGAAAAGTCTCGATGGCGTTGGCGCCGATTGGCCAATTACATATTGGGATCTAGCCGAGTACTACGAGATCAACGATGAAATTATGGGAACTTCTGGATTGCATGGTGATCCAGGGAATCCACCTCGTGCACCTCGAACCACTCCTCCTGTTCCCCTCGGCATCGCTGGTTCCCGCATAGCTAAAGCGCTGAATGAATTGAAATGGCATTGGTGGCCGTCGGATGGAAACATTCTGACGCAAGATCGTGGCTCTAGGCGTGCTTGTAACGGATGCGGACCTTGCGAAATGGGTTGCGCAACGGGCGCCCGCGCGTCGGTAGATATCACCTACTGGCCCGAAGCGCTCGCACTCGGAGCGGAATTACGTACCGGGGCAACGGTTCGACGAGTGCTCAGCGATGCAGCGGGCAAAGCAACGGGCGTCGAGTGGGTAGATATCACTGGTCAGGAACACATCACTCACGCAAATATTGTTGTGATGGCAGGCAACGGAATCGGTACTCCAAGAATTTTACTAAATAGCGCATCGAAGGAGCACCCACGCGGCATTGGAAATTCATCGGATCAACTTGGGCGCAATCTCATGCTTCACCCCATTCCCGTCGTCACTGGTGTGTTTGATGAAGATGTTGAGAGTTGGTCTGGGAACGATGCTTTCGCTCTGTTGATTCAAGAGTTTTATGAGAACGACGATACTCGTGATTTTAAACGTGGGTACGAGATGCAAGTTACCCGGGGTCAAGGACCACTTGTTACTGCGCTCGGTGGTTTCAGCCTCGATGTTCCTTGGGGCACAGATCATCACGATGTATTCGAGCAATACTTTGGGCGTGTGGCAACCGTTGCAGTTACTTGTGAAGATCTTCCTCACCCGAACAATAAGGTGACAATAGATTCCACTGTTACTGATCGGTTCGGCATTCCGGCTGCACGTATGTGGTATGAGTTAGAAGAAAATAGTAAAAGAATGATCACACACGGCGTTAAGAGTGCGACAGATCTTCTTCTTAAAGCTGGCGCTCGTGAGACGTACGCCAAACCTTTCGCACCAGCTGCCGGGTTTCACCTGATGGGTACGGCTCGCATGGGAAATGACCCCAGGGAATCCTTCGTCGATCAGGCTTGTCGCTCGCACGACGTACCCAATCTTCTGGTGATAGATGGAAGTGTTTTTGCGAGTGCGGCTGCGGTCAATCCCACGCCCACTCTTCAAGCGGTGGCTCTTCGGGCCGCAGATCTCCTGCGAGAGGATGCCCTTGTATGAGCGCCATCCTCGAAAGATTCACGAATGAACTCTTGCCTGGGAATGGGCACTGGCCTTCTGCTTCAGAGATCCAAGTGAGTTCCACAATGCAGAAATTTGCCGAGAGAGATTCCCAACAGCAGGTGATGCTCGCTCAGCTTTTAGATTTCCTGGAAATGCATAATGAGACTGCTGCCGTTGCGGCGGCTCTCGAGATGAAGGATCCAGATCTCTTCAGTTTTGCCAAAGTGTTGGCTTTTGAGGCGTATTACACGAGCCCCAAAGTTCGTGATGTGATTGCTCAACGTTCTCGCTATGCAAACCGTCCGCCGCAACCTGCAGGTTTTCAAGTGGTGCCGCACGCCGTGACTCCTTGGAATCAAGATGCGATCCTTTGGCGCAGCGACGGTACCGAACGCTCAGAGATCGTTCTGAAGATGCAGCAGAAGGACCCCAACAAGACCTGGACAGTGGAGGAGATTCGACAATGGCAACCTTGATCGTATTATTCAATTTAAGAGAAGGCGTCAGCGCTTCGGAGTATGAAGCCTGGGCAAAGAGCAAGGATGTTCCCACCGTCAAAGGCTTATCTAGCGTCGACGATTTCAGAGTCTTTAGATCTTCTGGACTTCTGGGAACTGATGCATCTTCGCCTTATCAATATATTGAGATCATCGAAGTATCCGATATGAACCAATTCGGCATTGATGTTTCGAGCGAAAAGATGCAGGCAATTGCTGCCGAATTTGGTGCCTTCGCCGATAACCCCACTTTCATTCTGTCCGAGCAGAGCGCATAGGAGTAGTGATGAGTTCATTTATCGGGAAGACACTGGTGATCACGGGTGCCGGGCGTCGCGCAGGTCTTGGAGAAGGCATTGCTCAAAAGTTTGCTTCTATGGGTGCCAACGTGGTCATCGGTGATATTGGTAAGACGCAAGGTGAGCAATTTCCTGAGCATGGTGTCGCAACTGCGAGCGAGATGGAATTACTTGCACAAGATCTCGAGAAATTGGGTCCTGGCAAAATGCGTTCATTTACGTGTGACGTCCGGGTGGAGAGCCAGGTTGAGGCCCTGATTGCTTACGCCGTCAAGGAGTGTGGCTCGGTCGATATTCTCATCAATAACGCCGGCATCGGCTACCTCATGAGTCCGATCGTGGATACCAAAGAGGAGAATTGGGATGCTGTTCTTGACGTGAACCTCAAGGGCACTTTCCTGGTGACCAAACATGCTGCTCGGCAAATGATTGCTCAGGGTCGAGGTGGGCGCATTATTAATATCGCCTCTCAAGCTGCGAAATCTGGCTTTCCGCACGCGGCTGCCTATGTCTCGTCCAAGCACGCGCTCATCGGTTTTACGCGCACCGCCTCGATCGAAATGGGAGCGCACGGGATCACGGTTAACGCCGTATGTCCTAACCACGTGACGACGGGGCTAGGGGCTTGGCAGAACACCTATTTTTCGGAATTACTTGGAATGACTCATGACGAATACATGTCGGCAATGGCCTCACGTATTCCTCTTGGACGCCCAGGCAAACCGAGCGATGTGGCAAACGCTTGCGCTTTCCTGGCAAGTGAGGAAGCGGAGTACATCACGGGTGAACCGATGAATGTTTCCGGCGGAGAAGAAACGCACTAATTCAGCACCACCAACTAGAGGGAGAAAGCATGTCAGTCCGTACATTCGCAATCACAGATAAAGCAGGCACCAAGAACATCTCACTCGACATTGTGCGGTGCTACAACCTCGGATTCACGATGCGCGATGCCGAGAAAATGCAGCGACATCTCGAGGAGTGCTACAAGCTTGGTATCAAAGAACTCATTTGCGATAGGCCCCCACTCGTGATGCCCATCAGCGACTGGGCAGTACTCACCGATACGGCCATCACGGTTCAACGACCCAAATCAAGTGGTGAAGTCGAAATCGTCACGCTCGTCGACGAGAATGACACCATTTACGTCACCGTGGGTTCTGATCACACGGATCGCTCCCTCGAAGGCATTGACATCCCTTGGGGCAAGCAAGTTACCCCCAATGTGGTTGCACCACATGCCTGGCGTTGGGACGAAGTGAAAGATCATTGGGATCAAGTAACTATGGAATGTTGGGTGATCGACGGCGGTCATCACATGAAGTATCAAGAAGCCTTTGTGAATGAGTTCTGGACCCCAGCAGAAATGCTTCAAGGCGTGCGTGAGAGCGTCGTAAAGGTTCCAGGGGCGATCATTCTCTTTAGTGGAACAGTTGTTTCAATCGAAGAGAAATTACGATTTGCTGAGTCTTGGACTATCAAAATGATTGATCCAGTTCTTAATCGCACGATTGAACACACCTACTCAGTTTCCGTTCTTGCCGGTGAAGTTCTCAATGATGGATCTTCAACTGGCGATATCGCGAAGGGTGCAGCCCTTACCGGTTGAGCTTGATGGGGACTGGGCTGCAGGGGTCTCAGTCCCCATCGATCTAACCTTGTATTGAAACAGGCGGAAGGGGCGCTCCCTACGCCAAAGAGAGAGGCCGTAAATGCAGCCAGCTACTGTGGTAAATCGAGTACCTCGTGAGGGTCTTCCCGAGAACCTGAAAGGCGTGTGGGATGACGCAAATGAACGGCACGGGGACACAACCTTCGTTGAAGTTATGGGCAATAGTCCAGATTTGTTGGCATGGTACAAAGATGAGTTCTATGCCAAGATTTTTTACGGAGGTCGGGTACCGCTGCGCACTGTGGAGGTGCTTCGTCTGAGGCTTGCCAATGTGCATGGCTGTGCATTCTGTGTACGCAACGACACTACGGCAGCTTTGGCGGCAGGAATTACTCAAGAAGAGATTGATCATCTTGATGAGTATGAAACATGGTCCTTCTCCGAGGCAGATCGCGCAGTTTTGGCGCTGGCTGACCAAATGATCCTTACCAATGCCTTTGGTTCTCTTGACCAAAACTTGTATGCCCGACTGAAGGACAGTTTTTCGGATGCGCAAATAGTGGAGCTCGGAATGATCTCAGCCGTGCTCTGCGGAATGGCAAAGTTTCTCTTTGTTTATGACTTAGTAGAGCGACTGGATACTTGTCCTTTCACTCCTCCTGTTTCACAATTATCCTAGAGTCAATCAACTACCTGAAAGGCACTCCATGGTTCCGAATAAAGATGTGGCACTCCTCGTCATTGATATGCAGAATGGTTTCTGCAAACCCAAGGGATCGATGGGTTCTTTAGGTTTTGATATCTCACGATGTGAATCTGCAATTGGTCAAGTACGAAAGCTCATTGACGCAGCACATAAGGCAAATGTTCCGGTCATTTACACTCGCTATGTGTACCAACCCGGTTACAAAGATGGCGGCATTCTTCCCAACGAGCTTGTGCCGGGGCTAAAAGAAATCGGTGCGCTTCAAGAGGGTTCATGGGATGCAGCAATCGTTGATGAATTGACTCCCATCGAAGGAGATCTCATCATCGATAAGTCTCGGTATAGCGCGTTTTATGGAACTCGCCTAGAGCCACTCTTGACCGGCCTTGGTACCCGCAATCTCGTGATGTGCGGAGTTACCACCAATATGTGTGTCGAGACTTCAGCTCGTGATGCAAGTCAACGCGACTATCACACCCATGTCATCGAAGACGCGTGTGCCGAAGTTGATCATCAACGCCATCTCAACGCAATCCAAACGATTTCATTTGGTTTCGGTTGGATCAACACCATTGATGACGTACTTGCTTCTTGGAAGTAAGTACTAGCTGATCTCCCAAGAATCTCCACCGGCAAGCAGGGTAGCTAGATCGCCCTTGCCTTGCTTTGCGATGACGCCGTCGACCTGTTCGTGAACGAGGTCTCCGTAGCTGGGGCGAGCAACGTCGCGGAAGACGCCTACCAGTACGTGGTCGTTGGTGGAGAGGCGAGAGAGCGCGAATGCATAGGTGGGATCAATACGGTGAGCATCGTGAATCACGATGTCGGCTTCGTTGATCTCTGAGAGCGCACGCATTTCCAGATCGCCGTCAGCTTTTCGCACTACTGCATGCGTCGTCGACTTGATCGGTTCTCCGTGAATGAGATGGAGCAGCGCACCTTCGCGAGAGTCGCCATCTTTGATCGAATCAAAAGCGCCATCGTTAAAGATGGGGCAATTTTGGTAGATCTCAATAAGTGCCGATCCCTTGTGCTTGGTCGCTGCTTGTAGGACTCCGGTCAAGTGCTTGCGATCAGAATCTATGGTGCGCGCGATAAAGGTGGCTTCGGCGCCCAGCCCGAGTGATACCGGATTAAATGGCGTATCAAGCGAGCCGACCGGAGTCGACTTGGTGATCTTTCCGGCTTCACTTGTGGGGGAGTACTGCCCCTTGGTGAGACCGTAGATGCGATTGTTGAAGAGCATGATCTTCAAATCCACATTGCGTCGGAGGGCATGGATGAAGTGGTTGCCGCCGATGGAGAGCGCATCACCATCACCAGTGATAACGAAAACTGTGAGATCGGGGCGTGAAATCGTGAGGCCACTGGCGATAGCAGGTGCACGGCCATGGATGGAGTGCATTCCGAAGGTCTCTAAGTAGTAAGGGAATCGAGAAGAGCAACCGATACCTGAGATGAAGACGATCTTTTCGCGAGGAACACCTAACTCAGGAAGAAAGGCCTGCATCGTCGCCAGAATTGAGTAGTCCCCGCAGCCCGGACACCAACGAACTTCTTGGTCAGAGGTGAAGTCCTTCTTGGTGAGAGTTATTTCAGCCATTGAGCACCTCCAAGGTTGCTTCGACTAATTCGGTGGTGGAGAACGGTAATCCGCGTACTTGGTTAAAGCTGATGATGTCTTTGAGAAATTCCGACCGAATCAACATAGCCATTTGGCCAAGATTCATCTCTGGCAATATCACCTTCGGATATTTACTCAGCACTTCACCCAAGTTCTTGGGGAACGGATTGATGTACTTAATGTGGGCTTGTGCAACTTTCGCGCCGCTTTCACGGAGCACATCAATCGCAGCGCGGACTGGGCCATAGGTGGAGCCCCAACCCAGGATCAGCACCTCCGCGCCATCTGGATCATCGACTACGAGATCGGGAACTTCGATTCCCGCCACCTTCGCGGCACGAGTGCGCACCATGAAGTCGTGGTTAGCGGGTTCGTAGGAGATATCACCGGTGAGGTTGGCTTTTTCGATACCACCGATGCGATGTTCAAGACCAGGAGTGCCAGGCACTGCCCACGGTCTAGCGAGAGTTTTAGGATCTCGCGCATACGGTTGGAAGTTTTCTTGCGTCTTCGCAAAATCCACATGTAAATCGGGAAGTGAATCAACTTCTGGGATGCGCCATGGCTGTGACCCATTAGCGATGTAGCCATCCGAGAGTAAGAAGACGGGTGTGCGGTAGGCAGTTGCAATGCGCACCGCTTCGACCGCCATATCAAAACAATCGGTGGGAGTTGAAGCTGCGAGTACAGGCACTGGTGATTCGCCATTACGCCCGAACATCACCTGTAACAAGTCTGATTGTTCGGTTTTGGTGGGCAAGCCAGTAGATGGCCCGCCACGTTGCACATCGACGATGATCAACGGCAACTCCAACATGACTGCCAGACCGATCGCTTCGCTCTTGAGCGCTACGCCGGGCCCAGAAGTGGAAGTAATACCCATTGCGCCACCATAAGAAGCACCAATTGCGGCGCCGACTGCGGCAATTTCGTCTTCAGCTTGGAAAGTGATGACGCCGAACTTCTTCTGCTTCGAGAGTTCGTGAAGGATGTCAGAAGCTGGCGTGATCGGATAAGAACCGAGGAAGAGCGGAAGCTTTGCACACTGCGCTCCAGCGATGAGGCCGTAAGCAAGAGCCAAGTTTCCACTCATGTTGCGGTACTTACCTTTTGCTTGCGGTGCGGGAGCGATTTCATACGAAACTGAAAACTCTTCAGTGGTCTCCCCGTAATTCCAACCTGCGCGATAGGCGACCAGGTTTGCTTCCAGAATGTCGGGAACTTTAGAGAACTTTGCGGTTAAGAATTTTTCGGTAGCCTTAGTGGGGCGGTGATACATCCATGAGAGCATGCCGAGGGCGAACATATTCTTCGCGCGCTCAGCTTCTTTACGTGAGAGCGGCAAATGTGCAAGCGCTCCCACAGTCATTGAAGTTAAAGGAATCCCGTGCACCTTGTAACTCTCGAGCGAACCATCTTCGAGCGGATTTGTCTCGTAACCCACCTTGGTGAGGTTGCGAGCACTGAACTCATCCTTATTGACGATGATGGTGGACCCGCGCGGCATATCGCGCATATTCGCCTTCAAAGCCGCTGGGTTCATCGCCACCAGCACATCAGGGGCGTCACCAGCTGTCTGAATATGGTGATCAGCGAAGTGGAGTTGGAATGAGGAGACACCGGGAAGGGTGCCCGTGGGAGCGCGGATTTCAGCAGGATAGTTAGGAAGCGTTGCTAAATCGTTGCCCAGAATCGCGGTATCGGAGGTAAAGCGATCACCGGTTAGTTGCATACCATCGCCGCTATCTCCGGCGAAGCGGATTGTTACCTGATCCATTGAAACAATGGTTTTACTCACGGATTCATCCTGGCACTCGCGCCTGCGAAACGCACTAGTCCAGAGGGCAATAAACTCCGATAGTGATCACTCTCACGAACGTGGAATTACCAGGCGGACGAGTAGTAGCCCTGGCCGAGATTCCGCTCGCCTGCTGCGCGCTGGAGGTCTACGCCCTGCGAGCTTCCTGCGCAGAGAGCGCGGCCGCCCCCACCGAAGCGCTCCTGTTGGTCAGTGGCACCCTCACCACCGCCTTGCTCTGTGAGATTCAAGTGGCGCTCGCCCAATTCCAGGCGTACCTACCAGAGCTGCCCCACCGGATTGTGGCCGTAGGAGCGTGTGCCACCAGTGGCGGCCCTTACTGGGATTCGCCCACCGTCATCCCGGGCCTTGCTGAAATAGGCATTCACCCAGACCTTTATATAGCCGGCTGCCCACCTTCACCCGGGGCGATAGCCAGCGCAATATCTGGCGCGCTCCAGGGGGTCTCGGCATGACGCGGAAGGTCGTTGAGCCAGGGGAGTGGGTGAAGAGCGCCGAGAGTTTGCAGCGGGCGGGTTATGACTTCTTTGATCAGTTGGGAGCTCGCGTGCTCGGTGATGGCAAGCGAGAACTCTGGCTGATCGTGAGCAATTCGACCACCGGTGAACGGGTAGGAATCTCTACCCGCACCTCGGAGCCATTGCCCACGCTCTCGCATCTCTGGTCGGGAGCGCTCTGGTGTGAACGCGAAGCGGATGCGCTCGCAGATTTCGTACTCCCCAGGCGCAGTGAGAAGAAGTGGCCAGGGTTTGCTGACCCTTCCGGGCGCACCCGCTTCACTCCTGTGGGTCTGCCAGGAGGAAAGTGATGGAGAACCCGCTACGCGCAGAACTTGCCCTCGATGCCAGTGCCTGTACTTCGTGCATGATCTGTGTGCGCGAATGTCCCACTTGGTGCATCACGGTGGATGCGCATCAAGAGGAGCGCGAAGAAGGCGGGCGTCGGCCGATCAAGGTCAACATTCTCGATAAATTCGAAGTGGATTATGGACTCTGCATGTTCTGTGGCATCTGCGTGGATGCATGTCCACACGACGCTCTTTTTTGGGCTCCCGATGCTGAGAATGTGCTTAAAGAAGGTGCGGGTGGGAATGGAGCACGGCAGAATTTGGTTTACCAAATAAGTCGGCTCGAGGAAGCACTTCCCAGAGCGGTTCGACCAGAGAAGAAGGAGCAGAGTTGAGCCACGGTAAGTACTTCAACGGAGTAAAGACTGCAGCCCTACTTGGTTTACTTTCGGCATTAATTTTAATTGCGGGTGCTCTGCTGGGAGGCCGTAGCGGACTCACTATTGCACTCTTCTTCGCTCTGGCCACCAATGGAATCGGCTACTTTTTTAGCGACAAGATTGCACTGCGCTCAATGCGTGCCGAAGCCGTTTCTGAAGCACAATCACCCGTGCTTTATCGAATAGTTCGAGAGCTCTCTTCGTCAGTAAATATGCCTATGCCGCGCCTTTACATCTCTCCTACTGATGCGCCGAATGCTTTTGCCACAGGTCGGAATCCGCAAAACGCGGCGGTCTGCTGCACACGCGGAATTATGCAGATTCTGGATGAGCGCGAACTTCGCGGGGTTATCGGTCATGAACTTTCACATGTATATAACCGAGATATTCTCACTAGCTCGGTGGCTGCTGCGCTCGCAAGTATCGTGATGTTCTTGGCTCATATGGCGTGGTGGATTCCCATTGGCGGCGGCAATAGCGATCGCCGTGACGGCGGAAATGCAGCAGGTGCGTTGGTTTTGATGATTCTGGGACCAGTCGCTGCATCACTTATTCAAATGGCAATTAGCAGAAGCCGCGAATTTCAGGCGGATGAAAGCGGGGCCTTTCTCACGAGAGATCCGCTGGCCTTAGCTAGTGCCCTTCGCAAACTTGAGGCGGGTACGCAAGCGCGGCCGCTTCTTCCTGAGCCTTCAATTCAAACTACCAGCACGCTGATGATCGCTAGTCCGTTTAGAACGGGAACAGTTTCGCGCATGTTCTCCACGCATCCGCCCATGGCGGAGCGCATCAGGCGTTTAGAAGAGATTGCTCGTACCTACAAGTAATAAGCGTCGAAGATTAGCGGTAGTTATCGAATTGCACTGCAAAGTCCCAATCGTGGCCTTTGACGAGTGCAATCACTTCTTGCAAGTCATCGCGCGACTTACTTGAAACACGAAGTTCATCACCTTGAATTTGTGACTTGACCGACTTGGGGCCATCGTCTCGAATCAGTTTCGCGACTTTCTTCGCATTCTCTTGGGTAATGCCTTGCTTAAGCTCGGCAGAAATCTTGTAAATCTTGCCTGATTGTTGTGGCTCGCCGGCGTCGATTGATTTGAGAGAGACGCTGCGCTTGATGAGCTTCTCTTTAAAGACGTCGAGAGCAGCTTTGACGCGCTCTTCGCTCTCGGCCTCCATCGCGATCTTCTCGCCAGACCACTCGATCTTCGCCCCGGTGTTCTTGAAGTCGAAGCGGGTGGCCAGCTCACGCTGGGTCTGGTTGAGGGCGTTGTCGACCTCCATCTTGTCGACTTTGGAAACGATGTCGAATGAACTATCAGCCATGAGGCACACCCTACCGAAATGGCGCCGGCGGAGGGCGCTGCGCCGGGTCTATCGCGGGATTCCAGCGCGCAGCAGGGCGAAACGCGGGAGCGAGCCACCCCCTCGGCAGGGTAAGGTTTCCCTGCTCATGGCGGATTGCCCGAGCGGCCAATGGGAGCGGACTGTAAATCCGTCGACTTACGTCTACCCAGGTTCGAATCCTGGATCCGCCACGAAGGGTGGGTTCTTCGGAACCCACCCTTTACTCTTGCCCGCACTCTCAGGGGATTCTCACTTCAAAGTGCGCCTTCGCCGATATCAATGCCGCGAATCCGCGCCTACGATGGTGAAACTCGTGCGTGAAGGGATCCCCCATGTCTAGCAAGAACCGTAAGCCGGCTGTCAGCTCGACTCCGAAGAACTCGTTTGTGGGTAAGTGGCGCTCGCAGTCGTGGGCCGTGCGCACTCTTCGAGTATGGCTGGGCGTCACCTTCACCTATGCCGGGCTCTACAAAGCACTCGATGGCGGTTTTCTCGATTCGCACGCGACCACATATATAGGCAGGCAATTAGCCGGCTTTGCCCGCACTTCTCCTATTTCATCGATTATGCAAAAGATGATCGAGCATGCGACCTTGGTGGGCTTTGGAACCATCATCGTCGAACTCGCAATCGGATTAGCGACTCTCTTAGGTTTTGTTGAGTTTTACGCAGCTATTGCAGGAGCCGGGCTTTCGTTCATGTTGTGGCTCACAGCATCTTGGGGAACTACTCCATATTTCTTAGCGTCGGATAGCGCGTATGTCGTGCTGTGGTTGGTGCTTGCATTCATGATTGCGCCGAATAAGCAACGAGTAAAAAATGAGCTAGCACTAGATCGTCGGGCCGTGGTTCGAGTGGGGTTCCTTGGAGCGCTTTCGCTTGCATTCTTTGGTGTAGGCAAACTCTTTGCCTCAGCGCCTATTGATGCAAAGAAAGCGGCCACTACCGCAGCGTCAGCGCCAACTGGCGCACTTGTGGCACTCAAAGATCTGCCTGTGAATTCATCTGCTGACATTACTTTGGCAAGTGGAGATCCAGGAGTCGTCGTTCGTCTTGCGGAAGATAAGGTCTGCGCGTTCTCTGCGGTGTGCACGCATAACGGTTGCACAGTCGCATATGACTCGGCCCAAAAAGTCTTTCTCTGCCCGTGCCACGGGGCGGCTTTCGATCCAGCAAATCACGCACAAGTCCTGCAAGGTCCGGCAAACAGGCCGCTCGATGAAGTTGCCGTGAAGATTGAAAAAGGTTACGTCGTAACGGCTTAGAGCGAGGTTATTTCACTTCGAAGTCAGAGAAGTCATCTACCATGACTTGTTTTCCACGGCGATAGCCGAGCATCCAAGCCCCGCCGACGAGCAAGAGTAAAACAATCGCAGCTAGTAAGTATTTCAATGCTGCATTGCCGCTCTGATTGACTCGAACAGCATCTGCTGATTTCTTGTCGAGGCCACGGTCGGCCACCGTATAAACCTTATTTCCCAGAGCATCTATTGCACCTATGCGGAAAATTAAGTTTGCTACATCACCTTTATATGAATAGCGAGTTACTGATGCGGGAACTGATTTAATCAATTTCCAATGCGCGCCGTCGTCTGGGCTCTTCTCGACGCTGTATGAAGTGACTTTGATACTTGCGCTCTTACCCCACGTGAGTAGAGCTCCCGAGTTAGTGTTGGAAACTTTGAGAGACGTTGCTGCTGCGATTGCATAAGGCTGCGCTGCTTCGGCACTCGAATAAGTTCCCACGCCATTTAATGTTGTAGCTGCTATCCGCATCGTGTACTCCACGCCGTTGTCGAGTCCACTCATTGTCCACGTGCGTGCGGATGCCGCGATTTTGCGCTTCCCCTTCTTCCATACCACTCCACCATCTTTTGAATATTGGATAACGAATCCGGAGATCGATGTTCCCTCAGGTGCATCAAAGGTCCAGACAAGGGAGATTTCTTTATCACCTGGTGTGGTTTCTGTAATTACGGGCGCTGTTGGAATTTGTTGAGGAGTGAGAGTTGCGATATCACTTACATCACCGCGCGCGCCATCAAGGGCGAGTGCAAGCACTCGTACGTTGTATGTAGTTCCATTCTTGAGTCCGTCGATGGTGGCGCTGGTGGCCGCGCTCCTATTCGTTTGCGCTGCTGTGGTCCAAGTAATTGCTCCGTCATTGCTCATTTCGACGAGATACCCAGAGGTGAGTGCCACGTCGGGGGATTTGCTCCATTGCAATGAAATTTGTGCGTCCCCCGCTTTTCCGGTTATCGAGGTGGGGTGTCGGGGTAGATCTGCAGCGTGTGCAAGCACAGGTGAAGCGGCGAGCGAGAGGAGTGCAAGAAGAAGTGCAAATGTTGCGCGCGTGGCAACTTTCTTCTCTCGCATCACGTCGCTACTTTGCCAGAGCGCGATACGAATAAGTAGCGCACGATATGTGCGCATTTCTAAAAATATAATTACAACGGTGTAATTTGACCACCGCACGGTGGACATGTGCCCCCTAACAAGTGGTCAAAAACCTATACATACCAAGGGTTTGCCCCCCAAAGAGCCCACGCGTACTCGCTGTCTTATTTACGCGTAAAACGGAATGCTTGTGAGCGCAAAGCAACGAGACGTCGTTCCTTTGAAACTTGGGGTGTGTATGCGAATTGGAAACACGCGTGTGACGCGTGTGCTTTCGCGCGTCACCGCAGGGCTTTCAGTTATCACCCTTAGCGCATCACTCCTCGGCCTCTCTGCAGCTACGGCACTAGCTGCCGGTTGTCAGCAAGGCACCGATTACACACTCACCACCAGCGGTGGTGAATACATCCTCACCTTTACCAACTCGGCCGTCTCATGTACGTGGACACCACCCCAGGGTCTGACAAATATGAGTGTCACGGTCGTCGGTGGTGGTGGCGGCGGTGGCGGTAACGGCGGTGGCGGTGGCGGTGGCGGTGGTCTAGCAGCAAAAGAACAGATCACTATCGCAAATACTCCGATCACTATCTCAGTGGGTGCCGGTGGAAGTGGTGGTGCTGGAAATCTCGGCACTATCGCAGGCAACTCAGGTACCGCTGGTTCTGGTTCGAGCTTCTCTCAAGGCTCTATCGCTCTCGTCGGTGGCGGCGGTTCCGGAGGTTTCGGAAGTGCCGGCACAGACCCCACAGTCACCAACTTTGGTGCGGGTGGTGCCGGTGGTGCGTCATCAATCACGGCGCCTACGGGAATCAACGCTAATCAAGTCAGCGGCGCTAGTGGTGGCCGCGGTGCGATTGTGGCAAACACGCGTGGACAAAATGGTTCCGAAGGAAATCCCAACGCGATTACAACTAACTCCACGATTTACGGCAGTGGTGGTGGCGGTGGAGATTGGCAACAAACGTCAGCAACTACCGCCGGAGGTCGCGCGGGCACGGGTGCTGGATTTGGTGGATACGGCGGCACCGACGGCGCTAATGCGGCTGTAAACCTTGGTGGTGGCGGTGGTGGTGGTCGTCAATTCGGAAATCGTCCCGGCGGCAATGGTGGTTCCGGAGCTGTCATTTTGCGATTCACTCCGGATGCTGCTTCTGCAAGCGCACCCAACGGTTTAGCTCTGGCAACAGCTTCCGATAGTGGCCAGTCAAATGCCGATCGCATTACAAACGTTCCCACCCCTGTCATTAATGTTGCCGGACTAGAAACAGGAACCGCTGTCACTATTACCGCAACTCGTCCCGGCGCAACCTCGGTAAGTTGCACCTTCACCGCAACGAGTACAACAGGTAATTGCGCGATGCCTACGTTGAGTGATGGGCAGTGGACCATTACGGCGAAGCAAGCCGATTCTTGGAATAATATTTCCGCTCCATCGGCATCAATTGTTGTTACGATCGACACAACTGCTCCGCTATTAACTCTCACGCCAGTAACAAATAACATTCAAGTTTCCACTGCAAATCCGGCAGCAACTTATGTACTCACGGCTAATGAAGCAATTGATTGCTCAACGCTCTCTGCTACATCTGGTACTGACTTTGATCTAGCCGGGCTTTCCTCGATTACGACAGTACTTGCTTCTGGAAATATTTGTAACGTGAATGCGGCGACGGCCGCACCGAGTGGCGCGCGAACTCAGAGCACGCTCTCAAAAGCCGCATCTTTTAGTGTTACTGATATTGCGGGAAATGCTCAAACTTTAATTTCGACCGGAAACCCAGCAACTGAAGTTGTGACAGTCACTACCGGGGCGACGCCTTCATTCCCCACGGTAGGTGGCGCGACGACTGCCAATTTGGTTTCTGGAGTTGCCAAGCAAATTGGTAATCAATTCGCCATCTCTGATCCTCTCGGGGTCAATTGGTCTCAGGTAGTAGCTACGGTGACAACAAGTGCCGGAATTCTTTCAGCCGACGCCGGAGATCAAGGCGCAACTGTTCAAGTCAGCGGAAACGTTGTCACAATTCGCGGATCGAAGACGCAAGTAATCAATACTCTTAACGGCGTTGGTACATCAAATGTAAGGATCACCGCATCTGCAAATGTTTCGGTCTCTACAAAGATTGAACCAGCAGCCACTTTTACCAGCGGTGGAATTACTTACTTCTACAACAGCGCCAACGGACATTACTACTCTGTCGATCAAAGTGCCCGCTCTTATGCCGCGGCATCGCTTAATGCTCGCTCAACAGTATTTGCTGGTGCGGGCGGATATCTTGCTACCGTCACCTCGGAAAGCGAATTCAACTTCCTTACCGCGACCGGTGGGCCAGCTGATTCAAGTACGGCTACTTCACCGCTCTGGCTCGGAGCCATTCGATGCGCATCGTTACCGACTGCTGGCTCTATTTGCTCTCCGGCGAATGAATCAGTGGCAGGCGGGCTCTATTGGAGCGCTGGTGCAAATGCACTCGATTCGGAAACAGTTGCCGTCACACCAATAGCTAATGTGGGTGGTTCGTGGTCACCGTGGCTCAATGGTGCGATAGCAAGTGGAGCCGAGTCCTATGCGAAAGCCTTAACTTTTTCGCAAGGACAGTGGGATCAATCAAATGCTGCCGATGCCAATAAGTCGCTGATCGAATATGGAAACAATTCTTCCTACGCCGCTGGTGTACTCACCACATCATTCTCGATCGATCCTTTGGTAAATACCGCCGCCGAAGCAGATTACTCCATGGTGTTTAACGGTAATCAGTACGCAGAAGCTCCTAACCAAGTAATTCCTAATAGCGGAGCATTTACCGTTGAAACGTGGGTCTTTGATCGCACCCCAACTTCCGTTGCGTCTTCCACTAATTTCGTAACGCAAGGCGTACAAGGTGGGAACTTCTACCTGGGTAGTACGGCTGTTTCTGGTACTACGCGAAACGTGCGCATTAGCGATACCTGGAGTGACACCGGATACAAGATGCCACAGAACCAATGGGTCCATCTTGCGGTAGTAGCCGATGGCGCGGGAGCTGCGTATCTCTACGTCAACGGAGTTCTTGCTGCCACTAAGGCAAGCGGTTTTATTAATCCAGCTCCTCAAACTTCAACTTACAACGGATCTGGTCTACGAGTAGGTCGACAATATGGAGCTCCATATTTTGAGTACGCCTACGGTCGGGTTGATGAAGTAAAAATTTGGAAGGCTGCTCGCAGTGCGAGCGATATTGCGACTGATATGCACACGTATACGCCTGTCGATTCTTCGAACCTTCTTGCTTACTATGACTTCAACGAGGGCTCTGGTTCAACTGTTTACAACCGAGCGACTAATGCATCCACTGGCTCTCACCTTATTTTGCAAACTGCTGCCACTGTGCAAAATGCTGCAACTTCCACATCTCTTCCTACCTGGGTAGATAACAAGGAGATCACAAACAACGGCACAAAGACCGTTGTAAATTTCCCACGCACATATATCACTGCATCGGGTGGTTACAAACTGCCTACCGGTGTGACTTCTATCGATGTCTTCACTGTCGGTGGCGGTGGCGGTGGCGGTGAGAATGTTGGCGGTGGCGGTGGTGGCGGCGCTTCTACAACCTCAACCGGAGTCTCGGTTACTTCCGGCGCACTTATTAATGTCAAGGTGGGTCAAGGTGGGCGCGGTGGAAAGGCGCCTGGACAAATCGTATCCGCAGGAACCCGAGGCGACACCTCAACAGTGAGCGGTACGGGAATTACTTCGGTCCTCGCTCTCGGTGGACTCGGTGGTCTGGGTGGTGGCACGGCTAGTGGCGGTGGCGCGGCCGGAGGCGCCGGTGGGGGTGCCGGGGGAAACTCGGCGACGGTTGCAAATACCGCTGGAAACGCGGGGCTGACTGGCTCTTCATCATCATTTACGGGAGTTACTCGGTTCTACGGTGGTGGCGGTGCCGGCTCAGCGTGGAATCTGGCAACTTCATATGTCGGTGGAAATGGCGGTGGAGGTGCGTCAAGCGCCGGAATCGTTGCTACCAATAACGTAAATAATGCTTTTGATGCAATACCTAATACCGGCGGTGGCGGTGGCGGTGGAAATGTTTGGTATGGATACGGTGGTGATGGAGCGGCCGGAACGGTAGCAATCTCTTACCTGACAGCTTCTGCACCGGCCCTAATAGTCCCTAGTGAACCTTCTGTACCCACGACTACGAGTGTCTTTGCGGGTTCCTATTCACTACTCGGCTACACCAATCCTATTAATGGCTATGTAAACGGCGAGCAAGTGCAAGCTGTGGTGAGCGTCGTAAACAACGCGAACTACGGAACAGTTCCGGTACTCTCCTTCGGCGCTGTTCAATCGAATGGGACATACCTCGCAGCGCAATATACAATTGTCGGCCAGAAGGTCATTGTCTCTGCATCGAATAACAACTCGATCACTTTCGTGGGTTCACAAGATGCAGTAAATGCCGCGCTCTCCGGTGTTGCGGTCTATACATACGTAGCAACCCCGATCCAGGTGCGCCTCACTGTTTCACCTGCGGCCATCACGCAAGGAGATATTTACTACAGCGCAACTACTCAACACTTTTACAAAGTAGTCAGCTCTGCGCCATTCGGTTATGACATCACTTGGACCCAAGCCAAACTCGCTGCTGAAGGTATGGCGTTCGGTGGAGTGAAGGGTTACTTGGCGACCATTCTTTCTTCCGGTGAGAATTCAGAAGTTTTCACGATGGTAACTTCACAAACGGGCGCGTCTCGTCCGTACTGGCTCGGCGCTTCAGATGCGGCCGTGGAAGGTGCATGGAGTTGGAGTGGTGGGGATAACACTTCGCAATTCTGGGCAGGTGTAGCTGCTGGCGCTGCGAAGAACGGTTTGTACACCAACTGGCGTGCTGGTCAACCCGATGCCGGAAGTGCGGAAAACTACCTAGCTGGCTTCACGGATGCGGGTTGGTATGACACGACAGATCTCACCGCTGGCATTAGCACCTATGTAGTGGAATTTGCTCCGGAGAAATACTTCGCCGATACCACGCTCACATTTATCACTCCTGCAGTAATCGCCGAATCAGGCGTGACGGCAACTCTTGGATTCAATAGCCCCATCATCGGATACGCCGCGACTGAACCAATTGCTGTCACGCTCACCACTAATTCAGGTGTCGTTTCAGTGATTCCTGGGTCGCTTTCAGTCTCTGGTAACAACACCACTTCGCTCACGATTCGAGGTGTGCAGGCAACCGTCAATGCTGTCTTGAATACCGCTCGCATTAATACCAGCAATCCTTCTGGTGCGACGGTCACTATGAATGTAGGTATTGACACCTTGCCGCTCACGCCGGCCAATATCACCAACGTCACCTCAAACGGATCCACCGTGACGTTTACTGCGGCCAATAATTTCAGTGCCGGACAAATTGTGCAGATCACGGGGCTTCCCGGAAGCGCTTACAACTTGGCTAATGCCACTATCGCTAGCGCAAACGCAAGCTCGTTCACCGTCACGTCAAATGCCGCGCGCACTGCTGCCATCACTGGCATCACTAGTAATGGCACTTCGATTACTTATACGGCTAATAATAGTTTCGCCGCTGGAGATACCGTCACCATCACTGGGGTTGTAACTAGTGGCTCGGCAAGTATTTCGGATTACAACTTGGTAAATGCAGTTATCGCATCAGCAACTTCAACCACGTTCACAATTAACTCAAGTGTGGGAAAGACCGCCGGGATTACTGCACTCACCCGCGCCTCACAAACGATCACGCTTACTACGGGAGCCCTGGCATCCCTGTGGAATACGACTGAAACAGCTACGGTTATCGGTCTGCGCAGCACCTTGGCTGGTTTTACCTCCGGTGTCAACGTAGCTCGTATTGAGACGACGACGGCCGCCACATCGATGGCTTTTTCAGTTGCGACTGGTATTAACGCGGCCATCACTCGTTACTCACGAAATGGTTCCGTCGTTACTTTCACGGCTAACAATACTTTCACAGTGGGCGAGTACGTCACGATCGCAGGTGCCACAGGCACCATCGGCGCTAACTACAACATCTCTACCATTCGGGTTGATACCGCCACCAGCACATCGTTCTCGGTAACTTCTCCTCTTACATTGGCGATCACCGCCGTTACCAAAGACACTCCGGCAGTCGGTAAGAGTCGATATGCATCAACTACCGCTATCAACTACCTCTCAGTGGGTGACTCGGTAACCGTCACTGGGTTTGCCACCGCGGCAAATAACGTGACCAACGGCTTAGTCACCGGCGTCACCTCCACATACTTTGATGTAGTTGTATCTACCTCGGCGACTACGATCACGGCAGCTGCTACTGCGAGTATCGTCACTGCCGATGCTGTTCTCGCCGGCACTCCGGTTGCGACCGCCAGCGGATCAGCCATCGCTACGAGCAATGGTTCGGCTGTGATCACGGGTGCGGTCAGTGACGGAACTCGAATCACTTATACCGCCACGAACTCATTAACCCCCGGACAAGTGGTCACTATTGCAGGCGTCAATCCCGCTGCCTTCAACTTCGCCTCTGCGGTTGTGGATTCCGCCACCGCGACGTCGTTCTCCGTTCTGAGTAGCGCCACTGGCGTATGGGGAGCCTCCTCTTCGACCGCGCAAGTATTTTTCAACGGTTCAGTCGTTACCTACGGGACGTATTCCGGACTCGGTGGAACTGCTACCGCTTACGGCTCGTACGCGTTGAACGGAATTGCCACCCCGACAACGACGGCCTATTCGTCGGCTACGGGTCACTTCTACTCGCGACAGGCAACTGCTTGGGTTTGGAGCACTGCAAATTCGCAAGCCCCCTTGAACTATTTTGGTGGCGCGCAAGGTTACTTAGCCACTCTTAACGCGGCCGGAGAGAGCACCACGGTTCAAAGCGTGATGCAACCAAACGAGCGCTATTGGGTCGGTGCATCCGACTCGGTCTCTGAAGGAACGTGGCGTTGGATGGGTCTTGATTCGTATGCTCCCATCGTCAATAACACCACGGTCGCGATTACGGCCGTCAGCGCATCGGGTGCGCGTGTTACCTATACCGCGGCAAATAATTTTCAGCCTGGTCAGGTCGTCAATATCTCCGGCATTACGAATTCGGTAGCGCCGAATACCTTCAACCTCAGCGGCGTGACGATCGATAGTGCGACTTCAACGTCGTTCTCTGTGTTGAATTCGGCAACCGGTGCTTACTCTTCGGGCGGTGCCGCTTCGCTGGTAAATAGAGCCTTTGGTAAGCCATCTACTGCGGGAATTTCAAATAATTATGCTTACGCAAATTACGGTCCACTTTCCGGTACCACTCCTGTAGCAATCACTGCGGCGGTGGGCACCGGAACTCGTGTCACCTACACGACGAGCACCACTCCTCTCAATGGATTTGCACCCGGTCAAATCGTCACGATCACGGGCATCCTTCCGCAGGTTCTCAACTTAACGAACGTAGTTGTCGACACCGCCACCGCCAACACCTTCTCAGTACTCAGTAACGTCATTGGCAACTGGTCTTCAGGCGGGTTCGCTTACGCGGGCGGTCTCCTTGCCGACGACAATGGTGGGCTATCGCTTACTTCGGCCGTGGAGTACATGCCCATCAACTGGTCAATGACCAAGCAAGTGCTCGTAACCCCACAAGCGACCGGCTATCAATTTTCTACTCTCACTTTCACTCCATGCGGTGCCACTGGCACGTCTGGACCAGCGCTCAGTTCCTGCACCTCTTCATATACGGCGACTGTGCCCACACCATGGATCGGCAACACCAACTATTTCAACGTGACTAGCGGAATCCAAACATGGACAGTTCCTCGTGGCGATACGTACACGGTCACGATTGCCGGCGCCAAGGGCGGACAGTCAACAACGGGCGCTGGATATGGTGCCAAGTACACCGCTGATATTTACTTCGCTGCGGGTGAAAAGATAAAGATTCTCGTCGGGCAAGCTGGCGCTGGCTATGTGAATTTCAGCGGTGGTGGCGGCGGTACTTTTATCGTGAGCGCAACCGATAACGCGCCAATTTTTATTGCTGGCGGCGGCGGCGGCGCGGGTAATGATGGATTGACGTATGCGTCTGCTAACGCACCGAATTCCACTATTGGTGGAGTGGGCGCCACAAACACTTCAGCCGCTGCAACTGCCGGTGCCGGCGGCGCCTCCGGTGCTTACAGTGCAGGTGGTGGCGGCTACCGCACCGATGGACTCTGCCCTACTGGATGGTGCGGTTACGGACAAGGTTTGTCATTCCTCAGCGCCGGTGTCGGCGGAGCCAGTTCATCGGGTGCTGGTTATGGTGGGTTCGGTGGCGGTGCCTCCGGTTATAACTCCACACCCGCCGGCGGTGGCGGCGGTGGTGGTTACTCTGGTGGTTCAGGTGGAAACTCTTGGACGTCAACGGGAGTTAACGGAGCGGTCACTTATGTAAATGGTGCTGGTGGCGGAGGTAGTTCTTACTTCATCAACGGCCTCGTTAACGCAAGCTACGAAACGAATACCGCTTCCAACGGCTATGTCACCATCACTGCCAAAAATCTTTCAAATGCAGTCGTGGTTCCGGCTCCGGCAACTTCTATTACTCCGGTGGTTACCGATATACCCGCTATCTCTGGAAACCTGGCCGTTGGCGACGTTCTGACCGCGACTTCGGGTAATTGGAGTGGATCTCCGATGCCAAGTTTTGTGTATCAGTGGCAGAATTCATTTGATGGTGTGAATTACTCCAATATCTCTGGAGCGGCCGGAAGCACATACACGCTTACAAGTTTTGATCTTAACAAGCGCATTCGCGTTCAGGTGACTGCCATTAACTTTATCGGGCGAGCTACTTCAACTTCGGCATCAACAGAAGCAATCATGTCGATCGGCAATCAAGTCTTTACATCGTGCGGACTCATCGGAACATTTGGTCCGGCTACGGCAGCACAGTGTAAGAGTGGTTATGGCAACACCACTTGGGCGCCAGCGATGAACAATGCGACCACGCTCGATGTAAATAGCGGATTCCAATACTGGAAGGTCCCAGTCACTGGCACCTATCGCATTACCGCAATTGGTTCATCAGGCTCGAGTACCAAAGCGCCCGCAGCGCTCTTGGGTTCGTACGGTGCGCAAGCTTCAGGTGATGTGCAACTTATCGCTGGACAAGTGTTGAAGATTGCGGTTGGCCAGGGCGCGAGCCTTTACTCCACTTGGTACACCCCTGGTGGCGGTGGAACATTCGTCACAAAGGTAGATAACACTCCGCTCGTAGTCGCAGGTGGTGGCGGTGGTGTCTCACCAAATGTGAGCGTTACCTATCCGGGATATGGCAATGCGCCCACCAGTAATAATTATCGACTGCCATCAACCACTGTTGCCGGTTTTGATGTCACTGGTGCCCTCGTTACCGATGGCGGTTATGCAATCTATTCCAGCACTAATCCATTAATCGCCGGAGGCTCGGCCACCACCGCTTCGGGTGGAACTGTCTACACCGGCTATCCGGGAAATGGTCAAGGCGCAGGTGGCGGTTTTGCAACTGACGGTACCAATCCCACCGGTTTAGGGTGGAGCACATACGACAACGGCAAGGCCTTCATCAATGGCGCTGCCGGCGGCGCTTACGCCAACACTGTGCCTACCACTACCAATCAAACGAGTTACTTCTTTGGAGGCTTTGGTGGTGGTGGCGGTGCGGATGCGTACGCACCCGGCGGCGGTGGCGGTTGGGCAGGTGGTTCCACCGCATACGGAAATGGTGATAGCCAACAAGCAGCTGGCGGCGGAGGTTCATTCGTGGCCGCCAGTGCGGCGAACGCATCGATCATGTTGGCGCCCACACTCGGAAGTGGACGAGTAGGAATTTCACTTCTCAGCGGAAACGCGGGCGCACCTGTACTGGTTACTGCTCCTGTCATCACCACAGTAAATGGTGATACGGCGACCGCTTCGGGCGCGGCACTCACGGTCAACACCGGCACTTATACGAACACGCCCACTTCATACTCTTATCGATGGCTCTCATGCCCGGTCTCGCCCGCTACAGGTGCGGCGGCTGGTTGCTCTCCTATCATCACTGCACCTACCGAGCCACTTGCACTCACTGCCACTTCGGGTAGCGGTCAAGCTACTTTTGCGTGGAGTGCTCCTGCATCAAATGGTGGAAGCGCGATCACTGGTTACACAGTTACGGTGGCAAATTCAGATGTCGTGAGTGCCAGCACCATCATTAACGGCCTTAATCACCGCGTGCAATTCGATAGTAACGTTGCTGATCTTTATGGTGCAACGACGAGTTCGACTGGTATTGCGTACGCCGCGGCCAAGGTAGGTAACGGCGCAGTCTTCAACGGTACTAATTCCTACTCTTATGTGTTGAAGAACGGTGTAAACGAAAACTTCAGCTTGAACTTCTGGATGAAGACCACTCAAACTGGAATCAACGGAACCCAGTGGTACCAGGGAACAAGCTTGCTCGATTCTGATGTGTCGAGCCACATCAACGGATATGGACTATCGCTCATTGGTAGCTCGGTCGCTTTTGGCGTGGGTGATGCAGCAGGGCTCGGAACAACCATTAAATCAACCACAGCAGTTAACGACGGGGCCTGGCACTTAGTATCTGCAACCCGAAATGCCACCACGGGACTCATCAAACTTTATGTTGACGGAACTCTTCAGGCGCAGGCTAGCGCTTCTACGGGAAGTAAAACCGCCACTAGTTATATCTATATGGGTTACTACTCTGCTCTTGGATCAAATTACTTAAATGGCATGCTCGACGACGTACGTGTCTATAGTCGTGAACTCACCACCGCCGAAATCGCTTTCCTTCTCAACCAGGGTGGTTCGTGCACAACAAGTGGCGCGCTGACCTGCACCGTAACAGGCCTCTCAAATGGCGCGACTTATCTTGCATCGCTCACGGCAACGAACGTGGCGGGAGTCGGACCGATTTCTACCTCGGCCACTTTTGTGCCAGGTGGCGCCTCGGGTACCGCGCCAGCCACACAAATCACACCATCTTCTCCTTACCTCAATACATTCCAACCCACCTCACTAGTGGATCAGAAGTACTTAGTTGTGGAGGTCACGGCAACTAATGGAACGGCGTCGACAATTGCGTACTCCGCGCCCGTTGGCCCGATCAAGTCGACCTATACCTTTACCTCTTGTGGTGTGAAAGGTCCTACCGGTCCAGGGTTGAGCAATTGCAACACTGCATACGCCGGTGGCATGGTCTCGAACATTTCTGGTGTCGCCGCCTCTGCACCATCAATCACCGCCATTTCGGGCGGCATCCAATATTGGACAGTCCCTGTAACCGGTACCTACCGCGTCACTACTCAAGGTGCATCTGGCGCATCGAATAGTGGGTATAACAACGGTGGATATAGCTCAGTTGTTACGGCAGATGTAAAACTGACGAAGGGCCAAGTGCTCAAAGTCCTCGTGGGTCAAAACCCGTTGAGTTACACCACCTGGACGCAGGGCGGCGGTGGTGGCTCGTTTGTCACACAACTCGACAACGCTCCATTGGTGATTTCCGGCGGCGGTGCAGGTACGTACACCAGCGCGAATGCGTCGACTAACCCCTCAACTGCTTGGATTCAAATTCCGGGAAGTACTTTGGTAGGTGGCTTCAACGTCGGTGGCGCCATGGCCACTGCGGGCGGAAACGCGTGGTCCGGAAATTACGGCTCCACCATAAACTCAGTGCGTGTAGTTGATGCGACTGCGGGACCTGCCTATTACGGAGATTGGACTCCGGGTGCTGGCGGCGGTTTTGTAGCCAATCTTGCGGCAGTAGCAGCTATGGGCACGCAGGGCTCCATGGGTGGCCAGGGTTATTTGCAAGGCGGAATCGGCGGTCAGGCCAATTACCTCACCAATGGATATAACGCAGATTGGTCAACCGGTGGTTTCGGTGGTGGCGGTGGTGGTTGGAGCTACGACGCTAACGGTGGCGGCGGCTGGATTGGTGGTGCTGCAACTTACGGCGGTAGCTACGACATGTACGGTGGCGCTGGTGGTTCATTCGTCGCTAACGGTGCGTCTAATGTTTCAATCATCAAGGCGAGTGCTTTCTCAAGTGGCCAAGTCTCCTTCGCGCTGCTCACTTCGGTGGCAAATTCCACTGCAACCCCTGCGGTGGCACCAGTGTTCGCGGCATCACAAGGATCAGGTGCTATCGCGGTAGGCGATCAGATTTCGATCACCGCAGGAACTAACTGGAGCAATAATCCAGACAAGTACACATACACGCTTTACTCATGCACAAATCCGAGCGATATTACGACCTGCACCGGCGTCGCAAACGGTTCGCAAACCACCACGGCACCACAAGTCTTCATCAAGGTCGCCACGGGGGCCTTTGGCAAATATTTGATCGCTCAAGTCACCGCAATTAATTCATTCACCGGTGTTTCGGGGTCGGTGTGGAGCAACGCATCTATAGGCACGGTGCTTCCTGGAGCAGGGGGAGTTGCCGATGCCACCATTCCGGTCCCTGCATTTATCACCTCCACGCTCTCGTCCACAACGGTTACGTTGATGTGGAGCGCTACTAACTTCGTCGCTGGATATCGGATCGAATACCGTTATCGTCCAGTGGGTTCAACGATTCCTTGGGAGAATCTCTCAACACAGGTTTTGGCGGCAAATATTCCTTACGGAACCACTTCATTTACTTGGACCCCGCCGCTGCGAGGATATGAGTATCAATTTAATATTCGTGGAACAAACACGCTTGGCGATTTCTCCGAGGCTACGGCTACCGCAACGAACATCATCAGCCTTGGAAATTCAGCGACTGCACCTCGCAATCTACGTGCAGATACATTCGCCACCACACAAGGAGGTGCGACACCTCCGGCAGCTGTCACGCTGACATGGGAACCACCAGCCACCACCAATGGATATGACCTTCTCGGGTATCGCATCGAAATTGCGCAGAATTCAGCTTTCAACTCGGCTAATCAAGTACTTACCACCAATACAGGCACACCTAATCAGCTGACATATCAAGTTCCAGGGCTTCAGAATGGTGTCACTTATTGGTTCCGGGTTGCCGCTATCACTACCTCTCCGGGCACCGCGGCCATTGGCCTCTACTCCACAACTTTTGCGATGCCCACAGATAATGCGCGGGCGACAACTTCGCTTACCGCCACTGCCGCTGATCGATCCGTTGCACTCACTTGGGCTGCGCCCACGCCCGGTGGTGGCACTGCAGGCGTTGAGAATGGTGGGCTCTTCACCGGATACTCCATTGAATATTCGACGAGTGCTGATTTCTCCACGAACGCAGTTGTGGCTTCGCCTAACTTCAGTTCAGGCACATCCTTTACTATTAATGGTCTGGCAAACGGAACGCTCTATTACTTCCGCATTCGTGAGATCAGCTCGACTGGCCTTGGATATCCTGCAGTCACTTCGGCAACGCCGTATGGAATGCCGACGGCTCCACTTGGGCTCTCCGCGGTTGCCGGTGAGCAAAGAGTCGATCTCTCGTGGCAGGCACCGGCTGACAACGGCGGCTCGCCAATTTTGGGTTATGCAATTGAAGCAACAATCAATTACGGCGGAAACTATTGGACGGTTGATTGCGGATGCCTTAATTCATACGCCACCGTCCTTACACCTAATACCGGAACCACGGATACTCGCTACACAGTTTCGGGATTAGCAAACGGCACACAATATGTTTTCCGTGTCTCTGCAGTCACGGCTGCATCACTTGAGTTAGCCACCGGAGTCAACGGTCAGATCGTAGGCGTTGGTGCGCCTGCGGTAATTCACGCTTCGCCGGTCAGTCTGGCAAGTAATCCATTCACCACGCTTACCGCAACGCCAGGCAATGCAAGCGTTGTCGTTGCTTGGTCAGGCGCCGCTTCGTCTGGTCGTACCATCGTCGGATATCAGGTGGAGCAGAGCTCTGACGGTGTGAACTTTACGACCGTGATGTCGTATAGCGATGGCACTTCCTATACCGCGACTGGTCTGGTCAACGGAACGACCTACGCCTTCCGTATTACTCCAATGACCAATGCAGGCGCAATGCTCTCTCGGGTGGTCACGGCAACACCGTTTACTATGCCCGGTGCGCCAGATGAATTGCGTGCTACACCGGGTGCAAACATGGTTGCGCTCTCCTGGAAGCAACCAAACGTTTCTGGAGGAGCAGTAATTACTGGCTACCGCGTGAGCTTTGCTACCAGTACCTACCCTGCCCAAGGTAATCAGACCTCTAATTACTTCTTAGTTCCCGCGAGCCAAACGAGTTATGAATTCCGTGGTCTATCCAACGGAACTGTTTACGGCTTCATGGTGCAGACGGTCACTGCTCGTGGTGAATCCACCCCAGCAAGTCTCTATGGCGCGGTAATTAGCGCAGTGCCGAGCGGCGTGCCCAGTGCTCCAAGCCTGCTCATGTTCTCAAGCGTCACACCCACGAGTGCCACGCTCTCTTGGAGCGCACCAGCGCTTACGAACGGTCGACCCGTGGTGGCATACAAGGTTGAACGCAGCACTGGAAGCGATTGGGTCACGCTTACTTCAACTACAACCAACACCACATGGCCGATTACAGGACTCACGCCAAACGTCACTAGTTTCTGGCGGGTAACAGCGATCAACTCAAATGGTCTTGGGGCAGCTGCGCTTGCATCACTGATGCCACCAACTACGAGTTCTATACGACCAAATGCACCATTGAAACTTAGCGTCGTCAGCGGAGATCGATATCTTGATCTTTCTTGGCAGAAGCCCCTCTATATAAATCCAAGTGCATATCGAGTGGAGTACGGAACCGGTACGGGATACGGAATAGTCGTTACGAATAACACGACTGCTACCAGTATCAGAATCGCTGGCCTCATCAATGGTCAGGTGTACTACGTCAAGGTCACCGCCTACGCAGGTTCGCTTTACGGCGGAGAGAGTACGGGCGAAGGCATTCCATATGCCAAGAGCTTGGCACCACTACGAATCTTCGCAGATCCGAGCTTGACCGTCAGCGGTCGAGTGAAGATTGGTTGGACTGCACCGCTAGATACCGGTGGATTAGTGAGCGCAGATTACGAAATTCGTATGCGTTACTCCACTGATAATTTTGCGACCAGTGCGAACACTTCTAGTTGGGTCACTCTTTCAAGTCCAGCACCGTCGGCGGATCGCTCAATGTATATAGACGGGTTGCAAGTAACACGCGATTACGAAGTTTCGGTAGCGCAATGGACGAGCGCCGGGCTGGGCGCACCAGCGATAGTTCGTTTCACGGGGCCAGCACCTATTACTCCTTCCGCTCTCACGGGTTTGCTTGCCTCTTATTCATTCGAATCTTCTACAGCCGATAGCGTCGGGGCATATCAACCGGTCACTACGGTTGGAACCCCAACATATGTGTCGGGGATTGCGGGTAATAGCGCCGTCAATTTCAACGGCTCCACCTATTTCACTATTCCGCGACCAGTGACTGGAAGTTTCTCTATCGGTTTCTGGCTTAAGACGACTCAAAGCAATTGCGCCACCGGCGTGTGGGCAAATGGCTGCGGACTAGTTGATGGGGATGTAACTGGTACCACGACAGACTTCGGCATCTCGCTTGTGGGAAGCAAAATTGCATTCGGAATTGGTGGCGACACCACTCTTACCTCTAATAAGAGTGTGAATGATGGTGCATGGCATCATGTTGTTGGAACCTGGTCGTCAACTGCCAACACCATGTATCTCTACATCGATGGCGTGCAAGATGCCACTGTCGCAAGTTCGATCGGAAATCGCGTAGCCGCCTCAAATGTTTATATCGGGCGTACTGCGGTGAGCACCACCGGATATTTCAATGGCGCGCTTGATGATCTCAAGTTCTACGAGGGGATACTCTCTGCCGCCTCGGTAACCACTCTCTATAACTCCGCAACACCTACCTCTGCAGTCTCTAGCTTGCGCGCCTATGCGGCTCCAAGCACTGGATTGCTCACGCTCACGTGGGATGACCCAGCGATCGGTAGTAGCAAAATTTCTGGATACCGCATTCGCTTCTGGCAACAAGGGTATGGTGGCGCGAGTTCACTTGACTCCCTCATCGCGACTTTGGCAGCCGGATACATGTTGGTACCAGCGGTACCAGCGAGTGCGAAGTCGTGGACCGTTGGTGCGGTAACCGAGGGAACTAATTACTACTTCGAAGTAACTCCTTACTCAGGTAGCGTACTCTCGCCTATCTACGGAACTCCGGCGTACATCCAGAATTATTGGCTCCGCAATATATATGCGCCGCGTGATTTCCGGGCGACACCGGCAGATAGCAGCGTCACCTTAAACTGGTCTGCTCCCATATCAGTGGGTACTGGTGCTACCACTTCTGGATATCGGATCCAGGCGCGAGAAAATGGCACGGGTGATAGTGGTTGGTATGACGTCTCTTCCTTGATTCTATCTAGCGACGCCTCGATGATAATTTATGGACTGACAAACGGACAGATGTATGACTTCCGCATCGCGGCTATCACAAATAATTGCATTCAGGCCGCAGTTACTTCGAGCACTTCGTGTCAGGGAGATTGGGCGCAGATTAGCGCTATTCCGTTGGCAGTTTCAGGTGCTCCCAAGTATGCAAGTGCGGTATCGCAAGATAGTGCGATCACCGTGAGTTGGGTCGCACCAGATGCCGCAACTCTCGGCGGTGGCACTGTAACCGGCTATCGAATTCGGCTCTCCGAAGCAAATAGTTCTTCCTTTAACACCGTGGTAGCCAACACTGGCGCAGGCGTGACAAGTTATACCTTGAGCGGACTTACGAATGGCACGATTTACTACATTGAAGTGGCGCCCTGGACAACGGCCTCCACCTCAGTGGGAGCAACCTTCGTGGTATCTGCGGTTCCTGGTGCAAAAGCGAGCGCCCCAAGAAACCTGATAGCGACTGATTATGTCTCCGGAAGTGGATACGTAAACCTGGCATGGGCCGCACCCTTCTATTCAAATGCAACTATCACGGGTTACCGAATTGATCGGAGCTTTGACGGGGTCACTTGGACCACGCTCACAGCAGAACAAGATACGACACTCGGTACTTCGTACAAGGCATTCGGACTTACGCGTGGACTATCCGTGCGATTCCGCGTAGCGGCTAACACGCTCTTCGGGGTGGGCGAGTGGAGTACGGTCATGATTACGCCTGTAACAGCTTCCAAGGGTGTGACAAATGCCAATGCAACTTTGTTGGGATCTAGCAGTTCCAATCTAGTCGTTCGACTCACTTGGTCTCCGCCGGTCGATGCTGGCGGTTCCACCATTCTTGGTTATCAGTTGGTTTCTTGGAACGTCAGTACCAATACCACCACGACGCTTTCGTCGCAGACTTCGCAGACTTCCTTTGACGTAGAAGGCGTGACCGCTGGCCACACGTATGAGTTCCGAATTACTCCTATTACTTCTTCGCCGAACGGAACTTCAGAGACTTCCTTCCTGCGCATGACCGTCGGCGTTGCGCCGACGCAGCCACTCACGCTCTACGCAGTGCCGCAGCCAAGTATTCCAAATCGTGTCTTGCTTAATTGGAGCGCGCCTCTTGATCAGGGGAGTGCCGCAATTGAGGGCTACAAGGTGGAGCAATCGAGTAATGGCACCGATTTCACCGTTCTGACCGCCAACACTCGCAACACGACAGTGAACTACTTTATTGATGGATTGACTACTGGAGTTCTCTGGTACTTCCGAGTGAGTGCAGTTTCATCATTCGGAACGAGTCCTCCGAGCAATACTGCCTATGCAGTGATTGCAACACAGGCTGACGCTCCGACAAATCTCTCTGCAATCGCAGGAGATGCGCAAATTAAATTGAGTTGGTCGCCTCCAGCACGCAACGGTGGAACGGCAATCTACGGTTACAAAATCGATTACTGCCAGGGTGCCTGTGTTCCAGGAAGTGGCTGGACTCAATTGACGCCGAATACTGGATCCACTTCCACCACCTTCACTTATGGAGCGTTGTCGCAAGGCGTTCAATATTCGTTCCGAGTAAGTGCGCTCACTGCCAAAGGTGTAGGTAACTTCGCTTATGCCTCTGCGGTAACGCAACGTCTTCCTCAGGCGCCGGCAAATCTGCGCGCCGCCCAGGCATATTCGCAAGTAACGCTCACGTGGGAGACCGTGGATAACACGATTGATGGACGTGGAACAAATGTTGCTATTAGTGGTTATCAAATAGAGCAGAAGATCAGCGGTATCTGGGTGGTCCTCAGTACGGTTTATGACAACACCCAGTTCAGTTATGTGGTGAGCGGACTCACCAACGGCACGCCTTACGATTTCCGCGTCGCCGCGTTCACTTCCGGTGGGGAAGGATTGCCAGTAGGAGCCGCGCAAGATGCTCCTGTTGTCGGCAATTACGCCACCATTACTGCGGCGCCTTACGACTCACCCACACCACCTTTGAATTTCTCTGCAGTTCAAGGCGCTCGCCCAGGCGATGTGTTGCTCTCATGGAGTGCGCCCGAAGCCAACGGTGGCATTACACCTATCGGATATCGCGTTGAGTGGAGTACCGCTTCCGCTTCGAGCGGCTTCGTCGTACTCACGGCAAATGTGAGTGGCACCAGTTACACGTTTAGCTCATTTACGAACGCGCAAGCCTGGTTCCGTGTTGCGGTCTATCAAGGTGGAACTTCTGCTGCACATGCCTCAAGCAGTTGGTCCGTTACACAATTAGCCTTCCCAGCGCCGGTAGCTACCCTCACTTCCACGCCACCAGTGAAAAACCTTACGGCTGACTACGTGGCCAATTATGGAGACCGTGCATATTTAGCGTGGGCTTCCCAGACGTTGGCATCAGGTAACACTCTTGTCGGTCACTTCATTGAAAAGAGTACAGATGGAGGCGCGACTTACTCGACTGTGGCGTCCAATGCATCGACTGCTGTTAATTACACCGTTACCGGGCTTACCCAAGGTGTCAGCACGATTTTTCGTGTGACAGCAATTACAACAAATGGAAATTCGTTGCCCGGAATCGTTTCTTTCCGCCCAGCGGTAGCACCAGGTGTTGTGCGCAACCTGCTCGCGGCAACGACGGATCGTTCGGTCACTCTTAACTGGCTCGCACCAGTCTCTACCGGCGGTTATCCCATCATCGGATATCAGATCCAGCAGACGAGCCCGACCGCGTTGGTTTACATCACGAATACCCTTTCAACGACTCCTTCATTCACTATTTCGGGGCTCACTCCTGGCACGCAGTACAACTTCTCTGTCTTTGCCCGCACTGCTTTTGGATTGGGAGCCGCCACCGTGGCATCGGTCGTTCCATCTGGTCCGTCAGGTCCAGTGGTCCTTCTCAATGCGTCTGCAGTTGATCGTGGCCAAGTGACCATTAACTGGAGTGAACCATCAAATTACAACGGCCTGCTTACTTCATACGCCGCCGGGCGTGAGATGATCACTGGTTATCGGATTGAGACGAGCATTGATCCCACAGTCTCCGCAAGTTGGACGGTTAATCAAACGCTGACTTACCCCACGACGAGTTATATCGTCAGCGGAATTCCTAACGGGCGCACGGTGTGGATTCGTGTTACGCCGACGAGCACCCGTGGTGATGGCGTGAGCTCGATGATTCCAGTGCTCCCCAGCACTGCACCCGATGCACCTACACAACTTGTGTCGGTTGCTGGAGATGGAAGTGTTGCGCTCTCTTGGATTGCACCACTTGGCAATGGTGGACTTCCTATCGTTGGATATCAGATTGAAGTATCAAATCCCAATAGCCCGACGAGTTTTCCAAGTCCCTTCATCGCCAATACAGGTAATACGACAACATCGTTTACCGTCCTAGGTTTGAATAACTCGTCATCCTATGGATTCCGAATCAAGGCCATATCGGCGTCTGGACTTCTTTCGAACGGCGCCACCGTCACATCAAGTCCAATCGCATCGGGTGGTGCCCCTTCACAGGTATCAGTAACGCCGCAGACCGAGGGTGGTGTTCTTGCAGTCACTTGGGCTGCGCCAGTGGCACTCAATGGAACGGTCACACGTGGTTACCGTATTGAAGTAGCTCCTGTCGGTAATGACTATCCCGCAACTCCACTTTCGGCGATGATTCCGACCGGAACGCTTTCGTATCGAATTGGCGGACTCACGAATGGTGTGAACTACAAGATTCGCCTCACGACGATTGCAGATACTGGCCCTGGCGAAAGTGTTGAAAGCACTGGTGTGCCAAGCACGAAGGCCACCGCACCTTTGCGCATCTTCTACTCTTACGATCCGATTTCAACAAACCTCAATCTTTCTTGGACACTTCCAGTGAATACAGGTGGGCTCCCCATCTCTGGCTGGAAACTTGAATACTGCTTACTAGCTTCGTACCTCTGTGATTCTTCGTTGGCCACGAGCTACAACGTGATTACCAACAACACCATGTCTGCCACTCCCGCCTATTCGTTTGCAGCGTCTTCATATGGAAGTCAAAGTGATTCGGTCCGCTATCGCGTGAGCGCTATCACTGGTGCAAGCACTCTAGGTATCGGCGAAACTGTTGATATTCCGCTCTATCGCAACGCGATGCCGGCTCGTGTGACGAGCACGAACGCTCTTGGAGGAGGAAATCTCACCATTACTACAGCCACTCCAGCTGGATTGATTCACAAAGGCGACCGGATCGAGATTGCTGATCTGAGTGCGCCAGGTGGATGGCGCGCCTTTAGTGCGCTCACCAATCCTTACTGTGGTGATTGGTATAACGGCACGGGATACTCGACGCTTACTTGTAATACCACGCAATATTTCACGGTAGCCGGGCTCACGAATGGAACTGTCTCCGTCTTCCGAATTACTCCGGTGTATACGACAAAGGATGCGCAAGTTACCGTCGAAGCCGCGCCCACCATCACTTCGATCTTGCCCACCGCGCCTCCGGCCGGAGTGACTGGTCTAGTCGCTACCAATCCAGCCTCGGGAACGATTAACCTCACGTGGACTCCACCCGCAACTGCGGTGGTCGAGCGCGTTACAGGTTATCGAGTCGAGTACTCGACTAGCTCGACTGGCGGATACACCCTAGCTACTTCAGTTCTTGGATATTCGGCAACTCAAGCTTCGATCAGTGGTCTGACTAATGGAACGAATTATTGGTTCCGAATCACTCCACTCAGTCCGCTTGGCGATGGCAAGTTCGCCATTGTTCAGTTGATCCCTTTTGGCACGCCAACCGCGCCGATCTTTGTACGAAATGGTTCAAATAGCGATTTCACTACGAACTCTGGTGCGATCGTGCTGCGCTGGAATGCGCCTATTGACACTGCCGGATATACCCTCCTCGGTTATCGGATTGAGTCCTGTGTGGCTAATACCGAAACTTGCACTGTAGTTTCTCCGTTGACGAATGTGACAGTGCATACCGTCTCCGGCATTACCGCTGCGACCGCAGTTTCCTATCGCGTGACACCAATATTTACTCCCGGATCAATTCTTGGTACCCCCGCGAGATTCACCGTGGTTTCTGGAGTTGCACAAGTACCTGTAGCAAATACGCCAAATTATGTGGAGAACATCGCAGCTACTTACTCCACAACTGGAACTCTCTCCGATGTAACCTTGACCTGGACGAAGCCAAGCGCGGGAACCACTCCTACCGCTTACACTTTCTTTAACGGAGCATCGGGAACTACTGCGGTTGCTGGATCCACCATTACGGCGCTCTCTGGCGGCACTATGGTCTCGGGAGTATTCACCCCGACATCTGGCGCCACTTCCTTTAGTGCCAAGATCACTGGCGTCAACATCGTCTCGACACAAGCCCACTACTTTGGAATTGCAGGAGTCGCTGGCGCCTATACCGGGCTTACATCGTTAGTACCGCTCTATTTGATTCCACAAACCTTGGGCGTAGGTACTATCACTGGAACCACACAAGATTCACAGATATACGTCTCGTGGAGTGCGCCAAGTGGCGCGATTGCTCCGGTTACCTATCTAGTGGAATTGCGTTCGGCGCTATCGGGTAATGCGTTCACCACCGTCGCGAGCAATTACGCCGCAACAAATCTCTACATCAATGGACTTGTCAATGGCGTCTCGTATGACGTGCGCATCACCCCTTACTCCGCACAAGGTATCGGTACCTCCTCCACCGGAACGGGTTATGTGCCGGCTACCACTCCAATGCAGCCGGTGATCGTGGCTACTCCGCTTTCGGCCTCTTCTATTCGCTTGACGTGGGTCTTGCCAAGTGATGGCGGCTCACCGATTACTTCTTGGCAGATTTATCGCGGCCAAAACGCTGGTGCCACGCTCTACCAAACGATCTCGACGAACGCGGCAACCACATTTACATTCGACGACACGAGCCTTCCGGTTTCGAACAGTTATTACTACGCCTATCAAATCGTCGCGAACAACGCGAAGGGAACGTCTGCAGCTTCGACGCTCATCTACGGATACCCGATGGGGGTCTTTGGGCCTCCCACAAACGTCATTGCAACTGCGCAAGATAGCCAAAACACATTGACCTGGACAGCGCCGGTGACTATCGGACAACCGGTGCAGGGTTACCGCATTGAACGAAGCTTCAATGGTGTGGAGTGGTTGGTGCTCGCAGCTAGCACGGGTAATGCGAATACCTCCTACGTGGATCCAGGTTTGGTCAATGGCACTCCGGTCTTCTATCGGGTCGCCACGTTGGGCTCACGCGGTATGAGTACCTACTCGCCCGTAATCCCCATTATTTCCACGGGACCTTCGCCAGCTCCGGCAACGCTCACCGGCACGGGGCTAGATAAGCAGGTCCTCCTCCAGTGGCAGGCGCCGGCTACCAGTGGTGGATCACCAATCACGGGTTACCGAATTCTCTCTTGTACCTCTCCATCAATTTCTGGTTTCGGTGCAACCATTTCAAATTGTTCGACCGTAGTAACTCCTAATACCAACACCACCAACACTTCGTACACTGTTCCGTCGCTCTTAAACGGAACGACTTATTACTTTGCGCTCCAAGCAATCACTGCTCAAGGATTTGGCTATGTAGCCGCGACGACTGCGGTTCCACGCCAGGCTCTGCCCGCTCCATCATCGCTCACCGCCGCGCCAACAAATGGGTCTGTGGCACTTTCATGGACTGCACCCACCGCGCCCGCCGCATTCCCTGTGGAGGGCTACCGAATTGACGCATGCTCTCTCGTCACATGCGCTGATGCTGATTTTGTTACATTGACTGGAAACACTCAATCATCGTCTACTTCATATACTGCGAACGGACTCACGAACGGAACGATTTACACCTTCAGAGTTTATGGAGTGACTTCGCCCTTTAATTTGCTCACTCCCGGCGGCATCGTACTCACTACCTATGGCACATACGCTCAAATCACGTCACGTCCGCAAAGTGTTCCGGGAGTGCCGCGCTCCTTTATCGCCACCCCGGGGGATGGCCAAGTAACACTCACCTGGGCAGCACCCCTCTTAACCGGCGGCTTGGATTACTCCTACTACGTGACCGGAAATCCATTCCCAGGTTGGGCCGTTGCTCCGGGAACAAGTAATGGAAAGCTGCCTTCCTCGCAGACATCACTTGTTGTTCCGGGCTTGGTAAATGGAACGAGTTACTACTTCCAGATTTATGCAGTTAACGCTGTGGGCAATAGCTCGACAGTAAGCTCTGCCCCGTATCCAGTTGTTCCGGGTCGTTTGCCCTCAGCTCCTATGACTCTGGCAGTTGTGCCCGGTGATGGTCAGGCGACTCTCTCGTGGAGTGCGCCGTCTGACGCTGGCGGTTATTCGATTATTCGCTATTTGATCGAGCAACAAATTGGATCGACCTGGACGCCGCTCTCTCAAATCATTACTGGAACTTCTGTGACCATCGGCGGTCTCACTAACGGCATACAAGTTAACTTCCGAGTCTCTGCCGTGACGCAAATCGGTACTGGCATCGCATCGGCCACAACCGTGATTCCGGCAAAGATTCCGGCGTCGATCGTTAACTTCCAAGCTAGTGTTGGAGACGGTCGTGCGACTTTGAACTGGTTACCGCCAGCTGACTCTGGCGGTATGCCCATTACTGGATACCAGATTGAACAACTTTCGCCGACCTCAGTTGTCTATGCTACAAATGCTGCGCTTCCTGATAGCAGCGGGTTCCCGATTACTGGTCTTAATAACGGTACTTCATACCAATTCCGCATTGCAGCGGTAAGTACGATCGGCGTTGGAACGTACTCAACGGTCTTTGCGGTACCAGGCGATGTTCCACCTGCCCCTGTAAATCTCAGCGCTTCTTCAATCGGTGATAAGAGCTTTACGTTCCAGTGGGTGGCACCGCCACTACCTTCTGGCGTCGTCATTGGTCGATACGATCTTCAATACTCCAGTGATGGTGGCGCAACATGGATGCCTTCGTCCTCGATTACCGTCCCTAGTGGAACGACGTCTTACGTATTCCAAAATTCTTCAAGTGTGTCAATCGCGAATGGCTCTACCTACAGCGTTCGGATACGCGCGGTCAATTCCATTGGTAACGGACAATGGTCGACGCTGGGCGCCATCGTTCCCGGTGTTGTGCTTGGTGCTCCACTCAACGTAGCTGTAGTGCCTGGAGCAAGCGATGGCTCGCTCGTAGTTTCGTGGAGCGCCCCCGTTGATAACGGTTTAACGCCGCTCTCTTATCAAGTTGAGTATTACCAAAATGCGTCAACTACGGCACCGACCTCTAGCTACACGATTGCTTCTACCAGTGCACTTACCTCCCCATATACGATCTATGGGTTAACGACCGTTGGCAAGTACTGGGTGCGCGTATTAGCCACTAACCTCAAGGGGGCCGGAGCTTACGGATATCCGACCGTAGCTGCCACGCTCGCCGTAGGTGGAACCGGATTAGCTCCAGTTACGTCGCTCTCCACCAGTGCTGTCACTTCATCTACGGCAACTTTGACATGGGTAGTTCCGACGGGAACTATCACGGGCATTGAAGTGGAGACCACTACCGTTGCTTCGCCGACCAGCGGCGATTGGACCACTGTGGTGACAGGGCTTTCATCAAGCGCAACTACCTATGCGCTCACTAGCCTCTCGTCAAGCACAAGTTACACACTGCGCGTGCGCGCTTATGCCACGGTGGCTGGCGTGAAGTATTACGGCGGAGATGCTCGCGTAGCTCTCGCTACTCTGCCGGCTGCACCTATCGGCGCTGCCCCAAGTGGCGCAAGTTCGGCCTATGCCGCTGCACTTACGAATCCAACTCCAGTGATTTATTGGAAGGTGGGGGAGACCGTAACGGCGAGTACCACAGCAGTAAACTCGGGTTCTGGCGGCACGACGTTTAATGGCACCTACGCAGGCACGAACAATGCTTACCTGCTGCTTAACCAAGCTGGTGCAGGTGGGCGTATCGCGGCGAAATTCTCCGGCTCAACGACTTCTGGTACTGCCTCAGGAATTACTTCCAATAGTGCTACCACTGGAAATATCAACTTAACCGGTAATTGGTCCGCGGAAATGTGGCTCAACATGCCAGCCACATCGGTCACGGGGTACAACTACAACGTACCGATCCTTTCTAAGACGGTAAATAACACAGATACCACTGGAGAATTTATTCTCTTTGCAAATGGAGATCGCGAAAACTTGCAATTCCAACTCCAGAATGCAGTCACGATTAATGGCACCGTTCAACTTGGCTACTATCCGCTGGCCACGGCTAATGGTTCTCTTCGTCGCGGCATGTGGAATCACATCGTCATCGTGGTTGATTCCTTCACGATTACTGCTTACATCAATGGCGTCGTCTCTGCAATCGCTCCACGCCCCGTAAATGCCGTTACTAATTCGGTGACTGCGCCTCTTCGAGTCGGCGTGCAGGCGGGAGTGCTCAATAATGGAAATTACCCATATAGCTGGATGTTCTCTGATGTTGCGTTGTACACCTCTGCACTTACCGCAACTAATGTCGCGGCACACTGGACGGCAGGCGGAGTCGCGGCTACAGAAGCGGTGCCAGTGGTCAGCGTTGATCGCGCGACCCGTAAGGCCACTCTCACTTGGCAAGCAGTCAGTACGGGACTTGCCGGTAGTGGCATCAAGCCGATTACTGCCTATCGCGTGGAAATTTCGAATCAAAATGCAGGTACATCTACGTGGAATACCTTGCTCACGGTGTCGGGGGATACCACCACTGCAACAGTGGATGTCCCCGTGGCAATTCAAGCGAGCACAATTGATGGTGCGCTCAGTTCAAGTTTGCAATTTGGCGTCGCTCTGCGAGTGGTCGCGGTCAATAGCGCAGGGGTGGGCGCGCCGAGCCGCTCGGTATCCATTCAGTTAATGGACCCACCATTGGCGGTTTCGGGTTTGAGTGCGCTTGCCGGACCCAACACCGTGGGTCTTTCGTGGACAATTCCTGCCCAAGTAGGTGCGCCACTTGCCGGCTTCAAGGTGGAATCAAGCATCGATGGTCGTAATTGGATTCAAGCCGGTAGCAATTTGGCACCTACTGCGCGCTCGGCTTCGATTACCGGGTTGACGAATGGAACCGCTTACTCGTTCAAGGTGACCTCGCTCTACTATTCGACCTCCGGCGTACTTACATCGGGTGATGCATCAAACGTCAGCGCTACTCCATACGCTCCACTTGCGCCGCCGGCTGGAACTTCTGCCATAAGTGCTGTCGGCTCCGATCCATATAGCGTCGCGGTCAGCGCCGATACCCCACTCCTCTGGTGGCGTTTAGGCAACTTGAGTTCCGGGGCGTCAAGCGTCACGAACATTGGAAGCGCTGGAAGTGCACTCAACGGTGTTATTAGCACCGGTGTGACCCTTGGCTCTGGTGGCGCGCAATTAGCTAGCCCGACAAGTGCGGGACAGAACGCAGCGACTATCGCAGGTACCGCACCTTCCCCAGGCTCGATTACCTTCAACTCAGCAAATGATTCTGCAGATTACCTCTCGCTTCGCTCATTTACAGTTGAGCAATGGTTCCGTTTGAATGCGCTACCTGCTTCGGGCAATTGGATCAACCTTCTGTATCGAGGCACTGATTTAGCAGGCGGAAGTGCACGCAATTTCTCTGCTTGGATTTACTCAACTGGATACGTACAAGCCTCTATCTACAATTCCGCAGGAACGAATTTTTACGTGGCTTCAGCCGCTGGCGCGATTGTTCCGCAGACCTGGTACCACATGGTCTTTACCTTTGACGGATCGGTCTTAAAGCTCTACATCAACGGCCAACCCGCCTCGGCTACGGTCATGATTGATACCCCGGTTTTGGCTGGTCCTAATGCTGGAGTATTTGCACTTGACCTATCCTCAAGCTCAAATCGATTCAACGGCCAAGTCTCCGACATGGCCATCTATACCAACGCGCTTTCCCCAGATCGGGTGCAGTCGCATTGGCTTTCATCCGTTTGGGGTAAGAAGTTCACCGCGCCAGCGCAAAACGGTGATGATCCATATGCCGCTCAGATTAAGAATGATGCACCAACTCTTTGGTGGCGATTGAACGATTCCGCTACTGCAACGTCGGCCTACGATTCATCGACGAATCACTTTGCAAGCACAGCCACAGGTGTGGCCTTCGCGGCAACTCCTAGCCCGACACAGGCCACTGCGCTCTCTGCTGGATTTAACGGAGTGGAGTCGATGATTTCGCTTCCGGATACCGCAACGGTGCGTGGTGCGAGCGCCTCGAGTGGCACGACTTACAGCTCACATACGGTGGAGTTCTGGTTCAATGCCGCATCTCTGGTGAACGGAAAATGGTATTCGCTGCTCGGCAAGGGCGACTTCATGACCCAGTCGACCTCACGCACTACTGGCTTCATGCTCTATAGCGACGGAACTCTCCACGCCATTATGAGTGGCATGTACACTGCGTACACAGCCGCTGGAACGATTCAGCCAGGCCGTTGGTACCACGCGGCATACACCTGGAACGGTACCTCGCTGCTGGTCTACCTGAATGGCCAACTCGTGCCGACAACTCTCAATGCCGGTGCAAATGTGTCGATCAACGTAACGGATCCATTTACTGTGGGAAATAATCCGTTTACGACGGCGATGTTACCTTTCCGCGGTTCGATTGCAGAAGTTGCCTACTACAACGTCGCACTCTCCCCTGATCATCTCTTCGAGCACTACCAAGCATCCCTCTATGGTGAGCTCACTCCCATTTCTGCCGTCGCAACCAGTAACAAGGTTTCGCTCTCGTGGAGCGCGCCGAGCACCTCTGGCGGATTATCGATTGTTGGTTACAAGATTGAGCGCAGTGCAACAGTCTCAACTCTTGGATACTCGCCAAACTCGGTGCTCTCTGGCACGATCACCGTGGTTACGCCGAATACAGGTTCGGCTGCAACGACTTTCGATGACACTTCGGTGCAAAATGGAAACCTCTATTTCTACCGCGTGACCCCCATCACGAATGCAAGCACGTCGATTGCTAATCCTCAACCTTCTGGTGTCATTGCCGCATTCCCGGTCAATACTCCAAGTGCACCTGCTAGCCCCACGCTCTCTTTGTGGTCAAATGGTGGTGCAGCGCTCTCGTGGACCGCCCCGGTCTCCAACGGTGGCGCTGTCATTCTCGGTTACGTGGTGCAGCGACGGGTTGAAGGCGGCACCTACTCTGCGGATCTAGGCGTGACGACACAGTTGAGATACCGAGATACCTATCCAACCCCAGGTGTCACTTACTTGTATCAAGTTGCTGCCTATAACTCAGCTGGCCGTGGCGCATGGGCAGAGGTGAAGTTCGTTCCGAATATCGCTCCTGGAATTGTTTATGGTCCGCAGATAACGGCAACCGTGAGTGGCGCAGATCCTTATGCCACCGCAGTAGCAGCGGACTCTCCGCTGCTCTGGTGGCGACTGGGAGATACAAGCACAGTTTCTACAGCGAAGAATTTCTCTTCGTTGTTGACGACTATGGATGGCACCGTTGGAACTGGTGTGACATTTGGTGCCGCGAGCGGCGCCAACGCTAGCCCCACAACAAGCGGTCTAGGAACAGCTACGGTCGCTGGCACTTCCACCGGCGCAGGGGCAATTTCGCTTACTTCAAACGCATACACGCAACTCTCGGCCTGGACGCTGGAAACGTGGGTGCGCCTGGATGCGCTCCCCAGCGGGCTCAACTGGATGCGCATCGTGGGCAAGGGCAATGACGGCGCCGGTCGTAATTATGAACTTGCCGTCAATGCAAACGGTCAAGTTCGCGCTGTCTACGATGGCTATGCTGGAGTCACCACCGCCCTTTCGGTTCCTGGAGTAATGAAGGCGGTTAGTTGGTACCACTTGGTCTTCACATTTGACGGAACTAACTCGCGTCTCTATGCCAACGGACGCTTCTTGGCTTCGACTGCTCTGACGATCGGTAATTACAACGTACCTCTCATTTCGACATCGACTACTTTTAGCATCGATCCTGTTTTTGCAACCGCCGGTTATACAAGATTTGCAGGAAAGATTGCTGATGTCGCTCTCTATCGAACAGCGCTCACTGACTCTCAGGCTTATTCTCACTGGTCTTCGAGTCTGCTAGCGCGTTCGCCAGCAACGGATTCGTACGCCACTGAAATCAATACAGACGCACCTCTGCTTTGGTTGCGTCTTAACGAAACCGGTACCGCGACCACAGCAGTGAACTCAGGTGCTGGTGGTTCGACTCTCAATGGAACGCTCACTGTTATTCCTGGTCGCGGTGATATCAGTCAAGGACCTAAGCCGGAGTTCACTGATGCGCCCACCACTTTAGGAAATAAGGCGATGGGATTTGACGGGCAAGGAGCCACGGTACGAATCGCCATGACTTCTACGACACAGGCGAATCGCGAAGCACTGACACCTGCGGCTGCCTCTAATACTTATTACGACGCTACCAAGGCATTTACCGTTGAAGCCTGGGTCTACACACCAAAGACGCCTAGTGGTTGGTACAACATCATGGCAAAAAATGCGACGGACAATAACACTCGCGGTTGGCAACTATCCGGTGTGAATTACCAGCTCTACTTCTACGTAGGTCCCGAATCCAAAATTTACACTGGAAGTGCTCTCAGTCCTGGTCAGTGGAATCATGTCGTCGCCACCTACTCGGGTGTGCCGAGTTCAGGTGCAAGTTCACTTGCCCTATATGTGAATGGAGCGATTGTTCCTTCGGCCTTCTCCGATGGAGCGCTTTGTTCCACAGTCGTAGCTGGCGTCGCGACCACATACACACTCGCTGCATATGCCTCATGCCCCATTGCCACTCTTCCTCCCACATCTAACGATGTTTGGGTGGGTGCTGGACGATTCACGAGCACGGCAAATGACGCGACACAGGGTTCGCTCGCAGATGTAGCTTTCTACACAAAGACGCTCACGGCTGCAGATGTTTCCCGCCACTATCGCGCCTCGGTCTTTGCACAAGCCTGGCCGATCCGTGCCGTTCCCGGCGACGGCAAGATTGATTTGACGTGGAATGCACCTACGTTTGCTGGCGGTGCGCCAGTGGTGGGATACCGAATTCAATACCGCATCCAAGGTGGCGGTTGGAGCGACCTGATCGCTAACACCAACTCCACCGCCACTTCCTACACGCATTTTGGCCTTACCAACGGTACGAACTACGAGTACCAGGTCATCGCAAAGAACGTGAACGGCGAAACATCCTTTGCTCCTATGTATGCCAACGCCAGGCCGTTCGCGCTCCCCGGCCCGGTCGCTACATTGTCGGCAACGCCTGGAGATAAGGCAGTGACGCTTTCTTGGACGGATCCTCCATGGACTCTTCTCGGTGGCGTGCCAGTTTCGAATTACGAGTTCTCGTATGCAGATGCGCTGGGAACTTGGAGCACGCCTGTTCTTCTTCCCGCAGCGACTCTGACTTATACGCAAAGTGCGCTTACTCCAGGTGCAACGTACAAGTTCAAGATTCGCACCGTGAACGCGTTTGGTTATGGGCCTGATCCGATCTCGACTGCAGTTGTGCAATCGGGGCCTGTCTCTGGAGTTGCTGGTCTTTCGGCTACTGCGGGTGACGGCAGCGTAGTGCTCTCGTGGAAACCACCATCATCAACAGGTGGACAGACAGTTAATGGTTACAAGATCGATATGGGCACTAGTGGCGCCCTCGTTGTTGGTACTGGTGCGCTCGCTACATCATCTCCGGTGACTTCAAATACTGGCAACACATCGACGTCGTACACGATCACGGGATTGAGTAATGGCACGATCTATTACTTCCAGGTGTCGCCACTCTTTGGCAGCGGATTAACGGTAGGACCAGTCGGCATTACTTCGGGTACGCCAAACGTGGGTCCGGGTCCACCACTGAATCTTGCTTCAACTCCAGGAAACCAGAAGGTCACCCTCGCGTGGGCACCAGTCGTCAGCGATTCCTACCCCATTCTTGGGTACCTGGTTGATTACTCCACCAACGGTGGTCTCTCTTGGACTCCTTCAACACCATTCTTCGTCTCTGGTGGATCCGCTACTGGCGTTGTTGTGGGCGCTGCCGGCGTGGGTGGGGCAAACCTAGTGAACGGAACCGATTACCTCTTCCGGGTCCGCACACAATACGGTCCTGGTGGCGCTCCTCTTATTAGCGCAGGCACCACGATTTCTGGGCAGCCATTGGCTAACGTCACTGGCCCCACCGGATTAGTTGCCACCGCCAATGGTGCCGGAAGTGCAAATCTCACTTGGTCGCTCGCCGCCGATCCTGCGGGTTCGCTGACGCAGGCATACAAGATCGATCAGAGCACGGATGGCAGCAACTGGACTTCCTTGACTGATAACACTGGATCGCAGAGCCGTACGTATGCAGCGACAGATTTGACTCCAGGAACGCGCTATTACTTCCGAGTGAGTTCTATTACTTCGCTTTACACCACGCCACCGAGTGAGTCCGCAACAGTTTCAATCCTTGGTGCGCCTTCAGCTCCTGCTTCGATTTCCACCACATCCGGCGATTCAGTTATCGATGTTTCGTGGGGTGCGGCGCCACCTTCACCTGGTGTCACGGTTACCGGATACACGGTTGAGTACTCCATCAACAATGTTGATTGGGCGCTTATGGGTAATACGGATACTGCAACGAGCCACCTTACAAATTACGGTCTTGTCAACGGTGTCTCTTATTACTTCCGAGTTTCGGCAACAAGCACTGCTGGTAGAGGCGCCTATGTGACTGCCACTGCCACACCGGCGGCGCTCAGTGGTGCACCACTCTTAATGAATGCGACGGGTGGAGATGCAAGAGCCACTTTGACTTGGTCTGCTCCAAATAGCAGTGGTGGTGCCACTATCACCGGTTACGTGATTGAGCAGAGCCTCATCCTCGGTTCATGGAGTACCGCTGTGGGAAATACCAATAGTGCTTCCACAACCTATGTGGTCTCTGGTCTCACGAATGGCACCACAATTTCCTTCCGGGTTCGCGCTATCACCTCTGCCGGACCTGGCAATCCATCTGCTGGCCTTACGGTGACGCCTTACGCGTCGCCAAGCGCCGTACAGAACTTAGTTGCCATTGGTGGTGCACAGAGCGTTCAACTTACGTGGGATCAACCGGGAACTCTCGGTGGTTCCACAATGTCCTCCTATTTAGTGGAGCGCAGCCTCGATGGCGTCACGTGGACTAACGGTGTCACTCGTACGGTGACTCCAAGTGCGGCGACAACGGGAATCAACTACACCTACTCAGCCCTGACAAACGGCCAGCTTTACTACTTCCGAATCACGGCCACTACTGCTTCTGCGCTCTCAAGCACTCCCAGCCTCATCGCGGCGATTCCTGCGTCGCAAGCTGATGCGCCTTCAGGCTTCACTGCAACGCCGGATGTGGCTGGCACATTGAATCTTTCTTGGAATGCGCCTACCAACTCCGGTGGAACAGGTATCTCGGAGTACTGGATTGAATACACGGCCGGGGGAGTAACGCGCACTGCCAAGACTGGAAGCACCGATACTTCGTACTCACTTTCGGGCTTAACGGCCTACACGAGCTATGCACTTCAGGTGTATGCATACACGACTGCTGCCGGCACTCGATCAAGTACCGCAAATGCCACGCCACTCGGATTACCAGCGGCACCAGTTCTCGCTGATCCCACTACCTCTAGCCAACAAGCTGTCTTCGTCTGGCCTCGAGTTGTCGATAGCGCCACGGTCACTTCCTACGGCGTTGAGTACTCGACTGACGGTATGACGTGGAGTCGTGCGCTTGGTTCGCCATTCGCACAACCGGTCAGCGGAAATGTCACTGTGACTTTGAGTGGCTTGACCAATGGTCAGCAATATCTCGCGCGCATCACGGCAAATGCTTCCTCTGGCTCGAGTACATATGCCATGAAGAATTTCATTCCCGCGGGCGCACCTAATTCTCCATCATGGGTAGATACCACGCCGTCGAATGGCAGCGTTGCACTCCGCTGGTCTGCACCAAGTGATAACGGTGGCTCTGCGGTTTCTTCGTACACGATTGTGGCTACAGCATCTACGGGAGAGACAATTACCGTTTCGACTGGCAATGCGAATACATCGCTCGTCCTCACCGGCTTGACTAACGGGAAGAGCTACACCGCAAAGATCAAAGCAGTAACTGCGCGTTCAAGTGCGGGCGCCTTCTCGGCAGCATCATCAAGCTTCACGCCGGCTGCGAGCTCATCATCAGTGTCGGCCCTCAGTGCGACCGCTGAAGATTCACAAGTAACGCTGACTTTCACATCGGTTGCGGGGGCTTCGTTCTACGAGGTCGGTTGGAGTTCCTCTGACGGAACCGACGGACTCGAGGTGGCTGCGGGCAGCACTGGTTCTACCCAAACCGTAGTGATTCCGCTCCTCACGAATGGACTCGATTACGTATTCACGGTAACTACTTTGAACGCCGCTCGCGAGACGCAAGGAAGCGCAGTCACCACTGGCACTCCTGGTAGTAGGCCAGATGCACCCACTGGAGTTACTGCCTTGCCTGGAGCCGGCAATGCCATCATTTCGTGGACGGCACCTGCAAATACTGGCGGAGCACCACTGACGGCTTACATCATCACGCCATCATCAGGAAGCGCGCTCAACACAGGATCGACTGCTACCAGTTACACCTTCAGTGGTTTGACGAATGGCACTCCGTACACCTTCACCGTGCAGGCAGTCTCTGGATTTGGAACGTCCGTTGCAAGTTCTTCATCTGGCGTTGTCATTCCTGCGACCGCTCCAGGTTCACCTACTGGCCTCACGGTCTCTTCGCGTAATCAATCGCTCTTACTTACTTTTGCGGCGCCGAGTTCGACTGGAGGCGTATCGCTCTCCGGCTACGTAATCGAAACCAGCGGTGATGGTTCGACCTGGATCGCTGTTGATCCATCGAATATTTCACGTGCAAGCGCTACTGCAACCACGGTGACGATCGCAGGCCTTACTAACGGCTCGGCAATCTTCGTTCGAGTGAGTGCTAAGAATGCAGCAAACGTTGTAGGCGCAGGTGCGGTAGCAACCGGAACCCCGTTAGCGCCTGCGGATGCACCCACCTTTAGCGCAGTGGCAAGTGATGGAAGTGCAAAGGTGAGTTGGATTGCGCCTACGAATACTGGTGGTGCAGACCTTGATACATTCCGCATCTTGATCAACTACGGTGGCGCCTACGAAACGCAAACCGTGCTTGCGGGCGTCTCTGAATACACCAAGAGTGGCCTCACGAACGGCGTAGCAGTCAACTTCATCGTGCAGTCACACACAATCGCTGGTTACTCAACAAATAACACGCCTGTGTCGGTTACGCCGGTGGGTGTGCCCGGGCCAATCGCTATCGGTACTTTCACGCTGACCCCTACCTCCGGTCAAGTGGTCGCAACGTGGCTGCCACCAAGTAGTAATGGTGGCTCGGCGCTTACGGGCTATATCGCTGAAGCTTCAACAGACTTTGGCGCCAGTTGGAGTACGGTCGCAACTCTCGGCGCAAGTGATACGCGCACAGTAACGATTAGTGGACTTACAAATGGTGTTGCGGTCTCAGTACGTATCTCGTCAGTGAATGCGATTGGCACCAGTCTTGGCGTATCAAAGCAAGCCACCCCAAGTGGTCCTCCGGGACGTCCAAGTGGCCTTACGGCAACACCATCTGGCGTTGGCGTAGCAACGCTGACGTGGAGTTCACCTTCCGATACTGGCGGCTTGAGCATTACTGGGTACATCGTGCAACGTCGTGTTCAAGGAACTTTGACGTGGAGTTTGGCTACCGGTGATACCGGAAATAACGGTACCTACTATTCAGCAACTGCTCTCGACGGTGGTGTGACTTACGAGTTCCGTGTTGCGGCACGTAATCCAATCGCCGGTGACTATTCCGAGATCGCATCCGTAACAGCCGCTGGTAGTGCAGGTGCTCCTTCAATCAACTACATCACTCCATCTAACAAGGCGCTCGCTTTGAGTTGGAACGCACCAACTGTGGCGCCGGGTGTCACGATCTCGGGTTACGAGGTTGGCTACAGCGCTGATGGCCGCAACTGGAATACCGCTTCTCCATCACCTTCTGGCACCACGTACACGTTGGCACCCGCAGCGCCAAACGAATTGGTGAACGGTACTCCTTACTTGGTGCGTATCGCCGCGATTGTGGGTGGCGCATCTGGTACCTACTTCATTGGATTCGGAACGCCGGCAAACGTTCCAGCGGCGCCTACGAGCCTGGTAGCAGCGGCGCAGGATTCTTCAGTGTTGCTTTCGTGGACTACTCCTTCATCTAATGGTTCCCCCATCAGCGATTACCGCGTCAATATTTCGCCAGCGCGCGCAGATAGTTCGGTATCCGTCATGGTGGGATCTTCGTCGAACGCAGCTACGGTCTCTGGCCTCACAAATGGTGTGAGTTACACGTTCTCCATTCAAGCCCTCAACGTCGCCGGCTATTCAAGCGCCTCTGCTAGCGCAATTGCCACTCCACTCGTTGCACCAGGTGCTCCAAAGAACTTGACGCTCACTCCGTCGAGTGCAACCCAAACAACTCTGACTTGGATTGCTCCTGATACGACAACGGTGACTGCTACGCCCATCAGTTATGACCTGCAGTGGAGCTCGAACGGAATTACATGGTCAAACGTCGAAACTACGACTGCTACCGCATTCACCTATACCTTCACTTCTGGTGTAGCTGATGGCAGCAAGTTCTACGCTCGTGTAGCGGCTGTTACCGTGAATGGTCGCGGCGCCTTTGCTACCACGGCGATCAGCAAGGGTTGGAAGCCGTCTCCAACAACTGCGCCAGCGATTACCAGTTTGAGCGATAAGACTGTTGGTCTTTCATGGAACGCTCCGGCAAGCAACGGATACCCCATTGTGGGATATCGCGTTGAGTACGCTGCGCCTGGAACGCTGCAGAGCGGTTCCTGGACAGTTGCGTTCGCGAATACCGGATCCAACGGAACGAATGCACAATTCACGAGCAGCGCCCTCACTAACGGCACTGCCTACATCTTCCGCGTACTTGGTATTAACGGTGTCGGTACCGCCGAAACGGGTACCGCCAGTTCAAATGCCACACCACGTGCATTAGCTACCTCGCCACAATCGTTGATGGTTGGCCCAGCTACTTACTCAGTAGGTACTGACTCAAGCGGCAAACTCTCACTCACGTGGGATCCACCAGCTGCACTCGGTGGCGGAAATATTGCTTACTACTTAGTGCAGACCAGTACTGACGCAGTCACATGGAGCGCCGGCGATACCACCACTGCGGCACCTTCAAATGCTGGTCCGTTCATTGTGAGCGGATTGACGAATGGTCAACCTACATATGTCCGCGTTGCTGCGGTCACTGAAGTGGGTCCGGGCGCATGGGGTACTGGAAGCGCTACGCCGCGTACGGTTCCGTCGGGAATTTCTAATCTTTCAGCAACTAGCACTGATCACGCCCTCAACCTTTCGTGGACAGCTCCAGCCACAGGCGGTTCACCTATCGTGGGCTACGCGGTTTACATCGCACTTTCAACTGATGCCTCGTACACCTTGGTGACGAGCAATACCAACTCGCTCTCCACGAACTACACGGTCAACACAATCGGATCGAGCGCGCTCGCCAACGGCACGCAGTACAAGACATATGTGAAGGCAATTAACGCTGCAGGTGTGGGCGCTACGTCCAACGTCTACACCGGCGTACCTGCTGGCCCCGCAGCTGCACCAGGATCATTGATCGCATCTCCATCGAGTTCTACGTCGGTGGGCTTGCTCTGGAGTGCACCTTCTGACTTTGGCGGCGGAAGCCTTACCGGATTTATGGTTCAGAAGAGTCTCGATGGTTTGAACTGGACGACACAGACCACCACTGGCCCCACCGTCTTCACCGGAACGGTCACCGGTTTGCTCGCCGGACAAACGGCCTTCTTCCGCGTCGCAGCTATCACTGATGGTTCTATCACCGGTAACTTCATCGTGAGCTCGGCAGCGCCTACTTCAACTCCAAGTGCACCGCAGAGCCCAGTAGCATCACCCACCTCGCTTACTCAAGTCACTGTCACTTGGGCGCCACCTACAAGTAGTGGTGGTCGCGCACTCACTGGCTACCACATTGAGTACAAGTTGGCATCGGATACCACGTGGGTCACTGCGATCGATGACACCTCTTCTTTGGGTAGCAGCGTGGCACTCCTTACGGCCTACTCAATCGCTGGTCTTGCAACGGGTAGTACCTATGACATTCGCGTGGCTGCACGCAACGGTTCCGGTGCCGGCGATCTCGGTCCTACATCTGCAAAGGTCACCACCACGATCACGGCAGCGCCTGGCCAACCACAAGCGTTCGTAGCGACTTCTGGCGATCAACAGATCGTGCTCTCATGGAGCGCGCCAGTTGATGCCAGCTCTATCACCGGTTACAAGGTCGAGAAGTACAACGGTTCGTCATGGGTTACAGAAACCACTACGGCGACCACCGTCACTTCATACACCTTTGGATCGTTGGCAAATGGTTCGAACTACATCTTCCGCATCACGACCTTCAATAACTTGGGTTCCGGAACGCCGCTACCGATTAGCGCTACGCCATTCGGTGCACCTGCGGCACCTACCGCGCTCGCAGTGAAGCAGACCAGCGGTCAACTCCTCGTGACATGGGCACCACCAGCCACGGGCACCACCGGTGGATCTGCTGTAACTGCATACGTACTTGAGTTCACCGACTCCACCACTGCAACAGTAGAGACGGTCACGGTTACCGGAACGTCCTATTCGAAGAGCACGATTGTCGGACACACGTACCTAGTCCGCGCTGCATCGCAGACTGCACCGATCGCAACTGCGTCTGCTCCAAGCGGGCTCACCACAACGTCAACGACCACCGGCGCCTACAGTGCGCAGGTATCACCTACTGTCGCAGCACTGCCCACTGAACCTACGAACTTGCAACTCCTAGCAAGCTCAGGTGCCCTTCAAGTGACATGGGATACTCCAACTTCTGGCGCCCCAGATAACTACCTTGTCGATTACTCCACCAACGGTTCTATCTGGACGCGGGTAGCAACTGTTTCCTATAGTGCTGCACGCGTAGCAAACATCAACAGCCTCACCAATGGTGTGCCGATCCTGGTTCGTGTTGCCGGTTCCGTTGTTGCGGGAACTGGTCCATTCTCGGTGAAGAGCGCAACACCTTCAACGGTTCCGGGCGCGCCATCTTCAGTCACTGTCATTCGCCAGAATGCTGGTCTCTTTGTTACTTGGAATGCGCCAACTGATAACGGCGGTGCTCGTATCGATACTTACACAGTTCGCGTGGTGTCGAGTTCAGACACATCAACGGTTCTCGAGACCGCCACTGTGACCGGAGAAGTTTCCTCACGTCTGATGACCACGCGCGCCTTGAATACTTACAAGGTCTTCGTCACGGCCGCGAATGCAAATGGCGTGGGCGCGGGAAGTGCCTACGTTGCTGAAGTGAGCATTCCAGGGTCGATTTCAACCATCTCTAAGGTGGAAATCTCAACAGCTGGAGATCAGGTGATTCTCACTTGGAGTAGCGCCGTTGATGCCACTGAATATTTGGTGGAAACCCGCACTGCAGCTTCGAGCAGTTGGAGCGTGGGCACCGTGGTGACGGCACCTGCAGTAACAAAGACTCTTGTTGGGCTCACCAATGGTGCGACGTACTACGCGCGTATCACAGGTCGCAATCTTCAAGGATCTGGACCGAGCTCAGTAGTGGCGATCACTCCGATTCGTTTGGCTTCAGCGCCGCAAGAAGTAACTTCGCAGTCTTCATCACAGAGCACTGGACTCGTGCTCTGGAAGGCACCTGCTGATATAGGTGGTTCAGTAATCACTGGTTATGTCATCGAAACTTCAACGGTAACTGCCTCTGCAAGCACCGTGGTGCAAAACTCTTCAACCACCATCTTTACTCTCACAGGTTTGAACTCACCTGAAACTTATACGGTTCGAATTGCTGCTATCACGCCTGCGGGTCAAGGTCCTTGGTCGGACACGGCAACTTTAACGACGGTTCCTGATGCTCTTGGTATCACTATCTCCAATGTTGTTGTCACATATCCTGCAAGTAATGCAACGTCAATTTCCTGGACTGACTCCGATATCACCACGGTTTCTTACACAGTCTCCTACACCTATGGATTAAGTGGATCCTACGTAGATACGACAACCGCAACGCCAGCGATAGATCTGACGGCTCTCACCAACGGAACGAACTACTTTGTCCGTATCAGTTCTAGTAATGGTTCTACTTCCTCACCATTTGTCATCACCTCATTTACACCACGCACCTCTCCTCTTGCAGTGAATTCTTTGACAGCAAGTTCGAATATCGGAGCGCTCTCACTTTCTTGGTCGGCGCCAACGGACTTAGGCGGATTGCCGTTGATCGGCTATCGAGTCGCACTCTCTGATTCGAGTAGTGGACTTCTCTCAACGGAGACAATCACGGCAACGAGTAAGACCTTCAACGGCCTCTCCACAAGTGAGAGCTACACGGTTTCGGTGACAGCTGTTACCGGCGTCAACGGTGAGACTCCGCTTGTAGGGATAGATTCCACTCTTACTGGTTTGCAGGTATACGCCCGGGCAGCCGCTCTTTCAATCAATACGCCAACCCCGACCAGCGGGGGAGCGATCGTTACTTGGCCAGTGCCATCTGCTGCATCACTCTTTAACGGTACAAACCTCGGCTACCACGTCGAAGTGAGCACTTCGAGTTCGGCGTGGAGTGATGTGGCAACTCCAAGTATTTCCTCTGATGGCACCACCGCGACTTTGACGCTCTCCAGCCTGGTCAACGCAACCACGAACTTCATTCGCGTCAGCGTGCTCACAGAGGCCGGATATGGCGAGCCAGCTGTCACTGCAGTAACACCCACGGGTACGCCATCGAAGCCACTCGGTGTTGCCATAACGCCAAGTGATCGACAAGCAGTTATCAACTGGCAGACGCCTGCATACACCTATGGTTCGGTGATAACGGGCTACCGCTTGACCTATACCGAGTCAGGCACTGCAAATGTTTCTACCGAAACGGTGACTGCAACAACGACAAAGACAAAGACGGGTCTGACAAACGGCACGACTTACCGCGTTGAAATCGTAGCGTGCACACTTCCTGGCGCTGACTGCAGCTCACTTGTTGGCGATACGAGTACTGCAGTCGCGTTCACGCCATTTACTCTCTCGGAAAGCGTAGAAACGTTAACTGCCACGAGCGGCGATGCCCGAGTCACACTTGGCTGGAACACTCCTCGTGATAACGGTGGATTGCCGCTCGTCTCATACTTTGTTGAACGAAGCGAAAATGGCGCCACGTGGACTTCTGTGGGGAGTACGAATCACGTACTTGGAACGCCTGCTTATTCCGTTGTCGATACCGGAACATCTGGTGCACCAATCGTGAACGGCACTACTTACTTCTACCGCGTCACGCCATATACAAATGCCGGTCAGGGCCCAGCACGCACCATCTCTGCGCGACCAGCAGGTGCGGCTGGAAAGCCCACCGGACTTGGTGCAGTTGCCAGCAGTGGTCAAGCGCAAATTACTTGGAGTTCGCCGACGGTTGACGGCGGACGTGCCATCACGAATTACACGGTGCGCATCTCTCCCGTAGTGGGAGGTTCGGAGACCTTCACGGTGGGCTCGGCAACCACGTCATACTTGCTCTCGGGCGTCTCTAATGGTGTTACCTACACGATTTCTGTGGCGGCATTCAACGGTGCACTCGGTTCTTACTCCGACACCATTACCGCGACCCCTGCTGCATTAGCCGGGTCCGTTCAGGCACTGACACCAATCACGGGTCAGAGTTCAGGATTGGTTCGCCTTGAGTGGGATACCCCCACAGTTGCCGCTGGTATCACCAACTACTTAGTCGAGAAGAGCCTCAACGGATCGGTCTGGTCAACACTCACTTCTCTCTCGGCAACGAGTGCGGGGCATTATGTCTACGAAGCCACTGGCCTCACCGATGGCACTAGTTACTTCTTCCGCGTCAGCGCACTCACTGCTGCCGGGACTGGCCCCGGTGCGGTGACATCTTCCACGCCGACCGGACCACCTCCGGCTCCGACGGGCCTGAGCGTGAGCTCGGATCAAGGCGCGGCCAACATCGCTTGGAGCGCACCCATTTACGTCGGCGTCGTAGCTAGTTACGACGTGGAGTACTGCGATCTGACTGCAGTATCGAGCGCCTGCACCACGATCAACCTTGGCGCATCGAGCACTCGCACTTCAGTATCTGTCTCTAATGGAAAGCCATACTCCTTCCGAGTGCTCGCGCGCAGCTCGACGTCGGCCGGTACCTGGAGTGACACCGTCACCGCAACTTCCTACTCACCACCGGGTGCACTTTCTTCGCTTAACACAGTCGCTGGCAATGCGTCAGTGGCGCTCTCATGGAATGTCCCTGATGTATCGGCCCTTGGCGGCATGCCGTCACCTGTATACGTTGTTGAGTACTCCGGTAACGGTGGTGCGAGTTGGACCCTCTCCACTTCGAGCATCACTGGTCCCACGAGTGGCCGAGTAGCTACCAATATCACCGGCCTCACTAATGGAACTTCGTACCTCTTCCGTGTTGCGCTCTTTAACGCCACGACCTCTCGCTACGGCCAATACTTAGTCTCGGCTGCCACTCCAGCCCGCCGCTCAGATGCACCCACTGGGCTTACTGCGCTCTTGCCTCTTCCTGCAGCTGCCGGTGTGGTGAATGTTGCGTGGGTTGCACCTACGTCAACTGGTGGATTCCCGATTACTGGATTCCAGATTCAATACGTCACAAGTTCGCCAGGAACCACGCCGCCGACCACGGGTTGGTCAGTATTGATTGGATCTAACAACGACGGCTCGAGCACGACTTACCAAGCAACTGGTCTCTCGTCGAACTATCAGTACACCTTCCGCACAGCCGCAATTACGCCAGCTGGTCTTGGTGACTTCTCACTGGTTGATGATGATTCCACGATAAAGCCAGCAGGATTCGCGGCAGCACCAGCGGCGATCAATGCGGTAATCAATTCTTCAACGGCTGTTACCGCTTCTTGGAGCTCCGTACCCGTGGGTAGCCTCGGCGGCGGTACCTTTGATTGGTATCGCGTGGAGCGCAGCGCGAATGGTGTTGATTGGACGCTTGCCGACACCACAACAGCGCTCTCGTATCAATTCACTGGATTAACACCTGGTGATCGCCTCTTTATTCGCGTGAGTGCGAAGACCTCTGCAGGTGTGGGCGATGCCGCGGTCACGCTGGTAACTCCAAGTGCGATTCCATCCATACCAGTCATTGGTGGCGTATCGGCAAATAGCGATGGCACCGCAACTGTTACGTGGACCGCCGGAGCAAGCAACGGTTCAACAGTGACGAGCTACTTACTTGAGCAATCTACCGATGGCTCAACTTGGATCTCAGCCAAGACCACCGAGCCGCTGCTGGCCACATCATCTTCGTCATACTCAGCTAACGTCATCAACTTGCAAGCTGCAACGACGTATCGATTCCGCGTGAAAGCGGTGTACGCAGCAGGCCTTACCTCGGCTGCCACTGGCGCGAGCGGGATCGTTCAAGTAGCCCTCTCATCAACTCCTGGCGCACCACAGAGTTTGGTCCTGACTCCAGGTGATGGACAGATCGCGATCACGTGGCAGGCACCGGTGGTTGATTCTTCGACTGCTTCCATCACCGGTTACGACATCGATCGCAGTACCGATGGTTCGACGTGGGCAATTGTGGCCCGCAATGTCGCAGCTGGCGGAACGCTCGCATCTACCATTTCGCCGCTCGCTAACGGCGTGCGTTACTACATCCGTGTTACGACGGTTTCGGCTCTGGGTTCTGTCGGAAACGCTGTCAAGAGCGCAACACCTGCAACGCTGCCGAGTAGCGCAGAGTCACTCACCGCAACAAGTGTTTCGTCGACGCGTATTGATCTGGCGTGGAATGCACCAGCGAATACTGGCGGCGCCGAGATCTTGGGTTACACCATCAACATCAATGATGGTTCAGGTTGGGCTCCTGCACTTAACGGTGCTCGCGTCGTCTCTTCACCGGCATCAATCACGGGCCTTACCCCCGGTACTTCCTACGCTTTCCATATTCACGCAGTTAACTCGGTCGGCGAAAGCGTTCAGAGTAACGAAGCGAGCGCTCTTACCTTTATCAACGCTACGGTTCCACAGAACTTCCGTGCACGTGGTGGCGGAAGTGGAACTGTCATCCTCACGTGGGATCCACCTGTCTCCACTAATGGTCTTGCCGTGACCTCCTACACTGTCCAATACTCGTTCGACGGTGGCTCCTGGACAGTTGGAAGTGTTTCGGGAAGTACCTTGACTAAGACGTTGACTGGTTTGGTGGATGGCCACACGTACTTCTTCCGCGTTCAAGCTATTACGGCATCAGGTAACGGTGCGGTAGCGGCCACGATTGGTATCCCAGCAACCGTCGCCGATGCCCCTACTAACTTGACTGCTGTGGTCTCCGGTGACCGTCGCGTCTCGATCACTTGGACGGCGCCCACAAATACTGGCGGAACGCCGGTAACGGATTACCAGATCGAAACCTCTGTAGATGCAGGCGTCAGGTGGACCATATTCACTAAGGGTGGCGCCATCACCTCACCGTCCTTTGTACTGACTGCACTCAACGGCGGAGTCGATTACCAGATTCGCGTGAGCGCTATCACGAGTGCAGGTACTGGTTCGGCATCTCTTCCTGCGATGGCAACAGTGCTGGCGCTTCCGGCAGCACCTGCGGGCGTTGTGGTCACTTCGCAAAACTTGAGCCTCAAACTCGATTGGAGCGCGCCCAGCGGCCTAGTCACGAGTTACCGCGTGGAGTACAGCGAGAATGGATCTACGTGGACCACGGCTACCACTTCCGCTGGCTTGAACGCCACCACTTCGGCGATCACTCATACAATCACCGGCTTGGTGAATAGTCGCCTCTACTTCGTCCGTGTCACAGGTACGAATGCTGCTGGAATGGGAACCGGTGCGGTCACATCAGGCATCCCAGCTACCACTCCTTCTGCTCCAACTTCATTGACGGCCAGCGGAATTATTAACCAGGTCTTGCTCTCCTGGGTTGCGCCACCAGCGACAGCTATTGGTACTGGTGGTGCACCTATTACGGGTTACAAGATCGAGGTGAATGATGGCGGCGGATGGAAGACTTCCATTGCAAACACTGGATCGTCTTCAACGTCTGCGCCTATCTCCACTGTCGATGGCACCGTTGCTCTCTCGCCGAGCGCCTCACCGTCGTACCAATTCCGCGTTTCAGCAATTAACAGTGCGGGTGCTGGTACGGCAAGTAATATCGTCACTTCGTTGCCGATTGCGCAGCCAGGCGCCGTAGCCTCATTGACCGCAACCCCATCATCGGGTCAAGTCACTCTGAATTGGTCGGCATCAACTGGTTCACTCGTAGGTTACGTTGTTGAGCGCAGCACGAACGGCACTACCTGGACCACTGCCACGACGACATCACCGAGCACTCTCTCGTACTTAGCCGCAGGGCTTACTAACTCGACCACTTATTACTTCCGCGTGTCAGCGCTCAGTAACGTAGGTGCTGGTACCCCAGCAGTTATTAGCTCGATGCCAGTCAGCACCCCTGGCGCACCCACGAGCTTTGCGGCTGCAGTGGTCGGTAGCACTGTGAAACTCACCTGGGTTGCTCCGGTAAGTAATGGTGGCGCGGCCATCACAAATTACTCGGTTGAGTCATCATCTAATGGCACCACTTGGAGCGCGACTTCAACGCAGCCATCGGGTACCGCAACGTCGGTATCGCTTACTGGAATTTCAGGAACCCTCAGTTACCGCGTTAAGGCGGTTAACTCGCAAGGTAGTAGCCCGGCAAGTAGCGTCGTGACTGCGCAAGCATTATCAGCACCTTCACCAGTAGGCGTGCTCACACTTGTTCCACTTGACTCTTCGCTTCGTGTTGATTGGAGTGATTCGAGCACCACCACTACTTCTTATCGTGTGGAGTGGGCCCTCGCCTCTAACGCTTCACTCTGGACCGCGGTATCTCCTTCCGTACCTAAGCCAGTGAGCGGTAGTGCGGTGACCACAACCATCAGTGGTTTGACGAATGGCATTGCCTACATGGTTCGCGTTAGCGGTGAGAACAGTGCTGGTATTGGTGCATCCTCCATTGGCGCTGGTACACCACGTGCACCTGCGGCAGCTCCAGCAAACTTCCAAGTTCTTAATGACAATGGTGATGCAGTTCTTTCGTGGACTGCGTCTGCCTCTGGTGGTGCACCTATCGTTGGTTACCGCATCGAGACGGCCACCGCTGGAACGTGGAGCGTGGCGGTGGCAAATACCAACTCAAGTGCCACGAACTATCGCGTTACTGGTCTTGCTATCGGAACGACCTACTCGTTCCGCGTCACTGCGATCACTAGCGATTCATACGGGTCGCTAGTGGGAAGTACCTCTGCAGAAGTTTCCTTGACTTCGGTCGCTGCGCCAACATCTGCCACGACCATCACGGTCACGCCAAAGAACGGCGCAGTCGATCTTGCCTGGACAACAGTCGCTGATGCGTTGGCCTATCGTGTTGAATACAGCACCAACGGAGTGACGTGGACCAACCTCTACGCTTCAACGCAGCTGACCTCTATTAGCAACATCAGCGGTCTCACGAATGGTGTTAACTACTTCTTCCGCGTCACCGCCTTCAACGACATCGGGCCTGGTCCAGCATCGATCGCATCTGAGGCGCCACGTGGCCCAGCAACCAAGCCGTTGAGCATCGGCGCGGTGGCCGACTCCAACCTCGGAGTGAGCTTGAGTTGGTCGGTACCGTCCTCTACCGGTGGTGTGGCAATCCAGAAGTACCGCATTGGAGTAACGCCAAACGGTGGATCACGCACGACTGTTGATACCACCGACAATGCGACGAACTACCGAGTGAGTGGTTTGACTAACGGTGGAACTTATATCTTCGACGTGTCTGCATTGACTGCTCAGACCGGTGAAGTCACCTACACCTTGGGCGCCTCATCAGACACCATTACTGCGGTTGCAAACCTCTCCACAAGTTCGCTGGTGGCACCGGCATCGTTGAGTTTGGCAATTGCAGCTAAAACACCTTCGGTTGCTATCCGGATAACGTGGACCGCGCCAGTCGGTGTCACACCTACCCGCTACCTCGTACAAGCGGGCGAGCGGTCAACGACTGGTACCACAGTCTGGCGTCCAGTTCGCGTGAGCAAGGTAGATGCGAATTCTTCGCCTGTAGGAGGAACGGATTGGTTCATCACTCCGACGAGCGATACCAGCACTTCTACCCCGTCCACCGTGCTCGGCGGCAGCGTTCTATCGATCGATGTCATTGGCCTCTACGACACCTCGACCGCCACGACATCTTCAGCCTTTACCATCGGTCGCTCATATGTCTTCCGTGTGATCGCCGATACGGGAATCACCTTCGATAACACAACTGTTCGTGGTGGCGTGAGCTACCTCAAGGCCAAGACCCTAAAGAGTGCGGCCCCAGTTGCTGGTCCAGTTATCCCAGTGAAGAGCGTCAACCTCGTTACTGAAAATAGCGATGGTTCCGTGGCTACTGTGGCGTTGACTTCCGTACCTGATGCGCCTACTTCAGTGCTTGCTAACAACGTTGGTCCAAGCAAGGTGGGTGTCACGTGGACCTCTCCATTGAACACAGGTGATCTTCCACTTGATGGCTATGAAGTCACCATTGTGAACGGTGGAAGTACCGAAACCGCTACCGTCACTTCTAACTCATATATTTACTCTGGTATTGCCGGCGTAACGTATACCTTCACAGTCAAGGCCATTAACGCAGAAGGCCTTTCAGTGGCTTCGGCTTCGGCGTCGGCCACCGCGCGCGCGGTGACGGCCATCGTTCCTACTTCGGTCGCAACTTCTCTCGGTGCCGCAGACTCGGGTCGAGTCACCTTAAGTTGGTCAGTTGCGTCCGAAAGCGATGTCACTGGCTACACGATCGAGCGTTCCGAAAATGGTGTGACTTGGACGGCGATTGGTGCGCTCACCGTCGCTTCATCTGGTTCTGCCACCTCGCGTAGCTTTGTGGTGGGTAATCCAGCCGCGACGGGTGCAATCAACGGCAATCCCGCACTTATTTCCGGACATGCTTACTTCTTCCGCGTCGCCGCAACCAACAGCGCTGGTGTCGGTTCTTACGGATCGGCTTCAGCAATTCCACTTGGCACGCCAAACGCGCCAGTAGTAAGTGGCGTCGGGCGCGATGGTTCGGCCATTCTGCTCTGGAGTCCACCAACTGATCCCAAGGGTCGCAGTATCACTGGCTATGAAGTGCTCTATCCAAATGGTTCTGCCGTCTCCTGTGGCACTTCAGGTCTCGAGACCTCCTGCACGGTGAGCGTTGGTCAAGGCGGTGCAGCCATCGTGAACGGAACGCCTCTCACGCTTCGGGTCCGGGCCACCTTCGTCGACGTACTGAATATTGGAACTCCCGGTCGTGGTGATTCTTCAACCGTCACCGTCACTCCCGTGGGTGTCCCCGATGCGCCGATTTCAGGAAGTTCAGTAGCAACCAGCCGGCAACTCGTACTCAACTGGTCGATGACTGGCGCACCTGGATTCTCGGCAGCCAACGCACCAACGGGTTACGAAATTGAACAACTCACGGGTGGATCTTTCAATACCATTGCCACCATTTCGAATGCGACTACTTTTACTTATACGGTCGGCTCACTTACCAACGGTACGAGCTACCTCTTCCGCGTATGGGCGAAGAACGATTCGGGTCGCTCAGCAACTGCACTTCTTATTAGCGGCACACCAGTCGGTGCTCCTGGCGCATCAGGTTTGGCGCTCGCAGTGGCACCCGCTTCCGTCACCGCATCGTGGACGCAACCTACCGATACTGGTGGCCGTCTCATCACTGATTACATCATCACGGCAACGCAGGCCTCCGTGCCAGTCGATACCAGTGCATGTGTCGGCACTGCCATGACGTGCATCATTGGTGGATTAACCAACGGAATTCCAGTTACCGTCACGGTGACTGCAAAGAATGAAGATGCATTGCTTGGCACGCCAATCTCACTCACGGCCACGCCAGTTGCCTTGCCGTTGAGTGTCTCATCACTTGATGCGGTCAGCCCTGTCTCGCATTCGATTACCCTCACTTGGACATCTGGAGTTAGTGGCCACCGCGTGGAGCGCAGTCTTAACGGTGTTACTTGGACCGTGCTCGCGCCAGCTGATACCGCTTCCTCTCCGATTACTGATAGTGCGGTGCCAAGCGATGGTGTCGATCTCTTCTACCGCGTTTCTGGAATTAACGATGCAGGTGTGGGTCCAGGAACAGTGATCACTGCGCAATCAAAGGGTGCTGCATCCGCGGTACAGAACATTCAAGGAACGCAGCAAGATCGCGCAGCGCTGATTAGTTGGGATCTGCCGGCTTCAACTGGTGGACTATCGATCTCTGGTTACAAGGTCACGGGCGAGAAGTACGAAGCATCCGCGTGGGTAGCACTCGCTGGTACCCAAATCGTCTGCGGCGCCACAACCACTTCTTATCAATGGACTGGTTTGACCAATGGCACCGCCTATCACTTCACAGTCTCACCATTTGCAGTGATCCCTGGCCACACTCCTGGCTTGGATTGCTCAACGTGGAGTGTGACCTCAGCCGACTTCTACATCGGAACCTCTTCGACTACTGGAAGCATCACGCCTTCTCCAGTCCCTGGAGCTGTCTCGGGTCTTGTGGGCACTGCAGGCGATGGCAAGGTCACTTTGAATTGGGATCCACTACCAGGTGCTGCTTACTACGTCGTCGAAGCGAAGGGTTCGGTCGGACCAAACTTCGCGACCGTGACGTGCGCGAACGACACTCTCACCACCTGCCTCGTTGACGGCCTCATTCCTGGCCTCACCTACATCTTCCGCGTGACTGGTATTAACTCTGCTGGTGCAGGCGCGGCATCACTTTCCACCGTTACTTTGGTGGCTTATGTAGCACCACCGACACCACCCACACCTTCAACGCCCAGCACGCCCAGCACGCCGAGTGGCGGTGGCGGTACGACTATCGTCTACATCCCAGCCCCAGCGCCGACGGTGACCACCCCGGTTGCGGTACCAGTTGCCGCGCTTTCCGCGCCGGAGAATTTGACCGTCACTCCAGGAAATCGCCAACTGACGATCTCTTGGTCTTCGGTTAAGGATGCCAAGGGTTATCACATCCAAGTGAGCCTTGATAGCAATACCTGGAAGAAGTTTGCCGATCTTGGCGCTGATGCCAAGGGCACTATCGTGGCCGGTCTTACAAACGGTGTGACTACATTCGTGCGCATCGTGCCATTCGCCGAAAACGACGGTGCTGGCGCCGTGGTGGCCGCTGCTCCAGCAACAACACCGGAAGCACCTGCCAAGGTTGTTGTCACGCCTCATGACAAGTCGATCGACGTTGCATGGCAGAAGCCAAATGACGATGGCGGCTCTATGGTCACTGCTTACCAAATCGAAATCAGCATTGATGGTGGCGTGACTTGGTCTCTGCTACGTCAAGTCGATGATCAAGTCACCGCAACGACCTTGGACAACTTGCGTAACGGCGCTAGTTATTCGATCCGTATTTCTGCGCTTAATAAGGTGGGCAAGGGCAAGAGCGGATCTGCAAATACGTCCACCGTCATTGCGGTCGTTCCAAGCGCACCAATTAAGGCATCCGTCGCTCGTGGTGGAAGTCGTGAGCTCGTAGTGACGTGGCAGAAGCCTACAAACTCCGGTGGAGCGACAATCACTGGTTATCTCCTCGAGCAGAGTCGTGATGGAGTTATCTACACGAAGGTAGGAGCGCTTTCCTCGAGTGCCACCACTGCAAAGATTTCCGGATTACAAAACGGCACCACCTACTTTGTTCGCTTGAGTACGGTGACCGAACTGGGAGCTGGTGGCGCAACTGTCGTCAGCGGCACTCCTGCGACCGTCCCCGGCGTCATCGCTAAGTCGCCACAGCAAGTGGCTTCCAGCGACGGTCGCGTATTTATTACCTGGAGCGCACCAGTTGATGCTGGCGGCCTCTCGGTGACCGGTTACCAGGTGGAGCGAGCAGCTTCCGTCAAGGGTCCTTGGTCAATTGCGATTGCGAACTCAGGTAGTGGTCTCACACGCGCAGAAATTACTGGGCTCAAGATCGGCGTTGACGCATTCGTACGAGTCAAGGCAATCAATGAAATTGGTGTCGGTGGAACATCTCCGATCATCACAGTCACTGCAGTAACCCCGGCCTCTGCTCCGCTTAAGGCGTCGATCGTGCGCTCCGGTAAGACAATTTCCCTGAAGTGGAGTGCGCCAAAGAGCGATGGCGGAAGCGATGTCACCGGCTACCAGATCGAAACTAGCCGCGACGGTCGTACGTGGACAGTATTGATGAGTGCGCAGAAGCCACCGGCAGTGATAAAGCCACCGAAGAGCGCCACCTTGATTCGCGTACGCGCAGTCACCAAGGCTGGCAAGGGTGCACCTTCGGCAGCCTTCCCGATTAATAACTAGAAAAGTAACTTCGTCGCTTTAGGAAATTAATCCGCTATCGCGCGCAGCTTTATAAAGACCGGTTTTAGTGCGCGCTTCAAGTCCGGCGTCGCGATACTTCTCGCGTACACGATCGATATATGACTTCGCGGTGGATGGCGCGATGTCCATTCGGCGAGCAACCGCATCAAGTTTTAGTCCTGATGCGTAGAGCACTAATGCCCGTTGTTCTTGTTCAGAAAGTGAGATGTTCTGTGATCGCCGTGCTAGTAAGGCGCCGGCAAGCTCTGGAGATACGAATGAATCGCCTCGCAAAATGGACTCAACTGCGTCGAGGAGCTCACTAGTCTTGGCACGTTTGGAGACGAACCCATCGGCGCCTGCGATCATCACGGCCTGCACGGTGCTTGGTTCGGCGAGTGCACTCACTACGAGGACTGGAATTTCAAGGGCCGTCAAAAGTGAAATAACATCCGCAGGCGACCTGCCGTCACCGAGATCTAAATCCACGATCGCAATGGTCGCACTTGTCTCGCGATGGGCAGCAACCGCCGCCAAGACATCAGATCCTTTGTAGACAATCTTTAGATTGGCATAACGCAAAGAGAGCTGAGCGAGAAGAGACTCGAGCACTAAAGGATGATCTTCTAGCAGGATAAACGAGGGCATGTCGCCTCCTTTCCAGATGCAGTGATAACCAGTCAGCGCTGCTCTTCGAATTGAACGGTAGCATTTCAACGTGGATATCAAGCGTTTTTGGGTGGCGCCGGCTCCTACCTTGGCCCAACGAGTCGAGCAGGTCACCAATCTGGCTTCACAGGTGCTCGTCGGGCTCTCCGTGATTGGTCTACTGTCCATAGCTATTTGGCGAGGCGATCGGAACCTGGCCATAATTTTTCTTTTTGCACTTGCTCTTGTTCTTCTCTCTTATCTTTTGCTGGGTAGGCGCTTTGCCTTCCTACCGGTGCTACTAGCGCTCTGGATCACTTACCTTGCACCTTTGCCAGGTATTGGATCGCCGAAAATTTTCATTCCGGTTACCTTTCTCAGTTTTATGGTGGCCCTGGTTCCCACCTTCCTTCTAGAGGCGCTTCCAGCGACGGTTGTTTTACTCGGAACAGTGAGTTACGAGGCGTGGGTAGTCCTTAACCCAACTCCCGGTATGAATCTGGTGGCCTCACTCATCCATGGTTTTCCGATCATTTCGCTTTATCACCTTGCATTAGGCCTGGGCTTCATCGTGACCCGCCGCGAAGCGATCGCAAACGCACACTTGATCGACGAGCAGGAGAAAGAGTCTCGAGAACTAGACGAACAAGCGGTAATTTTGGACACGATTCGACTAGATCGACAATCGATGCTGCAACGTCTTCATGAGACCGTGCTGAATACGCTCGGCGTAATTATTCGCAGCACGGATGCCTCTATTCCAGGCATATCCGAGCACTGTGGCGCTGACCTTGAAGTTCTAGATGAATGGCAGCGAAGCGATTTACCGCACGATATTCAAGAAATTGTGGATGAGGCTATTCAACAAGTTCCCACCGATCGATTTGAAGTGAAGGTTTTCCCAGGAAAAGTAATCACACTAAGCGATGAGATTTCGCGTCGTATCGGAGCAATTCTTCAGGAATTAGTGGCTAATGCCGTTCGACATTCGCAAGGAAATCTTATTCAAATCTCATGGCGAGTTATTGAAGAAACAAAAATTGAATTAGTTGTCCGCGATAATGGAATTGGTTTTATTCAAGAGAATTCAGAACGGCTTGGTTTGCGAGTTATCGTTCGTGAAAATGTTGACGCCTTGCATGGACAGCTTATATTGAAGTCAGAAGCAGGAATTGGCACCACAGTAACGATTCGTGTGCGCCTCGAGGCAGACGAGCGAGCAATCGCGCGGGCGCATCCCTCGATTATCGGGACTCCACACAACACATCATTACTTGCTGCCCGAGGAGTTTTCATATTCCTTCTCGTGGCTGCGCCGCTGCTTGCGCAAGATTCGCATTATCGAAATTGGCTTTTTATACTTCTCGTAACTACAGCACTTTTTCATCTCACATTTGTTACAAAAAGAAATGTGCCCCGTCTCTGGTTACAAATCCTGGGTGTGTTCCTGGCCGAAGGTTCCCTTTGGTGTGCTTGGGCCGGATCAGACACATTTGTAAGTGCCAAGCCAACCCAATGGATTGCGAATGTCGCAATCATCTCTGGCTTACTCCTCGCATCCAGTCGCCAAGGCCTTGCTCGTTGGGCTTTGCTTCTGCTCTCGTTCGTACCGCCCTTCATTCTCTGGAATATCACGAGTGATCCGGAAGTCCAGCAACTCCTCAAATTTCCGCTCCTTGCAGGTTTGATCTGTACTCCCATTCTCTTCTTGGCAACCGTCCTTGCTCGGCAACAAAGTACCCAAGTTCGCACCAGGGGAGAGACCATTCGATTGGCAGTTTTGGCAGAGGCACAACGTGCCAAGTTGGCGATCTCCCGGCTGGAGAGATGGAACTCAGCAGTTCGTAATGCTCGAAAGTTGATGACGGAAGTAAGAGATGGAATTCCGGTAGATGACGCTATTCGTCATAGGGCCGAGGTGGCTGACTCGCAACTACGTGCTCACCTGCAGATTGATCCAGATGAAGACGGTTCTTTCGCGCGCTTAGCCCTTGAACTTTCTGACGCATGCTCACGGCGCGGCAAGGTGCTCCACGTAGTTGTCAATGAAGTCTCTAAGAGCTTCGAACCGATTCCTTACGAAGTAGATAACTTCGTGCGAGCGCTGGTGAACGAAATGGATTCTCAAGGGCGTTTAAGAATTATCACTCTAGAAGACCAAGAGATAATGAGTCTTACTTCTTCACTCTCCGGGGAGAATACGAGTTTGCAGATGTATCAGGATCAGTTGAAAATGTCGGCACTTTCGGAGTGGCTCTATCGCGACACTACGCTCTCCATCGAACTTTTATCACAGAGTGAAATTCCGGAAATTTGGATCAATATTTCACGGCCGATCAAGCAAACTTCTTAAGTGAAGAGATCGCTCCAATTGATTAACGCAGAATCCAATGCTCGACAGCGGGCGGTTCGGCAAAGAAGGGCGAAATAGCCGCGCGCCAATCTGTAAACCTAGGGGATTCTCTAAACCCGACGGTATGCGCCTCCAAGGTCTCCCAAGCGATAGCCAGCATCACAACGTCGGGGCGCTCAATGCCACGGTGCACATGAACGTCGATAAATCCCTCTGCGCCACGAACGATGTCGAGCGCGCGCTTTAATACCTCTTCGAATTCGTCAGCGCGCCCGGGGGACACGGTGATGTAGGCAGTCTCCATGATCATGGGTCGATGGTAACCGTAGACTTCTCACATGTCTGAGTTCACCGCCATTTTGCTCACAGGCGGAAGCGCGCGTCGCCTGAGTGGCATCGATAAAGCAACCTTAAAAATTGCGGGGGAGAGTTGCTTTGTTCGAGTGCTTTCCGCCCTGCAGTCAGCGTCAGCGATTATCGTCGTGGGGCCACCTATTGAAGTGAAAGACGAGCGAATCACTTTTCTGCAAGAAGAACCGAAAGGCGGGGGACCAGTGGCAGCCCTTGCGGCAGCCCTTGGTCATATCTCTACCGAAAGAGTCGCGGTCGTTTCGGTTGATGTTCCGCTCGTCTCGGGAGCGGTTGATGAATTAAGAGCGCAGTGGCAGCCGACTGATGTTGCCCTGGTGGCCTCTGACGGCATGCACGAAAGTTATTTAGTCTCAATATTTAATGTCGAGGCGTTGCGGGCCGCTATCGCTGCGCTTGCCACTGCTGCGAACGCCTCAATGAAATCAGTGCTCGCGTACTTGAATTATCGGCCGGTGATAGTGAGTAACCCCGATATGTTGATTGATGTGGACACCCCAGAAGACCTCGCAAGAGTGGAAGCAATCTTGCGGCTCAGATCTTGCGGCTCAGATCAGGAATCGAGGTAGGGAAATGAACGAAGTAGAGCGGTGGAGCGCATTGGCGACCCAGGAGCTCGGCATAGCAATACCCATCGACATCGCGGGGATCCTGGATCTCACCAAGGAGGTCGCTCACGGGGTGACTCGGCCAGCTGCCCCGGTGGCCGCCTACCTCCTTGGACTCGTACAAGGGAGCGATCCGAGCCAAGTAGCAGTTGCGGAAGCGACTTTGCGGCGCCTGGCGGCAGAGTGGGAGCCAGATTCGGCCCGTTAGTACCAGGGTCAGTGGGGCGGCTCGCGGATTTCGCGCCCCTCCGAGCCGGCGTGTACCCTGGGCTGGCTGAAGCCTCTCCGGGGGCAGTAGCGAGCCCCCTTAGCTCAGTAGGTAGAGCGTCTCCATGGTAAGGAGAAGGTCTACGGTTCGATTCCGTAAGGGGGCCCTGGTTCTTCCCTCTTCAACGGGCATCTGGCTTGCTGAGGCGTGCGGAGCTGGGGCGGGGTAGCTCAGTCTGGTAGAGCAAGCGGCTCATAATCGCTGTGTCGCCGGTTCAAGTCCGGCCTCCGCTACAAAGTAGGACAAGTAGGGCTGGGAACGAGTGGGCAAGAGTGGGTAAGTCTGGCGACTTACGCAGGATTTTCCGGAAAGGTACCTCTCCGGGTAGCCTTCTCACGTTCCAGAAGCACGTTCATGGAGTTAACGGGAAGCCCGGTTGGGTTTCGTTTCTAGGTTTTGAGGGGAGCCGTCATGGCCAGCAAGAGCGCCGACATTCGGCCAAAGATCACCATGGCATGCGTGGAGTGCAAAGAGCGCAACTACATCACCAAGAAGAACCGTCGTAACGATCCAGACCGCATGGAGCTGAAGAAGTTCTGCCCACGCTGCAAGTTGTCGACCGTTCACCGCGAGACTCGCTAATTACCGAGCCTCATGGCTCTCTCTGCTGAATTCTTAGGGCGCACTTACCGCGCCGATGCAGCTCATATTGTTTCAGCTGATGAAGTTCGTGCATTCCTGCACGCCATCGGTGAACCCTCAGGAGATATCGCACCGCCCACTTTTGCGATCAAGCTAGCGCTCGCGGAATCTGAATCGGTAATGAAGAGTCCTGAACTTGGTCTCGACTGGAGTCGGGTAGTGCATGGCGATCAGAGATTTGAATACCATCGCCCCATTCGCGTAGGCGATGCGCTTGATTGCGAAACCGTGATTGACGCCATTAAATCGGTAGCCGGAAACGACATCATCACTACTCGTTGCGATCTCACAACCAATAGCGAATTGATAGTGCGTTCATGGGCTGTGCTCTTCTTTAGGGGTCCAGAGAAATGAGCCGAATCTCTTACTCTTCATTAACGGTTGGCAGCGCGTTGCCGGAGCGAAGTTTTCAGATCACTCGTGCAGACCTCAAAACGTATGCAGATGCCAGCGGTGATCAGAATCCCATTCATCAAGATGAAGCATTCGCGATAAGTGTGGGGCTACCCAATCTCATCGCGCACGGTATGTACACCATGGCACTTGCTGGGAAGTACATCACCGATTGGGCGGGCGAGCTCACTGCACTCGCAGAGTTTGGTGTGCGCTTCACTAAGCCGGTAATTGTGCCGGCAGATGTACCCGCCACCGTTATCTTCACAGGTTCGGTAACTGAGCTACTCCCTGGTAATCGCGCGAAGGTTGAGATCCTCGCGATGAGTGACGGGGTCAAGGTACTCGGTCAGGCTCGAGCCGTTGTCGTTTGCGATGAGTGAGGCACCCGTTGATGTCATCGCGCTCGCAGAAGCTCGCAAGCTCGCTAAAGCCACGAAGGACTTTGCCCTTGCTGACCACCTGAGAGAAGAGATCTCAGTGCTTGGATGGCAGATAAAAGATCTGCCGGGTTCGTATGAACTCTCACCACAACCCACCTTCGAAACTTTCACCTCGTTCGATGATGTTCCAGAAACGCCTACCAACGCGCGCTACCTCGCCCTCATCAAAGTAGATGGATGGTTGGAAGATATTAAGACGTGCACTGATGCCTTGCACGAGCGCGCACCCGAAGTGGCGGTATTACTTGTTGATGTCTCCGGTGATACGGAAATTGCTGAAGGGGTTCATCACATCGCGTCAGCCCATGGCTTCCACGAAATCCACCTCACGCGCGATCCAGGGTGGGGTCCCGTAATGCGCTCGGCATCTGAGAAGTTCCACGCGGAGAACATCATCTTGATGGATCCTTCAACAGTGCTCTTAGAAAATCCGATTCCCGCAATTGATGCGACCCTCGCGGATCCTGGCGTCGTCGCAGTGGGGTGGCGTGGTGCATTGGTGAATATTGAAGATGCTTGGCGCACCGTTGACGATAAAGGTCCAGGCGAAGTCGATGTACTGCTTGGCTACTTCATGGCAGTGCGCAGAAAGGCATTGCTCGCGACCGAGGCCCCCCATACCAAGGCGCTCTTTTATCGAAACGCGGATCTAGAACTTTCCTTGGAATTGCGCGCGCATGGTGGGCGGCTCGTGGCACTCGATCTTCCGCTTGCACAAGGGCGTCATCGGGGATACCACGATTCTGAGCCAGCAATGCGTGAGCGGGAATCGAAGAAGAATTACGACCGAATATTGGCGAAGTTTCGTGGACGTAGCGAGATTCTCTCGCCTCGTCGCTAGCAAACGCCTACGCTCGCACTATGACAACTCGAGCAGCAGATCTCACCACCCTTCGGGTAGGGGGAGAGATCGCCACTTTTGTAGAGGTCAGTACCGAGTCGGACTTCATCGCGGCTCTGGGCAAGTTTCCTGATGCACTCGTTGTTGGAGGCGGTTCAAACTTGCTCTTTGTGGGTGGTAGATGTGAAAGGCCATTGATTAAAGTAAGTACGTCCGGCATTGCTCATGAAGTAGATGCATGTAGCGGCGCTACGTGGACCGTGAGCGCCGGTGAGAATTGGGATGACTTTGTACTGGCCACTATTAAGGCCGGCTGCGCAGGGTTAGAAACTTTGAGCGGGATCCCTGGCACCGTGGGCGCTTCACCAATACAAAACATTGGTGCTTATGGAACCGAACTCACCGCATCGGTTGCGCGGGTACGAGTCTTTGATCGTAAATCCGGTGAGGTGCGCACTTTTGCAGCGGCTGAATGTGGCTTCGGCTATCGCACCTCTCTCTTTAAGAAAGAAGTCGACCGCTTCGCGGTGCTTGAAGTAACTTTCCAATTGCGAGTGGGAGAGATGAGTAACGATGTCACTTACCCAGAGCTCGCAGCAGAACTCAAGATTAATGTCGGCGAGCGAGCGGCGGTGACGGCTGTTCGGGCAGCGGTATTGAAGATTCGCGCGCGTAAAGGAATGGTCCTAAGCGACGACGACACCGATACATGGTCTGCAGGTTCGTTCTTCATTAACCCGACGCTCCCTGCATCACAGATCCCCGCTGGCGCGCCTGTTTGGGAACAAGAAGATGGCAGAGTCAAAACTTCAGCTGCGTGGTTAATCGAAAAATCGGGCACCAGCAAGGGCGAACGTTTCGGTAATGCCGCGGTGTCGTCTAAGCACGTCTTGGCACTTACTAATACGGGGAACGCATCTAGCGAAGAGATCATTGAAGCTGCGCGGACGATTTGCGCACGCGTCGAGCAAAGTTTTGGTATCACCTTGCAGCCAGAGGTGCGAATTGTTGGAGCACAGTTATGAGTAGTACCGCGGTCATCGGTGGCGCAGGGAAAACCGGCCAAGCCATTTTGGGCGCTCTTGCCGCCCGACATTTGGAAAGCCGATCGCTCACCCGCGCCGACATCGATCTCAATACCGGGGCGGGATTAGTGGAGTCACTCCGTGGTTGCCATGCGCTCTACGCGCTCGCTCCTAATTTTCACCCAGACGAAGTAGCCATCGCGAAGCGAGTAGTCGATGCGGCGCGCGAAGCGGGTGTTACTCGGGTCGTCTTCCACTCTGTTTTGCAACCGCAATTGAGTGCGATGCCTCATCACTTAGCTAAGTCGCGGGCGGAAGAAGTCGTTATTAACTCCGGATTGGAGTGGGCGATTTTGCAGCCCGGTCCGTATGCGCAGAATTTCAACCCAGAAGTCGTGGGCGCCCTGGGATATCGAGCGGATGCGCCATTCTCCTTTGTGGACTTAGCTGATGTGGGTCAGGCGGCTGTGCGCCTGCTTACCGACGGTGCTACTACTTACGGAATTTTCGAGGCGTGTGGTCCGACGACATCGGTGAGCGAAGTAGCCAGCCTGCTCGGTTGGCCAGTGCAGGAGCGCGCGTTTACGCCTTCGGATGATTCGTACGCCCAAAAATGCCTCGCTGCCATGTTCGCCTATTACACCGAGCATGGCCTGCAGGGAAGTTCGCTCGCACTGAAGGCGCTCCTGGATCGAGAACCCACCCATGCTGTCAGCGCTTTAAAGCGCAGCTAGCCAATCGAAAAGTTACTTCGCTTCTCCGAGTAACTTCTGAATGCGTGTGACGCCCTCGATGAGGTCTTCATCGCCAAGTGCATATGAGAGACGTAGGTAACCGCTCGGCCCGAACGCTTCTCCGGGTACAACAGCAACCTCAACCTCTTCAAGAATTAAATTCGCAAGCTCTGCTGAAGTGTGCGGACGCTTTCCGCGTATTTCTTTGCCGAGCAGATCCTTGACGCATGGATACACATAGAAGGCACCGAGTGGAGTTGGACATTGCACACCAGGAATTTCGTTGAGCATCTTCACCATGATTTTGCGACGACGATCAAAGGCCACCCGCATCGCATCTACCGCAGTGAGGTCACCTTGTAGCGCCGCGATGGCTGCACGTTGCGAAACGTTTGATACGTTGCTTGAGAGATGTGACTGCAAATTGCTTGCAGCTTTGATGACATCCTTGGGGCCAATCATCCAGCCCACGCGCCAACCGGTCATCGCGTACGTCTTTGCAACGCCGTTCAAGATGACGCATGTGTCAGCAAGTTCTGGAACAACGACTGGCATGCTTGGCGCGGTGGCGCCGTCATAAAGTAGGTGTTCATAAATTTCATCTGTGATTACCCAGATGCCGTGCTTCAAAGCCCACTTACCAATCGCTTCTACTTGCTCGCGTGAGTAAACCGCGCCGGTGGGATTTGAAGGTGAGCAGAAGAGCAAGGCCTTTGTCTTTGAAGTGCGGGCGGCTTCGAGTTGTTCTACGGAAACGAGATAACCGCTCTCTTCGCCGGCGAATACTTCGATCGCGGTACCGCCTGCGAGCTTGACGCACTCTGGATAAGTGGTCCAGTAAGGGGAGGGGAGGAGCACTTCATCGCCTGCCCCCACGATGGTGGCAAATGCTTGGTAGACCGCTTGCTTGCCGCCGTTAGTGATTAAGACTTGGTCGGCGGTGATGGCATAGCCGGAGTCGCGCACTGTCTTGGCCACTACTGCTTCGCGCATCTCTGGAAGTCCAGCGGCGGGGGTATAGCGATGGTTGGCTACCACTCCGGTGGCGGCGGCTGCAGCGGCCACGATGTAGTCGGGGGTAGGGAAGTCGGGTTCGCCGGCTCCGAAGCCGATCACCGGGCGCCCAGCGGCCTTTAATGCCTTCGCCTTGGCATCGACTGCCAGGGTGGCCGATTCCGCGATCGCGGCAATTCGGGGGCTGATCCGGGGGCTGATCCGGGGGCTATTACCTGAGCTCATGACGGGTCTCTTTCAGGTCGAGAAGTTGGCGTGGAAAGTGCTAATCCTGCCGTCATAGCCTAGGGGACACCCCCGGGTTAGACCTGAGCGTAGGTGTCGCCTTAGACTCACTCTTCTTGGCGAATTCGCCATGCTTTCGCGCGCCCTTTTGGGAGTTCGAGCATGGAGGGCAAGTCCAGAGGGTAGTAGCTCAATTGGTAGAGTTCCGGTCTCCAAAACCGGCGGTTGGGGGTTCAAGTCCCTCCTGCCCTGCACTGATGAGTTTGCACGAAAGAGTTTGCACGATCGAGCAATCGAACGAGAGGTTAGCGGATGAGTGAAGAAGCAAAGCGTGGCGCTGAGGCGACCAAGCGCGGACCGCGCCTGGGTCTCTTCTATCGCCAAGTGCTCTTTGAATTGCGCAAGGTCGTATGGCCTACGCGCAAACAACTCACGACCTACACCAGCGTCGTCCTTGTCTTTGTTACGGCGATCATCTTCGTTGTATCGCTCTTCGACCTTGGTCTCACCAAGCTCGTCTTCTGGGTCTTTGGTTAAGGGGTAAGAGAACATGAGTGAAGATTTCTCGTTCGAAGATGCGCTGGCGCAAGCAAGTTCTGAAGAAGAACTGGGTGCCGAAAGCGGGCTCGTCGCACCAACATATGTTGATGAAGACGACGCTCCACCCGCGATTCTCGATGATATCGAGGGCAGCGATTTCGAAGAGTCCGAAGAAGAAGAGAAGCTCGATGATCCCATGGAGGAATTTCGCGCCAAGCTTCGCCTTGCACCTGGTGATTGGTATGTAGTGCACTCATACGCGGGTTACGAAAACCGCGTGCGCTCTAACCTTGAAAACCGTACTCAATCTTTGGGAATGGAAGATTACATTTTCCAGATCGAAGTTCCACAAGAAGAAGTTACTGAAATTAAGAATGGACAGCGCAAGCAAGTCAAGCGCAATGTCTTCCCTGGTTATGTTCTCGTGCGCATGGAACTCACGGATGAGTCCTGGTCTACAGTACGTAACACCCCTGGAGTTACTGGCTTTGTCGGTCATACGCACCGACCAAGTCCGTTAACACTGGATGAGGTCGAGAAGATTCTCGCACCGCACCCAGTAAAGAAGTCTGACAAGCCGGAAATCCGAGTTGTCGACTTCGAAGTGGGCGAATCGGTCACCGTTATGGATGGTCCGTTTGCCACACTGCCTGCCTCGATTAACGAGATCATGCCCGAACAGCAAAAGCTCAAGGTTCTGGTCTCTATCTTCGGTCGGGAAACCCCGGTCGAACTTTCATTCAGCCAAGTTCAGAAACTCTGATCTCGGTCACACGTAAGGACCCGCAGAATGCCTCCGAAGAAAAAACTCGCAGCCATCATCAAGCTGCAGATCCAAGCCGGTGCGGCTACTCCAGCGCCACCAGTTGGTCCTGCTCTTGGTCAGCATGGCGTGAACATCATGGAATTCGTTAAGGCGTACAACGCCGCAACGGATAGTCAAAAGGGTCAAATCATTCCGGTTGAAATCTCGGTCTATGAAGATCGTTCTTTCACCTTCGTGACAAAGACTCCGCCAGCATCGCGCTTGATCCTTAAGGCTGCTGGTGTTGAAAAGGGTTCGCCAATTCCGCACAAGCAAAAGGTTGCCAACATCACCCAAGCTCAGGTTCGCGAAATTGCACAAACCAAAATGACAGATCTCAACGCCAACGATCTCGATGCTGCAAGCTTGATCATCGCTGGTACCGCTCGCTCAATGGGCATCACGGTTTCCGAGTAATTACTCGTTAACAACAACTCAAGAAGTTTGTGGGAGAACCTCGCTGGTTCGTTGACCACAACTCCGAAAATGAAGGAGCAGAAATGAAGCGCAGTAAGGCTTATAAAGCCGCGATCGCCAAGATTGAAGTAGATCGCATCTACACCCCGCTCGAGGCTTGCCGTCTCGCGCGCGAAACATCAACCACGAAGTATGACGCGACTGTTGAAGTTGCTCTCTGCCTCGGTGTTGATCCGCGTAAGGCTGATCAAATGGTGCGCAGCACCGTCAACCTTCCGCACGGCACTGGTAAGACCGCACGGGTCCTGGTCTTTGCTGGTGGCGAGCGCGCTGAAGAGGCACGTGCCGCGGGCGCCGACATCGTCGGTGCAGATGAATTGATCGATGAAGTTGCCAAGGGTCGTCTTGACTTCGATGCAGTTGTATCGACGCCAGACCTCATGGGCAAGGTCGGTCGTTTGGGTAAGGTCCTCGGACCTCGTGGCTTGATGCCCAACCCTAAGACCGGCACCGTTACCACTGACGTGGCTAAGGCCGTTGAAGACATCAAGGGCGGAAAGATTGAATTCCGCGTTGATAAGAACGCCAACCTCCACTTCATCATCGGTAAGACCTCCTTTACCGAAACCCAATTGGTAGAGAATTACGCTGCTGCCATCGAAGAAGTTCTTCGTGCCAAGCCCTCATCGGCAAAGGGACGCTTCATCAAGAAGGCCACCCTCTCCACCACGATGGGACCTGGAATTCAAGTGGATTCCAGCCTCGGTCGTGAGACGGTCGCCAGCAACGGATAGTGATTTCACAAGGTGGGCGCGCCGCTGTTTTGACGGTAGCGCGCCCATCCTTTTACGCTTTGCCCATACCAAAGACCGCAGGTAGGAAGTTCTAAAGGTCGAAAGACCGCCCGCGTAGGTGAGAAGGTCCACTTGTGGTCCCGGTCGCCTCGCGCGCCGGGATTTTTGATTTTTAGCCCGAATATCCCGGTCAGCGGAGTTCGCACCATCGAAAGGAAGCCACATGGCCCGCCCAGACAAGGCAGCTGCAGTAGCTGAGCTTGCGGAGGATTTCCGTACCGCTCAAGCCACTGTGTTGACCGAGTACCGCGGCTTAACGGTCGCTGCGCTCAAGGAGCTTCGCCGCTCACTTGGCGCTACAACCAAGTACGCCGTCGTCAAGAACACCTTGACGAAGATCGCTGCCCGCGAGGCTGGCGTGACTGTTCCGGATGAGCTTCTGGCTGGTCCTTCGGCTCTCGCCTTCATTAAGGGCGATCCAGTCGTAGCCGCTAAGAGTCTCCGCGACTTCGCAAAAGCACACCCACTCTTGATCATCAAGGGCGGCATCCTCGATGGCAAGGCGCTCTCACCGAAAGAGATTGCCAAGTTGGCTGATCTCGAATCACGTGAGGTGCTCCTAGCCAAGCTCGCAGGCGCAATGAAGGCTTCGATGTCGCAAGCCGCAGCGCTCTTCGCAGCACCACTTTCTAAGACCGTCCGCACGATCGAAGCGCTTAAGGCGCAAAAGTCATAGGGCTGACCCGCCCCCGTTCGGCGTAAGTCGAACACACCCCATCACGGCCAGAATTCAGGTTCACCTGGAGTCGGGTCAGAACCGAAAGGAAGCAAAATGGCAAAGCTCAGCACTGGAGATCTCCTCGAGAGCTTCAAGGAAATGACCCTCATCGAGCTCTCTGAGTTCGTTTCACTCTTCGAAGAGACCTTCGGCGTCACCGCAGCTGCACCTGTTGCAGTTGCTGCTGCTCCTGCCGCTGGTGGTGCCGCTGGCGGCGCCGCTGCCGCTGCAGAAGATCAAGATGAGTTCGACGTCATCCTCGAAGATGCCGGCGCTCAAAAGATCGCAGTCATCAAGGAAGTTCGTACTTTCACGAACCTCGGTCTGAAGGAAGCTAAGGATCTCGTTGACGCAGCTCCTGCCACGATCCTTGAGAAGACCAACAAAGAGACCGCAGAGAAGGCAAAGGCAGCCCTTGAGGCAGCTGGCGCTAAGGCTGCAATCAAGTAATTTGCTCCACCCGCACTCACTTTGAGTGCTGCAGTTGTCGTGGTTAGGCGGGGGTGGACCGGGAGACCGGTCCACCTGCGCCTGGCACGAGGAAGTAAAACTCCATACACCACACAGTCATATATCGGGCGAAAGTGGTCGAAACGGGCGCGAATTGCTATGGCGCGACGTAACGACTACTCTCGCCCTTTGCGCACTCTTGACCGAAACTGACTGCAGCTCGATTTGCAGGCAGTGATTAAGCGTGCGTTGCTCCCGTCAGGCCCTCGGAAGGATCTCTCTTGGCCGCCACGCGATCGAAGAACGCTACTGCCCCTCGCCGCCTATCGTTTGCAAAGATTCGGGAGCCCCTTGAGGTTCCCAATCTCCTTGCACTCCAAGTTGAAAGTGTGGATTGGTTGCTCGGTAACGAGCTCTGGCGCGAACGCGTCAAACAATCCGCTGCAGCCGGCACCGCCGTACCTGCACAGTCTGGTCTGGAAGAGATCTTTGAAGAGATCAGTCCTATTGAGGACTTCCAGGGCACGATGAGCCTCTCATTCCGCGATCACCGCTTCGAACCACCGAAGTACTCGATCGACGAGTGCAAAGAGCGCGACATCACTTACGCCGCACCGCTCTTCCTCACGGCAGAGTTCATGAACAACACCACTGGTGAAATCAAGAGCCAGACCGTGTTCATGGGCGACTTCCCGTTGATGACCCCACGCGGAACTTTTGTTATTAATGGCACCGAGCGCGTAGTTGTGTCGCAGCTCGTCCGTTCTCCTGGCGTCTACTTCGAGCGCACGATTGATAAGGCGACCGATAAAGACATCTGGACGACCAAGATCATTCCAAGCCGTGGTGCTTGGCTAGAACTTGAAATCGACAAGAAAGACATGGTCGGTGTTCGCATTGACCGCAAGCGCAAGCAATCCATCACTGTGCTCTTGAAGGCACTTGGTTGGGATAACGCACGCATCCTTGAAGAGTTCGGCGAGTACGAATCCATGCGCCTCACTCTCGAGAAGGATCACACCTCAACGCAAGATGAGGCTCTTCTCGATATTTACCGCAAGCTCCGTCCAGGCGAGCCTCCTACACGTGAAGCCGCCCAGACTCTCCTTGAGAATCTCTACTTCAATCCAAAGCGTTATGACCTCGCCAAGGTGGGTCGTTACAAGATCAACAAGAAGCTTGGTCTTGATCACGATCTCAAGAAGAACACTCTTACCATCGATGATCTCGTGGCTTCGATCCACTACATCCTCAAGCTCTCGCTTGGTGTGCAGATTATGGATTCCGTCCGTGGTCAAGTGCGTGTAGAAATCGACGACATCGATCACTTCGGTAACCGTCGTCTTCGCACCGTCGGTGAATTGATTCAGAATCAAGTACGCACCGGGCTTTCACGTATGGAGCGTGTGGTTCGCGAACGTATGACTACGCAAGACGTCGAAGCGATCACGCCACAAACGTTGATCAACATTCGTCCGGTAGTGGCGAGCATCAAGGAGTTCTTCGGTACTTCACAGCTCAGCCAGTTCATGGATCAAACCAACCCACTTGCAGGTCTCACGCATAAGCGCCGTCTCTCTGCATTGGGACCTGGTGGTCTCTCTCGTGAGCGCGCAGGCTTCGAAGTTCGTGACGTTCACCCGTCGCACTACGGCCGCATGTGCCCTATTGAAACTCCAGAAGGTCCAAACATCGGTCTTATCGGATCACTCGCAACCTTCGCGCGCATCAATGCGTTCGGTTTCGTAGAGACTCCTTACCGCAAGGTCACTAAGGGCAAGGTCACCGATCAAATCGATTACCTCACCGCAGATGACGAAGATGAGCACGTAATTGCCCAGGCAAATGCGCCGCTTAATCCAGATAGCACTTTTGCTGAGGCTCGTGTTCTCGTTCGTCGTAAGGGTGGCGAAGTTGAATATATCCCTGGCGACGATGTCGATTACATGGACGTCTCACCACGCCAAATGGTTTCTGTTGCAACCGCAATGATTCCGTTCCTCGAGCATGACGATGCCAACCGCGCCCTCATGGGTTCGAACATGCAACGTCAGTCAGTGCCATTGCTCCGTAGCGAGGCCCCACTTGTGGGTACTGGCATGGAGTACCGCGCTGCTGTCGATGCTGGCGATGTCGTGGTCTCTGAAAAGGCTGGCGTTGTTACCGAAGTTGCCGCTGATCACGTCACTGTGATGGCCGACGACGGTTCCTACCAGACCTACCGCCTTCGTAAGTTCGTGCGTTCCAATCAAGGAACATGCATCAACCAGAAGGTCATCGTCTCAGAAGGTCAACGCTTGGAGATCAGTCAAGTGATCGCTGATGGTCCTTGCACCGATTCTGGTGAAATGGCTCTTGGTAAGAACCTCCTCGTGGCATTCATGCCTTGGGAAGGTCACAACTACGAAGATGCGATCATCCTGAACCAACGTCTCGTGCAAGACGATGTGCTCTCTTCGATTCACATCGAAGAGCACGAAGTTGATGCCCGCGATACCAAGCTGGGACCAGAGGAAATCACGCGCGACATTCCTAACGTCAGCGAAGAGGTGCTCGCAGATCTCGACGATCGCGGCATTATTCGCGTAGGCGCCGATGTTGTCACTGGTGACATTCTGGTCGGCAAGGTCACGCCAAAGGGCGAGACCGAACTGACTCCGGAAGAGCGTTTGCTCCGTGCCATCTTCGGTGAGAAGGCGCGCGAAGTGCGCGATACTTCACTCAAGGTGCCACACGGTGAGTCCGGCAAGGTCATCGCAGTTAAGGTCTTCGACTCCGAAGATGGTTACGAACTTCCACCAGGGGTTAACCAACTCGTGCGTGTCTATGTTGCGCAGAAGCGCAAGATCACTGAAGGCGACAAGCTTGCTGGCCGTCACGGCAACAAGGGTGTTATTTCAAAGATCCTTCCAGCTGAAGATATGCCATTCCTCGAAGATGGCACTCCCGTCGATATCGTCCTCAACCCACTGGGTGTACCGGGACGTATGAACGTCGGTCAGGTACTCGAAACACATCTTGGTTGGGTCGCTAAACAAGGTTGGGAAATTGAGGGCGGCGACGAAGAGTGGAAGCAAAATCTTCGGGCAATTGGTGCAGATAAGGGCGCACCAAATACCAACGTCGCAACTCCAGTCTTCGATGGCGCTCGCGAAGCAGAGATCACCGGATTGCTTTCGGTGGCCACTCCAAACCGTGATGGCGATCGCATGGTGGGTAGCAACGGTAAGGCGCGTCTCTTCGACGGCCGTACTGGTGAGCCTTACAAGCAACCTATCGCTGTGGGTTACATCTACATCTTGAAGTTGCTCCACTTGGTCGACGACAAGATCCACGCACGTTCAACCGGTCCATACTCCATGATCACTCAGCAACCACTCGGTGGTAAGGCTCAGTTCGGTGGACAGCGCTTCGGCGAAATGGAGGTCTGGGCACTCGAAGCTTATGGCGCTTCATATGCGTTGCAAGAGTTGCTCACGATCAAGTCGGATGACGTCTTGGGTCGCGTGAAGGTTTACGAAGCAATCGTTAAGGGCGAAAACATTCCTGAGCCAGGTATCCCTGAATCATTCAAGGTGCTTATCAAGGAAATGCAATCGCTCTGCCTAAATGTCGAAGTTCTCTCATCTGATGGTTCGTCCATCGAAATGCGAGATACAGATGATGAAGTCTTCCGCGCCGCTGAAGAACTCGGTATCGACCTCTCTCGGCGTGAGCCGAGCAGTGTCGAAGAAGTCTGACGAGAGGATTACTAGATGTTAGACGTCAATTTCTTTGATGAGCTCCGCATTGGTCTTGCTACTGCAGAGAACATTCGCGCGTGGTCGCATGGCGAAGTAAAGAAGCCAGAGACCATCAACTACCGAACTCTCAAGCCTGAGAAGGACGGTCTATTTTGCGAGAAGATCTTCGGACCAACTCGCGACTGGGAGTGCTACTGCGGTAAGTACAAGCGCGTCCGCTTCAAAGGCATCGTCTGTGAACGATGCGGTGTTGAAGTAACGCGCGCCAAGGTACGCCGTGAGCGCATGGGTCACATCGAGCTCGCTGCTCCAGTAACGCACATCTGGTACTTCAAGGGTGTTCCAAGCCGCTTGGGTTACCTTCTTGATCTCGCTCCGAAGGATCTAGAGAAGGTCATCTACTTCGCTGCTTACATGATCACCGAAGTAGATGAGGCTGGTCGCCACAACGACCTTCCCGATCTCGAGAAGCGCGTTCAGAAGGATCGCAAGAACCTAGAAGATCGTCGCGATGCAGATCTCACCACTCGCCAAACCAAGCTTGAGCAAGATCTTGCCGAGCTTGAGGGCGATGGCGCTAAGGCCGATGTACGTCGCAAGGTGAAGGAAGCCGGCGAGCGCGAGCTCAAGGCAGTCCGTGATCGTGCGCAACGTGAACTCGATCGTCTCGACGAAGTATGGGCTCGTTTCAAGAACCTCAAGGTTCAAGATCTCGAAGGCGATGAGAACCTCTACCGCGAAATGCGCGATCGGTTCGGCATGTACTTCAAGGGTGGCATGGGTGCGGCTGCAATTCAGTCACGTCTTCGCTCATTCGATCTCGAAGCCGAATCCGTCAAACTTCGTGACTCGATTCGTAATGGCAAGGGACAGAAGAAGACCCGTTCGCTCAAGCGTCTTAAGGTCGTCTCTTCATTCCTCACCACCACTAACTCTCCTGACGGCATGGTGCTTGATTGCGTTCCTGTTATTCCACCGGATCTTCGTCCGATGGTTCAACTCGACGGTGGTCGCTTTGCGACTTCAGATCTCAACGATCTCTACCGCCGCGTCATCAACCGCAACAACCGCTTGAAGCGTCTTCTTGATCTTGGTGCTCCTGAGATCATCGTGAATAACGAGAAGCGCATGCTTCAAGAAGCAGTCGATGCACTCTTCGACAATGGTCGCCGTGGCCGCCCAGTTACTGGCCCAGGCAATCGTCCGTTGAAGTCGCTTTCCGACATGCTCAAGGGTAAGCAAGGCCGCTTCCGTCAGAACTTGCTCGGAAAGCGCGTCGATTACTCAGGTCGTTCGGTCATCGTTGTTGGTCCACAACTTAAGTTGCACCAATGCGGTCTGCCAAAGCAGATGGCTCTCGAACTCTTCAAGCCATTCGTCATGAAGCGCCTTGTCGATCTCAATCATGCGCAGAACATTAAGTCTGCAAAGCGCATGGTCGAGCGCGCACGCTCTGTTGTGTGGGATGTTCTCGAAGAAGTTATTGCAGAGCACCCAGTAATGCTCAACCGCGCACCAACGCTTCACCGCCTTGGTATTCAAGCGTTCGAGCCACAACTGGTTGAAGGTAAGGCCATTCAGATTCACCCGCTCGTATGTACTGCATTCAACGCAGACTTCGACGGCGATCAGATGGCAGTTCACCTTCCGCTCTCTGCTGAAGCACAAGCCGAAGCTCGCATCTTGATGCTTTCAAGCAACAACATTCTTTCGCCGGCATCTGGTCGTCCGATCACTTCGCCTACGCAGGACATGGTGCTTGGTATCTACTTCCTTACGTCAAAGCATGCCGATCTCAACGGAGAGGGTCGCGCATTCTCTTCAACTTCAGAGGCTTTGATGTCCTTCGATCTTGGTTCACTGCACTTGCAAGCGCAGATCAAGATTCGCACCGCCCCAGGCACCGTGCCACCAAAGGGTTGGGTTGCTCCAGAAGGTTACGAAGCAGGCGAAGCATTCACTCTCGAAACCACACTTGGTCGCGTGCTCTTCAACGAGGCGCTGCCATCTGACTACCCATTTGTCGATTACGACATCACCAAGAAGCATCTTGGTGCCATCGTGAACGATCTTGCTGAGCGCTATCCCAAGGTTGTCGTTGCACAAACTTTGGATGCACTTAAGTCAGCCGGTTTCTACTGGGCAACTCGCGCCGGTGTCACAATCAGCATCGAAGATGTTGTTACGCCACCTCGCAAGCTTGAAATTCTCGAATCTTACGAAACTCGCGCAGAGAAGGTGCAATCTCAATACGAGAAGGGCCTTATTACTGACGACGAGCGTCGCCAAGAACTTATTGAGATCTGGACCCAAGCCACCAGCGAAGTTGCGAAGGAGATGGAAGATAACTTCCCTCGCACTAACCCGGTCTGGATGATGGTCTATTCAGGTGCTCGCGGAAATATGATGCAGGTTCGTCAGATCGCCGGTATGCGCGGTCTGGTAGCAAACCCTAAGGGTGAAATTATTCCTCGCCCCATCAAGTCCAACTTCCGTGAAGGCCTCTCAGTACTCGAGTACTTCATCTCTACACACGGTGCTCGTAAGGGTCTGGCAGATACCGCACTTCGTACTGCAGATTCTGGTTACCTCACCCGTCGTCTCGTTGACGTCTCACAAGATGTCATCATCCGCGAAGAAGATTGTGGAACGGATCGTTCGCTCCCCATCGCAATTGCAGAAGAGATCAACGGCAAGTTGACCAAGCTCGAGCACGTTGAGACCGCGGTTTACTCACGCACACTTGCAGAAGACGTTGTTGTCAACGGCACCACCGTGGCAACCGCCGACACTGACTTGGGTGACGTAGTGATCGATGCCTTGATCGCTGCTGGCGTGCACGAAGTGCGCGTTCGTTCCGTACTTACTTGCGATGCCAAGATCGGTAGCTGCGCTGCTTGCTACGGTCGTTCACTTGCTGCCGGAAAGCGCGTCGATGTCGGCGAGGCTGTCGGAATCATTGCGGCACAGTCGATCGGTGAGCCTGGAACTCAGCTCACCATGCGTACCTTCCACACCGGTGGTGTTGATACTGGTGGAGATATCACGCACGGTCTTCCACGTATCGTCGAGCTCTTCGAAGCGCGTACCCCTAAGGGCGTTGCTCCGATCTCAGAGGCCGCCGGTCGTATCAAGATCGAAGATACCGACAAGCTCCGCAAGATCGTGGTCGTTCCTGATGATGGCACCGAAGAGATTGCTTACCCAGTCTCCAAGCGTCAACGCCTCATCGTGGGCGAAGGTGACCATGTCATCGTCGGCCAGAAGTTGGTTGTCGGAGCCATCGATCCCAAGCAGGTCTTGCGCATCCTCGGTCCACGCGAAGTCCAAAAGCACCTCGTACAAGAGGTTCAAGAGGTCTACCGCTCACAGGGTGTATCGATCCACGATAAGCACATCGAGGTCATCGTCCGCCAGATGCTCAAGCGCGTCACGGTCATCGAGTCGGGGGAGGCGAACCTTCTTCCAGGAGAGCTCGTCGACCGCGCCATCTTCGAGACCGAGAACCGTCGCGTCGTAGCTGCTGGCGGTACTCCAGCCTCGGGTCGCCCCGAGCTTATGGGTATCACCAAGGCCTCCTTGGCCACCGAATCATGGCTCTCTGCCGCCTCCTTCCAGGAGACGACACGAGTCCTTACCGATGCCGCCCTCGGCGCCAAGAGCGATCCGCTCCTCGGCCTCAAGGAGAATGTCATTATCGGTAAGTTGATCCCGGCTGGTACCGGTTTGCCCCGTTATCGCAATATCAAGGTCGAACCGACCGAAGAGGCGAAGGCGGCGGTCTACTCCATGGCCACTTACGACGATTACGACTACAACGCCTTCGGAACCGGCTCGGGTGAGGCTGTCCGCCTCGACGAGTTCGAATTCCGCGGGTAATTTTCAAAAAGCCTCATGCAGGCCTGAGCCGACTCACCGAGTTTTGACCTCGGAGAGTCGGCTCGGCTAGCCTGCGTGGCTGCTGGTCTTGCGATCAGTGGGCAATTAATCGAAAGAGCGATTGCGCCTTTGCGGGAAGCGTGCGACACGCCCGACCGCGGGGGTAGGAGAAGCAAGAGTGAAGAGCAGTTCAGAGTGAAAAGCAGTTCAGAGTGAAGAGCAGTTCCGACACGAAGGAGCGATAGTGCCAACTATCTCGCAGCTGGTTCGCAAGGGCCGCGCAGACAAGTCGAGTAAGACCAAGACTCCTGCGCTCAAAGGTAGCCCTCAACGACGTGGCGTTTGCACGCGCGTCTACACAACCACACCGAAGAAGCCGAACTCGGCGCTTCGCAAAGTGGCTCGTGTGCGTCTCACCAGTGGCATGGAAATCACGGCATATATCCCCGGTGTGGGACATAACCTCCAAGAGCACTCCATCGTTCTTGTTCGCGGCGGCCGTGTGAAGGATCTTCCCGGCGTTCGTTACAAGATCGTTCGTGGATCACTCGATACCCAAGGTGTTAAGAACCGTAAGCAGGCGCGTAGCCGTTACGGTGCAAAGAGGGAGAAGAAGGCCTAATGCCACGTAAAGGACCTGCCACTAAGAACCCAGTTGTTATCGACCCAGTTTACAACTCACCAGTTGTTACTGCACTCGTTAACAAAGTTCTCTTGCACGGCAAGCGCTCTTCTGCAGAGCGCATCGTCTACACCGCACTCGAAGGTTGCCGCGAGAAGACTGGTGCCGATCCGGTAATCACTCTCAAGCGCGCACTCGACAACGTGAAGCCTGCACTCGAAGTTCGTAGCCGTCGCGTTGGTGGCGCTACCTACCAGGTTCCTGTCGAAGTAAAGCCTGCTCGCTCAAACACTCTTGCTCTTCGCTGGTTAGTGCACTTCTCACGCGAGCGTCGCGAGAAGTCCATGGCTGAGCGTCTTATGAACGAATTGATTGATGCCAGCAATGGCCTCGGTGCTTCAGTGAAGCGTCGCGAAGACACCCACAAGATGGCGGAGTCCAACAAGGCCTTCGCTCACTACCGCTGGTAATTCGGAAATTAGGAGATAAATCGTGGCTACAGAAACCGCAATCGACCTCGCCAAGGTGCGCAACATCGGCATCATGGCTCATATCGACGCGGGCAAAACCACCACGACAGAGCGCATCCTGTTCTACACCGGTATCAACTACAAGATCGGTGAAGTACACGAAGGCGCTGCGACGATGGACTGGATGGAGCAAGAGCAAGAGCGTGGAATCACCATCACCTCTGCAGCTACTACTTGCATGTGGCACGACCACCTCATCAACATCATCGACACTCCTGGCCACGTAGATTTCACCGTTGAAGTAGAGCGTTCACTTCGTGTACTTGATGGCGCCGTTGCAGTATTCGATGGCGTAGCTGGCGTAGAGCCACAATCTGAGACCGTATGGCGTCAAGCAGATCGCTACAAAGTTCCACGCATCTGCTTCATCAACAAGCTCGATCGCACTGGTGCCAACTTCCAAATGTGTGTCGACATGATCATCTCTCGCCTCAACGCGACTCCACTTGTGCTCCAAATTCCAATCGGCAACGAAGGTGACTTCATCGGCGTCGTCGATTTGCTCGCAATGAACGCACTCACCTGGCGCGGCGAGACTCAAAAGGGCGAAGATTACAAAATCGAAGAGATCCCAGCGGATCTCAAAGAGGCTGCAGACGCTGCACGCCACTTGCTCATTGAAACTCTTGCCGACAAAGACGACGTGATCATGGAGAAGTACCTCGATGGTCAAGATCTTTCAGAAGCAGAGTTGATTGCTGGTATTCGCCGCGCAACTCTCGCTGACAAACTCACTCCTGTGCTTACCGGTTCAGCTTTCAAGAACAAGGGTGTGCAACCCATGCTTGACGCTGTTAACCGTTACCTCCCAAGCCCGCTCGACGTAGAGTCGATCGTCGGACACAAGCAAGGAGACGAGAGCGTCGAAGTTCTCCGTCACCCAGATAACAAAGAACCGTTCTCTGCACTTGCTTTCAAAATCATGAGAGATCCACACCTCGGAAAGCTCACCTTTATTCGTATCTACTCAGGTCTTCTTGAGACAGGTTCACAAGTTCTTAACAGCACCAAGGATCGCAAAGAGCGCATCGGCAAGATCTACCAGATGCACGCAAATAAGCGCGAAGAGCGCGACAGTGCTGGCGCCGGCATGATCGTTGCTGTGATGGGTCTTAAGGACACCACCACTGGCGAAACTCTCTGTGATTCAGCTAATCCAGTAGTCCTCGAATCGATGAGCTTCCCGAACCCAGTTATCTCGGTGGCTATCGAGCCAAAGACAAAGAGCGATCAAGAGAAGCTTGGAATTGCAATTCAAAGCCTTGCTGAAGAAGATCCCACCTTCCACGTGCACACTGACATAGAGACCGGCCAAACCATCATCGGTGGTATGGGCGAACTTCACCTTGAAATCCTCGTTGACCGTATGCGCCGCGAATTCAAGGTAGAAGCAAACGTTGGTAAGCCACAGGTTGCTTACCGCGAGACTCTTCGTCGCGCAGTCGAGAAGCATGATTACACCCACAAGAAGCAGACCGGTGGCTCTGGTCAATTCGCAAAGGTGCAAATCTCGGTTCATCCGCTTCCTGCCGATAGCCCAGTAGCTTACGAATTCGATAACAAGGTCACTGGTGGTCGTATCCCTCGCGAATACATTCCATCTGTAGACGCTGGTTGCCAAGACGGTCTTAATTCAGGCCCACTCGCTGGCTACCCACTCGTCAACGTTAAGGTCACCCTCCTTGATGGTGCCTACCACGATGTTGACTCTTCTGAACTTGCCTTCAAGATCGCTGGACTTCAAGCGTTCAAAGAGGCAGTACGTATGGCCGATCCTGCGCTCCTTGAACCAATCATGAGCGTTGAGGTCATCACCCCTGAAGACTTCATGGGCGATGTGATTGGCGATCTCAACTCTCGCCGTGGACAAATTCAGTCCATGGACGAGCGGGCTGGTGCCCGAGTTGTTAAAGCCTTGGTTCCACTTTCAGAGATGTTCGGCTATGTCGGAGATCTAAGAAGCCGGACCCAAGGTCGAGCAAGTTACTCAATGCAATTCGACTCGTATGCAGAAGTTCCGGCAAACGTGTCAAAGGACATCATCGCCAAAGTTCGCGGCGAGTAAGTCCAGCTCTACAAACCCGGCACATCCCAACAGCAGCGTTAACCAGATCACAGGAGGGCCATCGTGGCAAAGGCAAAGTTCGAGCGGACAAAGCCGCACGTGAACATCGGCACCATTGGACACATCGATCACGGTAAGACCACTCTTACTGCAGCGATCTCCAAGGTGCTTCACGACAAGTTCCCAGACATCAACCCCTTCACACCTTTCGATCAAATCGATAAGGCCCCTGAAGAGCGTCAACGCGGTATCACGATTTCGATCGCGCATATCGAGTACCAGACAGAGAAGCGCCACTACGCGCACGTCGACTGCCCTGGTCACGCTGACTACATCAAGAACATGATCACTGGTGCCGCACAGATGGACGGTGCAATCCTCGTGGTTGCCGCCACTGACGGCCCAATGCCACAGACCAAGGAGCACGTTCTCCTTGCTCGCCAAGTAGGCGTTCCTTACATCGTTGTCGCACTCAACAAGTCCGACATGGTCGATGATGAGGAAATCCTCGAGCTTGTCGAGATGGAAGTTCGTGAACTCCTCAGCAAGTACGAGTTCCCTGGCGATGACCTCCCGGTTGTTCGCGTTTCTGCGCTCAAGGCGCTCGAAGGCGATGCCAAGTGGTCCGAGGCTCTCTTGGGTCTCATGGACGCAGTGGATGCATCTATCCCAGAGCCCACTCGCGACATCGACAAGGCATTCCTTATGCCAGTTGAAGACGTATTCACCATCACCGGTCGCGGAACCGTTATCACGGGCCGCATCGAGCGTGGCATCGTCAAGGTCAACGAAGAAGTTGAAATCGTGGGTATCCGCGAGACTTCACAGAAGACCACCGTCACTGGTGTCGAAATGTTCCGCAAGCTCCTCGATGAAGGTCGCGCCGGTGAGAACGTCGGTCTCCTTCTCCGTGGAACCAAGCGTGAAGATGTTGAGCGCGGCATGGTTGTTGTTAAGCCAGGCTCGATCACTCCTCACACCGATTTCGAGGCCAACGTCTACATCCTTTCCAAGGATGAAGGTGGACGTCATACCCCGTTCTTCGACAACTACCGTCCACAGTTCTACTTCCGCACCACTGACGTCACTGGCGTCGTAACGTTGCCATCAGGCACCGAAATGGTGATGCCTGGCGATAACACTGAGATGAATGTTGCACTCATCCAGCCAATCGCTATGGAAGAAGGACTTCGCTTCGCAATCCGCGAAGGTGGCCGCACCGTTGGTGCAGGTCGTGTCACGAAGGTTCTCAAGTAATTCAGTAATACCTCTGGTTAATGCTGTTCTCGGTGGGGGAGCGATCCCCCACCGAGAAACCACCAGAAAGCAATACAGCAGCAAAGTGTGTAGCAGTAGCAACTTCTAGATAGAGAGTAGGAAACATGGCGGGACAGAAGATCCGCATCCGGCTCAAGGCATATGACCATGAGGTCATTGACTCTTCGGCGAAGAAGATCGTCGAAACAGTCGAGCGTACTGGCGCGAAAGTTGCCGGTCCCGTTCCGTTGCCTACTGAGAAGAACATCTACTGCGTCATTCGTTCGCCTCACAAGTACAAAGACAGCCGTGAGCACTTCGAAATGCGCACGCACAAGCGCCTCATTGACATTCTCGACCCCACGCCAAAGACCGTTGACTCACTTATGCGTCTCGATCTTCCCGCTGGTGTCGATATCGAGATCAAGCTCTAGATAGGACCGGAGAGATGACTAAGACTATTAAGGGAGTGTTGGGCGAGAAGCTCGGCATGACTCAAGTCTTCGACGCAAGCAACCACATCGTCCCGGTTACTGTCGTCAAGGCTGGTCCTTGCGTTGTTACGCAAGTTCGTTCCGAAGAGAAGGATGGCTACAGCGCCGTTCAACTCGCCTTCGGTGCGATCGACCCACGCAAAGTTAATAAGCCAGATGCTGGCCACTTCGCCAAGGCGGGTGCTACACCACGTCGCCATGTTGCTGAACTTCGCACTAGCGATGCTGATTCGTACACCGTTGGCCAAGAACTCGGTCCAGATGTGTTCGAGGCTGGTCAAATTGTTGATGTCACCGGCACGAGCAAGGGCAAGGGATTCGCAGGCGTTATGAAGCGCCACGGTTTCCACGGCCTGAGCTCTTCACACGGTGTACACCGCAAGCACCGTATGCCTGGTTCCATCGGCGCCTGTGCCACTCCAGGTCGCGTTTTCCGCGGTCTCAAGATGGCCGGTCACATGGGTAACGAGCGCGTGACCACTGCTGGTCTCACCATCCACGCTGTTGATCTCGAGAAGGGCTTGCTCCTTATTAAGGGCGCCGTTCCTGGTTCCAATGGCTCACTCGTCTTCGTCAAGTCCGCAGCGAAGGGAGAGTAATAATGACTCTTTCAATCAACGTTGTTGATGCATCGGGTAAGAAGGCCGGAAGTGTTGAACTTCCAGCAGAAATCTTCGATGTTCAAGTCAACATTCCATTGATCCACCAAGTCGTCGTCGCCCAACGTGCAGCTGCCCGTCAAGGAACGCACAAGGCTAAGAACCGCGGTGAAGTAAGCGGTGGTGGAAAGAAGCCTTTCGCACAGAAGGGAACCGGTCGCGCTCGTCAGGGTTCGACTCGTTCACCTAACCAACGTCACGGTGGTGTTGCTCATGGTCCAGTGCCACGTAGCTACGCACAACGCACACCTAAGAAGATGATTGCTGGTGCACTTCGCGGCACGCTCTCTGATCGTGCACGTAACGGTCGCATCCACGTCATCTCCGAAGTTCTTGCTGGCGATCCATCCACCAAGGCCGCTCTCGCTGCTGTAGCGCAATTTTCAGATCGTAAGCATCTGCTTGTTGTGCTCTCGCGTAACGAAGAGTCCGCCTGGCGTTCACTTCGTAACTCTGAGCGCGTGCACCTCTTGGTTCCAGATCAACTCAACGCATACGACGTTCTCGTCAGCGATGATGTGGTTTTCTCCAAGACAGCTCTCGCAGAGTTTGTTGCCGGTCCAGCCAGTGGCAAGAGCGCAACCGCAGTTGGTCGCGCCACAAGTGAAGAGGTGTCAGCATGAACGATTACCGCGACGTCCTAATCGCTCCTGTCGTATCTGAGAAGTCATACGGCATGCTCGATGAGAACAAGTACACCTTCTTGGTTGCACCCACTGCGAACAAGACAGAAATCAAAATTGCCGTTGAAAAGATCTTCGGAGTGAAGGTCCTCAGCGTCAACACGTTGAACCGTCAAGGCAAGCGCAAGCGGACCCGAATCGGCTTTGGAAAGCGCAATGACACCAAGCGCGCCATCGTCTCGGTAGCTGCCGGCGACCGTATCGACATCTTCGGAGGTCCTGTCTCCTAACGGAGCCAGGAACGAAAGAACAGGATTGATTCATGGGTATCCGTAAATACAAGCCGACAACTCCGGGCCGTCGTGGCTCGAGCGTTGCAGACTTCGTTGAGATCACTCGCACCACCCCGGAGAAGTCGCTTGTCCGTCCGATCCACTCCAAGGGTGGTCGTAACTCGGCCGGTCGCGTTACTGCTCGTCACCAAGGTGGCGGTCACAAGCGTGCCTACCGTCTCATCGACTTCCGTCGCAATGACAAAGATGGTGTGCCAGCCAAGGTCGCTCACATTGAGTACGACCCCAACCGCACCGCGCGTATCGCTCTTCTGCACTATGCAGATGGCGAGAAGCGCTACATCATCGCGCCTAACAAGCTCGGTCAAGGCGATGCAGTAGAGAGCGGTCCAAGCGCCGATATTAAGCCTGGCAATAACTTGCCACTGCGCAATATCCCGGTCGGTACCGTGATCCACGCTATTGAACTTCGCCCAGGTGGAGGCGCCAAGATTGCGCGCTCTGCTGGCGCATCTGTTCAGCTCGTCGCTAAAGATGGTCCTTACGCACAACTGCGTATGCCCTCTGGCGAAATTCGTAACGTAGATGTTCGTTGCCGCGCCACCGTTGGTGAAGTCGGTAACGCAGAACAGTCCAACATCAACTGGGGTAAGGCCGGCCGTATGCGTTGGAAGGGCAAGCGCCCAACCGTCCGCGGTGTTGCTATGAACCCTGTCGATCACCCACACGGTGGTGGCGAAGGTAAGACCTCTGGTGGACGTCACCCAGTAAGCCCATGGGGACAACCAGAAGGTCGCACTCGTCGCTCCAAGTCAAGCGACAAGATGATCGTCCGTCGTCGCAAGTCGAACAAGAAGCGCTAGGAGAACGATGCCTCGGAGTCTTAAGAAGGGCCCCTTCGTTGATGGCCATCTCACCAAAAAGGTGGATGTACAAAACGAAGCCGGGACTAAGAACGTCATCAAGACGTGGTCGCGTCGCTCCATGATCGTGCCGTCCATGATTGGGCACACGATCGCTGTTCACGACGGTCGTAAGCACGTTCCAGTTTTCGTGACTGATGCAATGGTCGGTCACAAGCTTGGCGAGTTCGCACCTACGCGTACTTTCAAGGGACACGTTAAGGATGATCGGAGGGCTAAGCGTGGCTGACATCATCGCTCGCGCCAGCACGCGCGACGTACGCATTACTCCTATGAAGGCTCGACGCGTAGTGGACCTAGTCCGCGGCATGAAGGCCGACGAGGCTCTTGCCGTACTCAAGTTCGCTCCGCAAGCTGCCGGTGAGACCGTTTACAAGACGGTCGCCTCTGCAGTAGCCAACGCCAAGACTCTTCATGGTGTTCGCGATGCATCCGAACTTTGGATTACCGAAGCTTTCGTAGATGAAGGCGTCACGTTGAAGCGTTTCCGTCCACGTGCACAAGGACGCGCATTTCGCATCAACAAGCGCACTTCACACATCACCGTGGTTGTCTCCGATACGAAGACGCCAGTCAAGGTCCAGAAGAGAGCAGGTGCCCACTAATGGGTCAAAAAGTTAACCCGCATGGCTTCCGCCTTGGTATTACCACTGAGTTCAAGTCGCGTTGGTACGCAGACAAGCTCTACAAGGATTACGTCAAAGAAGATGTTGCAATTCGTCGCATGATGACGAAGGGCATGGAGCGCGCTGGTATCTCTCGTGTAGAGATCGAGCGCACCCGCGATCGCGTTCGCATCGACATCCACACTGCACGTCCTGGAATTGTCATTGGTCGTCGTGGCCAAGAAGCAGATCGCATTCGTACGGATCTTGAGAAGATGACGGGCAAGCAAGTTCAGCTCAACATCCTCGAAGTGAAGCACCCAGAGATCGATGCGCAACTCGTTGCACAAGGTGTAGCCGAGCAGCTTTCGAGCCGTGTTTCTTTCCGTCGCGCAATGCGTAAGTCGATGCAGACCGCTTTGAAGTCGGGCGCCAAGGGCATCCGAATCAACTGCTCTGGTCGTCTTGGTGGTGCCGAAATGAGCCGCTCTGAGTTCTACCGCGAAGGTCGCGTACCTTTGCACACCCTCCGCGCCGATATTGATTACGGCTTCTACGAAGCAGCAACCACTTTCGGTCGTATCGGTGTAAAGGTCTGGATCTACAAGGGCGACATCATTGCTAGCCGTAGCGAGCGCGCAGCGTCTGCACTTGCAGCAGCTCGTGCACCTAAGCCTCGTCCCGCTGCTCGTGCACCTCGTGCACCGCGCGGTGAGGTCACCGTTTCGAACCCTAATCCAGCTCCAGTAGCAGCTGCTCCTGTAGCGGTCGAGGCTCCTGCCGAAGCAGTCGTCACCGACACCACCAACGGGGAGGCGTAACCGATGCTCATTCCACGTAAGGTGCGCCACCGCAAGCAACACCACCCCAGTCGGAGTGGTGCTGCCAAGGGCGGAACCGCAGTGACCTTTGGTGACTTCGGTATTCAAGCTCTTGAAAACTCATATGTAACGAACCGCCAAATTGAAGCGGCTCGTATTGCAATGACACGTCACATCAAGCGTGGTGGAAAGGTCTGGATCAATATTTTCCCTGACCGTCCCATCACCAAGAAGCCTGCAGAAACCCGCATGGGTTCCGGTAAGGGTTCTCCTGAATGGTGGGTAGCTAACGTCAAGGTTGGCCGTGTGATGTTTGAACTTTCAGGCGTAACTGAGGAAGTGGCACGTGAGGCAATGACTCGCGCGATTCACAAACTTCCAATGAAGTGCCGTGTTGTACGACGCGAGGAGGCATAAATGGCAATCACCGTGAATGAACTTCGCGGCCTTGAGGTCGATGAGTTGGCAACAAAGCTCAAGGAAGCAAAGGAAGAACTCTTCAACCTTCGCTTTCAAGCAGCTACTGGCCAACTTGAAAACCATGGCCGTCTCAATGCGGTTCGCAAAGAGATCGCTCGTATCTACACAATCATGCGAGAGCGTGAACTTGGAATTGGTGGTGCTGCATGAGTAACTCAACCGTAGACACAAATGTCGAGCGCGGCTTCCGTAAGACGCGCGAAGGCACTGTCGTCAGCGACAAGATGGATAAGACCATCGTCGTCGCAGTAGAGGATCGCGTTAAGCACCCTCTTTACGGCAAGGTCATGCGCCGCACTAACAAGCTCAAAGCCCACGATGAGAACAACGCCTGTGGTGTTGGCGATCGCGTGCTAATCATGGAAACTCGTCCGCTCTCGGCAACGAAGCGCTGGCGTGTAGTCGAAATCCTCGAAAAGGCCAAGTAAGTCCCGATAAGGAGTACGAAGTGATTCAACAAGAGTCGCGACTACGCGTCGCTGACAACACAGGTGCAAAGGAACTCCTTTGCATCCGCGTGTTGGGCGGTTCGTCGCGCCGTTACGCAGGTATCGGCGATGTCATCGTATGTAGCGTCAAGGATGCAATTCCTGGCGGGCAGGTCAAGAAGGGTGACGTCGTAAAAGCCGTCGTCGTACGCACCGTCAAGGAGCGTCGTCGTCCAGATGGCTCTTACATCAAATTCGATGAGAACGCTGCCGTCATCTTGAAGGCAGACGGGGAGCCACGTGGCACCCGTATCTTCGGACCAGTTGGTCGCGAGCTTCGCGACAAGCGCTACATGAAGATCATCTCGCTCGCACCGGAGGTGCTCTAAACATGGCAAAGATTAAGAAGGGCGATACCGTTCAAGTCATCACTGGCAAGGACAAGGGCGCCAAGGGCAAAGTTATTCACGTCTACCGAGAGACCGACAAAGTTCTCGTTGAAGGCGTCAATCGAATCACGAAGCACACCAAGATTGGTGAAGGCATCCGTGGTACGCAGACCGGTGGCATCATCACGCAAGAGGCCCCGATCCACGTCTCCAATGTCATGCTCGTAGATTCAGATACCGGCAAGGCAACGCGCGTCGGCTTCCGTCAGGATGAAGAGGGCAAGAACGTCCGAATCTCCAAGAGCACTGGTAAGGACCTCTAATCATGACCACTACTTCCATGCCTCGCATGAAGGAGCGCTACCGCGCCGAAATCATGCCCGCGCTTCAAGGTCAATTTGCTTACGGAAACGTGATGCAGGTTCCTGGCCTCACCAAGATCGTGGTCAACATGGGTGTCGGCGAAGCCGCTAAAGATGCCAAGTTGATCGAAGGCGCAATCCGCGACCTCGCAGCGATCACTGGTCAAAAGCCTCAGGTCACTCGCTCACGTAAGTCAATCGCACAGTTCAAGCTTCGCGAGAACATGCCGATTGGTGCGCACGTCACTCTTCGTGGCGATCGTATGTGGGAGTTTCTTGATCGCCTCCTCTCCATCTCGCTTCCTCGTATCCGCGACTTCCGCGGGCTCTCGGCTAAGCAATTCGATGGGCACGGCAATTACACCTTTGGTTTGACGGAGCAGGTTGTATTCCCTGAGATCGATCAAGACAAAATTGATCGTCCTCGCGGAATGGACATCACCGTCGTCACCACGGCAACGACTGATGAAGAAGGGCGTGCGCTTCTGCGTCTGCTCGGCTTCCCGTTTAAGGAGATGTGAGATGGCTAAAACATCACTCAAGGTAAAAGCTGCTCGTACCCCGAAGTTCAAGGTGCGCGGCTATACCCGTTGCCAACGTTGTGGACGTCCACGTGCCGTCTACCAAAAGTTTGGTCTATGCCGTGTGTGCTTCCGTGAGATGGCACATGCTGGTGAACTCCCAGGTATTACAAAAGCAAGCTGGTAAACCCACTACGCGGCAGGTCCATTGCGAGATTCGCAGCGGATACCACCACGAGAAAGGCCGAATACCATGACAATGACCGATCCGATCGCAGACATGTTGACTCGTCTGCGCAATGCGAACAGCGCTTACCACGACACGGTTGCAATGCCGACGTCGAAGACTAAGCAAAACATCGCCGTCATCCTCCAGAAGGAGGGTTACATCGCCGGCTTCAAAGTAGACGCTGCAACTCGCACACTCACTATCGACCTTAAGTTCGGTCCAAACCGCGAGCGTTCGATCGCTGGTCTACGCCGCGTGAGCAAGCCCGGCCTTCGCGTTTACGCAAAGTCGACTGCGCTTCCTAAGGTGCTCGGTGGCCTTGGTGTTGCAATCATTTCCACATCGTCTGGCTTGCTGACTGATAAGCAAGCCAATAAGCAAGGTGTAGGCGGAGAAGTTCTCGCCTACGTCTGGTAGGAGGAAACCATGTCACGTATTGGTCGTCTCCCTATCCCAGTGCCTGCGGGCGTTGAGGTCACCATTAGCGGAGCGCATGTCACTGTAAAGGGCCCTAAGGGAACTCTTTCACACACGCTTGCTGAGCCCATCGCGATTGCAAAGCAAGACGATGGCACTCTCTTGGTTACACGTCCCAACGACGAGCGTCTTCCTAAAGCTCTTCATGGTCTCTCGCGCACTCTTGTGGCCAACATGGTTCAAGGTGTTACCGAGGGCTACACCAAGTCGATGGAAATCGTCGGCGTGGGTTACCGCGTAGCCCCTAAGGGCAATGACCTTGAGTTTGCTCTTGGTTTTAGCCACCCAGTGATCATCCCTGCACCAGAAGGAATTTCATTTGCTGTTGAATCACCCACCAAATTCTCGGTGAGTGGTATCGACAAGCAACAGGTCGGCGAAATCTCTGCCAACATCCGCAAACTTCGTAAGCCTGATCCTTACAAGGGCAAGGGCATCCGTTACCTCGGCGAGACTATTCGTCGCAAGCAAGGAAAGGCGGGTAAGAAGTAATGTCGATCGGCGTAAAGGTTGTTAAGGGCTCCGCACAGAATGCGCGTGCCCGACGTCACTTCCGTGTTCGTAAGAACGTGAGCGGTACTTCACTGCGTCCACGTCTTGTCGTATCACGTTCGGCCCGTCACCTCATGGTCCAAGTTGTCGATGACACCATTGGCCAAACACTGGCATCTGCCTCCACGATGGAGAGCGCTCTTCGTAGCGCTACTGGCGATAAAACTTCTAAGGCTCGTGCGGTAGGTCAGCTTGTAGCTGATCGCGCAAAAGCTGCGGGCGTTGCTCAGGTCGTCTTTGATCGTGGTGGCAATCGCTACCACGGCCGTATTGCTGCTCTTGCAGAGGGCGCTCGCGAGAATGGACTGGACTTCTAATGACCACACGTGAGACTGACAACGGAGCTAAGGGTCGCGGCGAACGTCGCGATCGTCGCGATCGTCGCGATGGTGGCCCACAAGCCGAGAAGAGCAATTACATCGAGCGCGTGGTCTTCATCAACCGCGTAGCAAAGGTAGTCAAGGGTGGCCGTCGCTTCTCCTTCACCGCACTCGTCGTTGTAGGCGATGGCGAAGGCATGGTGGGCGTGGGCTACGGCAAGGCTAAAGAAGTTCCACAAGCAATTGCCAAGGGCGTTGAAGAAGCGAAGCGTTCTTTCTTCAAAGTTCCACGCATTCAAGCAACGATCCCGCACCCAGTGCAGGGCGAAGCTGCTGCCGGTGTAGTACTTCTCAAGCCAGCTAGCCCAGGTACCGGAGTTATCGCTGGTGGACCAGTCCGCGCTGTACTCGAGTGCGCTGGCATCCACGATGTACTCAGCAAGTCACTTGGATCTAATAATGCAATCAACATCGTGCACGCAACAGTTGCTGCACTCAAGATGCTTGAGCAACCAGAAGCGATTGCTGCTCGTCGCGGTCTTCCTTTGGAAGATGTCGCACCAGCCGCTCTTCTTCGTGCTCGCGCAGGAGTAGGTGCGTAATGGGACGCCTTAAGGTCACACAACATAAGTCGAAGATCGGCGGACGTCCGGAGCATCGTGAGACGCTTCGCTCGCTCGGTCTGAAGCGCATTGGCGACATTGTCGTCAAAGAAGATCGTCCGGAGATTCGTGGCATGGTTCATGCTGTACGCCATCTCGTTACCGTAGAAGAGGTGGAGTAATGACTCTCAAAATGCATCATCTTCGTCCTGCCCCCGGTGCCAAGAAGGCCAAGACTCGTAAGGGTCGCGGTGAGGCATCAAAGGGTAAGACTGCTGGCCGCGGTACCAAGGGAACCAAGGCTCGTTACCAAGTTCCAGCACGCTTTGAGGGTGGCCAAATGCCGCTCCACATGCGCTTGCCTAAACTTCGTGGCTTCACTAACCCATTCCGCGTTGAGTACCAAGTAGTCAACGTAGAGACCATTGCGATCCTCTTCCCAGCAGGTGGCGCCATCTCGGTTGCTGACTTGGTGAGCAAGGGCGCTGTTCGCGAAGGCGAAAAGGTCAAGATTCTTGGCGATGGAGAGATTGCAGTCAAAGTAAACGTGACTGCTCATAAGTTTTCGACCTCAGCTACAGAGAAGATCACTGCTGCTGGCGGTACGGTTACTACTCTCTAGTCATTAACTCACAGGATTACCAAGGCATAGGAGGACGTCGTGCTCGCAGCGTTTGGAAAGGCGTTTAAAACGCCAGACCTACGTCGAAAGATCCTCTTTACTTTGGGGATCATGGCGCTCTTCCGCTTTGGTTCGATCATTCCTACCCCTGGCGTTTCTTATAAGAACGTCCAAACCTGTATTGATCAGGTCCAAGGGCAAGGCTTGTTCAACTTGGTCAACCTTTTCAGTGGTGGCGCATTGCTCCACCTTTCAGTCTTTGCGCTCGGCATCATGCCTTACATCACGAGCAGCATCATTGTGCAGCTCTTGACGGTTGTTATTCCACGCTTTGAAGCATTAAAGCAAGAGGGACAATCAGGCACCGCCAAGCTTACGCAGTACACCCGTTACCTCACGATCGGCCTTGGAATCTTGCAAGCAACGGGCCTCATCGCAGTTGCTCGCACACCAGGCAATCTCTTCCGCAGTTGCAATCTGGCAATCATTCCTGATGCATCGTGGCAACGAATTGCCACCATGGTCTTTGTTATGACCGCCGGAACTGCAGTAATCATGTGGCTCGGCGAATTGATCACTGATCGCGGTATCGGTAACGGTATGTCGATTTTGATCTTCACTTCGATTGCCGCTGGTTTCCCTGGTCAACTCTGGAGCATCAAGGTGCAAAAGGGATGGCCAGTATTCCTCTTCGTCTTGGCTGTTGGTGTTGTCATCGTTGCTGCGGTGGTATTCGTCGAGAATGCCCAGCGTCGTATCCCGGTTCAATACGCAAAGCGTATGGTCGGTCGTCAGATGTACGGCGGAACCAGCACCTACATTCCGATCAAGGTGAATCAAGCCGGCGTTATTCCGGTCATCTTCGCATCATCGTTGCTTTACATTCCGAACCTGATCGTCAACCTCACGGCGAGCACGGCACCTTGGGCCACCTTCATTACGAAGTTCTTTGTCCGCGGTGACCACTGGTCATACATGTTGGCTTACTTCCTGCTCATCATTTTCTTCACTTACTTCTACGTCTCGATTACTTTTAACCCTGACGAAGTGGCCGAGAATATGAAGAAGTACGGTGGGTTTATTCCAGGTATTCGCGCTGGACGTCCCACCTCTGAGTACTTGGCTTACATCCTTTCGCGTATCACTGCTCCCGGAGCGCTCTACCTTGGCTTCGTGGCTTTGATCCCGATCATCGCACTCTCGCTCTTTGGGGCTACGCAGAACTTCCCATTCGGTGGTACTGCCATCCTCATCGTCGTCGGTGTGGGTCTTGATACTGCCAAGCAGATTGAAAGCCAACTCCAACAGCGCTCCTACGAAGGATTCCTTCGCTAATGCGCCTCATCCTGGTGGGTCCGCCGGGCGCTGGTAAAGGAACGCAAGCACAATTCCTCGCCGAGCACTTTGCTATTCCGCATATCTCTACAGGCGATATTTTTCGTGCAAACCTTAAGTCTGGAACACCGCTTGGCGTCGAAGCCAAGGGCTACATGGATAAAGGTGAGCTCGTCCCTGATTCAGTAACGAACGCGATGGTCGCTGATCGCCTCACACATGCAGATACCAAGAATGGCTTCCTGCTCGATGGTTTTCCACGCAACGTGGTGCAATCAGAAGTACTTGCTGAAATCGTTGAAAAAGCTGGTACTCCGATTGATGCCGCACTCGAACTCACGGTCGATGAAAATGAAATCATCCGACGCCTCTCTGGCCGCCGCGTGTGCCGCAACTGCGGTCGCATTTGGCACATTGATTCAGATCCCACTCAAGACGCAGCCGTATGTGATGGTTGTGGTGGAGAAATTTATCAGCGTGATGACGACAAGGAAGAAGTAATTGCTCGTCGCCTCGAGGTCTATCGCGAACAAACTGAACCGATTATTAATTTCTATCGCACTCGTTCACTTTTAGTTTCAATTAGCGCAATGGGGGCTGTTGAGGAAGTAACAAGCCGAGCTATTTCTGCCCTGCTTGCCCATCGCTAATCATGCCAATTCAAATAAAGACCCAAGACGAAATCCAATTAATGCGCCGTGCTGGCATTGTTGTAGGAGAGACGCTCGCACTTTTACGCGAAAGTGTAAAAGTAGGAATGCGCACGATTGAATTAGACGTTATCGCTGAGGAACATATTCGCAAATCCGGAGCTATCCCATCCTTCAAAGGCTATTACGGCTTTCCTTGCAGCATCTGCGTCTCCATCAATGACGAAGTAGTACATGGGATTCCAGGTGATCGGGTTATTAAAGATGGCGACGTTGTCTCCATTGATTGTGGCGCGATTCTCGACGGGTGGCATGGGGATGCGGCCTTCACTATGGGCGTCGGAAATATGGCGGCCGAAGATCTTGCGCTTATCGAGGATTGCCGAAAGTCACTCTGGGCAGGTATCGGAGCTGCTCGTCTCGGCGGACACGTCTCCGATATTGGTCATGCAGTTGAGCGTTCGATCATTGCCTCAGAGAAAGCGCGCAAAGTACGTTATGGCATTCTCGAGGAGTACACCGGCCACGGGATCGGCACAGAGATGCATCAAGATCCACACGTGCCAAACTTCGGTAAAGCAGGCAAAGGGGCCAAGCTCATTCTTGGATTGGCTCTTGCTGTAGAGCCCATGATCACTCGCGGAACCCATCGCATGAGCACCCTAGATGACGAGTGGACGGTGGTCTCCACCGATGGCTCACGCGGTGCGCATTGGGAAGAGACTTTCACCTTGCGACCTGATGGCACTGCCTGGGCGCTCACCAGCCTTGACGGTGGAGCGAGCGAACTTACCGCCCAATAGTTGTCGAGTTAGTAGCTGTAGTCGTCGTAAGTGTCGAAGCCACTATTTTGTGCGGCGTACACAATGAAGGCGATCACGATGATGGCGCCTACGATGCCGACCCAACCGAGGACAACGCCTGCGATGGCCATGCCCTTTCCTTTTTGCCGTGGATCGCGCTTGATCTGGCCGAGCGAGATATAGCCAAAGATCAGCGAGAGGATCGAGCCGATTCCGTAGATCCAGAGGATTCCGAGCACTAGGGCGGCAATGGACATGCCATTGGTGCCGGTGCTTGCCGGCATAGGAGCGCCATAAGGCCCCACACCCAGAGGCGTCGAACCCGGTTGCCCGTAGGGCGCCTGAGGATATGAGGGCGCTTGGGGATAAGCCGGAGCTTGAGCGTAGGTGGGCGCGGGCCCTGGTTGAGCCTGGCTCTCACTTCCGGCGGTCGGAGTAGCTGTGGCAGGGGGGATGGCCTCGGGCTTCACTGTTGCCGGGTACCACTTGCCATCCCAGGCTTGCCACCAACCGGGTGGGGGAGTTTGGCCGCCTTGGTTGGCGCCTGGGTTCTCTGGGTTCTCTGGGTTCTCTGGATTCTGGCTCATGGGGCAATCCTACGACTCACCCGGCCGATTTTTCACTTCCAGCCCTCCCACGTAGACTCAACCCTTGTGCCATAGGCGTTTTCGCCTGAGGTGCCGAACGGGAGGGGATTGGGTGTCGAAGAAGGATGGTGCCATCGAAATTGAAGGCACAGTCTCTGAAGCGCTGCCAAATGCCATGTTCCGTGTGGAGTTAGCAAACGGCCACAAAGTTCTCGCGCACATTAGCGGGAAGATGCGTCAGCACTACATTCGCATTCTTCCAGAGGACCGAGTCGTTGTGGAATTAAGTCCGTATGACCTCACCCGAGGTCGCATCGTCTACCGATACAAGTAGCCGGTCGAAAGAGGAGCGATGAAGGTAAAGCCAAGCGTGAAGAAGATTTGCGACAAGTGCAAAGTAATTCGCCGTCACGGTCGAGTTATGGTCATTTGCGAAAACCTTCGTCATAAGCAACGTCAAGGATAGTAGTAACACCTTTATCAACCATCTGTACCAAATGCACCAACAGCAGTAACGACAACTAGATACGCGTCACTCAACTTCGTGAAAGCGAAGACTCTCGGCCCGGAGGTCGAGACTCCACCCGGGCGGGTAGAGACGAGTGGCGGAGGACCTCCGGAATAGCAAAGGAACCCGCCCTATGGCACGCCTCGTCGGTGTCGATCTTCCGCGTGATAAGCGCGTTGAAATCGCACTCACATACATATTCGGCATCGGCCGCACGCGCTCGCAGAAAATTCTCGGCGCTACCGGTGTCAATCCAAATACTCGCGTGAAGGATCTCGGTGAGCCAGAGCTCGCCAAACTCCGTGAATTCATCGAGGGCAATTACAAAATCGAAGGCGATCTGCGCCGCGAAGTTGCAGCTGACATTCGCCGCAAAGTTGAAATCGGTTGCTACCAAGGAATCCGTCACCGTCGTGGCCTTCCTGTCCGCGGACAACGCACCCACACCAACGCCCGTACCCGTAAAGGCCCTCGCCGCGCTATCGCCGGCAAGAAGAAAGTCACGAAGTAGGAGACATGCCACCAAAATCAAAGCAGGCACCTGGCAAAGCAAAGGTGCGTCGCAAAGAGAAGAAGAATGTTGCTCACGGGCATGCCCACATCAAGAGCACTTTCAACAACACCATCGTTTCGATCACCGACCCTACGGGCGCTGTGATCTCCTGGGCTTCAGCCGGTCAAGTGGGCTTCAAGGGCTCACGCAAGTCGACTCCATTCGCTGCGCAACTCGCAGCCGAAGCCGCAGCACGTCGCGCACAAGAGCACGGCATGCGCAAAGTAGATGTGTTCGTCAAGGGTCCCGGTTCGGGTCGCGAGACGGCTATTCGTTCCCTTCAGGCCGCTGGGCTGGAAGTGGGTTCCATCTCCGATGTAACTCCACAACCTCACAACGGTTGCCGTCCTCCCAAGCGCCGACGCGTTTGATGTCGAAGAGAGATAAATAAATGGCTCGTTATACAGGCGCAGATTGCAAGCGTTGCCGTCGAGAGAAGGTCAAACTCTTCCTCAAGGGCTCTAAGTGCGATGGACCAAAGTGTCCTATTGAGTCACGCCCATACCCTCCGGGGCAACATGGTCGTGGACGTAGCAAGGATTCTGAGTACCTCCTTCAGATGCGCGAGAAGCAGAAGTGCGCACGCATCTACGGTGTTCTCGAGAAGCAATTCCGTGGCTACTACGAAGAGGCAAACCGTCGTCAAGGTAAGACAGGCGAAAACCTGCTCCGCATCCTTGAGACTCGTCTCGACAACGTTGTCTACCGCGCAGGCTTTGCAAAGAGTCGCGACATGGCACGTCAGCTCGTCAAGCACGGTCACTTCTTGGTCAACGGTCACAAGGTAGATATTCCTTCTTTCCGTGTCACTGAAGCAGACGTCATTGACGTTCGTCCGTCATCTCTTGAAATGACTCCATTCCTCGTAGCTCAAGCCGAGATCGGTGAGAAGACCGTTCCAGCATGGCTCGAAGTTGTCGGATCAAGAATGCGCATTCTCGTGCACTCGCTTCCTGCTCGTCAGATCATTGACACCCAGGTGCAAGAGCAACTTATCGTCGAGCTTTACTCGAAGTAATCACCACCAAATCAACACGGGCTTCATATAACGGTCGCCCCGAACAAGTGGAGGAATAACAGTGCTGATCGCACAACGCCCCATCCTCTCTGAAGAGGTAGTAAGCGGATCACGCTCACGGTTCGTTATCGAACCCCTTGAGCCAGGATTCGGATACACGCTCGGAAACTCTCTCCGTCGCACCCTTCTCTCATCTATCCCAGGTGCTGCAGTAACCAGCATTCGGGTTGAGGGAATCTTGCACGAGTTCACCACGATCCCTGGTGTTAAAGAAGACATCACTGATCTTGTGTTGAACATCAAGGGATTGGTTATCTCGAGCGAACACGATGAGCCCGTCGTCATGTACTTGCGCAAGCAAGGTCCTGGCGTTGTTACTGCTGCAGACATTGCGCCACCAGCTGGCGTGGAAGTTCACAACCCAGGTCACCACCTCGCCACGCTTAACGGCAAAGGCAAGTTGGAGATCGAGCTCACTGTTGAGCGCGGTCGTGGATATGTCACTGCAGTACAGAACAAGCAACTCGGTGCAGAAATCGGCCGCATCCCAGTCGACTCCATCTACTCACCAGTGCTTCGTGTTACCTACAAGGTAGAAGCCACCCGCGTGGAACAACGCACAGACTTCGACCGTCTCGTCGTTGATGTCGAGTCCAAGGAGAGCATCTCTCCACGTGACGCCATGGCATCAGCAGGCAAGACTCTGGTTGAGCTCTTTGGTTTGGCCCGCGAACTTAACCTCGATGCTGAAGGTATTGACCTCGGTCCATCACCTTCCGATGCAGCACTTGCCGCAGACCTTGCGCTCCCGATCGAAGATCTCGAGCTCACTGTTCGCTCATACAACTGCCTCAAGCGCGAAGGTGTACACACTGTCGGCGAACTCGTCGGACGTAGCGAAGCTGATCTTCTCGACATTCGTAACTTCGGTTCGAAGTCAATCGATGAAGTAAAGGCCAAGCTCATCTCGATGGGTCTTGCACTCAAGGACAGCCCGGCCGGATTCGATCGTTCGCTCGTCATCTCACATGATGATGACGAAGATTTCGATTACGACCCAACTGAAATTCCGCCGGTCATCATCGAAGACCAGCAGTTCTAGGGAGAGAGATAGATGCCAACTCCAACTAAAGGTCCTCGCCTCGGTGGCGGTCCTGCACACGAAAAGATGATCCTTGCGAATCTCGCAAGCCAACTCTTCGAGCATGGTCGCATCACCACGACTGAGACCAAAGCAAAGCGCGTGCGTCCGCTCGCCGAGAAGATGATCACCTTCGCAAAGAAGGGTGATCTCGCCTCTCGCCGTCGCGTGATGACTGTTATCCGTAGCAAGGGCGTAGTACATACTCTCTTCACTGAGATTGGTCCACGTTTTGCAGAGCGCGATGGTGGTTACACCCGCATCACGAAGATTGGTCCACGAAAGGGCGACAACGCCCCTATGGCAATCATCGAAGTTCTCGTTGAGGGCACGCCTGGCAAGAAGGCTGTTGTCAACGAAGCAACTGCAACCGCAGCTAAGGCTGCTCCAAAGGCTGTAGCCAAGAAGGCCCCTGCCAAGAAAGCTGCTGCGAAGTCTGATGATGCCGCACCAGCAAAGAAGGCGGCTGCCAAGAAGGCGCCAGCGAAGAAAGCTGCCGCTAAGAGCAAGTAGTCCATCACTCGTTCTAGCGATTAGATATGAATAACGATGAGCCCGCCAGCAATGGCGGGCTCATTCGTTTGCGCCTCGATATTTCTTACGATGGTGAGTACTTCAACGGCTGGGCGAAGCAAGAGAAATTACGTACCGTTCAAGGCGAATTAGAGAAGATATTCGGCTTCATCTTCTTTGCGGAAACGCCGCTTACCTGCGCCGGCAGAACTGACTCTGGAGTACATGCACGTGGTCAAGTCGCCCACATGGATGTTCCAGAAGATAAATGGCGTGAGATCGAAGCGCAAGGACTTTATCGACTCAATCGCGCACTTGCCGATGATGTGCGCATCCTTGCCGTTCAAGTAGCGGCACCAGATTTCGATGCACGCTTTAGCGCATTGGCTCGCACATACTCTTATCGCATTGCTGATGGTGCCGTTGGTCCGCTCCCGCTCAATCGAAAGAGCGTTCTCGCTTGGGCGGATCGACTCGATGATGAAGCGATGAAGCAAGCCAGCGACTTACTTTTAGGTGAACACGACTTCATTGCTTTCTGTCGTCGTCGCGAATTCGCCACCACTATCAGAACAATTCAAGCTTTCTCGTGGGAAAGAACTTCCGAATACCTTTGTGCAACCATCACTGCTGATGCGTTTTGTCACTCGATGGTGCGCTCTTTAATGGGAGCACTCGCTGCCGTAGGCGAAGGTCGTAAGCCCATTGAATGGCCAGCGTCAATGCTCAATGCCACCGTCAGAGCAAGTGATGTTCCGGTACTGCCACCACATGGCCTTACGCTCGAACATGTGCGCTACCCTTCCGAGGCGGAATTAGCCGCGCGTGCTGCTGATACCAAGAGGCGTCGTCAGCGCCCGGATTATCGAGAGTCGGTTCATGGGTCACATTGATGTCAGCGGCGTTACTTACATGCTTTCAGACGGACGCATTCTCTTAAGTGACGTTTCCTTCCGAGTGGGCGATGGTGTCAAGGCGGCACTGGTCGGTCCCAATGGCGCCGGCAAGACCACGCTCTTTCGATTGATCGCTGGAGACATTGAACCCGAGTTGGGTGCGGTAGCGCGCTCTGGTGGACTCGGCGTAATGCGCCAGTTCATCGGATCTATCCGCGATGAAAGTACGGTGAGGGATCTTCTTATTTCAATTTCCCCTCCAGCCATCCGCGAGGGTGCGCTGCGCATGGATGCCACCGAAAAGAAAATGTCAGAATCACACGATGAGAGCGATCAAATGGCCTACGCCCAGGCTATTTCCGATTGGGGCGACATTGGTGGCTACGACGCAGAGGTCACATGGGATCTTTGCGCGATGGCAGCTCTCGGAAAGCCATTCGATGAAGTCGCTACTCGGCCGGTGAGCACGCTCTCTGGTGGCGAACAGAAACGTTTAGTACTCGAGGCGCTCCTGCGCGGGCCAGAGGAAGTACTCCTGCTTGACGAACCAGATAACTATTTGGATGTTCCGGGAAAACGTTGGTTAGAAGAACAGATCAACGAAAGCCGTAAGACTATTTTCTTCATTACACATGATCGTGAATTGTTGGGACGTACAGCAAAGCGCATTGTTACTCTCGAGCAAGGCAACAACGGAAGCTCGGTGTGGATTCATGGAGAAGGCTTTGGAACGTGGCACGATGCGCGCAAAGCTCGCAATGCACGGCTTGCTGATTTAGTTTCTCGTTGGGAAGAAGAGCACCAACGACTTAAAGATCTTGTACGTACGTTGCAGATTCAAGCTTCGAGTAGCCCAGATATGGCAAGCAAATATCGCGCAATGCAAACCAGGCTCCGTAAATTTGAAGAGGCCGGTCAACCTGCACCGCCACCCCCGGAACAAAACGTGCGAGTGCGATTACGTGGTGGGCGCACGGGCGTGCGAGCAGTCACCATGGAGAATTTTGCTCTCACTGGATTAACAATGCCTTTCGATGGCGAAATCTTCTTTGGTGATCGAGTGGCTGTGCTCGGGGCAAACGGTTCCGGGAAGAGCCACTTCCTGCGCCTCCTCGGAGGGGAAGATGTGGCACACACGGGCACATGCCGGTTGGGTGCTCGGGTGCAACCCGGACTCTTTGCGCAGACTCACGCCCATCCAGAGTTTGTCGGCAAGAGCTTGATCACCCTCCTCTGGGAGCTCCACTCACTCCAGCTCGGCCCGGCGATGTCGGTACTGCGCCGGTATGAACTCGACCAACAGGGGGAGCAGCGCTTTGAATCCCTTTCGGGTGGCCAGGCTGCCCGCTTCCAGATTCTCCTGCTCGAGCTGGAAGGCTCGACCCTCCTGCTGCTCGATGAGCCGACCGATAACCTCGATTTGGCGAGCGCCGAAGCGCTCGAAGATGGCCTCGAGGGTTTTGAAGGGACGGTCGTGACGGTGACCCATGATCGCTGGTTTGCCCGTTCATTTGACCGCTTCTTGGTCTTTGGTGAGGACGGGGTCGTCCGGGAGAGCCCCGAGCCGGTCTGGGAAGCCTGGTAGCCAACTCGCCCGCTTTGACCCGTCCGCTCTGGCGCGGGTAATCTTGCCCGTCGGTCCCCGAACGGGGCCATGGCTCCACTCTTTCGGACGGTGTCTTTTTCGGACAGGTTCGTTAGATCCGGTTCCAGTACTAGATGTGAAAGAAGAGGTTCGGCGTGCGCACGTTTAGCCCCAAGCCTGGCGACATTGATCGTCAGTGGCATGTCATTGATGCAACCGATGTCATTCTCGGTCGCCTTGCCACGCACGCTGCCGTCCTCCTTCGCGGCAAGCACAAGCCCACCGTTGCAGCACACATGGACATGGGCGACTTTGTCATTGTTATCAACGCAGAAAAGATTGCCATGAGCGGTAACAAGCTCAACCAAAAGATGGCACATCATCACTCTGGTTTCCCAGGCGGTCTTACTTCGGTGAAGTACAGCGATCTCCTTGTTCAGAATCCAGTACGTGCACTCGAGAAGGCAATCAAGGGAATGCTTCCTAAGAGCTCACTCGGACGCCACATGGGTTCCAAGTTGAAGGTGTACGCAGGTCCTAACCACCCACACACCGCACAATCACCAAAGCCATATACCTTTAACCAAGTTTCGCAAGTGAACTGAGGATAAATAGTGACGAACGAGATCGAAATCGACGACCTAGAAGCGAATGCGCCTTCTTCGTACTCAACCAGCACTCCTTCTGCTGCCACGAACCGTCCTGCCTTAACCGCTCCTGGCGGCGGCACCGGTCGTCGTAAAGAAGCTGTTGCTCGCGTGCGCATCGTTCCCGGCAGTGGTCGTTGGACGATCAATGGTCGTACCCTCGATAACTACTTCCCTAACAAGGTTCACCAACAACTCGTCTCTGAGCCTTTCCGTACCGTTGGCGCCGATGGCACCTACGACGTACACGCTCGCATTCATGGTGGCGGCATCTCGGGTCAAGCCGGTGCACTTCGCCTTGGTATCTCTCGTGCACTCAACGAGATCGACACCGAAGCGCATCGTCCATCACTCAAGAAGGCTGGCTTCCTTACTCGCGATCCTCGTGCGATTGAGCGTAAGAAGTACGGCTTAAAGAAAGCCCGCAAGCGCTCGCAATACAGCAAGCGTTAATCAAGCATTTCAGCGGAGCCCCGAGCCATTACGGTTCGGGGCTCTTCTTTTTAAGCGGCAAGAGCCCCAAAAGTGTGGGCGCTATGGAAGGATCAAAGTCATGGGCAGACTCTTTGGTACCGACGGGGTGCGTGGGGTTGCCAATAAGGATCTGACTGCGGAGTTGGCGCTCGATCTCTCGGTGGCGGCCGCCCACATCCTGGCCGAGAAAGGCACCTTTGCTGGCCATCGCCCGCGCGCAATCGTGGGGCGCGATACTCGCGTCTCCGGAGAGTTTCTCGAAGCTGCTGTCGTCGCAGGTTTAGCTTCTGCCGGTATTGATGTGTACCGAGTCGGTGTACTTCCGACGCCTGCTGTTGCACATCTCGTCAATGTCACCGGCGCAGACCTTGGTGTGATGATTAGTGCTTCACACAATCCGATGCCGGATAATGGAATCAAGTTTTTCGCAAAAGGTGGCATCAAATTAGACGATGCTTTGGAAGATGCGATCGAAGCACGGCTCAATGAACCATGGGAGCGGCCAGTCGGTGATGCGGTCGGTCGAATCATCGATGATGTAGAAGCCGGAGAGCGTTACCTCCAACATATTCTTGCAAGTGTTGATCAACGTTTTGAAGGTCTCAAGATTGTGATCGATGGTGCCAATGGTGCGGCATCCTCCGTGAGTCCAAAAGCATTCCGATCACTTGGAGCAGAAGTAGTCGAAGTAGCAACTACTCCTAACGGTTTCAACATTAACGACGGTGTGGGTTCAACTCATATAGATCAATTGGCTGCGCGCGTGCTTTCAGAGAAGGCAGATATGGGTTTTGCCCACGACGGTGACGCAGATCGTTGCTTAGCCGTTGATAGCGCCGGAAATATTATTGATGGTGACCAGATCATGGCGATCTTGGCGCTCTCAATGAAAGAGCGCGGACTGCTTGCCAAGAACACAGTGGTAGCAACAGTAATGAGCAACTTGGGATTTATACGCGCTATGAAAGATGCTGGCGTGAATGTGATTGCGGCGGCTGTGGGCGATCGATATGTACTTGAAGAGATGCGCCAAGGTTCCTTCAATTTAGGTGGCGAGCAATCAGGCCATCTCATCCTCGCCGATTACGCAGAGACGGGTGATGGTGTGTTAACCGCGCTTCATCTCACTGCTGCGGTCACGCGTAGTGGGAAATCATTAGCCACGCTCGCTTCGGTCTTCACTCGGTATCCGCAGGTGCTCGTTAATGTGAGCGGAGTAGATCGGACACGGGTTGCCGAAATGGGTAACGCGGTGGCTACTGCAGAGCGCGAATTGGGGGAGAACGGCCGGGTCTTGCTCCGACCTTCCGGTACTGAACCCGTGGTGCGGGTCATGGTGGAGGCCGCTGAGGTCGAGGTGGCCCAGCGCGTTGCTCATGCGCTCGCCGATGAGGTTCGAGCCACCCTTTCCCTCTAGGCTATGTGAGCGCCCGGTCATCTGAAGGGAGGGAGCGCCTATGTGTGGCATCGTCGGATATGTAGGCGAGCAATCAGCCCTCGACGTGGTGATCTCTGGCCTTCGCCGTTTGGAGTACCGCGGTTATGACTCTGCCGGGGTCGCCCTCGTCACCGCTGATGGTTTGGCTACCGATAAACGTGCCGGCAAGCTCATTAATTTGGAAGATTCCCTCGATCGCAAACCACTTCCTGCCTCAACCACCGGAATGGGACATACCCGCTGGGCAACGCATGGTGGGCCTACCGATCGCAATGCGCATCCCCATGTTGATTGCACGGGCAAATTAGCTGTCATTCATAACGGAATCATCGAGAACTTTTCCAAATTACGTCTTGGCCTTGAAAAGAGTGGGCACGACTTCTCTTCTGAGACCGACACCGAGTCAGTCGCCCACTTACTGGAAGATGCATATGCCGTTTCAGGTGGAGATTTAGCGCAAGCAATGCGCGAAGTATGCAAGCAGCTTGTGGGTGCATTTACGTTGGTAGCTGTGCACTCTGATTCCCCAGATTGTGTTGTAGGTGCCAGACGCAATTCGCCACTGGTCGTGGGCCGGGGCGTCGGAGAGAATTTCCTAGCCTCAGATGTATCGGCTTTTATTTCTTTTACGCGCAACGCAGTCGAACTTGGACAAGATCAAGTTGTTGAAATCACGCGCGAAGGTATTTCGGTGACCACCTTCGATGGCGCGCCGGCAGAAACCAACGAGTACGAAGTTACTTGGGATGCGGCGGCCGCTGAAAAGGGCGGCTTCGAACACTTCATGCTTAAGGAAATTGCCGAGCAACCTAAAGCAGTTGCCGATACTTTATTGGGCCGTGTGGGGGTCGATGGAAAACTCACGCTCGATGAAATGCGCCTCTCGGATGAAGAGTTGCGTGAGATCGACAAAATTATCGTGATCGCCTGCGGTACCGCATATAACGCGGGGATGATCGCTAAGTACGCGATCGAGCATTGGACGCGCATTCCTGTCGAAGTCGAGTTAGCAAGCGAATTCCGTTATCGCGATCCCATCGTTGATCGCCAGACGCTTGTTATTGCTATCTCGCAATCTGGCGAGACGATGGATACCTTGATGGCGCTACGTCACGCGCGCGAACAACGCGCTCGAGTGCTGGCAATCTGCAATACCAACGGCTCTACTATTCCGCGCGAATCAGATGCAGTGCTCTATACCCATGCGGGCCCCGAGATTGCCGTGGCATCGACCAAAGCATTCTTAACCCAAATCGTGGCGGCATACCTCGTGGGACTTTATTTGGCGCAGGTACGCGGAAATAAGTACGGCGATGAAATCGCTTCGATCCTTACTGACTTGCGAGATATGCCAGAGAAGATTGAACGAGTCCTGGAAACCATGGAACCCGTACGCAAACTGGCGTCGACTTTGAAAGACAAAACCTCCGTCCTCTTTCTCGGCCGTCATGTTGGTTTCCCCGTGGCTCTTGAGGGTGCGCTGAAATTAAAAGAGCTGGCCTACATGCACGCCGAAGGATTTGCTGCCGGTGAGCTCAAGCATGGTCCGATTGCTCTTGTCGAAGCAGGTACTCCGGTGATTGTCACCATCCCATCTCCACGTGGGCGTTCGGTGGTACACGACAAGGTAGTAAGCAATGTTGAAGAAGTGCGCGCCCGTGGTGCTTACACGATTCTGATTGCCGAAGAAGGCGACGAATCAATCAATAGCGCAGCAGATTTTATTATTCGCATTCCCGCTTGCCCCACACTCATGCAACCACTCTTGGCCACGGTGCCACTCCAAGTCTTTGCGTGCGAGATGGCCACGGTGAAGGGTTTCGATGTTGACCAACCTCGCAACCTGGCTAAATCAGTCACTGTCGAGTAAGTCATGAACGCAGAGAACAGTACCGATGCGCAGTACACGGTAACGGTCGATCTCCAACGCCGTCGACAAATGTCTACGGCCCTTCGCAGATCTTCGCTGCTACTCGCACTCTTTGCTCTGAATACCCTTTTAGTCACACAAGCGAAGTGGTATCGCTCCATCGATGAAAAAATTGGAGATCGTGATGCCCTTCGACTCACAGGTCTTAATCGTCACATCGTTCTCTGGCTCGACAACTTAGGCTTGCGCGGGCTTAGCGCAACTTTGTTGCTTATTGCTGCTCTCGCAATTTCAATTCGTTTCAAATCATGGCGTCCTCTTAATCTGGCTTTTCTCTCCTTGATTGGACTCAATCTTGTGGTGGGTGCGCTTAAGATCATCATTGGCCGCAGTAAGCCACTCGATGGAGTCGACAACTTTGACGTTAGCGGTATTGGTTCTTATCCCAGCGGTCACGCGGCCAATGCCATCCTCACTTGGGGCGTGCTTGCATATTTGATCTATAGATATACGCACCGCGCTATTCATCGAGCGACCTTTCTCGCTGTGACTGTTTCGATTGTCACTGGAGTGGTGGCCGTGGTTTCTCTCTATCGGAATACACATTGGTTAAGTGATCTTATTGGCGGGGTTTTGATTGGTGCTGCACTCTTAGTGCTCGTCATGGCAGTGGATCGCTTCGTGCCTTCGGCTAAACAACCGGTTCAGCCATGACCATTCGCGGAATTGGTATTGATGTGGTCGACCTAGCTCGATTCGAGGAGGCGCTAGGTCGCACACCGGGTTTGCGGGATCGACTCTTTACAGAAAATGAGCGAGGTTTGCCTCATGCTTCCTTAGCTGCGCGCTTCGCAGCAAAAGAGGCGTTAGCAAAAGCGCTCGGTGTTCCTCCAGGTTTGCAATGGCACGACGCTGAAGTGCAGAAAGATGACTCCGGGCGCCCCTTCTTTGCAGTGAGCGGCAGCGTGGCTGCGGCCGTGGGGGAGGCGAAGATTCATCTCACCCTTTCTCACGATGGCGGGATCGCTTCCGCATTTGTACTTCTTGAAGAGGGCTAATGAAGAGGGCGTATAGCGCGGCTTGTGTCCGCCGAGTAGAAGCGGAGTTCTTATCGCTGGGCGTGCCGCTCATGGAACGAGCAGCTCATGCGATTGCCCATCACGCACTAGAGATGTTGACTGAAAACCACGGTGCTTATGGTCGAAGAGTTCTTCTCCTTGTGGGAAGTGGTGACAACGGTGGAGATGCACTCTTCGCCGGTGGCGTCATGCTTTCGCGCGGTGTTCAAGTTGAGGCAATGGTGCTGACTTCGAGTTTTCATGAAGCGGGAGGTCAGGAATTTGTGCGTCGTGGTGGTCGGTGGATAACGGAACTCACTCGCTCTTACGATCTTGTTATTGATGGGTTTCTTGGATTGGGCGCGCGCGCCGGGCTCTCACCCGAAGTGCAGAACGCACTCTCATCAATCAAAGGGATTCC
>CAIPAI010000058.1 GCA_903863015.1 uncultured Actinomycetes bacterium
AGCTGATAGGCCGCGGGCTCATCCCTCACCGAAAAACTTTCCAAACCCGGTGATGCCACCAGGTTTCCATATGCGGTATTAGCCCCGGTTTCCCGGAGTTATCCCACAGTGAGGGGCAGATTGCCCACGTGTTACTCACCCGTTCGCCACTGATCCATTCCCGAAGGAACTTCACCGTTCGACTTGCATGTGTAAAGCACGCCGCCAGCGTTCGTCCTGAGCCAGGATCAAACTCTCCATAGATGCTTGATCTGGCAAATGACGTAACTAGCTTTAGTTACTGTCTTTTACCAAAGGAATTTCGCCTCAAAGCACTACTTACGTAGCCCCTCGAGGACGAGGTTAATTGGCATTGACTTGTGGCACACTGTTGAGTTCTCAAGGTACGGATGCGCACCAGTCCCGAACTTTCGCTCGTTTTTGGGGCAACTCTCCAAACTTAGCCGGATGTTCATCTAGGGTCAAATTGACCTGATTTCGCATCCAAATTTGGGGCGGTCGAACGGCCATTTTGCTGTCCGTTTCTCGACTTGGTTCATACTACGAGGTTCGACCAAGAACACCTAATCGGGTGGTGTCGTACCCCAAAAACCCCTTATATATAAGGATTTTACAGTGAGTACCGCTTCATTCCGGAAATCGATGAAGACCTCGAACTAGGCGATTTCTACAGCCCCGATTTCGCGCTTTCCTCGGCGCAGAACCAGGAATCGATCCCCGACCAGGTCATTTAAGGTGGGCGTGAAGGCTTCATCAGTAATTTTCACGTTGTTCAGATAAGCCCCACCCTCGCGGATGGCCCGCCGGGCAGCCGATTTCGAATCCACAATGCCAGTAAGGGCCATGAGATCAATAAGCGTGGGCATCTCCCCCGCCGCAATGGTCGCTCGGGGTACTTCAGAGAGCGCGCCAGCCAGGGTGGCACCGTCGAGATCGCTCAACTCTGCTTGGCCGAAGAGCGCTCGTGAGGCTTGCTCTACTCGCTGATATTGGTCTGCGCCATGCACCAGGGTGGTGAGCTCACGTGCCAACGCCTTCTGGGCTTCCCTGCGTTCAGGTGCGCTCTCTACTTGGGCGGCGAGTGCGGCAATCTCTTCTTGCGAAAGGAAGGTCAAGATCTTGAGATAGGGCACCACATCACGATCATCGGTGGCGATCCAATTTTGATAGAACGCATACGGAGAAGTCATCTCCGGATCGAGCCAAATCGTTCCGCTTGCAGTTTTACCGAATTTTCCGCCATCTGCCTTGGTCATAAGCGGAACAGTAAGAGCATGCGCACTCCCCTGATCCACGCGGCGAATGAGATCGAGTCCTGCGGTGATATTTCCCCATTGATCGCTACCACCCATTTGCAAAACGCAATTGTGTCGACGATAAAGCTCAAGGTAATCAAAGGATTGCAAGACCTGGTAAGAGAACTCAGTGTAGGAAATACCGCCGCCTTCAAGGCGCGCAGAAACAGAATCTTTTGCAAGCATTTGATTTACTGAAAAGTGTTTACCGATATCGCGCAAAAATTCGAGCGCAGAAATATCTTTGGTCCAGTCGTAATTATTGGCCACGAGTGCACCAGTAGGCGATTCATCGAAAGTAAGAAATCGCTCGAGTTGCAGACGAATACGGGCAACCCACTGTTCAACAATCTCTTCATCATTGAGCGTGCGCTCAGAGGAGCGCCCACTTGGATCCCCTACTAGGCCCGTAGCTCCGCCCACTAATGCAATCGGGCGGTGGCCGGCCATCTGTAGGCGGCGCAGAACAAGAAGGACCACCAAATTACCTACGTGAAGGCTGGGGGCGGTGGGATCAAAGCCGATATATGCAGTGAGGGGGCCTTTATCGAAAGCCGCTACGAGCGCAGCCTCGTCAGTGCTTTGGGCAATCAACCCACGCCAACGAAACTCATGAAAGATCTCTGCACCGCTCATACTCACTATTGCTCCATTCTTTCGCCCGATTCTACGGGGTGAGATCAGAGTGAGGCGGCGAGTTTTGACTCTGCCCAGGCACGAGTCCTGGAAGTTTCGCTCTTAAGAGCTGCAATCTGCACGGAAACTGCAGCAGGAGCTGTCCCACCAAAGCGCGATCGACCGGCGATCGCTCCGTCGACTCGCAATACCAGCCGAACCTCAGGGGTGAGCATGGGATGAATCTCCACCAACTGCGCATCGGAGAGTTCATCTAAATCAATCCCTAAAACTTCGCATTGGCGCACGCATGCACCAGCAACTTCGTGAGCACTGCGGAAGGGCATACCGCGCACCACGAGCCAGTCAGCTACTTCGGTGGCTAACGAATAACCCGTAGGAGCAGACGCTGCAATCACTTCTACATTAAAGGTACTTGTGTGCACCATTCCCGTGATCGCGGGAAGTAGCACCGTCAAAGTGTCGAGCGAATCGAAGAGTGGTTCTTTATCCTCTTGAAGGTCACGGTTATAGGCAAATGGGAGGCCTTTAAGCATCGTAAGAATGCTGACCATATTTCCGATCAGACGACCACTTTTACCGCGAGCCAATTCGGCAACATCAGGATTCTTCTTTTGCGGCATGATGCTGGAACCAGTCGAGTATGCGTCTGAGAGATTGACCCAGCCGAATTCTTTAGAGGCGTATAGACACCACTCTTCACCGATGCGTGAAAGGTGAACACCTATTAAGGCAAAGATAAACGCTGCCTCAGCTGCAAAATCGCGATCACTCACGGCATCGATTGAATTGGCAATGGCATCCGTAAAGCCAAGTTCAAGTGCGCTCCGCTTCGGATCCAGTTCAAGAGCGGACCCAGCAAGCGCTCCTGCCCCGAGGGGTGAGTAAGCAGCTCTCTTATCCCAATCCTGAAGTCGATCTATATCGCGAAGCAGCGCATGGGCGTGCTTTGCAATCTCATGCCCGAGAGAGACCGGCTGCGCATGTTGCAGGTGTGTGAAACCGGGCGCCGTAGCGTGCATATGCTTCTCCGCTTGAACGATGAACGCATCGGCCAGAGTAGAAAGTTGCAGTACGACGTGCGCTGCAGCATCGCGTAGGAAGAGTCGGAAATCCGTCGCCACTTGATCGTTACGCGACCTACCGGCGCGCAATTTGCCGCCCACTTCACCGAGGCGTTCCACCAAGAGTCGCTCAAGGGCGCCGTGCACATCTTCGTCGGATGATTGTGGAAGAAGCACGCCGTCGTGAAATTGCGTGATCATTAAATTTAACTCAGCAACGATGCTTTTTGATTCTGCCGGTGAGAGCAAACCAGCACTCTCCAGAATATGCGCATGCGCGATAGATCCGCGCAGGTCATATGGTGCAAGACGCCAATCAAAATGCACGCTGCGCGAAAGAGCCTCCATTGCATCGGATACAGATTCATTGAATCTGCCGCCCCAAAGTTTTCCGTGGCTCATACCGCGCTCCTTTCATTCATAAAGACACCTTCGGCCAAACGAAGTAGCGCATCCTTTAGTGGAGTCGCGTCAGCACGCTTGGAAATCACCAGCACCGTGTCGTCGCCGGCTACTGTGCCGAGAATTTCAGTAAGTTGATGACCCGGTGGAACTTCTACTCTATCGAGTGCGCCAGCGAGCAGATGCGCGCCACCCGGAGGTGTTCTAAGAACGATTAAGTTAACGGAAACTTCGGCAGAGATGAGCAATTCATTGGCAATGCGCGAAAGACGCGTCACTGGGTCCTCATAGCGCGAGGCATCAACACTTGGTAGGCCAATCGCGTAAGTGAGTCGACCGTCTGCCGACCTCATCTTCACAGCGCCAATTTCATCGAGGTCGCGACTCACAGTGGCTTGGGTTACGTCAAAACCTTCCGCATTCAACTGCTCCACAAGAGCGCTTTGTGAGTGCACTTCACCCGTGATGACAAGTCTCTCGATTCTTGCCCGTCGCGAAGTTTTGGTGTGGGGAATACTCATGACGTTACCTTTCTGATCGCCTTTTCAAAGAGCGAAGAAAATTCAGATATCTCAGTTTCCGTAACGATGTAAGGAGGAGCCAGTCTTATCGTGTGCGGCCCCGCCGCATTCACCAATACCCCGAGACTCTGTAGTTCCTTAACTAGCGCAGGGGCATCTGCTAGATCTATTCCAATCCAAAGGCCGCTTCCGCGAATTGCGCGAACTCCCTCGATGGCGCCGAGAGCGTCTATAAGCACTCCCCCAAGCCGTGCGTTCGATGCAAGCATCTCGCTAGATTCGATAACGGCAATAGTGGCCAATGCGGCAGCGCAAGAAGTGGGGTTTCCACCGAAAGTGGAGCCGTGCGAACCAGGTGTGAAGAGTTGTGCTGCTGGCGTCACTGCGATCGTTGCACCAAGCGGTAGTCCGCCGCCGAGACCTTTGGCTACGGTGACAATATCTGGAGTGATTCCTTCATGCTGATAGCTAAACCACTTACCGGTGCGGCCCATACCGCCCTGTACTTCATCGCATGCGAGCAAAGCTCCGAAGCGCGTAGTGAGAGTTCGCAGCGCCGACAAGTACCCGACGGGCGGCAGGATGACGCCCGCCTCACCCTGGACTGCTTCAACGATCACCATAGCTACATCACCACTCGATAGCGCTGCTTCCATCGCGACTAGGTCTCCAAATGGAACGTGCATGACACCAGGCACCAGAGGCTCAAAAGGAGCGCGTTTTGTGGGTTGTCCGGTGAGGGAGAGCGCCCCCATGGTCCTGCCGTGAAAGGCACCATCAGTTGCAATGATGCGACTCTTACCAGTGAGTCTTGAGATCTTGATAGCCGCCTCGTTTGCCTCTGCCCCGCTGTTACAAAAGAAGACGCGTCCACCACCGGTCATGTGTGAAAGTTTCGCCGCCAACTGAAGCGCTGTCGGATGCGCGTAGAGATTGCTGACGTGACTTAGTGTTGAAATCTGCTTCGTGACGGCCGAAATTACTTGAGGATGCGCGTGGCCTAAAAGGCTAGTTGCTATCCCACCTAAGAAATCTAAGTATCTCTTTCCATTCGAATCGAAAAGATACATACCTTCTCCGCGAACAAGTTCAAGTGATGGAGTCCCATAGTTGTCGAGCATGACTTCATTCCACTGCGTCATGAGATCACCGTTCCAGCTTGCCCCGAGAGTGCTAGATGAATAATTCCAGGCGTACGTCCATCGACGATTCGCACCTCTCGTACGCCCGCGTTGATGGCATTGAGTGCCGCCTCGATCTTTGGCACCATGCCTTCAGAGAGGGTTGGTAACAACTCTTTGGCAGCCGCGGCAGAGATAGATGAAACAAATGAATCCTGATCAGGCCAATTTGTGTAGAGGCCAGAGACATCGGTGAGCATGATGAGTGAAGATGCATTGAGAGCGCCGGCAAGCGTCCCAGCAGCAGTGTCAGCATTTACATTCAACACTTGCCCAGACGCATCACTTGCGTAAGAAGAGACAACCGGAATGAATCCATCCGCGATAAGCGTATGAATGATCTTGGTGTTTACCGAAACAACATCACCGACCAAGCCAATATCGGTGGGCTCTCCGTCGATCTGAACCGTGCGCTTGGCAGCCAGAAAGAGACCACCGTCATCGCCACCCAACCCAGCCGCAGCGCCACCTGCCGAGTTAATTAATGCAACCACTTCACTGCGTACCTCTCCCGCAAGTACGGTGCGTACCACCTGAGCAACTTCAGGAGTCGTGACGCGATATCCGCCACGAAACTCGCCCTCGAGTCCAAGTCGCTTCAGCATTGATGAGATTTGTGGTCCGCCGCCATGGACCACCACAGGGGATAAGCCTTCGTGCTTGAGGGCCACTACCTCGGCTGCGAAGGAGTGCTTTAACGCGGAATCGGTCATGGCGTTACCGCCATATTTGATAACGATCATGAGGAGTAGGCCGAGTTCTCGTGCACATACTCCGCAGTCAAATCATTCGTCATGATCGTCGCGCTCTCAGATCCAGCCCGTAGGTCAATAACAATTTCGATTTTACGTCCGGAGAGGTCAACCAAAGTACGGTCATCCCCAATGCCACCATCGCGACAAATAGTGACGCCGTTCATTGATACATCGATACGATCAGGGTCAAAGAGCGCAGAGGTCGTTCCCACCGCAGCAAGCACTCTCCCCCAATTGGGATCTTCACCATGCAATGCGCATTTCAAAAGGTTATTGCGAGCACATGCGCGCCCGACCTCTTCGGCATCTGCCACTGATGAAGCATGAATTGTCGTGATGAAGACTTCCTTGGAGACTCCTTCGGCGTCTGATTGCAATTGCAGCGCCAAGCTCATCGTAACTTCGGATAGAGCTCTAGTGAATTCCGCCAAATCGGGCGCCACCCCCGATGCACCTGATGCCATTAACAAAACGGTGTCGTTAGTGGACTGACATCCGTCGGAGTCCAAACGATTGAATGAGGTGTTGCACGCATCTTGCAATGCCATATCAAGTTGGGTGGTGTCGAGCAGAGCATCAGTGGTAATTACTACCAACATTGTGGCCAAAGAAGGCGCAAGCATCCCGGCACCTTTAGCCATCCCACCAATACGGACCTCACCGAATTCCGAAGTTGCCATCTTGGGCTTGGTATCCGTCGTCATGATGGCTAAAGCAGCATTCGGGCCTCCCTCAGCGGCTAGCTCCGCCACCGCGTCTGCAGCGCCAGCTAGCAAGAGATCCATAGGGAGGCGTTCACCAATGAGACCTGTGCTGCACACAACGAGATCTGATGCTGAAACACCGAGCGCTTCGGCAACAAACTCTGCACTTCGGTGAGTGTCGAGAAAACCAGCACTCCCTGTGCATGCGTTTGCGCCACCGGAATTGAGTAATACAGCATCGACACGACCGTCGACGATGACTTGCTCACTCCATTTTACGGGGGCAGCTTTTACGCGGTTTGAGGTGAACTGAGCCGCTGCCGCGAAGACGGGGCCAAGGTTGTGCACGATGGCAACATCTCTATTACCGCTCTTCTTGAGTCCGGCCGCCACCCCTGCGGCTCGAAAACCTCTCGCAAAAGTGACGCTCATGGTGCGATACCTTGGCCTTTCAAGCCGCTATCTTCGGCAAACCCACACATAATGTTCGCATTTTGAATTGCTTGTCCGGCTGCGCCCTTTACCAAATTATCTAAAGCAACAGTGATCACTGCATGGCCGACACGTACATCTGATTCGATTGCGATGTGCACATTGTTCGATCCATAAACAGAAGATGTGGCTGGTTGCCCATCGACCATGTGAATAAATAATTCTTCTGCGTACATGCGATCAAAGGCCGATCGCAGAGTGTCCACGTGATGTTTTCCGTTCATTCGTACTGTGATAGCCGCCAAAATTCCGCGTGACATGGGCGCCAAGAGCGGCGTAAAAGTCAGCGATACCTTTTTGCCAGAGACGTGCGCGAGAGTCTGTTCGATTTCAGGTGTGTGTTGATGGACGCCACCTACCTTGTAAGCCGACATTGATCCCATGACTTCGCTACCCAACAGATTTACTTTGGCAGAGCGACCAGCACCAGAAGTTCCTGATGCGGCCACGACCACAATTCCTTCAGGGTGCACAAGTTCGGCGCTTAAAAGGGGGGCAATTCCAAGAGTGATTGCAGTTGCATAACATCCAGGATTGGCAATGCGCGTACTTTCCTTAATGCGCGCGCGTGCATCGGGCATCTCTGGAAGACCATACGTCCACGTACCTGCGTGTTCGCCCCCATAGAACTCTTTCCAGGCACTTGCATTCGCAAGACGAAAATCAGCGCCGAGATCTACTACCTTCGAAATGCCAGAGTGGGCGCTCACCAACGCAGCGGACGCACCATGCGGGAGCGCTGTGAAGAGAATGTCGCATTCACCTAAAGCTGGATCTTCGGCGGCCACGAAACGCTTACCCGCATAGCGGTGAAGGCCCGGATGGAGGGTCGTGATCTGCTCTCCAGCGTTGCTTGAGGCGGCCGCGAGGCCCACCTCGATCTCTGGATGATCTGCAAGTAACCGGAGCAACTCCCCACCGGCATAACCGCTGGCACCTGCGATATTGGCCCTCATTTTCATGAGGCCATTCTACATGATTATGCAGACAGATGCATAATAATAACTAACCTCGGAGGGTCGCTCCGCACGACTTCATCGCCTCTTGGACGGCGCTAGCGCGCATGACAGCGACCTCTTCGCCGGTCAAAGTGCGGTCTGGAGCCCTGAAAGTGAGCGTGAAAGCGAGCGAAATGGAGCCTGCCGGTATCGGTTCGCCTTCATAGCGGTCGAAGAGCTCAATAGATTCCAACTCACTCCCGCCCCCGCTCTTCAGGGCGGAGATCACCTCAGCGGCCGGAATTGAATTTGCCACAATCAAAGCCACATCCTGAATAGCCGGCGGTTGGGTGGAGAAAAGAGGTGCTACTCGCGATCTGGAACTTCCTAAAAGATCGAGGTCAATTTCAAATGCGCAGGTTCGTGGGGGCAAGTCGACTGCTTTGAGGACTCGTGGATGTATCTCTCCGGCATATCCCACGAGTACCCCGTCGGCGTAAATACCTGCCCCACGTCCAGGATGCCAGGGAGCCATTTCCGCGGCCCGCACATCGACTTGTGCGCCGACTGCTTCTACTACCGTGCGCGCTATAGCAATCGCGTCACTCCATGAGGTCAGTTGCGCCTTACCCTGCCAACTTTCGCTCGCGCGTGCACCCGTAATGACACCAGCAACGCTCTGAGGTTGACGAGGAATGGAACGTATCAAACCTTCAAGCTCTTGCACGGACGGGGCGCGGTCTACACCAGGCGTGGTCGTAGGTTTGAAATCTTCAGAGAAGAAGAGTGAACCAATTTCAAAGAGTGCAACTTGCTTAGCCCCGCGTCCAAGATTTCGCTTCAAAGTCGCGAAGAGACCTGGCAGCAGAGTCGTGCGAAGGAAAGGCTCCTCTTCGCTAATCGGATTGACCAGCGCAATGAGGTTGCGCCGCGAATCCTCTGCCGCGACTCCCATTTGATCCAACACTACACTTCCGTGAAAGGGGTATGACAGCGTCTCTACAAAATCGTGTTCCGCCAAGGTGCGGCCAACGTGACGACGGGTGCGTTGTGCATCAGTGAGCCCACGACTCGACGCCTGAGTGAGGAGCACAGACGGGATTTTTTCGTAACCTTCGAGACGCGCGATCTCTTCGACCAAATCTTCAGGCAACGTGAGGTCAGGACGCCACGAGGGTGGTTGCACTCGCCAGGTTGATCCCTCTTCGACAACACAACCCACTGCCCGCAAATGTTGCGCAACAGTCTGCGCCGAATAGGAAAACCCGACTAAACGCGAAGGATAACTTGGATCGATTTCGATCACCGACGTCGGTGTTCGGCGATCAATATCGATCGAGGTGACGTGCACTCCCCCACCAAATTGACAGAGTAACTGGATCGCACGCGCGGAGGCGTAGCGAGGAAGCTCATGGTCGACACCGCGTTCGAGTCTGCGCGAAGCTTCACTGGAGAGTTTGTGACGACGTGACATTCGACCAACGACCGCGGGGATAAAGTGTGCCGCCTCGAGAAGAATTGAGTTGGTATTTTCTGATATCTCACTGGCCAGGCCACCCATGGTGCCCGCCAAGGCAAGTGGGCCGTTGTCATCAGCGATAAGAAGATCATCGCCAATAAGTGAACGCTTCACATGATCTAATGTCTCGAGGCTTTCGCCATCTTGCGCCCTGCGAACTCGCAAAGTCCCGGTGATCTTTTCTGCGTCGAAAGCGTGAAGTGGTTGACCGAGTTCGAGCATGACGTAGTTTGTGACATCTACCGCCAAAGATATTGATCGCATTCCGCATAACGCTAAGCGATTTTGCATCCATACTGGCGATGGCGAAGATGGATCCCATCCGGTAACACTGCTTAAAACTAAACGGTCTGCGCCAGAAGGGTCTTCAATAGCAGCCGGAATCGATGTGGCGAGATTTGTAAGTTCATATTTATTTACCGGATCGACAAAATCTAAATTGAAGGCGGTCGCCACCTCGCGTGCGATCCCGCGCATGGACAACGCATAGCCGCGGTCGGGCGTGACAGCTAAATCGATGACGGAGTCTTTAAGGTTGAGCAGAGCAATAGCATCGTCGCCGACCTGGGCGCTTCCTTCTGGAAGCACCAAGATGCCCGAATGATCCTCGCCCAGCCCCAACTCTTTGGTGGAACACACCATTCCATTACTTGTATGCCCATAAGTTTCGCGCGCTGTGATGGCAAACCCACCAGGCAATACCGCGCCAGGCTTTACCACGACCACTAGATCGCCGGGCAGAAAGTTTTGCGCACCACAAATCATCCAACGCGGTTCACCTTCGCCAGCATCGACGCTCACCCATCGAATTGGCTTCTTAAACTCAGTCAGTACCTCGACTGTGAGGACACGGGCCACCACGACCGGCCCGACAAGATCCTCACCCAGATGCGAAACGGATTCAACCTCAAGGCCCTGACGCAGTAATGCTTCAGCAACCTGGTCAGCCGTCACATCAACGGGAAGGGAAATAAAATCGCGTAACCACGAAATGGGAAACTTCATCAGATTTCCATTCCGAAAGCAGTGGTGAAGCGAACGTCGCCTTCGACGATGTCGCGCATGTCTGTGACGCCGTGACGGAACATGAGGGTGCGCTCAAGACCCATCCCAAAGGCAAAGCCCGAGAATTCCGTTGTATCAATTCCACATGCAATGAGCACCTTTGGATTGACCATGCCACAGCCTCCCCATTCAATCCATCCTTGACCGCCACACGTGCGGCAAGTGGGGTTAGAGCCCTTGCAACGGAAGCACTTTAAATCGACTTCGGCGCTTGGTTCAGTGAATGGGAAGAAACTTGGACGTAAACGGGTGACAATGCCTTCGCCAAACATGGACGTAGCAAAGTGATCAAGAGTTCCCTTGAGATGCGCCATGGTGACGCCCCGATCAATGACCAATCCTTCTACCTGACCGAACACGGGAGTGTGCGTAGCGTCGAGTTCATCGGTGCGATAAGTGCGTCCAGGACAGATGACATAAATCGGCGGTTGCTGGGTCAACATGGTGCGCGCTTGTACTGGAGATGTGTGTGTGCGCATCACGAGACCTGATCCCACGGGTGCCACATAGAAGGTATCTGCCGTCGAGCGAGCCGGATGATCTGGACCAATATTGAGGGCGTCGAAGTTGAACCACTCGTTCTCCAACTCGGGTCCTTCAGCTACTTCGTATCCCATACCTATGAAGAGATCGGCAATACGTTCACGCAATGTGGTGAGCGGATGGCGCGCACCGACCGGGCGCCGATGCACTGGCAGAGTCACATCTACGCGTTCTTCTTCAACGACGCGGGTCTCGTCTGCACTATCAACACGCTCTTGAGCTACTGCAAGCGCCTCATTCATCTCCTGACGGGCAGCCGCTACGCGCTTGCCTGCCTCAGCCTTGGCCGCCGGTGGAAGCGCGCCGATCTCTCTATTGGCCAGCGACAGGGGTGAACGATCGCCTGCGTGCGCAATACGGGCTTCTTTCAACTCATCACCTGTGGAGGCCTTGGCAAATGCCGCTACGGCGTCGGCAACTACTTCTTTGAGATACTCGACTTTCAGGGTTGCGACTTCAACCGGGTCGTAACTCTTATTGGGAGCAGACATCATTCACCTCCGATCGAAATTCTTAGTGGAGTCTAGTCAACGAGCCTGGCTGGCGAGGAAGAATATGATGCCTGCCGCCGTAGCAAGATTGAGACTTTCCGCTTTCCCGCTCATGGGAATGCGCACCACGGAATCTGCCAGGGCTAGCGACTCCGGGGTCAACCCCCACGCTTCGTTGCCAAAGAGCCAAGCAGATCTGGGAGCTGCGGAAGTTGCTTCAGATCCGGAGAGATCAGCAGCAACGACTTTCAGATCCTGCTGATGGGCCCACTTCACCGCGTCGGCGGCTGATGGACCCGAAACTACGGGGAGATGGAAGTGCGAACCAGCGGCGGAGCGCACCACCTTGGGCGCCCATGGATCCACTGAATCGTCAGCGAAAATAACGAGATCAAAGTTGAAAGCATCTGCACTTCTGATAATCGTGCCCGCGTTGCCAGGGTCACGCACGTTTGAAAGGATCGCCACTCGACCATGAGGAGCGGCATGCCCCGAAAGCCCCGCCATCGGTAGCGCACAGACAGCGATCACACCCTGTGGTGATTTGGTATCGCACATAGCCGCCAGCACATCTTCATTCACGATGGTGGCTGATTCAAGAACCGGAAACTCACGCACAATCTCGGCAGTTGCATATAGCTCTTTGATCGACCCTGCCTGAAATGTCAACGCTTCGCGCACAGACTGCATACCTTCAGCGATGAATAGCCCGGAAGCTACTCGCTCGCTCTTTCGCGACAAAGAACGAACCGCCGACACGCGTGCAGAGCGCACACTTGTCGGCGGTTCAACGTTTCGTGACATCTAGTTCCGTGACATCTGTTGACGCGTAAACGTACAACTAGGAGAGGACGACTGCCTTGCGAGACACCTCTACGAGAACGGTGAACGCAGCAGGATCGTTTACGGCCATGTCGGCGAGAACGCGGCGATCAACTTCGACCCCGGCATTCTTAAGCCCTTGGATGAAACGGCTGTAAGTCATGTTGTTCGCACGAGCTGCAGCGTTAATGCGTTGGATCCAAAGCGAACGGAAGTCACCCTTCTTATCCTTGCGGTCATTGAACGCATAGACGAGTGAGTGGGTTACTTGTTCTTTGGCTTTGCGGTAGAGACGCGAACGTTGTCCGCGGTAACCACTGGCGCGCTCAAGTGTGGTGCGGCGCTTCTTATGGGCATTGACCGCCCGTTTTACACGTGTCATCTAATTCACTCCTTCTGTGTGTGCGGGCGTTATTACTTGAGGCCAAGCATGCGCTTGGCGGTGTAAGAGTTAGGGGCAGCTGCCTCAGTATCAAGAGAGAGACGGCGCGTACGACGCGAGGACTTACCTTCCAAAAGGTGACGCTTGTTCGCCTTTTCACGCATGATCTTGCCGCTGCCGGTGACGCGGAAACGCTTCTTCGCTCCGCTGTGCGTCTTCATCTTTGGCATCGTTGACTCCTCTTCGTCTCTGTGGCTTTCGCCTTGTTCATTTCTGTGGCTCGCGCCTGGCTTGGGTTAGCCGAGTTATTCGGTACTGCTCTCAACTACTTCTTCGGCTACTGCTTCAACTGTTTCAGCTGAGGCGGGCGCTGATGCGGTAACTAACTTAGGCAAACTCGCAGGCTTACCGCCACGAGAAGGCCCAAGGACCATCACCATGTTTCGACCGTCTTGCTTAGGAGCAAATTCGATAAAGGCAATATCTGCTACATCTTCAGCGAGACGTTGAAGCAATTTGTAACCCAACTCGGGCCTTGATTGCTCACGTCCACGGAACATGATCGTGATCTTGACTTTGTCACCAGCTTTAAGGAACCGAACTACGTGACCCTTTTTGGTCTCATAATCATGAGAATCGATCTTCGGACGGAGCTTCATCTCTTTGACCACAATATGAGTTTGGTTCTTACGAGCCTCGCGAGCCTTTTGAGCTGCTTCGTACTTGTACTTTCCAAAATCCATAATTTTGCAGACAGGAGGCACAGCGTCAGGAGCAACTTCGACTAGGTCGAGATCTGCTTCCAAAGCTAGGCGAAGTGCTTCATCGATATCTACGACACCGATCTGCTCTCCTTCCACACCCACAAGGCGGACCTGTGGGACGCGGATCCGATCATTGATCCTTGGTTCAGTGCTGATACGTACTCCTTCGTGAGATGGTCGGCACTTTCGGCACTTCAATACTGATGCGACCAGTGGTGGTGCACTCAATGCTGAAGCAATAAAAAAAGGGCCCTTAGCGACACGCGCAAAGAGCCCACGAAGCAGCTTTCACTGCGACTACCAGGTCCGCCGTAACGTACGAGGTGGGAGAACTCTCCACTTGCGTCTTAACCAACCAAAGTTCGATTGATCTGCCCTAAGGGTACCTGAGGTTCCTCAGCCCTCCAAAACGGGCAGGACAGCCAGGTCAATGCCTCGTTCCAAGCGAACGGTAACCTCAGGATCTGCGCTCAATTTCTCCATCACCCGGATCGCGACCTCGGTATCGGGCACCATCACAAGGACCACGACCAGGTCGACCCCATCCTCGGCTCCGGGCTCTTTCAAGAAGGCAGTCGCCACTGGCTCTCCTTCAAGCGCGCGCTCGAGGGCCATCTCAATAGCCGGATCTTGCCACGCGGGGTAGAGGCGGTAACCCAGGGCCAGAGACCGCGCAGCAGCACCGGTGATGGAGAACCCCGCTCTTGCGGGATTCACCAGGACCCCCATGGCGCCTTCGGCAAGTGCGGCCGCTATTGCCTCGGCCGTCTCCGCGCGCAGCGGACGAGCTTGCGGATTCCATTCGAGCAACTCGGCAACGCCCGTGAAAACCGGCAGGATGCGCTCCCCCTCGTGTTCAATCCAGGCGAGGGACATTTCACTCTCTTGTTCAAGGCCTTCGTCGCTGCGCGAAATGAGCGTTGCTAGCAGCGCCACAAATACTCGTGAACGACCCAGCGCATCAGTGACCGCGTAGATATCGCGCGCTTCCAACGCATCACTCACGAAGTCGCGAGTGATGCCATCATCACTCGCGGCCTCGGGAGAGAGTTGTGGGATCTTCAGTTGGCGCCCATATCTACGATTGCCGCGACAGGACCGCCACCTGGTGGGCCTTGGTGAGCAGCAGATACGGAAACGAAGACTGCAGGATCTCCAGTAACTGCTGCAGCTACTCCACCCACAGTTGCCTTGATCTGTCGATGCCAATGCACGTCAGAGTCATCGAGCATGGCGTTACGGCGGCCGCGGACCACACCGCCAGGTGAAACTTCGCACTTAAGGAAGACGTTGACTAAGCGACCTTTGATGTCACTGAAATGCGGACGCTCCGGCAGATCCATTCCGGCATCGCGTATGGCTGCCCAAATTCCATCTGCATCGAGAGCATCTTCCATAACTGAATGGCCAATGCGGTAACGGCCGCCAATTCCACGCACGTTGCCTACAACCACGATTTGCGCTTGGTCTAATTCGACGCCAGAAGAGCAAGAAGCAACCTTGGAGTAAAGCTCAAGGTTCTTCATGATCTCAGGGTCGGTCACGGACTTGATTTCTCCCAGAGCAAGAGCGATACCTAAACCAGTAGTGCCGTTTGAAAGGTCCATGGATTCGTGTGTGTGCTCGGTCCAAACTTCCTTGCCGCGTGCATGTGCATCACGAATCGTATGAACAGTGAGAAGTGGTGTCTTTGTCTGCACGTAGTGCACGTCTTTAGGATCGGTGATGCCAGCGCGCTCCATAGCTATCTTCACTCCGGCAGCCACCTTGTTAACCATTCCGATGTAACCAATTTCTTCAGGAAGAATAGCTTCGCTCATCGCAAAGCCCACCGAGATGCGCGGCTCATCAGTCTTCTCAGCCTTGGCAGGATCGATAGTGGCGAAGATTGTGGCATGCGGACTAATCACACCATCTGTTCCACCTGACCAAACAATCGGTACCTGCATGGCATCTGCCGCGCTGCGTGTTCCCTTTTTGATAAGGACTTCGCGAAAAGCGCGATCGGCAATGATGCGCGTGTAATCGTTGACGCCGCCATTGCCTTCAGTCTTACCGATGATTGCGATCACGCGATCGGCTTCGATGACGCCCGAATCGATGAGTTCCTCTAACCCGCTCGCATCACTCACATTCTTGATTGGTACTTTACGAACTTCGATCGGAAGTGGCTTACTCATACTTGCTCCTTCATCTTGGGCGTCCCTCGGACGACTGTGCCATATTTTGCTACATCACTATCTATACCTTCAACACAACGCTCAATATTTTGCAGCGACGTAATAATTGAGATGCCACCATTTTCTGCAAAACGACATGCGCCAAGGACCTTGGGACCCATACTGCCCCCAGCAAACTCGCTCATCAGCGCGCGCATCTCGAGCGCCGAGGACTCACCGATCTGTCTTTGATTCTCTGTCCCCCACCCAAGCATTGCGTGTGAAACGTCAGTGGCAATAACTAGAAGGTCACACTTCAGTTGAGAAGCTAGGACGGCCGCCGAAAGGTCCTTGTCAATGACCGCTTCAACGCCACGAAAACTCTTACCCTCGCGAATGACGGGGATTCCCCCACCACCACTTGCGATGACTACAAATTGCGCGTCAATGAGCGCTTCAATGCTTGCCACTTCGAGAATCGAAAGAGGATCGGGAGAGGCAACCACGCGACGCCAACCTTTGCTTCCGCGATCTTCCCACTGTTGCCCATGAGAAATAAGAAGTTGCGCATCCTCTTTAGGAAGGTAGCGACCAATGGGCTTTGTGGGGTGAGTGAAACCTTCATCTTGAGCGGAGACTTCAGTGCGCGTCACAATCGCTGCACACTTGCGATCTATCCCTCGTGACGACAAGGCTGCATCGAGAGCATTCAACATAGTAAAACCGATGGTTCCTTGCGTTTGCGCACCGCACCAATCAAGTGGAACAGGTGGAACTACCGAAGCTGCAAGTTCATTCTTAACGAGGATGTTGCCGACCTGGGGCCCGTTGCCGTGTGTCAGGATTACTTGATGACCGGCACCGATCATCTCGGCGATTGATTCCATCGCCGTGGTAATTGCCACGCGCTGATCCTCGGGGCGTGCACTTCCTTCAGGAGAGGTCATGGCATTTCCACCGAGTGCTACCAAAATCCGCATGTCTATACCTTGCTGGCCATGGGAGATGATTGCGATGGGCAGACGTTGACGAGGTAAGTCAGAGTAACCGTCATAACTGACCAAGGCGTCGATAACGTTGACGTCTCATGCTGAGACGCTCAACTGGATCCATGTTGAGAAGCAGGACAATTTCGCGCTCGAGAACCTGAGCAACGCGTCGTGCAAATTCTTGCGGCTCCAAGGCCGCATCGGGACGTTCGGCAATAATCCGATCAACAATGCCATTTCGCATTAATTCACGAGCCTTTACGCCTTGCGACTCCGCCATCTCGTCGGCGCGATCTTTTGTCCGGTGAACGATTACCGAAGCACCCTCAGGAGGTAGCGGAGAGAGCCAGGCATTCTCTGCGGCTAATACGCGGTCGGCGGGAAGAATGGCTAGCGCGCCACCACCACTACCTTGGCCTAACAGCAGGCAAATTACTGGAGCCCGCAACTCCAATTGATCAGCAAGTGAACGTGCAATTTCTCCCGCCAGTCCGCGCTCTTCCGATTCGCGCGAGAGAGCAGCGCCACCCGTATCGATAATGGTCACAAGCGGCAATCCCAATTCATTCGCAAGATGCATGCCACGTCTTGCTTCGCGCAGCGCTCCTGGACCAAGCGCAACATTACGATGTGCGCGATCTTGCGCGAGGACTACAGCGGGAGCATTACCAAATTTGGCAAGCGCAAGCATCATTCCGGGATCGGTCTCACCTTCACTGGTTCCATGAAGCGGAACGACGTTGTTTGCGCCATAGCGCAAAAGAGAGCGCACGCCAGGGCGATCATGCTTACGGGTACGAAGAATGGATGTCCAAGCGCTTTCGTCCTGAAGAGATTCAACCGGCACTTCATCCACTAGAGCCACATCATGGCGCGGAGCAGTGAGCACGGTAAGCGCGCGGGCTGCCATATCAGCCAATTTCTCCGGAGGAAGAACTGCATCAATTAATCCGTGGGCGAAGAGATTCTCAGAAGTCTGTACGCCTTCAGGAAATGACTCACCATGGAGCGCCTCATACACACGCGGACCCAGAAAACCGATGAGAGCTTCGGGCTCGGCAACTGTGACATGGCCGAGCGAACCCCAGGAAGCAAAGACCCCGCCGGTGGTGGGATGGCGCAAATAAACCAAATACGGCAACCCAGCCTTGCGGTGCGCATTCACAGCTCCGGTGATGCCCACCATCTGTAGAAAAGCGACCGTTCCTTCCTGCATGCGAGTACCACCGGACACAGGCGCCGCAATCATCGGTAGGCCTTCACTCGTAGCCCGCTCAAATGCCGACATAATTCTGGCCGCCGCGGCAGTGCCTATTGAACCTGCAAGAAAACCAAACTCGCCAACCACAACTGCTACCTGCATACCGCGAATAAGACCTTTACCAGTAACGATGGACTCGGTTAAACCGGTCTTCGCTCGGGCATCGACAAGCTCTTGGGCGTACTCCATCGAAATAGAAACTGGATCGCGTACTTCCACATCCCATGACTCAAAGGAACCAGGATCGAGCACCAAAGCAATCAATTCGCGCGAGTTGAGCCGAGGAGTTTTCATTACATGATCAAGCTTGCTCTAGCCAGGCGCGGACGCTCTCGTTATGTTCTCCGAGACGTGGTGGTGGAAGAGGTGCGGGGCGATGCCCAATGGAACCCACCCCATCAATTCTGATCGGTGGTCCTGGAATCTTTATCTTTCCGAGAGATGTATGTTCAACTTCCATCACTAATCCTTGCGAAAGTGTCTGATCCCATTCATAAACGCTGTCGAGGGCGCGAACGCGCCCTGCTGGGATTCCTACGCGATCTAACTCCTGCAGCAAATCTTCGCTCTTCCAAGTAGAAAAGATGGCATCGATTTCTTTGAGTAATTGAATCCGTTTGCCTACGCGCTTGGCATTTGAATCATATTCGTCACGAACTAATCCAAAAGCATCAGCAAAACTGCGCCATAAATTCTCAGATCCGACCGCCATTTGAATTGAACCGTCGGAGCACGCAAAGAGCCCATAAGGAACGATAGATGGGTGATGGTTGCCAGCGGCTTTCGGAACTTCGCCCGCGACGGTGTATCTAGTCCCCTGAAATGCATGAACTCCCACAATTGATGCCAAGAGCGATGTGTGAACCGTGCTTCCCTTACCAGTGGCATTACGTTCGTTGAGAGCTGCAACAACTCCATAGGCGCCGTACATACCCGCCAAGAGATCTCCAATAGGAACGCCCACTCTCGTTGGATGATCACTATCGGGACCAGTGAGCGACATAAGACCGGCTTCGCCTTGGGCAATTTGATCGTAACCCGCGCGAGTACCTTCGGGACCATCGTGGCCAAACCCGGAGATGGAGAGAGTAACCAAGCGCGGATTGATCTCTTCCAACTCTGCGGTACCAAATCCCAATCGGGCAAGTACGCCAGGTCGGAAATTCTCCACGAGAACATCTGCCTTTTGAATCAACCTTCTTAAGGTTGTTTTCCCCTCTGCATCTTTTAGATCGAGTGTGATTGATTCCTTATTTCTGTTACACGACAAAAAATAGGTGCTCTCGGCCGGTTCGCCAACAAATGGTGGGCCCCATCCGCGAGTGTCGTCACCACCATCAGGATTCTCCACCTTAATAACGCGCGCACCCATATCTCCCAGCATCATGGCCGCGTGCGGTCCAGCCAGCGCGCGCGATAGATCTACCACGACGACATTTGAGAGTGGCCCTTGAGCGAATTGACTCATAAGAAATCAACTTCAGCAAAAGCCCGCCCACCAGAGAGCGAAACGTAACCGGCACCACGATCGAAGAACGGCTCGTCGCCACTCTTGAGTTTCTGTCGTTTCGCGCGTTCACTATCCGACGCGGCAACATCTATAAGTGGCTGATCTTTATCTCCGGTTGCAACCACTCCGTAATCACGAAGTGCACCCGCAAAGGTCACCTTGCCCCAACGAAGGTCGCGCTCCACCTCATCGTAGGGACGTGTCAGTGGGTCTCCCCAACCGCCGCCACCCGTGGTGCGTATTCTGATGACCTCGCCAGCCTTGACTGGTACTGCATCTGAGAGCGCATCAACCTCACGCTCTTTGGGCGTTCCGGGTTCGATAACGACGCTGAAGGATTGACCCGCCATCCCACCGTTTACACCCCAACAGGAAAGGATCGAACGATCCGCGATGCTCATGAAGTTGGCATCTTTTAACATGCGGATTTCCTTCTCGTATCCCAAGCCACCTCGGTATCTCCCAGCTCCACCCGAATCCCTGGCTAATCCAAGTCGTTCGACAATGAAGGGGAATCGTGATTCCGTGAATTCGGTGGGTAGGTTTCGCGAATCCGGAACGACGTGAATAGTGTCTTCGCCATCGGAGTAATAACGCCCGCCAGATCCTCCACCGAGCACTTCGCGCATTAAGTAAGAATTGCCATCTAGGTCATCACCATAAACGCCGGTATACCGAATGGTTTCTTGGTCAGCGGGCATCCGGCCGTTAGCAGCCTTTGCCAACACGCCAGCGAAGACTCCTAGTAAACGGAGGATGACGAAAGTACGGGCATTTGTTGGCGCCGGAAAAATGGGAGTAAGCAGAGTTCCTTTAGGAGGAAACTTCATCTCGATAAGGGGAACGATGCCTTCGTTCACATCGAGTTGCGCCATGCGTTCTGGAGAATCGGCAAGATTGCGAAGAATCGGAGCAAGCCATTTCTTCAGGAAGTTGCCGTCTGCATAATCACCACAGTGATTGATTGGTCCCTTTGCCTGCGGCGAAGTGCCCGTGAAGTCCAGAATGATCTTTTCTGGTGTCTTAGTTAAAGTAATTCTCTGGGTGTGCAATCTCGGAGCATCCACACCATCGTGCTCCGCATAATCTTCCCAAACGAATGTCCCATCAGGAATCTTTGAAAGGATCTCACGTCGGTAAGTTTCAGTAGTTTTATCGAGAATGGCTTGGAAACAAGCTTCGATCGTTTCGCGTCCATATCTTTCGAAGAGTTCTGTAATTCGCCTGGCACCCATCAAACAGGCAGAGCACTCTGCGTCTAAGTCCGCTGCGAGCGAATCTGGCATACGCGAATTTCGCGTCATGATCTTTAAAGCGGACTCGTTAGGAACGCCTTTATCCCAGAGTTTGATGGGCGGGACCATTAAACCTTCTTCGTACACACTCTGCGCCCCTGAAGGCATAGAACCGGGGCATGCACCGCCGATATCGTCGTGGTGACCAAACGCCTGTACGAAACAAACAACTTCACCTTCGAAAAATACTGGGACGGTGACACAAAGATCCGGAAGATGGCCAATGCCGCCTTCTGAGAGATAAACATCGTTATGAAAATAGACGTCTCCGGGATTCATCGTGTCCATCGGATAATCACGCACGATTGGATGCACTAACGCCGAGTACGAGCGGCCCGTCAATTTACGGAGCTGACGATCGTGGATTCCAGCGCGAAAGTCATGCGCGTCACGAATCATGGGCGAACGCGATGTGCGTCCGATGGCCGTCTCAACTTCTTGTTCGACCGAAGCTAATGTTCCTTCGACGATTTCGACCAGAATCGGATCAATCTTTATCGGACTGGTACTCATGATCCCGCCTTAGTGACGATGATGTTACGAAAACGATCAATACGGACTTGAAACCCGGGGTGAATCGGCACTGTCGATCCGAACTCTTCGATAATCGCAGGCCCAGTGATGCAATCCCCCGGCTCCAATTTGGGTCGCCAATAAATCGGAGTCTTCACCGGCTCCGCCTCGAACCAGATCTCACGATTTCCCGTTATTGCGCGTGAGACATCGCCATCTCCAGTCGGCGCCTCTTGAATCACGGGTCGAGTAATGGGGCCAATACCTGAGACTCGAAGATTGACCCATTCAACCGGTTGGCGATCATCGTCTCTGAAGTCGTACCCGTAGAGCGCCTTATGCGCTTCGTGGAATCGATCTTCGACGACTTGCGCAAAATGTGAATCGATTTCGCCAGAAGGCGCATCGACACGAACCTCAAATGCCTGACCGAAGTATCGAAGATCTGCGCTCCGGCGATACACGTGATCTTCTGGAGAAAATCCTTCTTTCACCAAAGCAGCGTGCGCATTCGCCGTGAGTTTGCCGATGCTCTCCCCCACTTTCGCGAAATCAAATTCGGCATGCTTCATCACCATTGTTTGCACATAATCGTTTCGTACATCCACGGTGAGGAGCCCAAAGGCAGAGACGTTTCCGGGATTGAGCGGCACGATGACGCCCGCTAAACCAAGAATGTCCATCAATCGACAGAGCAGAAGTGAGCCTGATCCACCGAAGGTGGTGAGATAGAAGTCGCGTACGTCGAGACCGCGTTTTACTGTAATTTGGCGAAGCGCGTTGGCTTGGTTCCAGGCAGATATTTCTAAGATGCCGCGAGCGGACTCTTCGGCTCCCAACCCTAAGGCAGTCGCCATCTTGGTAATACCCGAAACAGCTAGTGCACGATCCAGTGGAATCTCACCACCCAACAGATGCGGAGGTATCCGACCGAGAAAGAGATGCGCATCGGTGATGGTGGGTTCTTGACCGCCGTTGCCGTAACACATCGGCCCTGGAGCCGCACCAGCCGATTTAGGGCCAACTTTTAAAGTACCTTCGGGAGAAATCCAAGCGATTGAACCGCCGCCAGCGCCGACCGTGACAATGTCGATCATAGGAATTTTGCTGGGGAATCTGCCGATGCTTCCCTCAGTAGTCATTGTTGGTTCGCCTCGAACGACGACGCTTACATCTGTTGAAGTTCCTCCGCCGTCCAGAGTTAAGACGCTTTCGAAACCTGCTTGCGATGCAATGAGCGCCGCTCCTAATGCACCTGCGGCTGGGCCAGAGAGCACCGTAGTGATGGGTTGGTGAACAACTTCGTCAGCGGAGAGCACTCCGCCATTGCTTTTCATCACATAGAAAGGGACAACGCCTTTTTCGATCGTATAAGCATCTAAACGCGACTTAATGTTTGATACATATTTTGCGACCTTAGGTTTCACGGCAGCGTCGACCAAAGTGGTCATTGAGCGTTCGTACTCGCGATACTCCTTGAGCACCTCGCTCGAGATGGAAACGACTGCTTCAGGAATCTCCTCGAGAAGTATCTTGCGCATACGCTCTTCGTGCGCCCCATTTACATACGAGTGCAGGAAACAAATTCCGATGGTTGTAATTCCTCGATCTTTGAAGAATCGAGCTGCGGCGCGTGCCTCAGCCTCAACTAATGGTCGCAGTTCTTCACCTTTTACATTGAGACGTCCGCCTACAGTGCGGACTAAGTCGGCCGGCACAATGCGCGGCGGCTTTACCCAGAAGTAAGAATTTCCGTACCCATCAGGAACTGATTGTCGAGCAATTTCCAACATGAATTCATATCCCTCAGTGGTGATGAATCCAAGTGCGTCAATCTTGTCTTCCAACAATTGATTTGTTGCCACTGTGGTGCCATGGCTGACTGCAGAAATATCGTTCGCACTTCGCCCCATCAAGTCGAGGACTTTGGCAATGCCGTTCATGAAGCCATCGGCGGGGTTGCTCGGAGTGGAAGGAGTTTTGGTGGTGACTAAGGCCCCGGAACTTTCGTCAAGGGCAACAATGTCGGTGAAAGTGCCTCCGGTATCAATTCCGATCCGAATCCCCATCAGTGCTCCCCCTTGCGGTAATTTCGCCATAAAGTCGGCGCAGACCGATCACAGTCCTTCGCCGATCTATCTGTGACTTTAAGGGAGTCCAGAGGGGAAGTCTTGGATAACCCTTGTATATATTTGCCAAGCCTATCGTCAACTTTTGCCTAGATCAGCGGAAGCGCCGGATTTTCCACTCCGCAAGTGCGGGAGCGCACTCCGCCCAACGCCCGTCAAAGTGCGCACTCGCCATCCCGGAAGTACTCAACTCTGCGCCCGCCAACTCCGCTAAGCCGGGATTATGACCAATGATCAAGAGAGAGGTAAATGATTCTCCGACCTGTTGTATCAGGCCAATAATCTGTTCAGTTGTGGCCAGGTAGAGCTCCGGCATCGTGCGCATAGGTACGTCCATCTGAGAGGTGGCGCGCAGGTGGTGCCAGGTTTCCAAAGTCCGTGTGGCATCTGAGACGAGCGCCAATCCCGGACGGATTTCTTTTCGGGCAAACCATGCACCTACCTCGCAGGCATCGCCAATCCCAGAGGGCGTGAGCGGCCTATTGCGATCATCGGCTGGATCCCAGGCATGTTTGATCGCTTGTACTGCTTTGGCATGACGGAGCAGATAGAGAGTTTTCATTAGCCACCTATTGCGTGAACGCCACCATCGACATGAACGATCTCTCCCGTGGTTTTAGGAAACCAATCGGAGAGCAGGGCCACACACGCCTGGGCGGCTGGCGTGGGATCGGAGACATCCCATTTCAGCGGAGACTTCGCATCCCACACACCTTCGAACTCATCGAAACCAGGAATTGATTTAGCTGCCATAGTTTTAATGGGGCCTGCCGCAACCAAATTGACGCGCACATTTTCTGGACCCAAGTCTCGTGCGAGATAACGAGAACAGGATTCCAGTGCAGCTTTAGCAACACCCATCCAGTCGTACTTTGGCCAGGCGACCGTGGCATCAAAGTCGAGACCAACAACGCTAGCCCCACGCTCTTTATCGAAGAGCGGTCGCGCGGCCATGGTGAGAGATTTGAGCGAGTAGGCCGACACTTGCAGCGCGGTAGCCACATCATTCCACTCAGTATTAAGAAAGTTGCCGCCCAAAGCTGCCTCTGGTGCAAACCCGATTGAATGGATAACGCCGTCGAGACCAGAAACATGTTCTCGTACGCGTGTAGGCAGTTGTGCAAGGTCTTCATCTGACGTGACGTCGAGTTCTATGACTGGCGCACTCTGTGGCAAACGGCCAGCGATGCGTTCAGTCAGACGCAATACTCTGCCGTAAGAAGAGAGCACGACTTGAGCGCCCTCTTCTTGCGCAATCCGCGCGATATGAAAAGCAATGGATGCGTCGGTGAGAACACCTGTGACCAAAATACGCTTACCTTGAAGTATTCCCACAATGACCCCCTAATTTCCCATACCTAGACCACCGTCAACTGGAATGACGGCGCCAGTAATGTAAGCCGCGCTCTCCGATGCGAGGAATGTGGCCACACCTGCAACTTCACTGGCTTCCGCATAGCGATTAAGTGGAATCGTGGTGAGGATTCCTTTCTTAACATCTTCATCCAAAACTGCGGTCATATCAGTTGTGACAAAGCCAGGAGCGATCACATTCGTGGTGATTCCCCGTACTCCCAATTCGCGCGCCAGTGATCGCGCCATTCCGACCAGCCCTGCCTTGGTGGCGGCGTAATTCACTTGCCCAGCAGAACCAGAGAGCCCCACGACAGATCCGATAATGATGATGCGTCCACGTTTTAACTTGAGCATACTTTTGGAAGCTCTACGCGCGCAGCGGAAAACTCCAGTGAGATTGGTGTTTACCACGTCGGCAAAATCGTCATCAGACATGCGCAGAACGAGCCCGTCTCGAGTAATGCCAGCATTTGCGACCAGCACCTCAACAGGACCATGAGCACTCTCGGCTTCGGCAAAGGCGCGCTCAATCGATTCAGTATCGGTGACATCTGCCTGCACCCCAAAGAGTCCCTCGGGCACTTCTCCACTTCGATAAGTAATGGCGACCTGGTCTCCCTGCGCCTGGAAGGCCCTCGCAATCGCCAATCCAATGCCACGGTTTCCACCAGTGACCAGAATCGAGCGCGAAGTCATGTCGATAACTTACCTCACGACACTGCCTCAAGAACTCTCCCGAGAAGGGAAGTCCTGAGTGGCAGAGGTAAGTGGGTCGAGATAGCGTGAACCCATGGCTTTTCAGCGCAAGACCAAGATCGAACCTCATCAAATCACGGGGGCGGCCGCACCCCTCAGCAGCAATCTCGCCGGTCGCCAGAAGCGCTATTTCGTCAGCATGATGATCCGTACTGCGTGTTTTCTCCTGACGGTCATCACACCCAACCCTTGGAGATGGATCTTCTTCGTAGGGGCATTCACGCTCCCCTATATCTCTGTAGTCGTGGCAAACGCGGGGCGAGAGCGAGAGACCGCGCCCTCGGCGCCTGTCATTCCTCGGGAGCTCGGCTCCTAGCCACCAATCGCTGACATCGGACGAATTGGTTGCACAAAATCTGGCTCGCCAATTCCGTGGCCCTTCTTCTTTTTGAGAACTGATCCGAAAAGTACAGCCGCTACCCGCTCATCGATGTCAGCTCCACTAGAACGCAAGATCTCGCGCACTGAATCTTCTTCGGTGGCGAAGAGGCAATTGCGAATTTGGCCATCCGCGGTCAACCGGATGCGATCGCAGTCTGCACAGAATGGCCGTGTCACGCTGCCAATGATTCCTACCGTTGCGGGTCCACCATCGACCAAAAACTCTTCAGCGGGAGCAGATCCTCTCTCTCCCTTTGTCAATGGGGTCAACACAAAGTCTTGTGCAAGACTTTCGATAATTTGATCAGCCGTTAACATCGTCTCTCGTTGCCATCCGTGCTGTGCGTCAAGCGGCATCTGTTCGATGAAACGTAAACGAATATCGTTATCGAGAGCCCATCTCAATAGAGCAGGAGCTTCATCATCATTCACGCCTCGCATCAAGACTGAGTTGACCTTAATAGGAGCGAGCGCGGTTTCTTTCGCTGCGTGAAGCCCAGCGATCACATCATCGAATCGATCGCGATGCGTGAGTGCTTTAAAGCGAGCGGGCTGCAAGGTATCTAAGGAGACGTTAACTCTCGTGAGGCCAGCCGCCGCCAACGGTGCTGCGAGGTGAGCCAAACCAATTCCATTAGTGGTGAGAGCAATATCGGGGCGAGGATTGAGCTTCGACATTCGCCCAACAATGTCAATCAAATTTGGACGAAGCAATGGCTCCCCACCAGTGAGGCGCAATTTAGTGATGCCGTGCGCTACCGCAATCTTGGACACTCGAACAATTTCATCATCGGTCAAAATTTCAGGCTGGGGAATCCACGGCAATCCCTCCGGGGGCATGCAATAGGAACAGCGCAAATTGCATCGATCCGTCAACGAGATACGCAGATCCCGCTTGACTCGCCCAAAGGTGTCCTGAAGGTGCGCCATAGTAAGTGGAGACGATACCTTCGTGCCATGAAGCGCGCCATTTTCGGACCCAAATCCATAGCGCTCACGCTCACAGCGATCATGCTGATCTTCGGATGTCTCGCACTTGCGCAATGGCAATGGGAGCGTAAGAGCGCCCGTGATAGCGCTAATGCGCTGATCGCTCAAAATATTGACCAAACCCCCTCCACGATTAGCGCCTTTCTCACACCCGGCACTCCCCCGAAACCAAGCGTGAGATGGCGTCACGCACAGGTAAGCGGGACCTTGGGCGAGTACCTTTTAATGCGCAATCGATACTCAAACGGCAAATACGGGTACGGCGTCATGGCACCCATCACGACTTCTGACGGTGCGCGTTACTGGATTGATCTCGGATGGATCCAAGCTGGACTCAGTGCAACCGATCTCCCCCACATCACGCTACCCACGACGCCCATCACCGTTGTGGGACGCGTGCGAGGTGGCGATACTTTGGATCGCCCTGGGCCTCGAGGATCTCTCTTTGGCATGAGCAGTGAGGATTTCAGTGCGGTTGCTCGGACCATAAACACGAAACGCATCGCAAGTGACGGCGGCGGCTATTTGGAAGCCGAGAGTTTTACACCAGCATCGCAATCACTGCCACTACCAATACCCAAGCCCGAGATTTCATCTGGACCACATGCGGCTTACGCCGTGCAATGGTTGATTTTTGCTCTTCTCATTGCCTTGGGGAGATTCTTACTTCTCAGGGAAGATCTTAAGAATGTGAAAACTGGCGCTCGTAGAGTTCGCGATACAGCCCAGGGTCTCTCATAAGCGAGTCATGAGTACCCCTAGCCACAATTTCACCGTTATCGATAACTAGAATTTGGTTCGCCTCGCGGATTGTTGAGAGCCGGTGCGCGATGACAACACTCGTACGACCCGCTAACGCAAGTCCAAGTGCTTGCTGCACCGCCGCCTCATTTTCGGAATCAAGGTGAGCGGTAGCCTCGTCAAGAATAACTACGCCTGGATCCTTAAGAAGCAAGCGCGCGATTGCGATGCGCTGTTTTTCGCCTCCAGAGAGACGGTGACCGCGATCGCCCACAACCGTATCGAGCCCATCGGGGAGAGATTGGATTAACTCCCAAATCTGCGCACCTTTGCAGGCGCTGACTATCTCTTCGGGCGTAGCAGTCGGCTGTGCATAGCGAAGATTCGCCTCGATAGTGTCGTGGAAGAGGTGGGCATCTTGAGTGACCACGCCTACAAGTTCCCGCAGGCTCTCCAAAGTGATCGCTCGCAAATCGCGACCATCGACTTCGATATTCCCTTCTGTTACGTCATAGAGGCGCGGCAAGAGTGAGGTGATGGTCGTCTTGCCCGCACCCGATGGACCTACCAGTGCCACCATCTCACCAGGGCCAACTTCAAACGAGATCCCCTTCAGGATTTCTCCGCCCGTATAGGTCTCCGGCTTCGCTACCGCTTCGAGCGAAGCGAGCGAGACCTCGGCAGCAGGTGGGTAACCAAAGTGAACATCGTTAAAGACGATACGTGGAGGGGCCTTCTGGATCGGCGTAGCTCCGGGCTCGTTCTTGATACTGGGCTCCAGGTCTAACACTTCAAAGACGCGTTCAAATGAAACAAGCGCGGTCATGACGTCGACGCGCACGCTTGAGAGCGCAGTGAGTGGCCCGTAGAGCCGCGTTAAGAGTGTCGTTAGCGCCAGCAAAGTACCCAACGATAGAGATCCATTGATACTTAAGTGCCCGCCGATTCCATAAACCATGGCCGTGGCAACGGAGGCAATCAACGTGAGCGACGTGAAGAAGAGTCTATTAAAGAGTGCAATTTGAATACCGTTATCTGCAACACGTCTTGCTTTTGCCGCAAAGTATTCAGACTCGACCTTGGGGCGACCAAAAAGGGCAACCAATAAGGCGCCGGAAACGTTAAAACGTTCTGTCATGGTGGATGACATCTCTGCGTTCAGCTGCATTGTCGAACGCGTCATGCGCTGAAGCTTTCGCCCCACCCACTTGGTCGGTAGTAGAAATACGGGAACAAGAACCAGCGCAGCTAGAGTAATTTGCCAGGAAAGATAGAACATGGTGGCGCCTACGAGCACAAGGCTCACCACATTACTGACCAAACCCGACAGGGTTGAGGTGAAGGCTTGTTGAGCGCCAATCACATCGGAATTAAGTCGTGATATGAGTGCACCAGTTTGCGTGCGCACAAAAAACGCGATCGGTTGTCGTTGCACATGGGTAAATACTTTGACTCTCAGGTCATAGATGAGGCCCTCGCCGATTCTTGCCGAGTACCAACGACCAAAGAGAGTAAGCCCGGCGTCAAAAAGTGCCAGACCGCCTACCAATAAAGCTAAGGAGGTAACTAGGTGCGCGTTATTTTTCAACACGCCTTTGTCGATCAACTCGCGAAGAACAAGCGGTGTAATGATGATCAGGATGGACTCAATGACTACCGTGCTGAGATACGTAATCATTGAACTTCGGTAAGGGGTAGCAAAACTACCAATACGCTTGAGCGTTCCCTTGGTGAGTTTTTTGTCCTTAACGGAACTGTCCTGCGTCAGAGCTCTGTAGCTCATCCACATTGAATGATTAGCCACCGAGCATTCCCCGAAGCAAAGCTGTCTGTTCACGGCGTTCTGCCACAAATTGCTTATCGCGAGTCCGCACTTGGTTATGAAGTCGTTTGACCGCCCTGAGAGTTGGCTCCTGCATAGCCATCAAACTCTCAACATACGAGTCAACCGCTGCGGCGAGATCTGCAACTGGGACAGCCTTGAGGGCCATCCCAATTTGGACCGCCTCGGCGGCCTCTACAGATCGACCAGTGCTGCAAATATCAAGAGCACGTGAATATCCGACAAGTTGCATCAACGAGTAGGTACCTGTGAGATCTGGAACCAGGCCGAGAGAAATCTCTTTCATCGCGAATTTTGCATCGTCAGCCAGGATCCGCTGATCACACGCAAGGGCTAACTGAAATCCAGCGCCAATCGCATGTCCCTGAACTTGTGCAATCGTGATGGCATCGCACTCATGCCACCAGCGAAAGGCCTCTTGGAAGGTTGCAATACGGTCTTGCATCTCTTCGTTAGTGCCTTCAAGCATCTCCCTGAGATTTGGATTGGCCTCGCCTGTAAAGACGCGCTTATCCATCCCCGCAGAGAATGAAGGCCCTTCGGCGCGCAAAACCACCACGCGGGTCCGTGGATCAAGATCTCGGCCGATGCGGGCAAGTTCAATCCAGGTCTCTTCAGTCTGCGCATTGAGCCGCTCAGGGGCGTTCAGAATGATGTCGACTCTGGCTCCGCTACGTTCTACTGTGATCATGAGGTCATGCTAGAGCAATGAGATCCAGATAGTCGGGTCGCCAGAGATCCTCCACACCATCAGGGAGAAGAAGTACCCGCTCAGGGTTGAGGGCCTCTACCGCGCCGTCATCATGTGTGACGAGCACAACTGCGCCCTCATACCTTCCCAGTGCTTCCAGAATTTCGGCCCTACTCGCTGGATCGAGATTATTCGTGGGTTCGTCCAGAAGCAGTACGTTTGCCCCAGAGACCACTAAACAAGCAAGCGCAAGACGTGTTTTCTCGCCTCCAGAAAGCACACCTGCTGGCTTAAACACGTCATCACCAATGAAAAGAAATGAACCCAGGAGCGAACGCACTTGGGATTCGGCCAAATCAGGAGATGCCGATTGCATATTTTCAAGGACGGTGCGCGTGACATCTAATGTTTCGTGTTCTTGAGCGTAGTAACCAAGGCGCGCACCATGCCCCAACTCCACTTGACCTGTATCTCCGTCTTCAATGCCGGATAGCAGGCGTAACAAAGTGGTTTTCCCAGCACCATTCAATCCAAGAATGACCACTCGTGAGCCTCGATCGATCGCTAGGTCGACGTCGGTGAAAATTTCTGAAGAGCCATAACTCTTTGAAAGTCCATGCGCCATTAAGGGCGTCTTCCCACATGTGACAGGATCAGGGAAACGGATGCGTGCGACCTTTTCGCGCCCGCCACCCTCCACAATCGAATCGAGAATACGCGCGGCACGCTTATCCATGCTCTGTGCCGCTCGAGCTTTCGTCGCTTTGTATCTCATGCGATCTGCCTGCGCCTTCAAAGCTCCGGCCTGTTTTTCTGCGTTGGCTTGCTCGCGCTTGCGGCGACGCTCATCAATTTCGCGTTGCTGTAAGTATGCAGTCCAGCCAAGGTTGTAAATATCGATTGTTGATCGATTTGCATCTAGATAAAATATCTTGTTCGCGCATTTGTCGAGGAGCGCTGCATCGTGACTAATGACAATGAGCCCGCCTTTGTAATTGGCGAGGAATTCTTTAAGCCACGCGATGGAGTCGGCATCAAGGTGGTTTGTGGGCTCATCCAGTAGCAAAGTACTTGAACCCTGAAAGAGAATACGGGCTAATTCGACGCGGCGGCGTTGACCACCAGAGAGAGTTTCCAGTGGCTGATCAAGAACTTTCGGCGCCAACCCTAAACTCAACGCGATGGAGCCCGCCTCGCTCTCAGCGGAGTACCCACCTTCGCGATGAAAGGCTTCGTCAAGAGCAGTCCAGCGTCGACCAGCCTTCTCTGCTACTTCTTTATCAGGAGAAGCCATGCGCTCCTCTGCCAGTCGCAAATCAGCAATGATTTGATCGAGGCCTCGAGCCGAAAGAATGCGATCTTTGGCGAGCACGTGCAAATCACCCGTGCGGGGATCCTGCGGAAGGTAACCCACGTGTCCGCTGCGCGTCACGTCACCTGAACTAGGCAGACCCTCTCCAGCAAGAATTTTGGTCAGAGTTGTTTTACCAGCGCCGTTTCTGCCGACTAGGCCGATGCGGTCCCCAGGATTGACCGTGAAAGAACATGGCGCGAGCAGGAGCCTTGCACCAAGACGTATTTCAACTTCGCGTGCGGTAATCAGACTGTAAAACCTAATGCCCGCAATTGTTCGCGTCCTGAATCCGTGATCTTGTCAGGCCCCCATGGTGGCATCCACACCCAATTGATCCGGACATCGGAGACAAGTCCGGCAAGGGCAGCACGTGTCTGATCTTCAATCACATCGGTCAACGGACAGGCAGCTGATGTGAGTGTCATATCCAATGTGGCAATTTCGTGGTCATCAACGTGCACGCCGTACACAAGACCTAGATCAACTACATTAATACCCAATTCAGGATCTACTACATCCTTCATCGCCTCTTCAACATCGGCGACCTTGGCTTCGTTACTCATTGATCTCCCCCGGCTCACGCGTGATTGCATCTTTTAACGCCATCCACCCTAGAAGGGCACACTTTACTCGAGCGGGGTATTGAGCCACGCCGGCAAATGCAATGCCGTCTTCCAATATTTCGTCTGCGTCAGTTGAAACTCCCTTACCTTGCATCAGTAAAAGAAATTGTGCCGTTAAATCGAGGGCGCTCTTTACGGTAGCGCCTTGCGTCAATCCAGCCATCACCGACGTGGAGGCCTGAGATATCGAACAACCAAGACCGTCCCAAGTGACCGACTCAATCACTCCGTCAACGACCTGAGCTCGAAGAGTTACTTCATCTCCACACGTCGGATTGATATGGTGCACTTCCACGGCGCCGGAGACCATAGGAGCAAGATTCTTGAATTGAGGATGCTTGTAGTGGTCCAGGATGATTTCCTGATACATCTTCTCGAGGTTCATGAAGTGGTTCCAAAGAACTGTTGGGCTCTTCGAATTCCCGATACCAAGGAACTCACGTCTTCGTGGGTGTTATAAAGATAGAAAGTAGCCCGAGTTGTGGCCGCCACTCCGAAGCGCCTCATCAGGGGCCACGCGCAATGGTGCCCGACCCGGACCGCAATGCCGTCATCATCTAAAACTTGACCAACATCGTGCGGGTGTATGTCGTCAACCAGGAACGAGAGCGCGCCTCCGCGCGGGCCGGCAGGACCTAACACTTTGACGCCCGGCATGGTTTCAAGTTGAGCGATCGCTGAGGTAACTAAATCTTCTTCGTGATGAGCAATCGCATGCATACCTACTTCTTGCAAATAACCAATAGCAGCTGCCAGGCCAACTGCCTGCGCCATATTGGGCACTCCGGCTTCGAAACGCTTTGGCGGCAACGAGTAAGTCGCACTTTCAAGTGTGACTACTTCAATCATTGATCCCCCAGTAAGGAAGGGCGGCATCGATTCCAAAATTTCAAATCGACCCCACAGCACCCCCACACCAGTGGGTCCGAGCATCTTGTGACCAGAAAAGGCCATCAAATCAATGCCCAGCGCAGTCACATCAACGGATTCATGCGGGACAGATTGGCAAGCGTCAAGTACAACTATGGCGCCCACGGCATGTGCCAAGTCGGCAAGGCGGCGAACAGGATTTACGGTACCCAACACGTTCGAGGCGTGCGTAAACGAAAGAATGCGCGTCTTTTCATTTATCAAAGTGTCGATTTGAGTGAGATCTAATTGTCCATCGTCGGTGACAGGAATAAACCGCAAACGCGCACCTGTGCGCTTCGCCATCTCTTGCCATGGGATGAGATTGGCGTGATGCTCCATCTCGGTGACGAGTACCTCATCGCCAGGTCGCCATTGGATTGGAGACTCTGCAGCAGAGAGCGAGTAAGCCACTAGGTTTAAGGACTCAGTGGCACTCTTGGTAAATATAACCTCACGGGTGTGCGCTCCTATGAAATGCGCGACCACCTCGCGCGCACCTTCAAAAGCCTCAGTCGCCTCTTCGGCTAGCTGGTGTGCACCTCTATGCGCTGCCGCATTGTGATATTCATAGAAATTTCGTTCGGCATCAAGCACCATCGTGGGCTTTTGGCTCGTGGCACCAGAATCCAAATAAACCAATTTCTTGCCGCCCCTGACGGTACGCCCAAGTAGCGGAAAATCCTTTTTTAGGATTTCCGCGTTGAGCGTAGAGGCGGACATGTCTCTACTTGGTCGCGTATTCTGCGTAGCCTTCAGCCTCGAGGCGCTCTGCTAATTCTGAGCCACCTTGTTCGACGATGCGACCGGCAGAGAACACGTGTACAAAATCTGGCTTGATATGTCGAAGAATGCGGGTGTAGTGAGTGATGAGGAGAACGCCGAGGTCGCCATTGGCAGCGATTCGATTCACTCCTTCAGAAACTACGCGCAAAGCATCAACATCGAGCCCTGAGTCTGTCTCGTCCAAGATGGCCATTTTTGGCTTGAGCAATTCCATCTGCAAAATCTCGTGACGCTTCTTTTCGCCACCGGAGAATCCCTCGTTGACATTTCTTTCGGAGAAGGCGGGATCCATCGACAGGGCCGTCATCGCAGCCTTTACTTCGCCTACCCAGGTGCGCAATTTAGGTGCTTCGCCGCGAATTGCAGTTGCTGCAGTACGGAGGAAGTTAGAGACACTGACGCCTGGAACCTCGACTGGATACTGCATGGCCAAGAAGAGACCGGCACGTGCACGTTCGTCGACTGTCATCTCGAGGACGTCAGCGCCATCAAGATGAACAGAGCCAGAAGTGACTTGATACTTAGGGTGCCCGGCGATCGAATAAGCCAAAGTCGACTTACCGGAACCGTTTGGACCCATGATCGCGTGAATCTCTCCAGAGTTCACCGTGAGGTCTACGCCTTTAAGAATTTCCTTTGGACCGTCTTCGGTCTCGACGCTTACGTGGAGATCGCGGATTACTAATGTACTCATATTCACTTCCGATTTTCTGGGAGAGAGATTGTGACGGTGTCGCCGTCACGCGAGGTTTTATAAACTGGAATTGCAGTGGTTGCTGGAAATGACTCTGGCTCCCCCGTGCGAAGATCAAACTTCGATCCGTGGAGCCAACATTCGACGAAGTGATCCTCAACTTCACCTTCTGAAAGCGATACATCGGCGTGCGAGCAGAGATCTCCGACCGCGAATACCTCATCGCCCACTCGCGCCACGCACACGTCGTTACCGTCGAGATTGACCTTGAGTGGGCGTCCGGGAACTAATGAATCAAAGGAGAGTTCAAGCATTCGAAGCCTCTAGCGCTTCGTCGATGACACCAAGAAGTCGCTCTTCCAAGTCAGCAATGCCGATCTTGGTGATGAGCTCAGCAAAGAAGCCGCGCACTACAAGTTTGCGAGCCTCGTGGACCGGAATTCCGCGGGCTTGGAGATAGAAAAGTTGCTCATCATCAAAACGCCCGGTAGCACTTGCGTGACCGGCGCCGACAATCTCTCCCGTTTCAATCTCGAGATTAGGAACGGAATCTGCCCGCGCGTGATCGCTCAGCACCAAGTTGCGGTTGAGCTCGTAGGTGTCGGTTCCTTCCGCCACCGCACGAATTGCCACGTCACCAATCCACACAGTGTGGGCGCCCTCACCATGCAGAGCACCTTTGTAGGTAACTCGAGACTTGCAATGCGATACGTCGTGCTCGACATGAAGTCTGTGCTCTAGATGTTGGCCAGTGTTTGCAAAGTAGAGCCCATTGAGCTCAGCGCTTCCCCCGTTGGCCAAGTAATCGACTCGAGGAGAGATTCGCACGACTGATCCACCCATGGTGAAATGAGTTGCTGTGAGAGTAGCGTTTCTGCCTAATTCGAAGCGGTGTCTTGCAACGTGGACCGCCGTTGATGACCATTCTTGGGTAGAAATGAACTGCACATTTGCTTCGTCGGCAATGCGTAATTCAATCTCCTCAGCCAAAGAAATGTCACCGAAATTCTCCATCACAATGGAAACCTTTGAATGCTTTCCCACCGCAATAAGCGTTCGAGCGAAGAGTGAGCCACCGGCGCCCGTACGAACAATTCGCACTGTGCCCGAAGCGTTGGCGGGGATATCGATAAAGTCGACCTTCTCAACTCGCGCGCGGGCGTGCAAAGCTACTGCGTCGGTCGTCTCGTCGTGAGGGAGAACTACGGATTCGCTCGCAGGTACTGACTTATGTACTGCGATCGAGTCCCCGCTCAACTCAAAACTTAGTACTCCCGAGTTCGATGCACTTCCGTCGTGCAAACCGCCTAAGCGGTTGAGTGGAGTAAAACGCCATGCTTCTTCGCGCCCAGTGGGCGTAGTAATGGTGCTCATTAACCGACAGCGCCTTCCATTTGGAGCTCGATGAGACGGTTCAGTTCGAGCGCGTACTCCATCGGCAATTCGCGTGCAATCGGCTCGATGAATCCACGAACAATCATGGCCATGGCTTCGTCTTCAGTCATGCCGCGAGACATTAAGTAGAAGAGTTGATCATCGCTCACCTTCGAGACAGTGGCTTCGTGTCCCATAGACACATCATCTTCGCGCACGTCGACGTAGGGATATGTATCTGAACGACTAATGGTGTCGACCAAAAGTGCATCGCACTTGACAGTGCTCTTGGAGTGATGTGCACCCTCTTGAACCTGGACCAAACCGCGATACGAGGTACGGCCGCCACCGCGTGCAACTGACTTCGAGATAATCGTTGACGAAGTGTAGGGCGCAGCATGCACCATCTTTGCGCCAGCATCTTGATGCTGACCCTCACCGGCGAATGCAAT
>CAIPAI010000059.1 GCA_903863015.1 uncultured Actinomycetes bacterium
ACTGCGCCTGTCAGCATGATCTTGGAATCAGAGATCGAACGGGCAAAGACGATGAAAGGCCAATGCCAGAGATACCAGGAGTAGGAGAAATCTCCGATACTGCGCATCACTTTCGTTCCAAGGAAGCGATGGCTGGGTGAATCCTTATCCGCACCAGCCAGGATGAGGAGTGCGGTGCCGAGAACTGGCGCCAGAGTGACGGCGCTCGGCCAGGCACTTCCTTCCTTAATAAAGAAGAGTGAGTAAACGAGTAGCGCGTAAGCGATAACGGTAAAGAGACGAGCGCGAGTAACTCGATATCCCTGGGAGAGCGCAATAGCGATAAGTGTGCCGGCGGCAAACTCCCAAGCACGAGTGATGGGTGAGTAGAAGAGAATCTGCCCTCGGTTAATGAACCGAATCTCCACACCCCACTGCGCAAGTAGCACTGTGCCCAAAGAAATTGCCGCGAGCACACCCACGAGGAAGAGCGCTCGACGTGAACTCTTCTTCTTATGAATGGCGTAACTCATGATGAGTACAAGCAAAACGGGGAAGAAGAAGTAGAACTGCTCTTCAATCGAGAGCGACCAGGTGTGGAGCATGGGATTGCTCGCCGCTGGTAGATCAAAGTAACCACCAGTGGAGAAGTGGAGCACGAAGTTAGCGATAAAGAGAGTGGCGCCAATACCGGCGTAGATGCCCTTTTGAAATGAGCCGCCGGATGAGAGGAAAAAAGCTGAAGCGATAGCAACCACGCTCGTCATTAACGAGAGCGCCGGTACGAGTCGCTTAAAACGGCGGCGATAGAAATTCTTAAACGAGAAAGTGTTGGTCCGTTCCCATTCACGCAGGATCAATTGCGAGATAACAAACCCTGAGATGACGAAGAAGATATCTACGCCGGCGAATCCACCTGAGACGGGCAATCCAGCATGGAAGAAGACAACCGCGAGAACCGCAATGGCACGCAGGCCTTGGATATCAGCGCGAAAGTGAATGGGATTAATCCTTCTTGTAGATCACCAGATGCGAAGTAGATCGTATCGGCACTAGATCGCGCCGAGCGGGAGCCCCCGCAAGTTGAGCTCGTAAGTAATCCATCTCCCGATTGAGATCGAGTAGCTGAGTCTCCAACTCCAGAATCCGTTTGATGCCGGCGAGATTAATTCCTTCGTTCACTAACCGCTGGACTTCACGCAGGAGCGCGATATCTCTAATCGAGTAGCGACGACCGCGACCGGTAGCCCGACCTGGTGAAACTAAGCCGAGGCGGTCGTATTGGCGAAGGGTTTGTGGGTGCATGCCAGAGATTTCTGCGGCCACGCTAATGACGTAAACCGCAGCGTATTCGTCGTGATCTCCTAACATCACTACTCCTTCGCCTTAGCAACAAAGTCTGCCCGTAGATCCACATGCGCTGTCAAGGTTTGGAACTGCTCGATCAGTTCACGCTCTTTAGCATCGAGGCGTTGTGGCACCGCAACTTCAACGGTGACGAAGAGATCCCCTTGGCCACCGCTCTTCTTGGCAAGACCGTGACCTTTAACTCGTAGAGTGCGCCCATTTGCGGTTCCCGCAGCGAGGCGCACCTTCACAAGTTCGCCACTTAACGTCGGTACTTCAACGTCGCCACCCAATGCAGCTTCTGCGAAAGTAATCGGCAAAGTGAGTGAGAGATTGTCGCCCTTACGAGTGAAGATCGGATGTGGGGTGACATGAATTTCGATGTAGAGATCACCTGCAGGTGCACCTGGTTGTCCGGCACCACCCTTGCCTTTGAGAATGATGCGCTTTCCATCTTCAATGCCGGCTGGAATATTCGCTTTTACGGTGTTGCCGTTCACCCGCAGAGATATTTGGACACCCGTGATTGAATCGCGAAAAGAGATTGTGGTCTCTGTTTGTAAGTCTTGTCCTTTACGTGGTCCGCGTTGGCGATTCCCAAAGAGTCCGCTGAGCATGTCGTTGATGTCGCCACCACCGAACATGTCCTGCGGATTTCCTTGGAAGCCTCCGCCGTAACCGCCACCTTGACCACCTTGTGGTTGGCGAAAACCACCACGGGCAAAGAGTGCGCGCGCTTCGTCGTACTCTGCACGCTTCTTCGGATCGCTCAAGATGTCGTATGCCTCAGAGACTTCTTTGAAGCGCTCTTCTAATTTGGCATCACCTTTATTTGCATCTGGGTGAAGATCTCGAGCGAGCTTGCGATAAACCTTTTTAATGGCAGCCGCTTCTGCATTCTTTTCCACGCCAAGAATGGCGTAGAAGTCCTTCTCATACAGATCTTTAGCGGCCATGGGTTTACTCGGGTTCCGTTACTGCCACACGTGCGGGTCGGAGAATGCGATCTTTTAAGCGATATCCCGGTTGCAAGATTGCTGTAGCAGTTGCTTCCGTTACTTCATCGCTCGTGGCATGAATGAGCGCTTCGTGGATTTGTGGGTCAAATGCCTCTCCTGCAGTTCCGTACTTCTCTAATCCGAGTTTGCTAGTGAGTTTCTCGAGTTGATCTGCAACCGCCTTGAATCCACCTTCTAGTTCGCCGTGTTCGCGAGCGCGCTCAAGGTCATCAAGAGTAGGAAGCATTTCAATGAGAACAGCAGCAACCGCAAGATCGCGAGCTAACTCACGATCGCGCTCCACGCGCTTACGGTAATTGGAGTATTCAGCTTGAAGGCGTTGGAGATCCCCGGTGAGGACGACGAGTGGATCACTCGCCGCCTCCTCGAGAACTTCGACAACTTCAGCCGCAGACTCTTCTGTTACAGATTCTGCTGCGGTTTCGCTCATTTCTGTTCGTCAACAATCTCAGCATCGACTACGTCGTCACCATGACCGTGAGACTCCTGCGTTCCTTCGCCTCCACCAGCTGCTTGTTCTGCTGCATAGAGTGAAGCACCGAGCTCTTGGCTGACGTTCGAGAGTTTCTCGGTGCCGGCCTTGATGGTCTCCATATTGCTTCCCTTGAGAGCTTCCTTTAGAGAGTTCAGTTCGCCTTCGACTTCTGCCTTCTTCTCAGCGGCTTCGCCTTCAGTGAACTTATCCGCATTGTCTTTGAGGAACTTCTCGGTTTGGTAGACGAGTGAATCGGCGAGGTTACGAGTCTCGGCCTCTTCGCGACGCGCCTTATCTTCTTCGGCGTGCGATTCGGCTTCCTTCATCATCCGCTCGATGTCGTCCTTGCCCAGAGCAGATCCGCCCGTGATGCGCATTGATTGCTCTTTGCCAGTCCCAAGATCCTTCGCAGCTACGTGCACAATGCCGTTAGCGTCGATATCGAAAGTAACTTCGATCTGTGGGATGCCACGTGGTGCAGGCGGCAAACCGGTGAGTTCAAACATCCCGAGGCGCTTGTTGTAAGCAGCCATTTCGCGCTCGCCTTGGAAGACTTGAATCTGAACGCTTGGCTGATTGTCATCAGCCGTAGTGAAGATTTCCGAACGCTTGGTTGGAATGGTGGTGTTGCGCTCGATGAGGCGCGTCATGATGCCGCCCTTGGTTTCAATTCCAAGTGAGAGTGGCGTGACGTCGAGAAGGAGAACATCCTTCACTTCACCCTTGAGTACACCTGCTTGAAGTGATGCACCTACAGCTACGACCTCATCGGGGTTAACGCCCTTGTTTGGTTCGCGGCCACCGGTAAGGCTACGTACGAGATCTACTACTGCTGGCATACGTGTTGATCCACCGACCAAGACAACTTGATCAATCTTGCTAAGTGGAACACCTGCATCCTTGATTACTTGCTCGAAAGGCTTCTTGCAGCGCTCGAGAAGATCAGCAGTAATTTGTTGGAATTGTGCGCGAGTAATCGACTCATCAAGAAAGAGTGGATTCTTCTCGGCATCAACAGTGATGTAAGGAAGATTGATGCTCGTTGATTGTGAAGAGGAGAGTTCGATCTTTGCCTTCTCTGCTGCTTCACGCACGCGTTGCATCGCCATCTTGTCTTTAGTGAGATCAATACCGTTGCTTTGGCCAAAGTTCTTTACCAAGTGCTCGACGAGTGCTTGATCCCAATCGTCACCACCGAGGTGGTTATCGCCATTGGTGGCCTTTACTTCGACAACTCCGTCGCCGATTTCAAGAAGTGAAACGTCGAACGTTCCACCGCCGAGGTCGAAGACGAGAATGGTTTGTTCTTGATCTGCTTTATCAAGACCGTATGCAAGTGCTGCTGCAGTGGGCTCGTTGATAATGCGAAGTACGTTAAGACCAGCAATCTCGCCAGCTTCTTTTGTTGCTTGACGTTGTGAGTCATTGAAGTAAGCCGGCACGGTAATAACCGCATCGGTCACTGTTTCTCCGAGGTAAGCCTCAGCATCGCGCTTCAACTTCATGAGCACGCGAGCGCTGATCTCTTGCGGGGTGTATGCCTTGCCATCGATATCAGTGGTCCAGTTGGTGCCAATGTGGCGCTTCACCGAACGGATCGTGCGATCGACGTTGGTGACGGCTTGGCGCTTGGCGACTTCGCCGACCAAGACTTCGCCATTCTTAGCAAAGGCGACGATTGAAGGGGTGGTTCGTGCTCCCTCCGCATTTGCGATCACTGTGGGCTCGCCGCCCTCCAGCACGCTGACGCATGAATTGGTGGTTCCGAGGTCAATACCGACCGCTCTAGCCATTCTCTTTACTCTCTTTCGCTTCTGCTCTTCCGGCTGGGCTCTCGCCTGCCGAGGGGGTACCAAGCGAGTTCTCCCGCCTGGGTCTGCTTCGATCTTGCCACTTGCGCCGACTTTCGTCAAAAGATTGAGTCGAGGCGGCTCAAGTTTCATATGAGAGAACCACCACTTCTCTCGACTTATTCCCTGTTCTTCCCTGCCCCGACTCGCGACGAGCCTTCCGGTGGGTAACCTCTATTCCCATGAGCGCACTTCTCATCATCATCTCGCTGGCTGCCACGGTCGCTGGCCTCGCCCTCTTCGCGAAGGCGGTTCGCTCGATCCTGGCGATCATGCGCCTTGGCCAAGCCGATCCCACCCGATCGAATAATCGCGGTGAACGCGTTAAGACCTTGGTGCGCGAAGTGCTCGGACATACCCGGATGCGTAAGTGGAGCATCGGCGGAATTGCGCACTGGTTTGTCTTCGTTGGTTTCGGTTCACTCTTTCTTACGCTCGTCACCGCGTACGGACAACTCTTCTCACCTGAATTTGCGATCCCTTTGCTAGGACACTTTGCACCGTATGAACTCTTCGTGGAATTCATTTCGTGGGCCACTGGCCTTGGCATTGTCACTCTGATTGGTATTCGCCAAGCGACGCGCATTTTTCGCCCAGCTCGTAAATCACGTTTCTACGGATCAACTGCATGGCAGGCCTATTACGTAGAAGCCACCATCTTGGCGATCGTATTCTGTGTTATTGCACTTCGCGGTTTGGAAGGCGCACTTGCTGGCGAGACATTATGGAATTGGCATTACGCACTTTCCTGGCCAGCAGTTCTCGCATTCAACGGATTAAGTGCCACCACACTCAAGTCGTTAATCGTGCTGGTAGCAGCGATCAAGATCGTGATTTCGATGGCCTGGTTCATCACCATCTCGATCAACCTCACCATGGGTGTTGCATGGCACCGCTTCCTCGCCTTCTTCAACATCTTCTTCAAGCGCAATGCCAACGGCGCGGTCGCACTTGGACAACTTCCAGTGATGCTCTCCGATGGCAAGCCCATCAACTTTGAAGATCCAGGTGATGACGACATCTTCGGTGTCGGTGCGATTGAGAACATGTCCTGGAAGGGCATTCTCGATCTCTCTACGTGCACCGAGTGCGGCCGTTGCCAATCGCAATGTCCTGCATGGAATACCGAGAAACCACTCTCACCAAAACTTTTGATTACTTCACTACGCGACCACGCATTCGCAAAAGCCCCATATTTACTAGCGCTTTCTGAGGATCAAAAGGCTGCGCTCACCGACGAGCAACGCGCAGAGGCCGAGAAGACACTTATCGGAGACATCATCACTCCTGAGGTTCTATGGTCGTGTACTACTTGTGGTGCTTGCGTGAATCAATGCCCCGTTGATATTGAGCATGTCGATCACATTGTTAATATGCGTCGCCACCAGGTTCTCGTAGAATCAGATTTCCCATCAGAGCTCGGCGGAACCTTCCGGAACTTGGAAAATAAGGGCAACCCTTGGGGTATGAACTCTTCGCAACGCAACGACTGGATCACTGAACTTGACTTCGAAGTCACGGTTCTCGATGGTCCTATCGCACCTGAAGTGGAGTACCTCTTCTGGGTGGGTTGCGCCGGTGCGTATGAAGATCGCGCGAAGAAGACTACGAAGGCAGTCGCTGAACTTCTCCATCGTGCTGGCGTGACATTCGGCGTACTAGGTGAGGGCGAAACGTGTACAGGTGATCCTGCTCGACGTGCTGGTAATGAGTTCCTCTACCAAATGTTAGCTGCGCAGAATATTGAAATGCTCGGCGAAGTTTTTAAGGAGCGCGAAACGAAGAAGGTTGTCGTTACCTGCCCTCACTGCTTCACCACACTGGGTCGCGATTACGAACAACTCGGCATGAAGCTTGAAGTTGTCCACCACACACAACTGCTCAACAAATTGGTGCGCGATAAGAAACTCATCCCGGTCGCACCGGTGCAGCAACAGATCACCTATCACGATCCGTGCTACCTCGGCCGCCACAATCAGGTCTACACACCACCACGGGAATTGCTCGAAGCAAGTGGCGCCACTATTAATGAAATGCCACGCAACTCTGAACGTTCCTTCTGCTGCGGCGCCGGTGGCGCACGCATGTGGATGGAGGAGAAGATTGGCGCAAAGATCAACGTCACTCGTGTTGAAGAGGCGCTCACTACTGCGCCATCAGTGATTGCAGTGGCCTGTCCCTTCTGTCGAGTGATGGTTTCCGACGGTGTGGACTCCAAGAAGCAAGAGGGCGCCGCCCCTGAGAGCCTTGAAGTTCTCGATGTGGCCCAAATGCTCCTTAAATCATTGGGATAACCCCCTTCGCCTCTCCTGCTGTTGTAATGGTTCGCCCCGACCCATACGCTCAGCCCTGTCGGTTAGTAGAAATTTTTTCATCGGACGTCGATCCGACCGGGTTAGTAATCAGAGGGGTTCTTCCACATGCGCGCTGTAAACCAATTTGACGTACGCTCTTCGCGGAGCCGCAAGGCCGCACTCGTAGGAGTCGCGTCGTTGATCCTCTCACTCCTCTCGCTGACCAACACCTCGGTTGCTGTAGCCGCAAAGATGGCTGCTCCCACAACTATCGACACCTCTTCACCTGGTATCTCCACCTGCGTCAACATCAAAACGGGTGCGATGCGCTACGTACCAAGTGGGGCTTGCGCCAAAAAGACGGAGAAGAAGGTCTCGTGGTCGAACTTCTCATTCAAAGGAAATCCCCTCTCACCAAAATTGGTCGGGTGCGTCAATCTCAAAACTCGCGCTATGCGCCTGCTACTCAAGGGCGCTTGCGTCAAGAGCAAAGAAACTGCCTTGGGTTGGGCCAACTTCCGCACTAAGGGACTTGCGCTACCTGACGCTACAAAGAATTTCTTAACGGTATCTACCGTGCTTTATGCCTGTGCCAATCTCAAGACCGGCGCACTCCGCTTGCTTCCGCAGGGAAAGACCAAGTGCACAGCTAAGAAAGAGAAGGCAATTCACTGGTCAAATATCCCCCTCTCTGGTGATGGCGCATTCTCCAAAGTTGATAGCTTCGAATCACTCAATGTTGCAGATCCACTTCCAGAACTTGGCGACACATTCTTAGTGATTGGCGATCTCTACACCTGGGATGGCAAGAAGTGGATAAAGGTAGGAACGCTCAAAGACATCATCGCTGACATGATCAAAGCCGGCATCGACAAGATCCTCGATGGTGGCGGTAATAATGGTGGCGGAAATAATGGTGGCGGTAATGGTGGCGGTAATGGCGGCGGTAATGGCGGCACAACACCGGTAGACAACGGTTCCAACCCTGGCCCTGGCGGCCCTGGCGGTACCGGCCCCGGCAATCCCATTCCGGTAACACCAGAGACGGGAACGGCACGCTTCCCCATCTTCCTGCTCTCCTCAACGAGTGAGACGCGCACAGTAAGCACTGCCGCTACTGGATTCACTATCAATTCTTCCGGACCAGCAATCACTTCCTTTGCCATCGCACCTGCCGCACCTGCGGGCATGACGTTTAATACGACTACGGGTGCGTTAACTGGAACTCCGACAACAGTTGCACCAACGACGGTCTACACCGTGACAGCGACCAACGCCGCAGGAAGCACTTCCAGAACATTCACCTTCACGGTCATTGCTAATCCACCAACCGTGGTTTCTATTAATGTGAATTCAGCTACTCGTTTAGGTGGAACCGCAATCACCATTACAGGAACCGGATTCTTACCTGGTGCGAAAGTTACCTTTGATGGTCTAGCTGCTTCTAATGTCACGGTAGTTTCAACTACTTCCATCACAGCGACCACACCACCTCATGCTGTCGGTACCGTTGATGTTGTTGTCACCAATACAGATGCAGGTGTGGGAGTCGGTAAGGGAATCTTCACTTATGCCGGTACTTCTTGCACGGGAACATCCACGTGTGGAGTAGGCGACACGGGCCCTGGTGGCGGAACGATCTATTTCTACGATCCAGTTGGTTTCTCTTGTGGTGCTACTTACTCAAAGACAGGCAGCCCCACTGGCGGACTCTGCAACTACCTCGAAATCGCACCAAATAGCTGGAAGGGTGGCAGTGCAGATCCGACACTTGCTTGGGCATTGAATCCCAATGTGAATAGTGCGGCCCTCACTTCACCAGATGGCTCCATTAACAACAGTGCCACTGGTCTCGGTCGCGGTTACAAGAACTCGATCGAGATTGTGGCTCAAGGAAATGACGTTTCCACCGCCGCTGGCGCAGCACGCGCTTACCAGGGTGGAACTCTGAAGGATTGGTATCTCCCCAGCACTGCAGAACTCAACCTCGCTTGCCAATGGGCTCGCGGAGTGAAGCAAGATGTCACCGCACCTTGCCTTGGCGGAACTTTGGCCAATGGTGGGTTTGCAAGCAGTAACTACTGGTCTTCATCAGAACACAATGCGAACCAGGTGTGGTTACAACCATTCAACAACCAATACCAGGGCGATAACGGCAAGAATTCGTCCGTTTATGTGCGCCCTATTCGGGCTTTTGGTGGACCTGCAAACGCACCGGCATTTACCCTCTCGTCTTCGAGTGAGACGGTAACCGTAAACACCGCAGCTATAGGTGAAACAGTGACATCAACGGGCGGCGGAATTGTGAGTTTCACAATTACACCCGCAGCCCCTGCTGGCATGACTTTTGATACTGCTACTGGAACTCTCAGTGGCACACCTACAACCGTTACTCCAGCTACCGCGTACACCATCACAGGAACTAATACTGCGGGAAGCGCTTCGAAGACCTTCACATTAATTGTGGCGGCGCTGCCAACTTACGCAGTGGGAACTGCAGGTCCTGGTGGCGGAAAGATCTTCTATGTATCCACTACTCCATTTGCTTGCGGACCTACGCTTGCAGCCACATGTAACTACCTTGAAGTAGCTCCAAGTGGTTGGTCAGGCGCCGGAACTGATCCGAAACTCCCATGGTCAGGTAACACCACGACCGCAATTGGTACAGCGGCGCAAGGCACTGTGCTGGGAACGGGTTACAAGAACACCCTTGCCATGGTTGCCCAAGATGCCACTGCCAATAAGGCCGGAACCGTTTCGCGGGCATACACCGGTGGCGGAGTGAACGATTGGTTCTTGCCATCACAAGACGAACTCAATCTTCTCTACCTAGCATCACGTGGAGATAGTTCGTATGGCTTTAGAAGCGGTGTAGAGACTTACTGGACATCGACCGAGTTCGATAGCCAATACGCCTGGGATCAACTCTTTGATATCGGTCGCTTTGGAAATGGTGGCCGCAAGGCCAATGCGGGTTCCTCTGTGCGTCCGATTCGGGCTTTCAGTGGACCAACGCCAGCACTGGCATCTCCGTTGTTCACGCTCTCAACTTCTAGTGAGACTGTAACTGTGAATGCGGCAGCAACTGGCTTCACGGTCACCTCGACAGGTGGAGCGGTCGCGAGTTTCGCGATCTCACCAGCTGCACCTGCCGGCATGACCTTCAACGCCAGCACCGGTGCTTTCAGTGGAACGCCAACAACGATCGCAGCTGCGACGGTTTACACCGTTACCGGCACGAACGCCACGGGCTCGTACTCCAAGTCCTTCACCCTGATTGTTGCCTTAAGCGCTCCACTCTTCACGCTCTCATCTACAAGTGAGACCACAACGGTGAATGTGGCAGTAACTGGCTTCACGGTGACATCAACAGGTGGAACTGTCGCAAGCTATGCGATCTCACCTGCCGCACCTGCTGGAATGACTTTTAACACCACTACAGGTGCGTTGAGTGGAACTCCTACCGCAATTGCTCCAGCAACGGCTTATACCGTCACTGCAACAAACGCATCAGGAAGTTCAACAAAGACGTTCACCTTCACGGTCGCCATCGCCGCTCCAGCCTTTGCGCTCTCGTCTTCCTCGGAAACGCGTGTAGTAAATACTGCAGCAACTGGGTTCACCGTGACATCTACAGGTGGAACTGTCGCGAGCTATGCGATCTCACCTGCCGCACCTGCCGGCATGACTTTTAGCACCACTACAGGTGCGTTGAGTGGAACTCCTACCGCAATTGCTCCAGCAACGGTCTACACCGTCACTGCAACAAACGCATCAGGAAGCGCTACTAAGACGTTTACCTTTACGGTCAATGTCACAGCGCCAGCCTTCACGCTCACAGCGTCAAGTGAAACTGCGACTGCGACGATCGCAGCTACCGGGTTCACCGCAACCTCAACCGGTGGTGCAATTGCCAGCTATGCGATCTCACCAGCCGCTCCTACAGGTATGACATTCAATACCACTACTGGTGTATTGAGTGGCACGCCGGCGAATGCTGCAGCAGCAACCCTTTATACGGTTACCGCAACAAACGTAACGGGAAGTGCGACGCAATCATTCACACTCACCGTCAAGGCATATGTCACGTATACCGTTGGTAGCACTGGCCCTGGTGGCGGAAAGATCTTCTACGCCTCAGCTACTCCATTTGCTTGCGGTCCTACTCTTACGGACTCTTGCAACTATCTCGAGGCTGCGCCGAACACCTGGTCTGGTGGCACTGCTGATACTCGTTACCCATGGTCGAATAAGACGACGGCTTCATCGGGTGATTTTGGACCAGCACAAGGTATTGGTGCGGGTTACAAGAACACCTTGGCGATTGTGGCTTACGATCCAGCGGCTGGTATCGCTGCTCGTGCCGCTCGCAATTACACAGTCACCGTCGGTGGCACCGTGGTGAGCGATTGGTATCTTCCTTCGAAGAACGAACTTGAATTGATGTACACCAAGCGCGCCACCATCGGTGGATTCACCGCAGATCGTTATTGGGGATCTTCCGATAACGGTCCGGTATTTGCCTGGGGAGTTGGCTTTGCAGATTCCGGAGCGCTCACAGGATCGATGACGTATCAGGAGAACAACACCTTCTACATCCGTCCAATCCGTGCATTCAGCGGACCAGTGGCTCCACTTGCAGCACCAGCGTTCACTATTTCGGCAGCCTCTGAGAGTGTGGCGACCGGATCGGTCGCTGTGGGATTCACCGCAACTTCTACTGGCGGTGAAATTGCATCCTTTGCAATCTCACCCGCAGCGCCTGCAGGTATGAACTTCAATACAACTACTGGTGCATTGAGTGGAACTCCATCTGCAGCAGCGGCGGCAACTCCCTACACAGTGACTGCGACTAATGCCACGGGTAGTGCAACACGTACCTTCACGTTGACGATTACTGCGCCACTCACATGTGCACAAGGTGGCGTCTGCGTCGTCGGTGATATTGGTCCTGGCGGCGGCAAGGTCTTCTACGTCAAGGCCGCTGGCTTTGCATGTGGCACCGCACTCGCAACCACTTGCAAGTACCTCGAAGCTGCACCGAACACTTGGTTCGGTGGCAGTGCAGATCCCACAATTGTGTGGTCCACCAATACGAGTACAGCAGTTGGTGCCAGTGCTACCGGAACTGCCATCGGAACCGGAAGCAAGAACACTTACTGGATCGCAGATCGTGATCCTGCAAATGTGGCTGCTATGACCGTAATGGCCTACCGCGGTGGTGGTAAGTCGGATTGGTACTTGCCTTCAACCGACGAGCTCAATGCGCTCTATCTGCAACGCACTACGCAAGGCACGCTCACGAACTTGTTCAGCTTCTACTGGTCTTCGACAGAACTTGACGCCAGGAATGTGACGTCGCAAGACTTTGGAAGTGGATTCGTCGGGCCAAGCCTCAAGACTTTCCCGCTACCTGTTCGTGCGATTAGAGCGTTCTAAGAGTTCGAGGGTGCGGATATTGCGTGCAGTACTTGGATTAGCGTGTGCTTTTGCGCTCGTCCCGGTACTGCCCGCACACGCAGCAAGTGATCCGCATGGGCCGCGATTGATTTATGGCGCACCTGTACGTCATACGCTTACATCGTGCGCCACTAACCCTGGTAATGCGATCGCGTGTATCGAGAGCGTCACCATGGCGAGTTCAAGTAGCGCGACTCCAGTAAGTGGACGTATCACCTCGATGCAGATCCCGGCCGATGAGCGCTACGCAAATTCCGAGCGCCCCATTCCCGCGCCAGATACTTCTACCGTCACTCCAGTTGAAACAGTGACTACACGAACCCTTGCAATATTTAGCCCCACGGTCTGTCACTCAGTGGGAACTATTCAAAGTTTGCAACTCAAGGTTGGCGCCACTTGGGTCGATTTCAAAAAGGAGAGGATCTCCTCTGCCTTCACTCCCAAGGATTGCGGAGCGAACATGAGCATCGCTGGCTTTAGGGTCACATCCGATGACTTCGCCACGATTCTGCAAAGTGATGTTTTTAAGAGCGCCGCCATCTTCCCCTTAGTCGATTCTTGGATGAAATCTTCTGCGCCAAATCTTGAAATGCCCGTTGATCAAGTGAGATTTAGGGTGGCCGATCCCAACGATGCATGGCAATGGTTTAGTGAAGCGAAAACGACCCTGGAGTGGAGTTCGAGTAAATCTGTCACAGGTGCGGCGCCCACCACACCGCAAGTAACGCGCGGATATTACGAAGAGTGGACCTTCCCTAAGAATGGCAAGGCGGATTCCACTAACAACATCGGAGTTATTGCAGAGTTTCAGCCTTACAAGGCGACATGGTGCTGGTCAGAAACTATTTGCAATGACCGACGTGAAGAATTCTTGCTCAGCATCGTGCCCACAAAAACTCCGGGGCTTTGGCAAGAGAGCCAAGCTGCTGCGTTCACTGTCACGATACGTGCCGCAAAGTCATTTGAATTTGGTGAAGTAAGCGGAAGCGCGCAACGCGTTGTCGTGAAGTACGGAAAAGACCTTTCGCCGGTAAACGGTCAAGCGACTCGTGAAATTATTGCCACCTTCTCTCCGATCGCAACAGCGCGAGGTGGAACCCCCACAGAAGTTGCCGTAAAGGCAGATGTAACTACGTACAACGCGAACATCTGGATCTATGGCCAGAACAACGGAATCGTTGATGGACTCGGCAAGTGCGGAAAGATTGGCGGCGTCCAAGTTGTTTCAAACGCGATGCACTCAGTCGATCCATCTTGGAATGCAGAAACAGAGTCCATTGAGGTGCGCTTGGCAACGCCACACCTTCGACCAGATGGCACGGTCAATGTGGGTTATCTAGAGATTCGAATGCCACGCGAGGCCGCTATGTGTATGTGGAATGTGGATCTCGATGGCAATCTGAAGGCCTCGGTAAACATCACCTATGACGATGGATCGTCACCGAGTGTGGCCACTGTTGTAGGACAGAGAATCGGTAACGACTACCTCATCGTCTCCAGTGGTTTCCATTACTCCTCACCGAAGTTAGCGATCAAACTCTCGAACTCGGCGTCAACGGAGCCAGCTCCTGTGCTCGAAGCCCCTGCTGCCATCGTGGCACCGACTGCTCCCACCGCAGTTGCTCCGGCTCCCGCTAAAACGGTGGCGAAGAGTAAGACGGTCTGCGTGAAGGGCAAGACGGTGAAGAACATCGCTGCAAATGCCAAGTGCCCCGTCGGCTATACCAAGAAGGTAGTGAAGGCTTAGCCAACCGGTACCTACCTCGTTTTTTCTACAAAACTCAGGTAAACCCGGGGCTGGCTCACCACTGGTTCTCAGGAAACCCCCAGAGTTCGGGTGGAGGATCACATTATGAATACCACCCCCAGCGCCAAGCACCGCATCCTCGTCGTCGACGACGAAACGAGCATCACCGAACTCATTGCCACCAGCCTTCGATTCGTTGGATACGAAGTGGCCACTGCCTTTGATGGTCGTACTGCGCTGCTCACTGCTGAAGAGTTCAAGCCGCATGCCCTCATCCTTGATGTGATGATGCCCGACATGGATGGCTTCGAAGTCTGTCGCCAGTTGCGCAACAGCGGTGTCGATGCGGGCGTGCTCTTTCTCACCGCTCGCGATACCACTGAAGATAAAGTCGCAGGCCTCACGGTGGGTGGCGACGATTACGTCACCAAACCTTTTAGCCTTGAAGAGTTAGTAGCCCGTGTGCGCGCACTACTTCGTCGTACCGGAGCAGCACCCTCTGAAATCGACGACGAAATCATTTCGTTTGTTGATCTCAAATTAAATGAAGCAACGCACGAGGTGCATCGTGCTGGACAACTTATTGATCTATCACCTACCGAGTTCACGTTACTTCGTTACCTACTCATTAATGCCGGACGCGTGGTCAGTAAGGCGCAAATCCTCGATCACGTGTGGCAGTACGATTTCCGCGGTGATGCAGGAATTGTAGAAACCTATATCTCCTATCTTCGTAAGAAGATCGATATATACGAACCCGCACTCATACACACCGTGAGAGGTGTCGGTTATCGCCTGAAGATGCCAAACTAGAGACATCATGGCGCTTCCTCGAATCTTCTCTCTTCAACAATGGTCGTTGCGTGGACGACTCGTTGCCACCTCTGTCGCGTTAACCGCAGTAGCTCTCATTATTGTTGATGTTTCTACAGCTGTTGTGCTACGTAATTACTTGATACATAAAGTAGATGATCAGTTGAGAAGTGTTGCTGGCGGGCCAGTTCTCAACCTTGGACAATTGGGTCCAGGAATGATGGACGGTGACACTGATCAAGGGCGCGGGCGTCGGGTTCCGAGCACCATTACCGTCACCCTGCTCAATACGGACGGCAGTGTGGCGGGAACCATCGGTGGTGGGGTCAATGAGAAGGCACCTTCATTTACAGGGCTCACCCTGAAAGAAGTCACAGAGCACAAATCACTGCCGTGGACTTGGCATCAGGAGGGCTTCGGTGGGGACCACCGCGTCATCACCCGCCTCACCGCCAGCGGTGGAATTGTGGTCGTTTCCATAGCTCTTGCCGACGTTAATAACACCTTGGTACGCACCGGGCTTCTACTTCTGCTTTTGGGTCTCGTTGTTCTTGGCCTCTTACTACTCATCGGTCGTCGGGCGGTGAGTCTCGGGCTACGCCCGCTCGATAATGTGGAGAAGACCGCCGCGGCGATCGCCAGTGGTGATCTTTCGGCACGCCTCCCAGACGAAAGCGCAACCACCGAAGTAGGTCGCCTTAACACCGCTTTGAATCAGATGCTTGCACGCATTGAAGAATCCTTCGATGTAAAGAGTGCGAGTGAAGATCGCCTTCGTCGATTTGTGGCTGACGCTAGTCACGAACTTCGCACGCCTCTCACCACTGTTCGTGGATTCGCTGAGCTACATCGCCAAGGCGCGATTCAAGGAGAAGCCGCCACTACGGATGCAATAAGGAGAATCGAACGCGAATCGATTCGAATGAGCGCTCTAGTAGAAGATCTACTAATGCTGGCCCGTCTTGATCAACAGCGAGATTTAGAATTAGAGACTGTCGATTTGCGTTCTATCGTTGATGAAGTTGTCGAGGCTGCAAGAGTTTCATCGCCGCAACATGTCATCACGTCAGATCTCCCTTCCGAAGATGTGCTCGTGAACGCAGATTCACGTCGCTTCAATCAAGCGCTCTCTAACTTGATGGTAAACGCACGTACGTACACACCTGCCGGTACTGCAATTCACGTCAGCTTGCGCAAAGTAGGCGACGACGCCTTGGTTTCGGTGCACGATCAAGGACCCGGGCTTTCAGAAGAACAAGCAACCCGCATCTTTGAACGTTTCTATCGCGCGGATTCATCGCGCACACGGAGCGAAGGTCAATCAGAGGGCAGTGGTCTTGGGCTTTCAATTGTTGATGCTGTTATGAAAGCGCACGGCGGAAGTGCAGATGTAGTCAGCAAGCTAGGCGAAGGTGCAACCTTTATTTTACGTTTGCCACTACTGGTTCTTGAGTAGACCAAGGAAACTCGATCCACTTATCGGTCTTTTTCCAAGCAAATTCAGGCTTTTCTACGCTTCGTGGCTTCTCATATAGCACCGCGCACTTCACTTCAGCCACATGCCCAGCGCAGAATGCTTTCACCAATGCGAGTGTGGCGCCGGTATCTGCCACGTCGTCTGCGACGAGCACGCGAGCGCCAGTGAGGTCTACTTGGTTTGGCACTGGAGGAAGAACAACCGGCATTGGAAGTCGTTCATCAACTCCGGTGTAGAACTCCACACTCATAGTGAAGGTGTTCTTCACTCCGAGCGCATAACCAAGTGCGCCACCGATGAGTAATCCACCCCGTGCGATGGAGAGGATGATGTCGGGTTGATATCCAGAATCTGCGATCTGTTGAGCGAGTTCACGTACTGCGGTGCCGAAGCCTGCGTATTCAAGACGTTCGCGCTCGCTCATAATTCCTAAATCTTTGATTGATGGAAGTTGAGATAACTCTTGCTCGGTGTGGGGCCTCGTTGTCCTTGGTAACGCGACCCATATTTCGCGGAACCGTAGGGGTGTTCTGCTGGTGAAGAGAGTTTGATGAGGCAGAGCTGACCGATCTTCATTCCGGGATAAAGCTTCACTGGCAAATTAGCTACATTAGAAAGTTCCAACGTGATGTGCCCGGAGAATCCTGGATCAATAAAGCCAGCGGTGGAGTGAGTGAGTAATCCAAGGCGGCCAAGTGATGACTTACCTTCGAGACGTCCTGAGATGTCATCGGGAAGCGTGATCACTTCGTACGTACTCGCGAGAACGAACTCACCGGGATGGAGAATGAAGGGCTCATCGCCTTCAGTCTCTACAGCGCGGGTGAGGTCGGGTTGCTCCACGGATGGATCAATCACCGAGTATTTATGGTTTTCGAAGACTCGGAAGAAACGGTCGAGACGTACATCGACGCTCGAGGGTTGGATCATGGCCTCAGTGAAGGGCTCGACCCCCACCCGTCCGGCGGCGATCTCGGCTCGGATATCGCGGTCACTCAGTAGCACGTAGTAGACCCTACCGGTGGAGGGCTAAACTTCCACATACGCGGGCGTAGTGAAATGGCATCACAAGAGCTTCCCAAGCTTTTAGCGCGGGTTCGATTCCCGTCGCCCGCTCCACTATTTATGTAGGTGAAAAGGTCTGCCTAGGTTCGAATCCTGGATCCGCCACTAAAGGTGGGTTCTTCGGGACCCATCCGTTATCTGTGCCAGGTGTGTGAGCTATTCGCTTAGGCGAGGCCAAATTCCTGAGCAAGTTTGAGTAGATCCACCTTTGTCTTCGCGCTTCTTCCTTCTGCCCTGAATTTTGCACGAACTCGGTCAACGTATTCGCTGGCGGTACTCGTGGCAACGCCCATCCGGTTGCCGACCTCTTCCATTGTGAGTCCTGAGGTATAGAGCACGAGTGCTGATTTTTCGCGTTCGGAAAGTTTGAATCGCGACTCTGGAGCGTTGATTATTCCCGCCACTTGTGGTGAGAGGTAAATACCGCCCGCCAAGACTGTTTGAAGCGCCACTAAAAGTTGGTCAAGGGCCGCTGTCTTTGTGAAGTATCCACGCGCTCCTGCGGAAAGTACGCTCTTCACAACCGCAGCTTCGCCAAGTGCGCTCATTACAAGAATTGGAATATTCTTTGCAGCTAGTTGAGAAACAATATTAACTGGTGAGCGCCCATCACCTAGATCAAGATCTACCACTGCGCACACAGGCTTATTCGCTTCGACAGAAAGTAAGGCATCCTCGAGTGAGGCTCCTGCATATGAAATTTGTGCGCCAACAAGTTCTCGCTCAATACGGGATTTGATCGCATCCAGAACTATCGGGTGATCTTCGAGAATGAGAATATGCACGATAATTTTCCTGTCCTGAGAACGAAGGACTAGAGCGCTCTTCGCTATAACCGTATCAGAGTGATGTCAGATTCTGGTTACTTTTATAGAGATGAAGATACGCTTGCCGTATGAGTAATCGCCTCTTTGGATTCATTCCCGTGCGAGGCGAACTCGACCGCATGGAGCGGGCTAATCAGATCTTCTTTCATGTGTACACAACGCTCACATTCTTGGTCCCATGTTGGCTAGTGACGTTTAGCGGTGAGCGGAATATCTGGTTAAAAATTATTTGGCAATTAACTTTCTTCTTACTCGTATGCACTATTCCTTTTCTGGGAAAGCACTCACTTCGGATAATTCTGTGGGCAATTCCAACTACTGCGCTCCTCATTTCAGCCTTAGCTGTCCTCATCATTCGCCCATCCCAAGGTAATCGCGACCTCCCACTTACTCTAATTACGCTTTCTGTGGTGCTGTATACGAGCAGCACTTTTCGAGGACTGCGGGCCTATATTTGGATAGGTATCGCCTTACTTTCGGAGTTGGTGCTTCTTCAGTTTGGCGGTCAATGGTTCGCTGCGCGTGGTTGCATAGTGCACACCATCCCTGTGGCGGTTATTTTCCACGCCACCGTTGGAGTGTTAGTGAGTGTCGCCTTGAACCGGTCACGTAAACAAGCGGGAACTCTAGATAATGCGTTGGCCGAACTGGTATCGGTTAAGTCGTCAATGGATGACAGTTTGCAGCGGGAGAGCGATCGTCAAGACAGGATGCAACGAATTCATGGAGACGTACTCAACACCTTGATTGGTTTAGCGAACTGGAGTGGGGAGGTTTCTGCCCAGTTAGCCGAAAGATGCAAGAGCGCAATTTCGCTAAGTTCCGACGTAGCCCCGCCACTAGGAGGATCTTTACGGAAATTGTTAGATGAGTGTTTGAGGAAGTTGGATACTCGAGATTTCAAAATTCGCCTCTCTGCGACAGCAGATCTTGTACTTCCGCAGGCCAGCATCTTGGCTGTGCGCTCCATCGTCGAGGAGTGCATAAGCAATTCAGTTCGCCATTCACAGGGCACATTGATTTCTATTGGCTGGCGTGTCACTCATGGAAATCAAGTTGAGATTTGGCTCGAAGATGATGGCGTAGGTATTCCCGAAATTATTTCACCGCGCCTTGGCTGGAGCGAGATTATTCTTCCTGCTGTGCAACGCCTTGGCGGCACCTCTGCCACGCAGAATCTAGCTGGTTCCGGGGTTCGGTTTTCGTTTAATTTTACCTACTCTGTTGTGGTTGGAATGGAGACAAGTTCAATTGATCTACTTCGAAATACTTTTAGAGAGCAGGATACTTTTCAAGATCACGCGCTGAGCTGGGCATCTCAGTGGACTGCATATATCTTGCTCATTCTGACTCCGGTATATCTTTGGTCGGAGGCGAACTGGCGTACACCTGCAATCATTGCTGGCGCTCTATTTCTATATATGACCGCCCTCCTCCGAGCTCCAAAATTACATACTTTCTCTACCAACTTAGGTGCCATGCTGATAGCGTGCGGACTTCTACTAGCTGCAGCAAAAGGCATCCCCGGATGTTCAAGCGCCCCCAGTTTGCAGTGGTTTGCCAATATCGCCGGAACAATTTTCTTGGCTGGCGTTTACCGCTTTGGTTTTCGAGCGCTCTTTATGCAATTCCCGCTCTTTGTTATCACTGCGCTCTATGTAGGATCACAACTCTCCTCTATATGTATTCAAGTAATTTCTGTGCCCCTCTACGGCGCGGGCATCTACGGAATAGCGGCTGCTTCACATTCAGTTGCAAATGTGCGCCGTCGTAGGTTTGGAGAAGAAGCTCTCTCGCAATTTAGTGAAATTACCACTCTTGAGGAGCGTCGCCTTGAGCAACGCGTCAGAGATGAAGATCGATGGGAAGATATTCTGAAGGAAACCAATAGCATCTTTAGCAAGGTTGTCGAAGGTCAGAATCTAGACTCACAACTGCGAAGAGATGCTAGTTTGCAGGATGCTCGGCTCCGCGCACATTTACAGATTGAGGCGATGAATCAGCCACGACTCTTTGGTGTCACCGGGCGACTTATCGATCGAATTACTGATCAGGGTTTAGTTCCTACCTTGCAAGTTGGAGTTTTCAGTGATGAAGATATTGACGTTGCCGAGCAAGATTTTGTGGGTCCGCAAGAGGTTGTAGCACTTTTAACCAAGGATCTGGAGAAATTTATCGATCGCGCAGCGTTACTTATTGAACGTCACTTGGGAGATAACTTCTTTGCACGTATTTCTGGCGAAACCAGAGTTAATTTAGACAGTGAATATTCTTTGGGAGCTTGGACCTATAAATCAACTTCCATGACGGAAGGTTTTGGAAGTATTGAAATCACGGTTGCTCCTAAAATACCGAAACTTCATCCTGACGCATTGAAGTTCGCCGAGTAATATGGGTACGTGCGATAACAAGCGGTGAAATAGCGACAAAAAGTGAACAACACCGATTGTTCCCGGTCCTGTTGCCGCAGCTCAGTGGCAGAATTGGGCTTCTGAACTGCATCGTTCATTCCCGATGGCGAGATACCAAACCACTTGTTAGGCTTTCGCGACCCTTATTCAACGAAAGCGGTAAACATGAAACGATCGATTTTAGTTATGGCACTTGTCGCCGCCATTACGGCTGGCGGAATGAGCGCAGCAAATGCCGCGCAAGATATGTTTCTCAAAATTGACGGTGTCCAAGGAGATTCACTCGACCGCGCTCATGCGAGTGAAATCGACGTTCTTTCATGGTCATGGGGCGCGACTAACTCCGGAACTACCCAAATGGGTGGCAGCGGCGGAGCTGGGAAAACAACCTTCAACGATTTAACAATCACCAAATTTGTTGACTCTTCATCCCCGGTACTTTTCGCAAACCTCTCAACTGGGAAACATATGAAGACAGCTACGTTGACGGTTCGTAATGCCGGCCAACGGCCCGTTGACTACTACACGCTCACACTTAATGAGGTAATCATCTCCGCGATCGCCCTATCAGCTAATAGCGGAGATAGTCGCATCAACGAATCTGTGACTCTCGACTTCGCCAGCTACACCTACTCCTTCCTACCTCTTAAGGCAGATGGAACTCCCAAGCCGGCGGTAGTAACGAAGTTCAGCATCATGGAGAACAGACTGCTCTAGTAACGTTGCTCTTATGCGCATTACCACTGAGGACTTTCATACCGGAGGCGAACCTTTCCGTATCGTCACCGGCGGCGTACCCGAAATACTCGGCAACACCGTCTTGGAGCGGCGTGAATATGCCACTCATAACGTTGAAGTAGATCGTGTACGTCAACTTCTCTGTCATGAGCCCCGTGGACATGCAGATATGTATGGCTGTTTTGTGATTCCTCCCAATGATAAAGGCGCAGATTTCGGCGTGCTCTTCTGGCACAAAGATGGCTACTCCACCGCTTGCGGACATGGCACCATCGCCCTAGGTGAATGGGCCGTGCGTACCGGACGAGTACAAGCAGGCGCTGATGGTGAAACAGATGTCACGATCGATGTGCCTTCTGGTCGAGTGACCGCTCGAGTGCGTCGCGTCGCAGGAAAGACAGTAGATGTCACTTTCCGAAACGTACCCTCATACGTAGTTGCACGAAACATTGAGATTGAAACTTCACTTGGTCGAGTAGTTGTCGATGTGAGTTATGGCGGCGCGATGTATGTAAGTCTTGATGCCGCTCTCGTTGGGCTCAAGGTAGATGCAGATCATTATTCGCAATTAATTGCTATTGGACGAGAGATCAAGTGGCTCTTGAATGATGCACCTGTTGCTCAACATAAGAGTGATCCGCGCTTATCTGGCGTCTATGGAACGATCATTTATGAAGACCTTGGTAAGACAGCGACTGGAATTCATCAAAGGAATGTCACGATCTTTGCTGATGGAGAAGTCGACCGCTCGCCATGTGGTTCTGGCACAAGTGCCCGGATCGCACTGCTCCACGCCGAGGGAAAACTGTCAGAGGGCGACGTACTCACGCACGATTCCATTGTGAATTCGCGCTTCCTTGGACGCATTGTGGGCACCGCGAGCGCAGATGGATACGACGCGGTAATCCCTGAAGTAAGTGGAAATGCATATCCGACTGGCGAACACACCTTCATCTTTGAAGAAGATGACGAAGTCGGCTTGGGTTTCGTCTTTCGTTAAATCTCTGTACTGAGTTGACGATGTAATTCAATAACTGATCTTTCAATGATGTCGAATACATCTTCGTAATCTTTACGCGACCCATAATAGGGATCCGCCAGATCCAACTCGCCATTAGCTTCTAGATCAAATTCGCGAAGAAAGTGGATCTTTCCAAGTGCCTCTGCATTCGGGGCCAATCCACGCAGCGTTTCCATATGTCCAGAATCAGCAACCAAGATCAGGTCATACTCGGCAAAGAATTTCGGATGGAATTGCTGCGCCCGGTGCTCGTGGCGATACCCGCGATCTTCCCAGGTTGCCACTGCTTCCCGGCTCGCCCCTTCGCCCACGTGCCAATTGCCAGTTCCTGAACTTCCATGGTCGATCCCCGGAAAGTAATGGCGAATAGCGGCTTCCATGGAGGGCGAGCGGCAAATATTGCCACTACACACGCTCATTACCCGTGGTTGCTGACCAAAAGGGGCAAGAGAAGGGGCCACACCTCGATGATAGGCGCAATCCCACGCGAGGGACTTCTCCCATAAAGAGAGTCTGCCTGGCTTGCCAGCGAGCCTCACCTGGAGGAATATATAAGTTACCGGTGAGTAACATAGCCATTCTTTAAGGAGTTCCCATGGGCCACTACACAGCCAACTTGCGCGATATCGAGTTCGTGCTCTTCGACCTCCTCGGTCGCGAGAAGGTCATGGGCCAAGGCCCCTTCGGAGACATTGATCGCCCCACTGCAATGGGCATGCTCGAAGAGGTGAAGCGCCTAGCTGAAAATGAGCTCGCCGATTCATTCGTTATCGGTGATCGCGAAGGCACGCGCTTTGATAAAGAGACCGGCAACATTTATCTTCCAGAAGCATTCAAGAAGTCATACGACGCATTCGTTGAAGGCGGATGGTGGCATATCGATGTTCCTGCCGCGCTTGGCGGAACAGTAATCCCACCGTCTGTTCGTTGGGCGATTGCCGAGATGGTGCTCGGTTCTAATCCCGCTATCCATATTTACGCCTCCGGTTCTTCGTTCTCACACGTTCTATATGAACTAGGTACTGAATACCAAAAAACACTTGCAAAAATCATGGTCGATAAAATGTGGACCGCAACCATGATGCTCACCGAACCCGAAGCAGGTAGCGACGTCGGCGCCGGGCGTTCAAAGGCCGTGCAACAAGCTGATGGCACTTGGCATCTCACCGGAACGAAGCGCTTCATCACATCTGGTGATAGCGATCTCTCCGATAACGTCATTCACTTTGTACTCGCTCGTCCTGAGGGTGCTGGCCCAGGTACGAAGGGTCTCTCACTCTTCATCGTTCCTAAATTCCACTTTGACGATAAGAGTGGCGAGCTCGGCGAGCGTAACGGCATCTATGTCACCAACATCGAATCGAAGATGGGACTCAACGTCTCATCTACTTGTGAAATGTCGATGGGCGAGAAAGAACCTTGCGTCGGCCTACTTCTTGGAGATGTTCACGACGGTATTGCGCAAATGTTTAAGGTTATTGAATTCGCCCGCATGATGGTGGGCACTAAAGCAATCTCAACGTTGAGTGCTGGTTACCAACAAGCCCTTGCTTACGCAAAGACACGCATCCAGGGTCCAGATATGACCGTGATGACCGATAAGGCGAGCCCACGCGTCGCCATTATTAATCACCCTGATGTGCGCCGCTCACTCATCACGCAAAAGGCTTACGCCGAAGGTATGCGTGCGCTCGTCCTTTACACCGCTAGCTTGCAAGATGACATCGTGCTGGCAGAGACTGCCGGTGAAGATACTTCGCTCCTGGTTGCCATGAACGATCTCATGCTTCCGATCGTGAAGGGCTTTGGCAGTGAGCGCGCTTGGGTACTCCTCGGCACCGAGAGCTTACAAACATTCGGTGGCTCTGGATTCACCCAAGATTGGCCGCTCGAGCAATATGTACGCGATGCCAAGATCGACACACTTTACGAAGGAACCACTGCTATTCAAGGCATGGACTTCTTCTTCCGCAAGATCGTGCGCGATAAGGGTCAGGCTCTCGGAACTATCGCCATGCAGGTTTCAGAGTTTGCGAAGGCCGATAACGGATCAGGATTCCTTGCTGTAGAGCGCAACTTGCTTAGTAAGGCACTTGATGACGTGCAAGCAATCGTGGGAACACTCGTGGGTCACGCGATGATGTCGCAATCAGAACCGAAGGAGATCTACAAGGTAGGCCTCAACACTTCTCGTCTCCTTCTCGCCACCGGCGATCTAGTGACAAGTTGGTTGCTCCTTCGCCAAGCTGAGATTGCACAATCTAAGTTGGAAGGAGCCAGCGCACGCGATAAGTCCTTCTACGAAGGAAAAATTGCTGCAGCGAAGTTCTTTGCAGCTACCTACTTGCCACCGATCGCGATGCAACGCGTTATTGCGGAGACCACAGATAACTCCATCATGGAGATATCAGAGGCCGCTTTCTAGATCTGGACTATTTACGACGATCTTTTAAGACCGGAAATATTTCACGAGTCTTATCAATCGTTTCAATATCCAAATCACAAGTAAGAACTTCCTCATCGTCCCCACCTTCGGCAAGTACTGCTCCCCATGGATCTACTACTACTGAACGACCGCCAAGCACTGTATCGCCTTGTACTCCTACGCCATTGCAGGAGATAACAAAACATTGATTCTCAACTGCGCGTGCGCGCGTAAGTAACGACCAATGTGCGATGCGTCGCTCTGGCCATGCGGACGGGATAAGAAAGATCTTGCTACCAAGATCAAGAAGTGCACGATACATCTCAGGAAAACGTAGGTCATAACAGATACTTAATCCCGCACGTCCCCACGGGAGATCAACCGTCACAAGATCATCTCCGGCGGTGAGCACGGTTGTTTCACCACCTGAGAAGCCGAAGAGATGACGCTTTGCATACTTCGCCACCAATTCCCCAGTAGGCGAAATAACGATTGCGGTGTTGCGAAGTTTTCCATCATCGTCGCGAGTAACAAGCGATCCACCATGCAACCAGACTTGTGCTTCCTTGGCTGCAGCTTGTAGCGCGGTCACAGCCGGACCGGTAATAGATTCTGCGCTCTCTGGAAATGTGGGAAAGGCGAATCCACCTTGTACCCACAGTTCAGGAAGCATGACGAATTCAGCAGCCGATTGAGCCTTTACCAAGGCCGCGGCGCGATCGATCCGCTCGCTAATGGGTTCTGAAAGGTCGGTTCGCAGTTGAATGACATGTGCTCGCATAGGTATTAGCCTGCCACCTATGTCGCCTCAGCCCACAACTCATCCGGAAATTGAACGGTTGCGCCTCGCCTGGCTGGAGAGTGTGCGCGCCATTTCTACGCTGGGAGCCGCCCTTTCAGATGAGGAGTGGGAGGCGCCTACACCGTGCCCTGGTTGGAGTCGGAAGGACCTCGTCAGCCACATGGTGGGGTTGGAGTCACGAGTCCTCGGGGGTGAAACACCCGACCCAACCACCATCGATGTGGCCAAGCCTTGGGTGAAGAGCGCCTTCGCCGGCTTTGTGGAGATCGATGTGGAAGTTCGTCGCTCTCGCCGCGGACAAATTGTCTTTGGTGAATTCGTCGACATCACACACCTGCGCAATGAGGCATGGGAATTAGATGTACGCACCCCTGAAACACTTATTCACTTTGATCCCTTCGGTGAAATAACCCTCGAACTACTTCTACGTCGTCGTGTGATGGATATCTGGACACATAATCAGGATCTACGTACATCACTTGGTATCCCGGGAGATGAAAATGGTTTGGGTGCGGAGCACTCTTGGAAGGAATTGGGAGTTGCACTCCCCATGGTCTTTGGAAAACGCGCCAGCGCAGCGCCTGGCCAATCGCTCCTACTAGAAGTGCGTGATTGCTTCACGTCGCTCGTAGAAGTAAATAGTGACGGCAAGGCAAGTTTTGTTAAGGAACTAGCGGCGCCGACGGTCGCAATCTCATTGAGCGCACATGAATGGTATTTGCTAGCGGCGGGGCGCAAAGGACGCGAGAACGTGCAGCCGCGCATTAACGGAAATGAAGATTTAGCAGAGCGTGTGTTAACAAATCTGGCTGTGACGCCTTAAAACTTATTCGTCGTCGCCAGCATCGCTCTGGTCGTAAAGTTCACTGGGGTCTTCAAGTAGCGCACCGATGCGCGCCAAGAAACGTGAACCAAGTTCTCCATCGATCATTCGGTGATCAAAAGAAAGTGTGAGTTGGCAGATTGGTCGCACTTTCATTTTTCCCTTAACGGTCCAAGGAATTTCGCGAATCTGCCCGACTGCAAGAATTGCACCTTGTCCAGGAGTAAGAATGGGCGTGCCACCATCAATGCCAAGAACACCAACGTTGGTGATGGTGATGGTGCCGTGTTGCATGCGATTTGGTGGCGTACGTCCTTCACGAGCGGTATCCACTAAAGCCATTAATTCCTTTGCCAATGTGGGGATATCCATGCCATCGGCCTCATGAATAACCGGCACGAGGAGTCCTCGTGGTGTGGCCGCGGCAAATCCAAGATTGATGTAGCGACGGATAATTACTTCGTGATTGGCTTCATCCCAACTCGAGTTGATCTTGGGAAACTCTTTGGCAGCTTGCAACACCGCTGCGGCTACGATGAGGAGAGGAGAAACGCGCAAACCTTCGAACTCTTCCCAATCCTTTAACTTCTTCACTGCTTTCAAAGTCTTAGCGACATCTACTTGTAACCACACACTGACGTGAGGCGCTGTGAACGCGCTGGTAGTCATGGCTTGCGCCATTTCTTTGAGCACTCCCTTTACGGGGATGCGATCTTCACGATGTGGATCGTAAGTTGTTGCAGGTGGTTGTTCCATACCATGTAATGCCATAGCCGCATCAAGTACGTCAGAGCGCGTGATATTCCCACTCTTGCGAATTCGACGAATATCTACGCCGAGATCCTTCGCAAGTTTACGAACAGGTGGCTTGGCCACCACAGGACCATCGTGTAATTCTACGACGATGCTCTCGCCCAACTCTTCTTGTGTTCCACTCGCTGCTTTACGAGCGCGACGTGCAGGTGTCTGTCCTTCTTTGACTCCATAACCCACTAATACTGCGGCTTGTTTTGGTTTGCCAGTGGGTACTTCAAGATTGCGATCATCTTCTGCGGGTGCTGCTGGCGCACTCTCACCCGCGACACCATCTTCAATCGTGATGATGACTGTTCCCACATCTACCGTCTCGCCTTGATTAACTTTGAGGGCAGTAACAGTTCCTGCATAAGGAGAGGGCAGTTCAACGGCTGCCTTGGCGGTTTCGATCTCGCAAATCATCTGGTTGATGGTGACCACATCGCCTACGGCGACGTACCACTGGAGAATTTCAGCTTCTGTTAAACCTTCGCCCACATCAGGGAGTCGGAAGTCGCGTAGCGCCATGAGTCATCTCCTCTAGAAAGCGAATGCTCGGTCGATCGCATCGAGTGTGCGATCTAAGTCGGGTAAGTAATGCTCTTCCAGTCGAGCCGGTGGGTAAGGAACGTTAAAGCCGCCCACCCGAAGTACGGGGGCATCGAGGGAGTAGAAGCACTCCTCGGTAATTTGGCTGGCGATTTCAGCTCCAAGGCCCAGGAATGTGGGTGCTTCGTGCAAAATCACCACTCGGCCGGTCTTTTGGGCAGATTCAAAGACTGGGGCCAGGTCCAGGGGAGAGAGCGTCCGGAGGTCCATGACCTCAACTGAACGACCCTCCTTGGCACAGACCGCCGCTACTTCAATCGCAGTACGAACAGTGGGTCCATAAGAGATCAGAGTTAAGTCGCTTCCTTCTTGCACAGTTCGGGTCTCATGTAACCCGAGTGATGGTGCTTCTTCATTAACTTCAGCTTTATCCCAGTAACGCCGCTTTGGTTCAAAGAAGATAACCGGATCATCAGATTGAATGGCTTGTTGCATCATCCAATATGCATCATTGGGATTAGAGCAAGTGACAACGCGAAGTCCTGCTGTGTGTGCAAAGTAAGTTTCGTTACTTTCGGAGTGATGCTCAACTGCACCAATTCCGCCGCCATAGGGAATGCGAACAACTACGGGCAATTTCAAAGTACCGAGTGAACGGGCGTGCATCTTTGCAAGTTGAGAAGTGATCTGATCAAAAGCTGGATAAACGAATCCATCGAATTGAATTTCACAGACGGGACGATATCCGCGGAGGGCTAATCCAATCGCAGTCCCAAGAATTCCTGATTCAGCGAGCGGGGTATCGATGATGCGATCTTCCCCGAATTCACTCTGCAGGTTTTCAGTCACTCGGAAAACGCCACCGAGCTTGCCGACATCTTCTCCCATGACAAGAACTTTCGGATCTTCCGTGAGAGCCCGGCGTAATCCCATATTGATGGCTTTTCCTAGAGTGATCATTTCTTCTCACCCTCTGTAAAAGATTCAAGATAGTTAATGTAGGCGCTCTTCTCCGCATCAAGAATTGGATGTGGTTCGGCGTATACATAATCAAAGATGGCTTCAACGTATGGGTCTTCGGCATCAATAATGTCGCTGCGCAATTTGCTTGCCATCGCTTCGGCTTCTTTTTCAATACCGGCGAAAAACTCTTCATTTGCAAGGCTATTTCGGGTCAGGTATGACTTCACGCGAGCAATGGGATCCTTGAGTTTCCACTCATCTAACTCTTGCGCCAAACGGTAACGACTCGGATCATCAGAGGTGGTGTGCGCACCCATGCGGTAAGTGAAGGCCTCAATAAGTGTGGGGCCTTCGCCGGCACGTGCGCGTGCAAGTGCAGCGCGGGTAACTGCCAGCACCGCAAGTACGTCGTTGCCATCTACCCGGACGCCTGGAAAACCAAAACCAGCGGCGCGCCTGTATAACGCAACCTTCGTTTGGCTCTCAATAGGTTGGCTGATAGCCCACTGATTGTTCTGGCAGAAGAAAACCACTGGTGCGTGATACACGGAGGCATAAGTGAATGCTTCGTTCACGTCGCCTTGGCTCGTAGCGCCGTCGCCGAAGTATGCAATGACTGCGTTATTACTCTTATCGCGTTGAATGCCCATCGCATAACCAGTGGCATGCAATGTTTGAGCACCAATCACGAGCGTGTAGAGATGGAAGTCGTTATCGCGGGGATCCCAGCCACCATGGTTAATGCCGCGATACATGCCGAGCAACTTCTCGGGCGGCACACCCTTAGCCCAAGCAACACCATGTTCGCGATAAGTAGGGAATGCATAATCTCCGGGAATGAGCGCGCGACCCGAACCCACTTGCGCAGCTTCCTGTCCCAGTGATTGAGCCCAGAGACCGAGTTCGCCTTGGCGTTGGAGGGCTGTAGCTTCCACATCGAAACGGCGAACCATCACGAGGTCGCGGTAGAGCGCGCGGATCTCTTCAGTTGAAATTTCGAGTGGGTACTCCGGGTCGGTAAGTAATTCGCCTTCGGGGGAGAGGATCTGGACAAGCTGTAATTCACTCATCGCTCCCCCTCTACTTTCGACTCGCTGGATATCGACGATCTGACCGGGTTCTAACCTACCGGGCGAGAATCCACCCTTCCCACTCCCGTAGGCTGGTCGGGTGCGCCGGAGCCTAGAAAATGTCCCTGCCTACTTGGCAGGCAAGCCGGCTGCCGCCCTGCCCGGACTCACCAGCTTCAAGGTCTCGTCAAATGAGAACCCCTACTCCCCCCTTCCCGAGGTAGTGGCCGCGCTCTCATTCGAGCAGATCAACCGCTACCCCGACATCTCCAACACTCGGCTGCGAGATCTCTTGGCGGCGAAGTATCACCTTGTCACGGATAACTTTGCGACTGGAACTGGGTCAGTTGGTGTGCTGCAACAGATCGTGCAAGCCACTTGCGACTTTGAAGACGAGATTGTGCACGCCTGGCGATCCTTCGAAGCGTACCCAATAGTTGCTGCGGTAAATGGCGCGATAAGTGTGCCCGTTCCATTGCGCGCAGATGAGAGTCATGATCTCGATGCGATGTGTGCGGCAATTACTGCGCGCACTCAATTGATTCTTATCTGCCAGCCAAATAATCCTACGGGTGTTGCGGCTAAAAGAGACGAGCTCGTTCACTTCTTGGATCGCGTGCCAGCACACGTCACAGTAGTGATCGATGAGGCTTATGTAGAGTTCATCACTGATCAGCGCATTGCTGATTCACTCGACCTATTTCATAACTACAAGAATGTCGCTATCTTGCGGACCTTTTCAAAAGCTTATGGATTGGCAGGTTTACGAGTTGGCTATGCCATCGCTCATCTCGATTTAGCTGAAACTATTCGCAAGTGCACATTGCCATTTGGTGTAAGCAACATTGCTGAGGACGCTGCGATTGCAGCCCTGAAGTACGAAGATAAGTTGATGGTGCGTGTGCGACACATCCTGGAAGAGCGATCGCGAGTAAGTGAAGCGCTCACCGCTCAGGGTTGGAAATTATCTGATTCGCAAGCCAACTTTGTATGGCTCAGAATGCCTGGAAAGACAGGGGTTTTCACGCAATCGGCAGCCGAAGTGGGCCTCTCGGTTCGTCCTTATGGAGATGAAGGCGTGCGTATCACCATAGGAGAAGACGAAGCGAATTCAAGACTTATCGAAATGTGTGCCACGTTTATCAAAGAAGTGGGCCAAGTGTGAGCAACGTTCGTAATTATCAGCATCGCCGCGGCACCATCATGGTTGCCATTGCAGCGGTCCTCTTCGCTCTCAATGGCACCGCTGCACGCTTAGTCTTAGATGTTGGTCTTTCCGCACCACGGCTCACGCAGATTCGAAGTGTCGGTGCGCTCTTCTTCATCGCTATTTACGTGCTTATGAAGAATGCTAAGTCTTTGAAGATTAGTAAGAAGGATGTTCCTTTCCTCGCCGTCTACGGCATCGCTGGATTCGCATTTGTGCAGTACTTCTACTTTGTCGCCATCACCAAGCTCGGTGTGGGAATTGGTTTGCTCTTTGAATTTACTGCTCCAGTTTGGATTGTGCTCTACGTACGTTTCTTCCGACATGAAGCAGTGAAGAAGAGAATGTACGCGGCCCTTGCTTGCACTGTTTCCGGACTTGTGTTGATCTCACAACTCTGGTCGAACACGAAGTTGGAGCCAATTGGTATCGCGTGCGGACTCATTGCTTCGGTCTCACTTGCCATCTACTTCTTGCTGGGTGATAAGGGTGTTCATAAGCGCGACACTCTTTCGCTAGTCACTTGGGGATTTATCTTTGCCACTATTTTCTGGGCGATCTTTCAACCCATCTGGAACTTCCCTGCCAAAGTGCTCAACACCAACCTCGACCTCGGTGGCCCCTTTGCTGGCTCTTCGGTCTCGGGTTGGTGGGTCATTCTCTTTATTGTTCTGTTGGGCACTATCGCGCCCTTCTTACTCACCATCGGTGCGCTTCGGTACACCTCACCAGCGCGGGTGGGCCTCATTGGGACTTTGGAGCCGGTCTTGGCCGGTGCTTTCGCTTGGTGGTGGCTAGGAGAGTCGCTCTCGCTCGTTCAAATAGGCGGTGCTGTAGTCGTGCTTTGCGGCATCTTGCTTGCTGAAACTTCTCGATGAAGGAGCGTTCTAGTTGGCTCTGGGCCTACCTTTCCGTCTCTTTCATCTGGGGATTCTCATTTCTCTTCATGAAAGTCGGCTTGGAATCTTTCTCCCCTTTCCAGGTGGCCTTCCTTCGAATTTCGCTGGGCGCCTTAGTGCTCTCGCTCGTGCTTGCGCTACGCCGAACAAAACTTCCGCGTGAGAGAGCTCTTTGGAAGCACACCTTCGTCTCAGGACTCTTACTTAACGCACTTCCGTTTTCGCTCTACTGCTATGGCGAACAACGCGTCTCCTCTTCGCTAGCGGGAATCCTCAACGCGGCGACTCCACTCTTCACTGTCATTATCGCCCCGCTCATGATCGCGAGCGAAAAGCCGAGTCGACGACGTGTCTTCGGTTTGGGAATTTCATTCATCGGAGTCATCACCGTATTTGGTGTGTGGAGTGGTGGTATTTCCGGAGATATCACCGGCGCCTTACTCTGCATGGGCGCGCCGCTTTGTTACGGAATCGGATCCTCATATGTGCGGCGAAATATTTCGAATAAGACTGGAATTCTTGAGCAGTCGGTGATGCAGTTGGTAGCTGCCTCGCTCCTGCTTCTGCCACTCGAGATCATCTTTTACGAGGCTCCCCACGATCTTGCTCTCTCACCTATTTTGGCGATTCTCTCGCTAGGAATTCTTGGCTCGGGTTTAGCGAACTTGATGATGAACATTGTTTATCGCGATGCCGGTCCAACAATTGCATCCACAGTGACGTACGTGATTCCGATCATTTCAACATCGGCTGGTGTGCTCATTCTCAACGAGAGTGTGGCATTCCACGAGATTATTGGCGCTGCCGTGATCATTGGTGGATTACTTCTTACTCAACAGCGCGCCAAGCGAGCAGCGAAAGCCGCTTAACTAATAGGTGTGGCCATGTCGACGAAGCGGGAATAGTGGCCTTGGAATGCCACTGTTACCGTCTTGGTAGGGCCGTTACGGTGCTTGGCCACGATGAGATCTGCTTCGCCTTGGCGAGGGTGATCACGATCGTAGGCATCTTCGCGGTGAAGCAAGATGACCATATCGGCGTCCTGTTCAATCGAACCTGATTCACGCAGATCAGAGAGCATCGGCTTCTTATCGGTGCGCTGTTCCGGACCACGGTTGAGCTGGCTGATGGCCACCACAGGTACATCTAATTCTTTAGCGAGCAACTTGAGTTGGCGAGAGAACTCCGAAACTTCCTGTTGGCGACTCTCCACCTTTTTACCGCTGCTCATCAACTGCAAATAATCGATAATGACGAGGCGTAGTTCGTTGCGTTGCTTAAGGCGACGGCACTTCGCGCGAATCTCCATCATGTTCATGTTCGGTGAGTCGTCAATAAAGAGCGGCGCTGCAGAAATTTCGCCCATGCGACGCGCAAGACGGCCCCACTCTTCTTCACCCATGGTGCCAGCGCGCATGTGGTGGAGTGGTACGCGAGCTTCGGCCGAGAGCATGCGCATGGTGATTTCGTTGCGGCTCATTTCCAAACTAAAGATCACCGAAGTAAGACCGTGTTTGATAGATGCAGATCGTGCAAGATCGAGGCCGAGGGTGGATTTACCAATAGCCGGGCGCGCGGCCAGCACGATCATCTGGCCACCATGTAAACCTTGGGTGAGCTCATCAAGATCAACAAAGCCAGTAGGAACACCACTCATCTGCCCACCACGTGTACCGATGGATTCAATTTCATCGAGAGTAGATTCCAAAAGATCAGCAAGCACGATGTAATCTTCGGAAACGCGGCGTTCTGTTACAGCAAAGATTTCGGCTTGTGCCGAGTCGACAACATCATCGACTTCACCTTCGACTGAGTAACCAAGTTGAACAATTTTGGTGCCAGCTTCTACAAGGCGACGAAGAATGGCGCGTTCGCGCACAATTTTTGCGTAGTAACCGGCGTTCGCAGCGGTAGGAACTGATGAGATGAGTGTGTGCAGATAAGGAGCACCGCCCACACGTGCAATTTCTCCGCGCTTAGTTAATTCGGCAGAAACTGTGACAGGGTCAACTGGTTCGCCACTTGTGTAGAGATCAACGATGGCATCGTAAATTGTTTCGTGGGCGGGGCGATAGAAATCGCGAGCGCGCATCGTTTCGACAACATCGGCGATGGCATCTTTGGAGAGCATCATGCCGCCGAGGACAGATTGCTCTGCGGAGATATCTTGCGGTGGGGTGCGTTCGAATTCGCGGTCACGCGGTAGCTCGGCGATGCTCATAGCTCCCCTCCTCTCGACGCTCTCTATTCTTGCCTCAACCGGTGACAGGCGGGCGTTATGAAGGGAAGCGTAGAAGCGCGGCGCGGCGGGGGGTGTTTGGCTGTGGAGGAAGGCGGGGATGAACCAGGGGGACCTTGTGGATAACTTGGGATAAACCTGGGGAAGGTTGTGGATGACCTGTGGAGAACTTCTTCTTGAGGAGATAAAAGACCTGGTCAGTGCTGTTCCAACGCTCAGCCGATCGGGGGATAAAGAAAGATCTCGGCCATCTCATTTATTGGACAGTGCAGGGAGGAAACCACGGCTCCAGCGGAGAATCTGAGCGGGGAAAAGAGAAGGGGGCGAAGGTTTCCCCTCGCCCCCCTGCTCGTTAATAAGTACTGGGTTTATGCCCCAGCGTGTACATCGAGAGCAATGTTGGCGATTACTTGTGGGTGAAGGGTGACCTTCACCTTGTGTGCGCCCACACTCTTGATGTGGCCAGCAATTGCAATACGACGACGATCAAGATCAGGTCCGCCAGCTGCCTTTACGGCGAGTGCGACATCCTTTTCAGTAACTGAACCGAAGAGACGACCACCCTCGCCTGCCTTTACAGCAAGACGAATGGCGTTCTCTTCGAGTGACTTCTTGATCTGTTGTGCGTGATCGAGATCGCGAACTTCGCGTGACTTACGTGCACGACGAATTCCTTCGATCTGCTTCTCGCCACCTGCACTCCAAGAAATTGCATCGCCACGTGGGAGGAGGAAGTTACGTGCGTAACCACTCTTCACCTCGACGATATCTCCTGGGTGACCGAGGCCCTTTACTTCATGCGTCAGGATGATTTTCATTTCAAACCCCTATCGCGCTGTTGAAGTGTAAGGAAGAAGTGCAACCTCGCGGCTGTTCTTCACGGCTTGTGCAATATCGCGTTGGTGTTGAGTGCATGCGCCAGTAACGCGACGCGCACGGATCTTGCCGCGATCGGAGATGTACTTACGAAGAAGGCCGGTGTCTTTGTAATCGATGTACGCGACTTTGTCGCGACAGAAAGAACATGGCTTCTTCTTGAAATTCTTCTTAAGAGCTGCGGCTTTATCGCCACCGCGGCCCTTACTGTCTCTATCTCGTTCTCTTGCCATCGTGGTGCTCCATTTCTGGGTGCCCTGCCTTCGCAGGAATGGTCTGCTCTCTTTCGAGAGCGTGGATTAGGTTGATTTAAAAGGGTGGTTCTTCCATAGAACCGACTGAAGCGCCCCAGCCTGCGGGTGCGGATGAAGCCCATGGATCGTCGTTTCCGCCGCCATTGCCTCCACCATTGCTGCCACCAGCAGGCGCTCCACCAGCGCGCGAAGTCTTAGCGATCTTCGCAGTGGCGTTACGTAGTGATGGACCAACTTCATCTACTTCTACTTCAAATACGGTGCGCTTTTCGCCCTCTTTAGTTTCATAAGAGCGTTGCTTCAATCGTCCTTGAATGATTACTCGCATGCCACGTTGGAGAGATTCGGCAACGTTCTCTGCTGCTTGGCGCCATACGTTGCACGACAAGAAGAGCGAGTCACCGTCCTTCCACTCATTCGTAGCTTTATCGAGGTAGCGCGGGGTTGACGCAACACGGAACTTTGCGACGGCCGCTCCCGAAGGAGTGAATCGCAATTCCGGATCGTCGACGAGATTGCCAACGATGGTGATGATGGTGTCTCCAGCAGCCATGGCTATTGACTCCCTTCACTAAAGCGCGTCAGCGCATATCTGGACGGATGACTTTGGTGCGAAGTACGGCTTCATTGAGATTAAGTTGGCGATCCAACTCAATAATGGCGGCCGGTTCACAATGCATTTCGATAACTGCGTAGATGCCATCTGGCTTCTTTGCGATTTCGAATGCCATACGGCGACGTCCCCAGATGTCTAACTTATCTACGGCGCCACCGGCGTCTTTCACAATCTTGAGGTATGTCTCAAGGCTTGGAGCTACGGTCTTCTCTTCCAACTCGGGATCGAGAATGACCATCATTTCGTAATGACGCATACCCACCTCCTTCGGACTAAGCGGCCACGGTCTCTCCGTGGCAGGAGGGTGCATCGGGTTTAGGGTACCCCGCACCCCGGGAGCGTCGGAAATCGGCGTCCACAGGCCTGATTCCCACCCGGTTCTTCCCACCAAGTTCGTAGAGCCCGCGAGAGGCTCAGATACCCTCAACCTATGGCGATCATTGGGGCGGCTCTGGGGAGTGAGAGTTTTACTGAGCTCATCGCCCAAGCCAAGGCCACTGGCGCCGAGGCCGTCCAGATCTTTCTCGGGGATCCACAATCCTGGAGCGCCCCCACCGGCTTTCCCGCCGAGGAGCTCAAGGCGGCCCTGGCTTCAGCCGGGCTCACCCTCTATGTCCACGCGCCTTATGTAATCAATGTGGCCACCAGTAATAACAAGGTTCGTATTCCTAGCCGCAAACTTCTGGGCTACACCATGAAGGTGGCAGCTGCCGCCGGCGCTGCGGGAGTGGTGGTGCACGGCGGACACGTGGTTGAGGGCGATGAGCCGGCGCTGGGATATGCCAATTGGGCGAAGGCGCTTACTGAAGTAAATGCTCTTAATCTTTCAACCCCCCTCTTGATCGAAAACACTGCGGGTGGCGAACGTGCGATGGCGCGCCATTTGAATTCAATTGCGGATTTATGGAAAGTGATTGATGAATTCAACGCCGGCTTCTGTTTAGACACGTGTCATGCACATGCCGGCGGGCTCCACATGGAGAGCGTCGTGGCAGACATTCTGGCGATCACTGGTCGCATTGATTTAGTTCATGCAAACGGAAGTCGCGACGAAGCGGGCTCTGGTCGGGATCGACATGCAAACTTTGGTGAAGGTCTACTTCCTGGTGAAGTAGTTGCGCGCATCATTCATCAGAGTGGCGCACCATCCATCATTGAAACTCCTGGAAGTAATGAGGATCAAGCAAGAGATATTCAATTCTTGCGGAGCGCTTTGGTTGGTTTGTCGTGAGGGTCGAAAGAATCACTCGTGAAGCTCACTCACAATTCATACTTGAACAATCAAGTGCTTCTTTCCTGCAACTCCCAGAGTGGGGAGATGTTAAGCGAGAGTGGCGCGCAGAAAGCCTTGGTATATATAGCGAAAGTGATCTTATTGGTGTCGCACTCATTCTCTACCGCGCGATCCCAAAGATCGGTCGATCATTCGCATACATCCCCGAAGGTCCAGTTCTTTCACCCAATATTTCCTTAGATCATGCATTACTTACAGCGCTTCAAATTTATGCGAAGAGTGCCGGGGCTTTCCTTTTGCGAATCGGTACACCCCTACCAGTGCGTGAATGGTCCACCGAGAAGATCAAGGATGCACTGGCAAGTACTGAAGCTACATCGCTTAACTCGATTGAACCCGATCGAGTAGATCAGGGTGCACTGAAGGCGATAAGTGAATTGCAGCGCGCCGGTTGGCGAAATATCAACACAAGTGATGGTTTCGGAGAAGGACAGCCGAACTTCCTCTTTCAACTCACTCTGGTAAATAAAGATAGAGAATCTTTACTCGCTGGTTTCAATCAATTGTGGCGACGAAATATTAAGAAGGCGGAGAAAGAAGGTGTGGAAGTACGTCGTGGAACGCGCGCTGAACTCGATCTCTTTCATCTCGCTTATCTAGAAACAGCTAAGCGTGATGGCTTCATCCCACGGCCACTCCATTACTTCGAGCGCATGTGGGATGCGCTCAATGCCTCTCGTGAACACCTGTATCTCTTTCTTGCGCAGTGGCAGGGAGAGATCATCGCCAGTTCCATCGCCATCCAGGTAGGCGATCACTACTGGTATTCGTATGGAGCTTCCACCGCTTTTGGTAGAGAAGCTCGAGGAAGCAATGCAGTGCAGTGGGCGATGATGTCCGATGCGCTCGATCGATCCTGTGCCATCTACGACTTGCGGGGCATCACCCCGACCCTCGACCCCAACGATCCACACGTAGGGCTCATTCAATTCAAGGTGGGAACCGGAGGGTATGCCCGCGAGGTGATTGGTGAGTGGGAAGTGGTCATTTCGCCATTGCTCGCTAAGGCCTTCCATCTCTACCTCAGGCTGCGTAAGTAGTGGAATGATCCAACTATGACCCTTGATCTCCACGTAGATGGCGCACAATGGCGCGCGCATTTAGCAAAGGTGGCCCAAGAGCGAAGCAACCTAGTTCCTGTGATTAAAGGCAACGGTTATGGATTCACCAATGCGTTGCTCGCTCAAGAGGCCGAGCGGATGAAGATTCCGGCCGTAGCGGTCGGTGCAATTACAGAAATTACTACGGTCGCTCAATACTTCTCAGGCAAAATCATTCTACTTACGCCCACCGAGGGCGCTTCGACTCCTCCAGGCTCTGTACTGACTATTTCGTCACTTTCTACCCTCAAGGATTTATCACCGGATCAAGAATTTATTTTAGAAATTGAAACTCCGATGCATCGTCACGGTATCGCTCTCAATGAATTAGCGAGTGCGACTCCATTTCTTAAGAGCGCGCGCTTTCTCGGTTTCTCGCTGCACTTACCCATCGCACCTATGGAGAAGATGTGGCTGCACACCGTGCTTTCAATGTTGCCAAGCGATGCACATATCTGGATCTCGCATGCGCACAACGTTGCGCGCACATCTAAGAATTTCCCTGGAATGACATTTCATGAACGAGTGGGAACCGACTTGTGGTTGGGTAATACGAAGTCTCTCCGCATGAGTGCAACAGTGCTCGACAAGCATGAGGTCAATGGTGTTGCTGGTTATCGCCTTCGTAAAGCAAGTGGAATTCTTTTGGTAGCTAGTGGTGGAACCGCCCACGGTGTAGGGCTTTCAGCACCATCAAGTGATTTCTCATTACTGGGTCGCATCAAGGTAGTGGCAAGGGCATACTTTGAATTCTTCGGAATTCTTCGGAGTCCTTACTCCTGGCAGGGAAAAGGTTTGCGGTTCTTAGAACCACCTCATATGCAATCTTCCCTCTTACTTTTTAATGGTAAGCGCGCCCCTGAGATTGGTGATCAACTTTCATTGAACTTGCGAAATACCACGACCTACTTTGATCGCATCTTGGGATTAGATTCTTAACGCACTGCTTGAACAACAGCAGCAGTTGAACTTTCTGTGGTGTCATACATCTGTGGAAGCACTGGCTCGGTACCAGTGATGTTTGCCGGTTCCGGGAATTGCAAAACGGGTTGGCCTTTGAGCGCACCCAACATGTACTTGGTCCAGATTCTCGCGGGGAAAGAGCCACCAGTTACCGAAGTGAGTCCGCCGATACCGTGGAGAGTCTTGGTGGCATCGTCTCGGAAGAAGGAGACTGACGTAGCTAGTTGTGGAGTGAATCCACTAAACCACGCCGAGGCGTTCTCTTGGCTCGTGCCCGTTTTACCCGCGGCAGGTCGCTTCAATTTCTTGGCTTCAAAACCAGAGCCCACTTTGACGACTGCTTGAAGTGCGGTCGTGACATCAGCCATCACATCTGCACTAAAAACTTGCTCCCCTTGGGGCTTAGCTTCAAAGAGCACACCGCCGTTGCGTCCGGAGACTGTGGAGATGAAATATGGCTTGGCATACACACCTTGTGCGGCAAAAGTGGCGTAAGCAGCGGCCACGTCGAGAACATGCGGGCTGGCTGCGCCGAGCACAACCGAAGGTGTGGGCATCATCGCTACAGAGGTAGGAATTCCGGCCCGACGCGCCACTTCAACAACTTTATCGGGACCGACTTGAATTCCTAGAGGAACATAAACGGTATTGACTGAGTTGGCGGTGGCTTTCAAGAGCGTGATATCGCCAAACGATTTATTTCCGTAATTACCTACTTCGTACGGCTTGCCATCAACGTCATAAATTTGCGGTGAATCGCCATTCCACACAGTATCTAAACCAATGCCTGCCTCGAGCCCGGCGATTAATGCAAATGGTTTGAAAGTGGATCCGGCCATCGCAATGCCTTGTGTTGCATCGTTGAGTTGGCGAACCAAGTAATCCTTACCACCGTACATCGCTACGACTTCACCAGTACCAGGACGTACAGACGCCAAACCAATATGAAGATCAGCCGGTGCTTTCTTGGGTGATTGTGAATCTACGGCATCGACAGCAGCTTGTTGAGCGGCTCTTTCGAAAGTTGTTTTTACTCGAAGGCCGCCTACGAGTAACTGGTCTTCAGTGAATCCTAGTTTTGCTAGTTCGCTCTTAATTGTCATTAAGAGATAACCCGTGGGTCCGGCAAATTCTCCACCGGTAATTGGATCTTTGATGGTGGGGACTTTAGCTTTCGCTGCTTGCGCTGGTGTAATCCATTTCGAGCTCACCATATTCTTAATGACATAGTCGAAACGACCCTCTAGGCGCTTCTTATTTCCGCCGCCATATTGTGGATCGTAATATCCAGGGGAGCGTAGAACGCTTGCTAATACGGCAGATTGCGACAATGTGAGTTGGTCGACATCGCGACCAAAGTACTGTCGAGCAGCTGCTTCTACACCGTACGCTCCGCGACCGAAGTAAATAGTATTGAGATAATTCTCGAGAATTTGGTCCTTAGAGAGCGTGTTCTCTAACTTGATAGAAATGACTAATTCTTTAACTTTTCTTTTAATAGTTCTTTCAGGCGTAAGAAAAGCAGTCTTTGCATATTGCTGGGTGATGGTGGAACCGCCCTGCAACGATCCACCACGTAAGTTGTAATACACCGCACGCAAAATTCCGGTAGGACTGATCGCATGGTCGGTGTAGAAGCTCTTGTTTTCCGCAGCAAGTACTGCGCGGCGTAATTCAATGGGCATTTTCGCAAGTGGAACACTGACGCGATTCTGTGCACCTAAGCGACCGATTTCGCTACCATCGGCGTATTGAATGATGGTCGCCTGACCCGTAGTGAATTGATTGGGATCAGGAATTTTGACGGTGAAGTACGCGAAGACCAATGTGGCCACACCCGCGAGCGCAAAGAAACCAAAGAGTAGGAGGCCCCAGCGAATGATGAGACGAAGCGGTGATGGTCTCACTTCACTCTCCTATTCGACCTGAATTATTCATATGAACGGCTACTCATATGTAGGCAATCGTCGGGGGATTGCTCTTGGGATGCCATCACCCATCACATAGGAAGCGATGAGGTGGTTCCAACTACATTTAATGCAGACCTCCACAATGTAGACCTGAAACTCGCCTACCTGCTGGCTCATCTCTTCTATCTCTTCGTGGCTTTTTATCCGGCCCGAATACTGTCCAAGTAAATCTCCGAAGGTGTAACGCAATTCAAAGAGGTTCTCTCTCCGGCAGACCGGGCACTTCCGGTCACTCACGAGGCCATGGTGCTTGGCCGCTCGGATTAAGTAAGGGTCAGCGTCAAGTAATTCACTCGAGAAGCCGCTAAAGAGCTCGCGGAGCTTTGCGCGCCGATCGAGGGCGTAATCGATGACCTCGCGGGCGCTCTCAGGGATCAACAGCGGGGAGGTCGCGATCCGGGCGGGGGAACGGGACATGTTCTAAGCGTAAGACCCAATCTGATGACTTTCCTGAGAGGGGCAGGTGAAGTGGGTGCGCCGCTCTAGGGAGCCCATAATTTGCGCTCCCCGCACCCACTGCATAGAGTTTAGATATATCGATTCGATATAACGGATAGCGATTTCTGAGCGTGAGGAACCTGAGTGGCTACGAAGAAGAAGCAAGTTCTTGAACTTGCCATCCTCGGTGCCCTCAGCAACGGCGAAGCCCACGGCTATGAATTACGCCGCCGGGCTGTAGCTCTCCTTGGAGCCGTCCGCACCCTCTCCTTTGGTTCGCTCTACCCCGCCCTTGTCGAACTGACCTCTGTGGGATTCCTTGAAAGTGATAGCACGGGGGCGCTTCCACGTGGCGCAAACCCCCGCGCTCGCATCGTCTATCGCCTCACCGCAGATGGCAAAGAGCGACTCAGTGATTTGCTCGGACAGGCCGGGCCAAATGCATGGGAAGACGATGCCTTTCCACTTCGCGTTGCACTCTTTGGAGATACCGAGCAGAAAGTTCGTGTTCGTATTTTGGAAGGTCGCAAACACCGCTTAGAAGAGCGTTTAGAAAACCTACGTGAGTCCATGGCACGTGGGCGTGAACGAGTAGATGTATGGACGATGGAGTTACAGAAACATAGTGAAGAGGCTGTCGAGCGAGAAGTTCGTTGGCTTTCCGAGTTAATAGAAGAGGAGAAGCCATGAGCGAGATTCGCGTGGCAATCGTTGGTGTAGGTAATTGTGCTTCCTCACTCGTACAAGGAGTGGAGTACTACAAGGATGCGAGTCCAGACCATCGCGTTCCTGGCCTCATGCACGTGATGATTGGGGAGTACCACGTCCGCGACGTGAAGTTCGTTGCGGCCTTCGACGTTGATGCCAAGAAGGTCGGTTTCGATCTCGCTGATGCAATCAGCTCAAGCCAGAACAACACCATAAAGATCGCTGATGTTGCGCCGACAGGCGTCTCAGTGCAACGCGGTCATACCTTCGACGGTCTCGGTAAGTACTACCGCGAAATGATCGAAGAGTCCGATGCGCAACCAGTTGATGTTGTTGCCGTACTCAAGGAATCTAAGGCAGACGTTCTCGTCTGCTACCTCCCTGTGGGATCTGAAGACGCCGCACGCTTCTATGCACAATGTGCCATCGATGCAGGCGTCGCTTTCGTCAATGCGCTGCCCGTCTTCATCGCAGGCACCAAGGAGTGGGCCGACAAGTTCACTGCAGCTGGTGTTCCTATCATTGGTGATGACATCAAGAGCCAGGTCGGTGCCACCATTACCCACCGCGTGCTAGCCAAGCTTTTCGAAGATCGCGGTGTCATTCTGGATCGCACACTTCAACTCAACGTCGGCGGCAATATGGACTTTATGAACATGTTGGAGCGCGATCGTTTGGAATCGAAGAAGATTTCTAAGACCCAATCTGTGACTTCACAACTCTCACACGACATGGGCAAGGGCAACGTGCACATCGGACCTTCCGACTATGTCTCTTGGCTCGATGACCGCAAGTGGGCCTATGTGCGCCTCGAAGGTCGCGCTTTCGGTGATGTTCCGTTGAACCTCGAGTACAAACTCGAAGTATGGGATTCACCCAACTCAGCCGGTGTGATCATCGACGCAATCCGTTGCGCCAAGATCGCTCTTGATCGTGGAATCGGCGGACCAATCCTCTCGGCTGCTTCATACTTCATGAAGTCTCCTCCGGTGCAGTACTCAGACAGCGAAGCGCATGATGCTGTGGAGAACTTCATCGCCGGCACAATCGAGCGCTAATTCCAATTCACAGATGGCATTCGTAACAACGAACGGCGAGCGATTTAGAAGATTGCTCGCCGTTCGTTGGATTTCGCAGGGTATGGATGGGCTTTACCAAACTGCCTTGGCTTCGTTTGTGCTCTTTTCACCTGAGAAGCAAGCTACTGCGGGATCTGCGGCAACTGCTTTTGCCATCATGCTTCTGCCCTACTCGTTCCTCGGCCCATTCGTTGGAACAATCCTGGATCGTTTCTCTCGTCGACAGATCATTTTCTTTGCGAACACCTTGAGAGCCATTGATTTACTTCTAGTAGCCCTAGTCACCACTCGAGGTAAGAGTGACCTACTCCTTGTTGTTGTAGTTCTCTTCTCATTCGGTGCTAATCGCCTTATTTTGGCTGGCTTATCTGCGGGTCTACCGCGAGTAATTGATCGCACGAAATTAATTGAGTCAAACGCCATCGCTGTCACAGGTGGTTCTATTGCAATTGTTCTCGGTGGTGGACTCGGTTATGGCCTCCGGGCTTTTCTTGAGCGATTCGAATCGCTGACGTGGGCTGACTCGATATTGGTAGCTGTAGCCGCGCTCGGATATTTGATTTCGGCCCTGCTCTCATTGCGTCTCAAACGTAACGAGCTAGGCCCGACGGAGCACGAATTAGTTCAAGCGAAGTCTGTAGGTGTGGTGGTCGCCGGCATCATGGATCTGAAGTTGGGTTTGGCTCACCTTCGCCTTCATCGAGATGCGGCGCTCGGCATGATCGCAGTGGCAATCCAGCGCGGTGGCATCACGGCGTTAGTAGTTACCTGCCTACTCTTGGAACGAAACACTTTTCATGATCCTAATAATCCAGATGCTGGTTTAGCTGGGTTGGTGCAACTTGTAACCGCTTCAGGAGTGGGCGTTTTTTGTGGCGCTGTGATTGCACCTTGGGCCGCTCGTCGATTAGGTCGCCACCGTTGGATTCGTATTGCTCTAGTTCTCAGCGCAGCGCTTGTTCCCGTATTTATCTGGGGTTCTCATATTATGTTGGCGATTGCCGCATTCTCAGTCGCTGGATTTGGACAGTCAGTAAAGGTGACGTGTGATGCGCTTGTGCAAGGAAGTATCGCCGATGAGTTCCGTGGCCGAGTCTTCTCTGTCTATGACGTACTCGTAAACGCCGCGATTGTCTCTGGTGCTGGATTGGCGGCCCTCATTGTGCCGAAATCCGGACGTTCAGTCCTACTGCCTCTACTTGTAGTCTTTGCCTACTTACTTATCGCTTTTCTACTTAAAGGATTTAGTAAACCGATCACTGATTCGGTTGATTCTCCATCCACCATTTCTTAAGTTCTTCAATAGCAACTTCGCGTCCAAGTGGTCCGCGATCAAGTCGTAACTCCATCAGATGGTTGTAAGCAGCTCCCACTAATCGAGAAGGTTTCAATCCTAAAATCTCCATGATTTCGTTGCCGTCTAGATCAGGACGCAGTGAAGCGAGCTCTTCTTCATCGGCCAAGCGGGCAATCCGCGCTTCGAGGTCATCATATGTCGCAGCGAGGGTGGCGGCCTTACGTGCATTACGCGTAGTGCAATCAGAGCGTGTCAATACATGTAAATGAACGAGGAGATGTTCGGCATCGCGTACATACCGTCTCACAGCGCTATCGGTCCACTCTCCACTGCCATAGCCGTGAAAACGTAAATGTAATTCGACAAGGGTGGTTACATCCTTCACGATGTCGTTGCTGTAACGCATAGCCTTTAGTCGGGATTTTGCTAAATGCGCTCCAACTACTTCGTGGTGATGGAAGGAGACTCCGCCTCCGGGTATGAGTGCTCTGGTCTTAGGCTTACCAATGTCGTGCAAGAGCGCCGCTAGTCGAATCACAAGATTAGGACCACCTAAACGATCCTCCATACCAATCGCTTGCTCTAAAACGATGAGTGAATGCTCATAAACATCCTTATGACGATGGTGCTCATCAATTTCTAATTTTAATTTGGGTAATTCAGGAATTACATAATCAGCAACACCGGTAGCAACCATCAAACTTAAACCGACACGAGGTTGTGCAGACATGAGGAGTTTGTTGAACTCCTCCCTTATGCGTTCTGCTGAAATAATGGATAGCCGATCCTTCATTACTTCGATCGCAGAGAGCACTCCCGGATCTGGCGTTACGCCAAGTTGTGCAGCAAAACGAATGGCTCGCATAATTCGAAGTGGATCATCGGAGAATGATTCCTCTGGAGTACCTGGAGTAGAGAGTCGTTTCTCATTGAGCGCAGAGACTCCATCAAAGGGATCGACGAAGCGCGCGCCACTCTCTTCAAGAACCAATGCCATTGCGTTGATAGTGAAATCGCGTCGTCGTAAATCACCTTCGAGTGAATCGCCAAACTCAACCTGTGGTTTGCGACTCTCTGGGTCATAGTGCTCGCTTCGAAAGGTGGTGATTTCAATCTGTAACTCACCGCGCGCACCCGAAATAGTGCCGTACTCGATTCCGGTCTCCCAGATGGAGTCGCACCACCCTTGGAGCAATTTCTTGATTTCTGCAGGGCGGGCAGCGGTGGTGAAGTCCAAATCGGTTGAGAGTCGCCCTAGGATGGCATCCCGGACACACCCTCCCACCAGGGCTAATGGGCTCCCAGCCGCGGAAAATTGGCTCGCTAACTCGCCTACTTCGGGAGCGAGGCGCTCGAGTTCTTGCAGCGCGAGTTGCGCGGCGGCGGCATGGAGCGGCGAGTTCACAAGTTCAAGGGTAGGGGTAGGAAGGGTGGCTCGTTACGCTGTAGCCATGACCCCCGCGCAAGAGCATGGGGCGCTTCCATCTTTTGGGCAGCCGGCACGCCCCACCCCAGCCGCCCTGGCAGGAAAGAAGCGACCTTCCGTCTCTTCACCTCAGCCCCCACACGCAACCACGCCCACTAGTAAAGAGCGTCGAGAGAAACCACGTCGACGCAATGAAGAGATCAGTGCAGGCGGATTAGTTATCGACCCCACCGGTGATCTCGGCCTGCTTATTGGGCGCCACGATAAACGGGGACGCACGCTCTGGTCTCTGCCAAAAGGTCATATTGAATCTGGTGAAACCCCTGAAGATGCTGCCATCCGTGAGGTAGCCGAGGAGACCGGAATTGAGAGTGCGATTACTCGCTCGCTAGGTGTGATTGATTTCTGGTTTATGGCCGAAGGCAAGCGAATTCATAAAACCGTTCATCATTTTCTCTTTCGGATGACTGGTGGAACTTTAGTACCCCAACAAATTGAAGTGGATGAAGTCGCCTGGTTTCCACTCGGTGAAGTATCTAAGCGTTTGGCTTACTCTGACGAACGAAAGCTCATAGCAAGTTTTGGCGATCTTAAGAATTTGATCTGATGAAGAGAGTTCTGCTTGCTCTCGTTTTCTTCATCTCTTCTCTCTTTAATCTACATCCGGCACACGCAGCCACCTCAACCATCAATTATGCGTTTTCTAATATTGCGCAAGCGAGTGCAAATTCTTCGGCCAGCATCAGTCTTGAACTCACTTCACCTGATGGAGCTAATTCATGGGCTGTACGCATCTTGCGAGCTCCAAAAGTTTTCAACTCTCGTAGCGAATTACTGGCATTTGAACAGAATCCTTCACTCGCCACACAAGTAGTCGCTACCAAAAGTGGGAGTGCAGGATTAGAGAAGAACAACCCTCTTCGGGTACTAATAGATATTCCAGATGCGCCTCAGAAATCGCTGGAAATACAAGGTTTTGTCGCCGAAATCTCGACCATTGGAGGCAAACCTGCAAGGGTGCCGTTCTTCCTTATCGGCAAAGGTAATCAAGGTGTAGTGCCAACACCTGTTTCGTGGATATGGCCAATACTCGATACCCCTCATAGAAATATTGAAGGCATTTTTACTGATGACATTCTCGCGACCAGCCTGCTTCCACAGGGGCGCCTAGGTCGAATGTTAACCGCGGCCGAGGGACGAAACTTCACTTGGTACATCGATGCTGAATTAGTTGAAAGTGTCGAGGCGATGAGTAAGGGGTACTCGTTACTTGATGGAACTGAGGGTGCGGGCAAAAGCGCGGCATCGCAATGGTTGGCTCGCTTGCGAAGCGCAATTGTCGGCCGCGATGTATATGCCGCTCCCTATGGGGACCCAGATTTATCCACGTTTATTTCCTTGAAGAAACCTAGTGATTTGGCAGTCCTTCAAGTGATTGGAGCTAACCGCCTTGCGCAATCGCTAGGCGTGAGCGTGCAGAGTGATCTCGCCTGGCCCAGTAAAGGAATCTTCACCGCAAAATCACTCGAGTATTTGAAGAGTGCGGGATATACAAAGTGCCTGGTAAGTCGAAAGATGTCGCCGGCCCCAACGAATGAAACAGCAACTCGAAGTTCGTTAGCCCAAAGTAAAGGAGTTGAGCTCTATATAGGTGACGACATTTTATCGGGGTACTTAAAGAATATTTCGATTGAACAGAGCAACCACTTCTACGCCCAACTCGCGATGATTACCGCGGAACGTCCCACGACTTCAAGACCACAAATTGTCATTCCCGACCGGATGCCGGTACTTACCTATAGCCAGGCGTTGGTGGCTGATCGCGAATTGCCCATCAATGAGATCGCTACCGACAAGACCCTTGGTCTGGCCACTCAACTCAGCCCTGTGAAAATTACCCTCCTGGAGCCCCGCACCACTTCACTCTTGCCTCACATTGAAGGCTTACTCACCCAATTTGGTGCCATCACGACCCCGGCGCACCTCACCTCTACTGAGCCCAAGCTGCGCTCAACTCTCATCTTGGCCACCGCCTGGCGAGAGGCGCCTTTTGCTGGATACCTCTTCTCCCAATCGTCGTTAAAGATTGCCGAGCAGATAATCCGCCAAGTTCGCGTACTTCCCGGGCGCTACACATTGACAGATCTCAGCGGGAAAGTGCCGTTGACCGTCAGTAACGACGCCGATCTTCCGGTTGATGTGCGACTCGAATTACGACCTACAACACTGCGCCTGCAACAGCCAGAAACTATCGACCTGCAATTGCCCGCTAAATCGCACTCGCAAATTTTGGTACCACTTACGGCTTACTCGTCAGGTGAAGTTTTCGTTGAAGCCAGACTCCTAGACGCATCAAATCATCAAGTGGGCGATGTTGTCGTGCTGCAGATTTCCATCTCAAGCATTCCACCAGCTGCAATCTTGGTGACCGAGATTGCTGGCGGTGCCTTACTCCTGGCAGCTACCGCACAGATAATTCGCCGCATTAGAAGGAGTCGATCATGAGCGAAGTAATGCGCTCTTCAGCCGTCATGGCTGTGGGAACTACGCTCTCTAGACTTACCGGACTCGTTCGCAATCTCTTACTGGTGATTGCCTTAGGTACCGCAATCCTCGGTGATACTTATCAGGTCGCTAATACGATTCCAACGATTATTTATATTCTGGTAGCAGGCGGTGCGCTCAATGCGGTCTTTGTACCGCAACTTGTAAGGGCTATGAAAGATAATTCAGATGGCGGAAGCGCTTTCACTTCTAAATTGGTAACAGCAACCATTGTTATTCTCGGTGGTGCCACTCTGGTAGCAATTCTTTGCGCTCCGCTCATCATTCGTCTTTATGCAAGTAAATTCTCGGATCCTGGGTTTATCGACGAACTGAATCTCACAGTAACTTTTGCGCGTTACTGTTTACCGCAGATTCTCTTTCTTGGGCTCTTCACCATCTTGGGTCAAATTGCTAACGCGCGCGGAAGTTTTGGTCCAATGATGTGGGCGCCGATCGCTAATAACCTTGTAGTAATAACGGTTCTAGGCATCTTTATAGCTATTGCTCCCTCGGTAAACGCAAATTCACTCACTGGGGGCGAACAAGCACTGTTAGGTATTGGCACTTCATTCGGTGCCCTTGTTCAAGCCCTGCTCCTGCTTCCAGTGATCGCTCGATCTGGGGTGAGACTTCGTCCCAACTTCCATTGGAGGGAGTTGCGAAAGTCTGCTGGGTTGGCTACTTGGACTCTCATTTTTGTGCTTCTTAATCAATTAGGTTTCATGGTCATCGTAAATCTCTCCACCGCAGTGTCGGTACGCGCTGCGCAAGCTGGAATTACTGACGGACTGGGATTTACTCCCTATCAAAATGCTTATCTGATATTCATGTTGCCTCATTCGATTATTGCAGTCTCATTTGTCACCGCTCTCTTGCCGAGAATCTCTAGATCGGCCGCTTCTGGTGAGAAAGAGAGTGTCAAAAAGGATCTTGCTCAGCACCTCGGGATTGTTGGTGCTTTCACAATTCCTGCCGGTATGGCCTTTCTCTTCTTGGGCCAACCGATTGCACATCTGCTCTACTTGGGTGCAGATAGTTCGAGCGCCCAACAAATCGGTTCGGTGCTAGCCGGGTTCTCACTCGGGATCATTCCGTTCTCGGCTTCATATCTCCTACTTCGCGGCTTCTACGCTTATGAAGACACGAGAACGCCAGCCTTTATCACTCTCATTATGAATCTTGTGATGTGCGTATGTGCCTTCCTTGCCTATCACTTACTCCCACTGCGTTGGATCACAGTAGGAATCGCGGTAGCTTTCGGAATTGGTTATGTCGCCAGCACTTTTGTGGCGTCAAGAATTCTTCGGAAGAGAGTCGGCGTACTTGATGGGGCGCTTTCGACTTATGCGAAGTTGTTCTTGCTTGCCTTGATTGCTTTTCTCCCTTCATTGGCGATTCATCGAATGATCTCCATTGCCAACGAAAGTTTCGCGGCCGTTCTCGAATTACTGCTCTCTGGTGGCGTCGCGCTGGCCCTCTATCTCTGGATCGGCGGTTTAATGAAGATTGATGCCCTCATGCAGGTTCGCCAGCCACTTTCAACGGGTTGGCAACGCCTCACCGGAGCGCGTCGCCGAGGCGGGAATCAATAGCGCCTAGGATTGGTTTCATATTCATCGATGGAAGGTAAGAGATGGCTCAGGCTCATGGAACACGCGAGAACCCAGCTGAAGTAGTGATCGTGGGATCAGGTCCCGCCGGTTACACGGCGGCGATCTATACGGCGCGCGCCCAGCTTGAGCCGATTCTCTATCAAGGCTCGGTCACTGCAGGTGGCGCCTTGATGAACACCACTGAAGTCGAGAATTTTCCCGGATTCACCGCCGGAATTATGGGCCCGGAATTAATGGATTCGATGCGCGATCAAGCCGAGCGCTTCGGGACAAAGATGATCACAGATGACATTACCGAGATGGAGTTGGCTGGCAGTATCAAGCGACTCGTCGATGGCTCCGGCAATGAGGTCTTCGCGAAGAGTGTCATTTTGGCGATGGGTTCGGCCTATCGCGAATTAGGGCTACCCGACGAGAAGCGACTCTCCGGTCATGGCGTCTCTTGGTGCGCTACCTGTGATGGCTTCTTCTTCCGAGATCAAGATATTGCGGTCGTGGGCGGCGGGGATTCAGCGGTCGAAGAAGCTACCTTCCTCACCCGATTTGCCTCTTCGGTCACCATGATTCATCGCCGTGACTCACTCCGGGCTTCGAAAATCATGGCTGAGCGCGCTCATAGCAATCCCAAGATTAAATTTGCTTGGAATAGCGAAGTCAGTGAAATTCATGGAGAAGCGAAGGTCAGTGCAGTCACGCTTCGCAATGTCAATGATGGATCTACTAGCACCCTTCCGATCACTGGGCTCTTTGTAGCTATTGGCCACGATCCGCGGAATGAATTAGTGAAGAACCAGATATCCCTAGACAGTGAGGGATATGTGTTGGTTGAAGAACGCAGCACTCGTACCAACCTCTCGGGAGTATTCGCCTGCGGGGATTTGGTTGATCACACATATCGACAAGCTATTACGGCGGCTGGCTCAGGATGCCAGGCAGCTCTCGATGCAGAACGTTTTCTTGCCGGCTCACACTAAGATCTAGAGATAACGAAGGGAAAATAATGGGTGCCACGACTCCAGTAACAACCGCTACCTTTGATGCCGAGGTACTTAAGAGCAACTTGCCAGTTCTTGTAGATTTTTGGGCAGAATGGTGTGGTCCTTGCCGCGCTGTGGGTCCGATTCTTGAAGAGATCGCTAAAGAACATGGTGCAAAGCTCAAGATCGTCAAACTCAATACTGACGAGAATTCTGAGATCGCCATCAAATATGGCATCACTTCAATTCCAACTTTGAACGTTTTCGTCAATGGCGAAGTTGTGAAGACCATTGTCGGAGCGAAGCCAAAGCCCATGCTCTTGAAGGATCTCGAAGCTTTTATCTAAAGAGGCGTCGACCTTAGATATCTCATGACATTAAAGCGTGGGTCCCGGGGGATTGAAGTTGTTGAACTCCGTGACACTTTGGTCCGTCTTGGATTACTAGAGAGCGCTCCATCTGTAGCCGAACACGATCTCTTTGACGAAGAGGTCGAAGTCGCGGTGCGCGCTTTTCAGCAGGGTCGCGGTTTAACTTCCGATGGCATGGTGGGTACTCATACATTCCGTGCCCTCGATGAAGCCCGATGGAGATTGGGTGATCGTGTCATCCGAATGAATTCTCCAATGATGCGCGGTGATGATGTCGCACTGCTACAGACTCGCCTCATGGAGATGGGTTTTGATCTAGGTCGAATAGATGGCATTTTTGGCCCTCGAAGCGTTGAGGCACTTGCTGCTTTCCAAAAGTCATCGGGTTTAACTGGTGATGGTTCGTGTGGCCCGGAGACTCTCCTTGCATTGCGTCGCCTTCAACGCACGGTCACTGGTGGAGTGGCGCACGGCTTGCGAGAAGCAGATGCGATTCGTCGACAAGGTCCTGCCTTATCGGGAAAGCGCATTGTTATTGATCCTGGCCATGGTGGTGATGATGTCGGAGTCAGCGCTTTCGGTCTTAATGAATCAGAGATTGTCCTTGATGTTGCTTCACGTATCGAAGGCCGACTCGGTGCTCTCGGTGTCGCTATCTATTTAACACGCGGCGCACAAAGCTCCCCCATTGATGATGGAAAGAGAGCTGAGTTCGCAAACCAGAGCGGAGCAGATCTCTTTCTTTCACTCCATCTCGATGAGAATCATGCGCCCGATGCACGGGGAGTAGCGACTTACTATTACGGCAATGATGCCCATGGTGCGCGCTCGGTGGTGGGTGAGCGGCTGGCATCACTCATACAAAGAGAGATCTGCGCGAGAACTGATCTCCTTGATTGCCGAGTGCATGCAAAAACATGGGAACTGCTCAGAAATACACGTATGCCAGCGGTACGCGTCGAGCTTGGATATCTCACAAACCCCGGTGATGCTGCCCGACTGAGAGATGGTGACTTTCGAGAGGTCTTAGCGGAGTCTCTTGCCATTGCTATTCAACGGCTCTACTTACCTGATGATGGAGAAGGTGAGACAGGAGTACTCCGCTTGAGCGATTTGCGTGAGAAGATATAGGCATGAGTACTGGATCGCGCCTCGACTCTTTCGTTGCGCGTTATGCGGAGCGGACCAAAGGCATGACTGCCAGCGAGATCCGGGCGCTCTTTGCGGTGGCCTCTCGACCTGAAGTGGTCTCACTAGCGGGAGGAATGCCAAACCTCACCGCGTTGCCGATGGATGTGGTCTCCAAGATCGTGGCCGATGTCATCAATGAAAATGGCCAAGTCGCTTTGCAGTACGGCAGTGGGCAAGGTGATCCCGTACTACGTGAGCAAATCACCGAAATCATGAAGCTTGAGGGAATTGATTCTCATCCTGATGACGTGGTTGTTACCACTGGTTCGCAACAAGCGCTCGATCTAGTCGCACGAATATTTCTTGATCCAGGTGATGTTGTTCTCGCAGAGGCCCCTTCTTATGTAGGAGCCCTTGGAACCTTCCGGCAATACCAAGCGCGCATTGTGCACGTCGAAATGGATGATGATGGTTTGATTCCAGAGAGATTGCGTGAAGCTATCGCTCATACGCGGGCGCAAGGTGGAAAAATTAAGTTCCTTTATACAATTCCAAATTTTCATAATCCAGCTGGAGTTTCACTTTCACTCGAGCGCCGCCAAGAAGTTCTCCGAATTGCACGCGAAGCAGACATCCTCATTATTGAAGATAACCCTTACGGTCTTCTTGGTTTTAATACCGAACCCACTCGAGCAATGCGAGCGGATGATCCAGATAATGTCGTTTATTTAGGCTCTTTTTCGAAGACATTTGCTCCAGGGCTTCGAGTGGGTTGGGCTGCTGCGCCGCACGCGGTTCGTGAGAAACTTGTCTTAGCCAGTGAGTCTTCAATTCTCTGCCCTTCAAATTTCGCACAAATGGCAATCTCTCGGTATTTCGCAACTCAACCGTGGCAAGATCAAATTAAGTCTTTTCAAGGTCTGTACCAAGAACGTCGTGATGCGATGTTAGAGACCCTGGAACAACTCTTTCCGGCAACTGCCACGTGGACTAAACCTGGCGGTGGTTTCTATGTATGGGTAACGCTTCCAGAGGGTCTTGATACAAAGGCCATGTTGCCCCGCGCAGTTACTTCTCGTGTGGCTTACGTCCCAGGAACTGCTTTCTTTGCCGATGGCTTTGGCTCGTGGTCGATGCGCCTCTCTTACTGTTATCCATCACCCGATCGAATTCGTGAAGGCGTGCGTCGCCTTGCCGGAGTGATCGAGGAAGAGATGGAGCTGCGTGACACTTTCGGAAGTGCGGCTATTCCTGTGAGTGAACGACCTCAAAGAATCCTGCCCCCTAGTGAATTGATGTGAGTGCGATGAAGTTATCCCGCGTGCTGGTGCTCTCTGGGGGTCTCTCCCACGAGCGGGATGTCTCTATCCGTTCTGGTCGTCGAGTGGCAGAGGCTCTTCGCTCGCAAGGGGTGGAGGTCACCGAGGTCGACTCGGATAGCTCACTTCTTCCCACTCTTTCGGCGCTCGAGCCCGGGAGCGTCATTTTTCCGACGCTCCACGGGGCAGCGGGTGAAGATGGCGCCATTCGTGACATCTTCGAGATGCTAAAGCTCCCTTACGTGGGATCGAGTGCTGATGCCTGCCGGAGATCCTTCGATAAGCCAGTGGCTAAAGGAATTGTGGAAGCTGCTGGAATTCGGGTACCTGCATCCAGAGTCTTGCCACACTCCACCTTCCGTGAACTCGGAGCTCAGTACTTGCTTCCGTTGATCGAGGAATCTGTCGGTTTGCCACTGATGGTGAAGCCAGCCAAGGGCGGATCGGCTTTAGGTGCCAGTGTGGTTCGCACCGCTGCCCAACTTCCGGAAGCCATGATTTCTGCATTCTCTTATGGCAGTGATGTGGTTATTGAACCTTTCATCGCTGGACGAGAAATCGCACTTTCAATCATCGAAGAGAGTGACGGAACGCTTACCGCGCTTCCCGCTGTTGAAATTGTCGCTGATTCTGGCTTCTACTCATATGACGCTCGATATACAGCTGGCCTTACCGAATTCTTTGTGCCCGCAAATATTGATTCTGCATTGAGTGCAAGAGTTGCTGAAGTTGCTAAGAAGGTTCATGTAGCTCTCGGACTTCGTGATCTTTCGCGTTCCGATCTCATCATCGATAACAATGGTGAGGTGTGGTTCCTTGAGGTGAATGTTGCCCCCGGCATGACAGAGACATCTTTGTTACCTCAATCAGTGGCAGCTGCTGGTCGAGATATCGGCGCTCTATATAAAGAATTAGCGGAACGCGCGCTCCTTCGTAAGTAGCCTACTTCTCAATAACCCCAAGGATTCTTTCGAGATCATCGATAGATGCAAACTCGATCGAAATCTTTCCTTTGCTGCGGCCTAATTCAATTTTGACGCGAGTATCTAATTGATCAGAGAGCCGGCTAGAAATTTCTGCAAGCCGTGGCGATGAAGGACGGGCATGCTTTGTTCGCGCCTTCTTCTCATCTTCTAATCCGCCCATTGCGACAATTTCTTCAACTGCGCGCACACTCAAACCTTCGGCCACAATCTTCGTTGCTAGTCTCTCTATCTCTTCGGAAGTAGATAGTGAGAGAAGTGCTCGTGCATGCCCTGCTGAGAGCACGCCTGCAGCGACTCGCTTGGCAACGGTGGGTGGCAATTTCAATAACCGTAGAGTGTTAGAAATTTGTGGGCGTGAGCGACCAATACGAGTAGCGAGTTCTTCTTGTGTGCAACCAAAATCTTTCAGCAATTGTTCATAGGCAGCTGCTTCTTCTAATGGATTGAGTTGCGCACGATGTAAGTTCTCGAGCAGAGCATCTCGAAGTAAGTCATCATCCGCAGTCTCTTTTACGATGACAGTTATTTCGGTAAGGCCGGCTTCTTTACTTGCGCGCAGTCGACGCTCACCCATAATCAATTCATATTTACCGTGAGCGAGTGCGCGCACGACCGGCGGTTGGAGAAGACCGACCTCTTTGATCGACGCAGTCAGTTCAGCGAGGGCTTCGGGCTCAAAGATCTGTCGTGGCTGCCTTGGATTAGCGGAGATGCTAGTGAGGGGAACTGTGGCTAAACGGACTAAACCCTCGAGTGAAGATTGAGAGTTATCCACAGGCTCGGAGGTGTCTGTGGATACCTTGCTGACCTGGGCTTTTACCTCTTTTAAGGAAGAGTTCTCCACCGGCTTACCCGATGAAGAATTAGGGATTAGCGCTCCAAGGCCGCGGCCTAGTCCACCCTTCTTTCCACTCATGAATGGCTACTTCCTTTGATATCGATGGCGCGTTCGGCGATCTCTCTGGCAGCTGCCAGATAGGCCACTGCGCCAGGTGAGAGTGGGTCGTAAGTCATCACGGTTTGGCCATAAGAAGGCGCCTCTGAGAGTCGCACACTGCGGGGGATTGCTGAGGTGAGTACCTCGGCCGGAAAGTGTTCCCGTACGTTCTCAGCCACGTCATTAGCTAGGCGAGTTCGCCCATCAAACATGGTGAGCAAGATGGTGGAGAGATTGAGTCCTGGATTGAGATGTTCAGTCACTAATCGGACGGTGCCGAGCAATTGGGTGAGGCCCTCGAGTGCGTAGTACTCACATTGAATGGGGATGAGGAGCTCTTCAGCCGCCACTAAGGCGTTAAGGGTGAGCAATCCAAGGCTGGGAGGGCAATCAATAAAGACGTAATCGACTCTATTTCCAGCGGCTTCGCGCAGGGATAAATAGCTCTCTAGGAGGCGACGGAGGCGATTTTCACGCGACACCATGGGGACTAGTTGAATCTCAGCCCCGGCCAGGTCCAGGGTTGCTGGCGCACACTCCAACCCATCAAATCCAGGTACTTTGACGATGACTTCGGCGAGTGGGCGGGACTCCACCAAGACTTCAAACATGCCGGGAATAGCCTCGTCGTGGTGTTCCACACTGAGTGCGGTGGAGGCATTTCCTTGTGGATCCAGGTCAATGACGAGGACTTTGAGGCCGCCCATCGCTAGGGCGGCAGCGATATTGACCGATGTGGTCGTCTTACCGACCCCACCTTTTTGGTTAGCGACTGTGAAGATGCGGGTAGCGGGCGGGGCGGGCATCCGCTCCTTCAGGCGACGGATACCAATGACGCTCCGTGTTTCACGTGAAACACTCACTTGGCCCCCTTTCGCACAATCAGAATCTTGCCACTCTCGATTCCCTCAAGATAGGGCTCTTCAATGACGACCGTATCGGGCTTTAAACGGGAGATCACTTTCTCTGCCTGTCGCACCTCTTCCTCGACACTGCTCCCTTTCAGTGCAACTAAGGAGCCGCCAGGGGCAATGAGATGCCAGATTTGAGGGAGGAGTTTCTCCGTGGCAGAGAGCGCCCTCGCCGTGACCACTTGATATGCACCCTTGGCCTCCTCGGCACGGCCTCGGATAATGGTGATGTCGAGCCCTAACTCGATCTTCACCTCTTCTAGAAAATCTACCCGGCGTTGAAGTGGCTCTAGGAGCGTCACCTGGAGGTCGGGGCGAGCTAGCGCTAAAGGGATCCCAGGAAGCCCGGCCCCGCTACCGATATCAATCACGGTGGCACCTTCAGGGATAAAGGGAGTCAAGAGGAGAGAGTTAAGGATGTGGCGGCTCCACATCCTTGGTGCTTCTCGTGGCCCCATGAGGCCACGTTCAATTCCCGCGGTGAGGAGTAATTCCGCATAGCTTTTAATCTCGCTGCTCTGCGTGGGGAAGTAATGGGTGAGCACCCCTTCTGAGGGTGTTTCACGTGAAACGTTAGGCAGGAAGAATCACTACCCGGCGGTTGGGTTCCTCACCCTCAGACTCACTGGTGAGATCGGATTCGGCCACGGTGTCATGAACGATCTTCCGTTCAAAGGGGTTCATGCTCGCCATGCGGACGGCGGTTCCGGTGCTCTTCACTTCTTCAATTGCGCGCAGGGCCGCTTCGGCGATCTCCTCGCGACGTTGTACCCGGTAGCCCTCAATATCGAGCATGAGGCGGCTGCGCTCATCGGTCACTGTTTGAACCGCGAGTCGGGTGAGCTCTTGGAGGGCATCCAGGACCTCGCCATTGCGGCCGACGAGAGTGCTCAAATTGCCGCCCGCGATGGCTACCGCTGCCCGGCCATTCTCCACATCCATATCGATATCGCCATCTAGATCAGCAATATCCAAGAGCGCCTCGAGGTAATCTGCGGCGATCTCACCCTCTTCTTCGAGGCGGGTTAAGAGCGGCTTCTTCTCTTCTGCCTGCTCGATTACGGTCTCTTTAGTGGTCTCGCTCATGACTGCTCCTTCAGGGTAGGTTCAAAATCTGGGGCTTATAACCCTTTATGACCTATTTTGTATAGGTATAGGTTATTTCTTTCTCTTTGGTTTCTTCGCTCTCTTAGGTTGTACTCGTTGACCGGTGGCCTCTTCTGAGGAGTCCTCCGCTGAACTCCCACTCTCTAATTCACCTGCTAATCCACTGGGGTCGTTCTTGAGTTCGTTCTTGGAACCGTTTTTGCGCGCTTGCCGCGCTTCCCATTGGTCGTACGCTGGCGAACCAGGAGTGGGGTTATTGCGAATGACATAGAACTGTTGACCCATCGTCCATAAGTTCGTGGTGAGCCAATAGAGCAGAACACCGACTGGGAAGTTAATTCCAGAGACGGCAAAAATGATGGGGAAGACGTAAAGCAGAATCTTCTGTTGTTGCACCATTGGGTTGTTCTCGAGTGATGCGGCTGGCATGCCCTTCATCATCAGTTGGCGTTGTGTGGTGAACGTTGTAGCCGACATGAGAATGATCAGAATTACCGTAACAATTTTGACCGTCATCGTAGAGGTCGAACTTGCTGCGGGGTGCATAAAAGATTCAGAGAGTTTGGCACCTAAGAAATGTGCATTCGCAGCATCACAAACTTCTTCGCGAGTAAATACTCCAGCATTCACATGTTTGGCGGCTGTGGTTGCGCACTTGCCGTACTTATCGAGGCTTCCCGAAATACTATTGAGGACACGGAAGAGAGCAAAGAAGATGGGGGCTTGAGCCAAGATCGGAATACAGGAAGCGAGTGGGTTGGTGTTGTGCTCTTTGTAGAGTTTCATCAACTCTTCTGATTGCTTCTGACGATCATCCTTGTACTTCTTTTGTAGCTCTTTCATTTTTGGCTGCAGCACCTGCATCGCGCGTTGGCTCTTAATCTGCTTTACGAAGAGCGGAATAAGAATGATGCGGATCGTGATCACAAGACCAACAATTGAGAGAGTCCAGGAGAGACCGGCGCTAAAACCTAGACCGCTAAAAAGTGAGTGGAAAGCCCGCATAATGAAGGAAACTGCAATATAAAGCGGGTTAAGAATGGAGTCCATGGGCACCTTCTCTATTAATGGCTCTCTTAAAGGCAGTTTCCTGCGTCTCTTTCGGTGTCACATAATCAACGCCACCAGCACTCCATGGGTTGCAGCGGAGTAAACGCCAGAGGGCCATGCCCACACCACGTAAACCGTATGTGGATATAGCAGTGATGGCATATGAAGAACATGATGGGTAGTACTTACAACGGGGAGCTAAACCAGGCGAGATAAACTTTTGGTAAAACCGAAGCGGTGAGATGGCGATAGTGCGGGCAAGGCTCTTCATGCGCGGCCTGCTGAAATAAGGGCTGATTCGATCTCTGCTTCAATTTGTGAATAAGGCAGCGTAGTAATCGCAGGTAATGCGCGCACCACAAAACGATCTTCTGGGTTAAGACGACTAACTCGAGTTGAGATAATGGCTCTTAATTGACGAGCAACCCGGTGGCGAACAACAGAGTTGCCCACACTCTTAGAAACAATAAAACCAACTTGCCCTGAAGAACTTGGGCTCTCGGTACTGCCGGTGTGCAACACAAAAGCAGATGAGGCGAAACGACGACCACGGAGGGCTCGTTTGAAATCTGTATTTGTGCGCAGACGTTCGGCGCGCTTCATACGGACTCGACAGTCAGGCTGACCGGCATGGAGGCGTTAAGCCGAGATACGGGTGCGGCCTTTAGCGCGGCGAGCGGAGAGCACCGCACGACCAGCGCGGGTCGACATGCGTAGACGGAAACCGTGCTTCTTTGCGCGGCGACGGTTATTAGGTTGAAAAGTCCGCTTAGTCACAGTGGGGCTCCTGGGGTTATCACGGCACTCTGCTGAGTGCACAGACCTAAAAAGGTACGCGTCTGCCGAGTGAGGGTCAAACTCACGCCGTTTTGCTTTGTAGAGCTAGGACGTGGGGAGTGGGAAAAATTGGAGCGGAAATCTGAGGGCGCTCCAGAGGTTGTGGAGAAGTACTTGCCTGGGGATAAACTCTCGCGGTACGGTTCCCACCCTTAAAAGAGCGAATATTATCGGTTTATATGGGGTATATCGGACAGATAGAACTTCGTAATAAGTGTGGATAAGTGTGTGGATAACGAGAGATGAGGTGGAGAGATGGAAGAGAGTGCACTCACTGAGCGCGTAGACGACCTCACCACCCTCTGGCAGCGGATCGTTATCCGAGTTAATGAAGCCACTCCACAACATGGTGCTTTCTTAAATCTCACCCAGCCTGAAGGTGTGGTGGAACGCGGAGGTGCAACCACTTTGCTCCTCTCAGTGCCGAATGAATTTGCCCGTGGAGTTTTGGAAAACCGGCTCCGTGGCCCTATTACCGCCGCGTTGGCAGCCGAAATTGAAGGTGATGTGCGGATAGCCGTCACTGTTGATGAATCTTTAGCTGAACAAGTTCAAGATGAGCCAGAACCCGAAGTACGGCCAGGTACTGGACGTGGCAGTGAGCGCAGTAGTGAAAAAGCTCCTGAAGATAGTCAGTTAAACCCTCGGTACATATTTGAAACGTTCGTTATTGGTGCTTCGAATCGCTTTGCACATGCCGCTGCAGTGGCTGTCGCTGAAGCGCCAGCCAAGGCATACAACCCGCTCTTTATTTACGGAGACTCTGGTCTTGGAAAGACTCACCTACTGCACGCTATTGGCGCGTACGCAAAAGATCTTTATAGCGGAGTTCGTGTTCGCTACGTATCGAGCGAAGAGTTCACTAATGATTTCATTAACTCAATCCGTGACGATAAAAAGAGTGCGTTCCAACGCCGTTATCGGGATGTAGACATTCTCCTTGTTGATGACATTCAGTTCTTAGAGAATAAAGAACGAACCCAAGAAGAGTTTTTCCACACTTTCAACACTCTAAAGAACGCAAATAAGCAGATTGTTATCTCTAGTGATCGTGCACCAAAGCAACTCACAACTTTGGAACATCGTTTACGTAGCAGATTTGAAGGTGGTTTGATCACAGATATTCAACCGCCAGAACTTGAAACACGTATTGCGATTCTTCGTAAAAAAGCTGCCCAAGATAAATTGAATGCTCCAGACGATGTTCTTGAATATATCGGTAGTAAAATCTCAAGCAATATTCGAGAACTTGAAGGCGCGTTAATTCGTGTTACTGCCTTTGCAAGTTTGAATCGCCAACCAGTAGATATGTCATTGGCTGAAATCGTTTTGAAAGATTTAATCCCAGGTGAATCAGGTCCTGAAATTACTTCGAGCACGATCATGGCTCAAACGGCTGCTTACTTCTCCCTCACACTCGATGACCTCTGTGGCACATCTCGATCAAGAGCACTCGTCAACGCTCGCCAGATCGCTATGTACTTGTGCCGTGAACTCACCGATCTCTCACTTCCAAAAATTGGCCAGACCTTCGGTGGACGCGACCACACCACGGTGATGCACGCAGATCGCAAGATCCGGCAATTAATGGCTGAGCGGCGAAGTATCTTCAATCAGGTCACTGAGCTCACCAACCGGATCAAGCAATCAACCCGGGCGAATGGATGAGTATGCGAACTCTCGCCGGAAAATCCCTGAATGCCCGTTTTCGACTACTTTCTACACAGAGTGGGGATAAGAGTGGGGATAACCCCCAGGTAACCAGTGGGCAAACCTTTTTATATAGGGGTATCCCTGTGGAGGAAAAGGTGGCTACCCACACCCTTACTGCCGAGTTAGCAGATCGAGCCCTACTTACCCACAACCGCAATAAGTTAAAAAGTAGGTATGGGGTGCGGAAACGCCAGTTATCCACAGTTTCCACAGCGCCTACTACTACGACTACCTTTATCTCTTTAAAGAAGGATTTCAAATGAAGATCACCGTAGAACGCGACGCGCTCGTTGATGGACTCGCTTGGGTCTCTCGGAGCCTCTCTAGCCGACCCATCATGCCCATCCTTCTTGGCATCTCACTTGAGGCCGCAGCCGGGAACCTCCACCTTGCTGCTTACGACCAAGAAATCTCCGGCGAAGCAGAGGTCACCGCGCAGGTAGATGCACCAGGGAAAGCTGTTGTCTCAGGTCGTCTCTTCACCGACGTCATCCGCTCGCTTCCACACAAACCCATTACTTTTGCTTTAGAAGGATCCCGTCTCAATATCACGTGTGGTTCATCGCGTTTCGCACTCCCCACGATGAACGCGGAGGATTACCCAACTCTGCCTATTCTTCCCGCCGCAGCTGGCGAAGTGGATGGTGAATTACTTTCACACGCGATCGCTCAAGTTGCCGTGGCTGCTGGCCGCGATGATTCACTACCTGTACTCACCGGCGTGCATGTTGAAATCGAAGGCGACAAAGTAACTTTAGCGGCCACGGATCGATACCGCTTAGCTGTACGCGAATTTAATTGGAGCAGTCAAAAACCAAACACAAGTGCGAGTGCGTTGATCCGTGGTCGCACACTTTCTGAAGTTGCGAAATCTCTTTCCGGAAATTCGAAAGTGACCTTTGCTCTAGCGCCGTCAGGTTCACACGAACACCTTGTTGGCTTCTCTACCGAGAACCGCACCACAACCACTCGGATGTTAGATGGCACTTTCCCTCCATACCGCCACCTACTTCCTAACGAAGCCTCATCTGTTGCGATCGTTGAGGTTTCTGCGTTGATGGAAGCGGTCCGTCGCGTAGCGGTAGTCGTCGATAAAACAAGTTCTCTCAAGTTAAATTTCTCCGACGGTGCACTTCGCCTTGATGCTAAATCCACAGATGAAGCTCAAGCCACAGAAGAAATTGCGGTGGATTTTGAAGGTGACGAGATTTCCATAGCTTTTAATCCCACATTTCTTACAGATGGACTCACCGCTGTAGGAACACCATTCGTTCACATTGCTTTCACTGCGTCTAATAAACCAGCGGTACTTTCAGGTAAAGCGAGTAAAGATGCAGCAGCTGACGATTCCTATCGTTACTTGCTCATGCCTATGCGTTACTAATGATTCTGCGCAAACTTGAACTGATTGATTTCCGTTCACATAAACAACTGTTGTTGGAATTTCTGCCTGGGCCCAATTTACTTATCGGTTCTAACGGCGCTGGGAAAACCAACATTATTGAAGCAATAGGTTATTTAGCTTCTTTAAAATCTCATCGAGTAGCGCAAGATTCTCAACTCATCAACAAAGAGAGTGAATGTGCCTACATTCGCGGTTTAGTTGAGCGGGATAATAGAGAAGTCTTATTAGAGTTAGAAATCAATAACGGTAAGAGTAATCGCGCACGGATTAATCAAGCAGCACAGCCGAAAGAACGAGATATTCTCGGCTATGTTCAACGTGTCCTTTTCGCACCGGAAGATCTTGAGTTAGTAAAAGGCGATCCAAGTACCCGGCGAGATTACTTAGATACGTTGCTTGTAGCGAAGTCCCCCCGCCTTGTGGGTGTTATCTCTGATTATGAAAGAGCGCTCAAACAAAGGAATTCACTTCTTAAATCTGCGCAAACTCGAAACTTTGATGAAGAAACCTTGGATGTGTGGGACGAAAAATTAGTCGAACGCGGCAGTGAATTAGTTTTTGAGAGAATACAACTCATTAATGAACTCGCTACACCATTTAGTTCCGAGTACAGATCTGTAGCCCCTCGCGGTGAAGTTGTCATGAAATATCGAAGTTCCCTCGTGGAAAACGAAATACTTGACCGTGCCACAACTAGAGAATCTCTTGTTGAATCAATGTTTGCAGTGATCAAAAAGGAGCGTAAACGCGAAATTGAGCGTGGTATTTCGTTGGTTGGTCCACATCGAGATGAACTACTCCTTCTCCTCGATAATGAATTAGCCAAAGGGTATGCGAGCCACGGAGAGTCATGGTCAATCGCTTTAGCTCTTAAATTGGCCGCGTATGATTTATTAGAGGCCGACGAACCCATACTTATTCTCGATGATGTATTTGCTGAGCTAGATGGCAAACGAAGAGAAGCACTCACCACTCAACTCCTCCATAAAAGTCGCACCAGACAATTGTTTATTACTGCCGCAGTAGTCGAAGATGTACCCACTGAATTTCAAAGCCACATTATTCAAGTAGGTGAAGGCAGTGTCTGAGGAGCCAGAAGAGCTAGTGGTTGAACCCACCACGAGCCCTACTCAAAGTAGTGGAATTGATTTAGCCCGCTCACTCTTGGCTGCTGCTAAAGCAAAACAAAACTCAGCACCGCTTCAAAAGAATGGACTTCGTAAGCAGGTACGAAAACGAACTCGCCGTGGTGGAGACCCCACTTCATTGGGCGAAGTAATTGCTTCATTAGCAGCCGAACGCGGTTGGGAAGCCGATATCTCTTCAAGCACTTTGCTCGCTCAGTGGAGTGAGATTGCCGGCGCTGATTTAGCAGCTCATGTCAGCGCGGAGTCACTTCGGGACGGCGTGCTCACACTGCGAGCAGAGACGACCGCTTGGGCGACGCAAACTCGATTACTCTCCACCGAATTACTCAAAAAGGTACAGAGCCACCCCGAGGGCAAGTCGATCACCACGATCAAAGTCCTCGCCCCCACCCCACCCTCCTGGCGTAAAGGGGAGCGCCACGTGAAAGGGCGGGGTCCGCGAGATACCTACGGTTAAACCGGCTCAACTGGAAGGACGCTCTCCCGGGCCTCAAAGTGAGCAAGTTGCCATCCTCCCCCCACTCACGGCGATTTATTCCACGAGATTGCCGATTCTGGGCGATTTACAGCCCACTCTCACCGACCTTACCCACTAGGATTTGACCTAGAAATTGAAGCAACACCCCTAGCCGCCCATATGGGCGGTTTTCATATGGGGCATAGGGAGGCTAGGCGTGACCACCGAATACGATGCCAGTGCAATTACCGTCCTTGAAGGATTGGACGCCGTTCGTAAACGTCCAGGTATGTATATCGGCTCCACCGGTGAGCGCGGCCTTCACCACCTCGTCTATGAAGTGGTGGATAACTCCGTCGATGAGGCCCTTGCTGGCCGCTGCGACACCATCGACATTGTTTTACAAAAAGATGGCGGTCTTCGCGTTACCGATAATGGGCGCGGCATCCCAGTTGATATGCACCCCATCGAAAAACGTCCCGCCGTTGAAGTAGTTCTCACGGTCCTGCACGCTGGTGGAAAATTTGGCGGCGGTGGATACTCCGTCTCTGGTGGATTGCACGGCGTTGGCGTTTCAGTAGTAAACGCTCTCTCTACAACTCTACGTGTGGATATTCGACGCGATGGTTACAACTGGACTCAAACTTACAAACTTGGCGTACCGCAAGCTGATCTCGAACGACTTGCACCCACAGAGGAAACAGGTACCACCGTTACCTTCTGGCCATCAGAAGAAATCTTTGAAACTACAGAGTATTCATTTGAAACACTCTCCACCCGTTTTCGCGAAATGGCTTTTCTTAATAAAGGTCTCACAATTTCAATGCGTGACGAGCGCGCGGGACATGTAGACGAAAACGGAGAGCCGGTTCACGTCACCTATAAATACGATGGCGGAATTACAGATTTCGTGCGTCACCTCAATTCCACCAAAGGCACAACCCACAAATCAATCATTGATTTCGAAGCAGAAGATACCAATGCCAAAATCTCTCTCGAAGTGGCTATGCAATGGAACGCCGGATTCTCTGAGTCCGTTTATACCTTTGCAAACACCATCAACACTCAAGAGGGCGGTACTCACGAAGAAGGTTTCCGGGCATCACTCACTACCCTTGTAAATAAATTTGGCGAAGAGTGGGGACTAATCCGCAAGAAAGAAGATCGACTTACTGGTGACGACGTACGCGAAGGTCTCACCGCAATTGTCTCTATCAAATTAGGTGAGCCACAATTTGAAGGACAAACAAAAACTAAACTTGGTAACACAGAAGCTAAAACTTTCACACAGAAGGTGGTTTATGACCGCCTTGGTGAGTGGTTCGAAAAGAACCCAGGTGAAGGTAAAGACATTGTTCGTAAATCCATTGATGCAGCCGCTGCCAGATCTGCCGCTCGTAAAGCGCGCGATCTTGCACGTAATCGCAAGGGATTACTCGAAGGTCGCGGTATGCCCGGAAAGTTGGCTGACTGCCAATGGACTGAGCCAGAAAAGTGTGAGCTCTACATCGTTGAAGGTGATTCCGCCGGTGGTTCTGCCAAGGGTGGTCGCGATTCGAAGTTCCAAGCAATCCTTCCTATTCGCGGAAAAATCCTCAACGTAGAGAAGGCACGCATCGATCGTGTACTTCAAAATAATGAAGTCCAAGCACTTATTACCGCACTTGGTACTGGTATTCATGATGAATTCGATGTGGCAAAACTTCGTTACCACAAAATCATTTTGATGGCCGATGCTGACGTTGACGGTCAACATATCCGCACCCTGCTACTCACTCTTCTCTTCCGCTTTATGCGTCCATTGATTGAACAGGGTTACGTTTACTTAGCCCAACCCCCGCTCTACAAAATTAAATGGGGCGGCAAGGAACCTGTGCAATATGCGTTTAGTGATCGTGAGCGCGATGGCTTCATCAAAATCGGACTCGAAAACAATAAGCGTCTTCCCAAAGAAGATGGCATTCAACGCTTCAAGGGTCTCGGTGAAATGCCAGCAAAGGAACTGTGGGATACAACCATGGATCCAGATCGTCGGGTACTCATTCGAGTAACACTCGATGACGCGGCCGCCGCAGATGATCTCTTCTCAGTTCTTATGGGTGAAGACGTCGAACAACGCCGCGCCTTCATCCAACGCAATGCCAAAGACGTTCGCTTCCTCGATATTTAATAACTAGAAACTGGAGTAATGCATGAGTGACATCGAATCGCCAGACTCTTCTGAGTCCACGATCGATCCCTTAACTGGGGCAGTGAGCGATCGCATTGATCTCGTTGATATCAACGTAGAGATGGCACGTTCATACCTCGATTACGCGATGAGCGTCATTGTGGGTCGTGCACTTCCAGATGTGCGAGATGGCCTTAAGCCGGTTCACCGTCGCGTGCTCTATGCGATGTACGACGGTGGTTACCGCCCCGATCGCGGCTACTACAAGTCTTCACGTGTAGTCGGCGATGTCATGGGTAATTATCACCCACATGGCGATAGCGCGATTTACGACACTTTGGTGCGCTTAGCTCAACCTTGGTCACTTCGCTATCCACTCGTCGATGGAAACGGAAACTTTGGTTCGCCTGGAAACGATCCAGCTGCCGCTATGCGTTACACAGAAGCACGCCTTGCTCCACTTGCCATGGAGATGATGCGCGATATTGATGAAGACACCGTTGACTTCTCTCCCAACTACGACGGCCGTTCACAAGAACCGAACGTGCTTCCGAGTCGCTTTCCTAACCTGCTAGTAAATGGCAGTGCTGGTATTGCTGTGGGTATGGCGACCAATATTCCGCCGCATAATCTTCGTGAAGTTGCTTCAGGTATCCAGTGGTCGCTAGAACATCCAGATGCCACACAACCCGAATTACTAGAAGCACTTCTCGAGCGAGTGAAAGGTCCAGATTTCCCCACCCGCGGAATCATTATTGGACGCACTGGAATCGACGAGGCGTACCGCACAGGTCGTGGATCCATCACGATGCGCGCCGTTGTTGAAGTAGAAGAGATCAACGGGCGCAACTGTTTGGTGATTACTGAACTTCCTTACCAAGTAAACCCCGACAACCTAGCTCTTAAGATTGCTGAATTAGTTAAAGAAGGCAAAGTTGCCGGCATCTCAGATGTCCGCGATGAAGGTAACGAGCGCCTCGGACAACGTTTGGTGATTGTGCTTAAGAAAGATGCCATCGCCAAGGTAGTTCTCAATAATCTCTACAAGCACACACAACTACAAGATAATTTCGGTGCCAATATGTTGGCACTTGTAGATGGTGTCCCGCGTACTCTGCGTATTGACGAATTTGTGCGCTACTACCTCGTACACCAAGTAGAGGTAATTGTTCGCCGAACAAAGTTCCGCTTAGCCGAGAAAGAAAAACGCGCGCATATCTTGAGTGGTTATCTCAAAGCATTGGATGCACTCGATGAAGTCATCGCGTTAATCCGACGCAGTGCCACTGTTGATGATGCTCGCCAAGGATTAATGCAACTCCTTGAAGTCGATGAGATTCAAGCAAATGCCATTTTGGAGATGCAACTTCGCCGTCTGGCCGCCCTTGAGCGTCAAAAGATCATCGACGAGTACGACGGAATCATGGCTGAAATTAAGGAACTTCTCGCCATTTTGGCTAGCGAGGCACGTCAACGCGAGATTATTGGCGAAGAACTCCGTGAACTCACTGATAAGTATGGCGATGAGCGACGCACTGCCATCGTGGCTGCAGAAGGAGACTTCTCGGCAGAGGATCTCATTCCAGAGCACGATGTCGTTGTCACAATTACTCGCGGTGGTTATGCAAAGCGCACCAAGGTAGATCTCTACCGCGCGCAACGCCGTGGTGGTAAGGGTGTTCGTGGCGCTGCACTCAAGCAAGATGACATCGTTGATCACTTCTTCGTGACTTCAACACATCATTGGATTCTCTTCTTCACCACAAAGGGTCGCGTTTACCGTGCGAAGGCATACGAGCTTCCCGACACTGGTCGAGATGCACGTGGTCAACATGTCGCCAATCTCCTGGCATTCCAACCAGACGAAGAGATTGCTCAAGTTCTCACCATTGAGAATTACCAAGCAGCTCCATACTTAGTTCTTGCTACACGACAAGGTCTTGCTAAGAAGACAGAGCTCACTGAATACGATTCCAATCGCTCTGGTGGGTTGATCGCTATCAATCTCCGTGAAGGCGATGAAGTTGTTTCTGCAGCTCTTGTTTCAGAGACCGACGATATTTTGCTCGTCAGTAAGAAGGCGATGTCACTTCGATTCACAGCTACAAATGAAGCGCTTCGCCCGATGGGTCGAGCTACTTCTGGTGTAATCGGAATGAAGTTCCGCGCCGGAGATGAGTTACTCGCGATGGCCGTGGTGGAAGATGGCGAAGCCAATGTGCTCACCGCCACCGATGGTGGTTACGCCAAGCGCACACCCATCCAGGAGTATCGCGTCCAAGGTCGCGGAGGGTTAGGTGTGAAGGCTGCCAAGATCGATGAAGAGAATCGTGGAGTGCTCGTTGGGGCATTGGTGGTCAGTGGAACCGACGAGATACTGGCAATCACCTCTTCCGGGACGGTTATCCGCACTGGTGCGCAGCAAGTTCGCCAAACTGGCCGAGACACCATGGGTGTGCGACTGGTCAACCTTGGTGAAGGCGATTCGGTCGTCTCGGTGACTCGAAACGCTGAAGTCGAAGAAGAGAGTGTCGATTCCGATGAGGCGCTGGCCGAAGTTGCTCCACAGAGCGAAGGGGAATCACCCGAGAGTTTGGGGTAGGCGCTCTCGCCGGTGTAATCTTCCGAGGCATTGTGAGGGCCTTTAGCTCAGCCTGGTTAGAGCGCTTCCCTGATAAGGAAGAGGTCGGAGGTTCAAGTCCTCCAAGGCCCACGTGAAGAAGAAACTGCTCGCCATCGTTGCCATCTTCGTTGGTATTTTCTTCGCCAAGAAGAAGCTCTCAGCCCGCCAGGCTGAGGAAGATCTTTGGAATACCGCCGCAGAAGATTAGAAGTGCCAAAACCGTAGTAGTGTCTGTGCAAGTCACTCGGGGACGTAGCTCAATTGGCAGAGCACTGCCTTTGCAAGGCAGGGGTTAGGGGTTCGATTCCCCTCGTCTCCACCAGCAAGAATTTTCGCATTTCAAAAATCTAAGGAGCATCATGAGCCTAGGCACAAGCGTTGTCACTCTCTCCACATCTCTCGGAGATATCAAAATCAATCTCTTCGGGAATCACGCTCCTAAGACCGTGAAGAACTTCGTAGATCTCGCCACCGGTGGTCGTGAGTGGCTTCATCCAGGTACCGGAAAGAAGAGCAGCGATGCGCTCTACCCCGGCACTATCTTCCACCGCATCATTCCGGGTTTCATGATTCAAGGTGGCGACCCTCTCGGTAGCGGAATGGGCGGACCAGGCTACAAATTCGCTGACGAGTTCCATCCAGAATTAAGTTTCGATCGCCCCTACCTCTTGGCGATGGCGAATTCAGGTCCGGCGACCAACGGTTCACAATTCTTTATCACTGTTGCAGCTACTGCTTGGCTTAATAACAAGCACACCATCTTCGGTGAGGTTGCAGACGCAGAAGGGCGCGCTGTAGTCGATGCAATCGCCGCAGTAGCCACTGGGCGCATGGATCGTCCAACCACTGATGTTGTGGTGAATTCGGTTACTATCGACGCGTGATTCAACATTGCGTTGTCCATAGCGATCGCGAGACCTATCTCAGTTGTACTCGCTGCGGGCGCCCTGCGTGCGCTGATTGTTTAATTCCTGCCTCTGTCGGATTTCATTGTCGCGAGTGTGTCGCAATGGCAAGTGCGCAAGCTCCGCGCGTGCGAACAGTTCGACGTTACACACCAGTTCTTACATTTCTTTTCATTGGTATTTCACTCCTTGGATATCTTCTCCAACAAGTTGATTCCAGCATTTTCAATAAACTCGCATTAGTTGGCTACGCGCAATATTCAGATGGCACTTGGTTGGGTGTGGCTCATGGTGAGTGGTACCGCCTGGTAACAGTTGCTCTGCTACATGGTGGAATCCTTCATCTGCTTTTCAACATGTATGCGTTGTGGGTTATTGGCGCTTCATTAGAAAGCGTCATTGGTCGAGGGCGATTCGCCGCGATTTATTTAGTCTCACTCATAGGTGGCTCGAGCGCTTCCTTGCTCTTTAACGCTTCAAATATTCCAGCCGTAGGAGCATCAGGGGCCATCTTTGGACTCTTCGGGGCGACCGTAATTGTGAACCGACGAAGTGGGCGTAATGCCACGAGTATGTATTCAGTCATTGCCATCAACTTAGCGATGGGCTTCATCATCCCCAACGTTGATTGGCACGCACACCTCGGCGGCTTGATCTTTGGGGCGGCGAGCACCGCAGTGCTTGTTGCCGGCCCGGTTCGTAAGTGGATGGGCTTGCGGATCGTTGGAATCTGCCTGCTCGTACTGGTTGCCCTCTACTTAGATAGCCAGCGAGTCACCGAATTGCAATTACTGGTCGGGCAATAAGTTATCCACAGGACTTATCCCCATGGGGAAAAGTACAGCGGTGTAATTCAGGTGCAGATCGAGCTCGTGGGGGGTTACTTCCAGCGGGTGGCGAAGGTAAAGCCGACTCCGATGAAGACAAATCCGACGACCATATTCCAATTCTTGATCCCTGGAATGGGGTAATTCGTCCCTGAGACGTAGAAAACCACAATCCAAAAGAGCCCAATCAGGAAGGCTGCCACCATCACGGGTGCAAACCAACTAGGACTCTCCTTGATGGAATCCAGTGGGGAGATAACTTCGCGGGTCTCAACAGTAGATCGGCCCTTGCGGACTCGGGACTTCGGCATGGTCGCCACCTTTTCGCTCAACCCGTTCGGGAGTTTCAACTAGTGGTCGTATCGTACCCCTATGAAGCGATGGCGGTGGATCTCCCCAGTGGCCTTTGCCCTGGCCGGGCTCCTCTTTGTGGCAAGTGCGCGCAGTTCCGGCGGCTTTGACCTTCGAAGTGGAGATCACGGGGACCTCATCTCTTTGATTCACGAACAAGATCGCCATTCCGCCCAACTCACTAACGAAGTTTCTTCGATCTCCGCGAAATTACAAGAAACGCTCGCCTCGCAGGTGGGCGATGCTATTGGCGCAGCGACTGCTGAAAGCGCCGGACTTGCTCGTGCTGCCGGAGACTTGGCACTTCGTGGGCCAGGCGTTCAGATCACTTTGAAAGATGCACCGCCACCACTCGGAGAGGTTCCTGCTGGACTTGTGTTGGATGATTATGTAGTTCACCAACAAGATGTCCAAGCTGTAGTGAATGCACTATGGAGTGGTAAGGCTGAAGCAATAAGTATTAATGGTGAAAGAATTACAACTAGCAGCGCGATTCGGTGTGCTGGAAATACCTTGCTTCTTAATGGACGCGTTTTCTCTCCGCCATTTATTATTTCTGCAATCGGATCCCCAACTTCTTTGAAAAAATCTATAAACACAAGTGCTGCTATTAAAATCTACCGTCAGTACTCAGAAGCAGTGGGTCTCGGCTGGTCGATGAGAGAAATATCGCGCCTGAATATTCCTAAAGCTTCCTTACCTTCACAACTCCTCCTTGCGCATCGTGTCTAACTCTCGCATTTTAGTAGTCGATAATTTCGACTCTTTTGTTTACAACATTGTGCAATACCTTGAAGAGCTTGGTGCGCACTGTGAAGTACAGATGAATAACGAAGTTGCGATAGATAAATTGCATGAATTTGATGGGATTCTTATCTCCCCAGGTCCTGGCTCACCAGAATCTGCTGGATTAAGTATTGAGATAGTGCAAGAGGCGGCTCGGCTGAGAATTCCAATGCTGGGGGTATGTCTTGGGTTGCAAACTCTTGCAGTCGCCTTTGGAGGAGAAGTTGGTCAAGCACCAGAGTTGCTTCACGGCAGAACTTCAGAAATCTTTCATGAAAAGAGTGCACTTTTCAGTGAGATTCCCTCGCCATTCAAAGCAACTCGCTATCACTCATTAGCGGTAACTAGAGTGCCAGATGAATTAGCGGTAACTGCGCACACTCTCGACGGCGTGGTGATGGCACTTGAGCACCGATTTCTTCCGCTTACAAGTGTGCAATTCCATCCCGAGGCAATCTTAAGTGAATACGGGCATCAACTCTTTAAGAATTGGTTGGCGACTTTTTAATAACGGTTTAAGTTACGGAGTCGCTGCTGGCTCAGGTGATGTAAGTCGGTTAACAGTTATCGTCACTGAAGTACCAACAATTTTTGTAACCCCAGGCTCGGGGGCTTGAGCAAGCACAGTGTCTGCAGCCGAACTTGGATCAATTGCGTCAACAATACGAGGCAGGAATCCGGCTTGGATCAAAATGGTACGAGCCGCGATCTCACTGAGCCCGAGCACATCAGGTACTGCCACATTTCCACTGGCGATATCAAGAGTCACACCCGAACCCGCAGTGAGCGTGCTCCCGCCGGCAGGGCTGACGGCCAAGACGGTTCCCGGTGCTTGCTCGCTATCGACTGGATTCGTGCGCGAAATAATGAGGCCAGCTTCTAAGAGAAGTTGGCGCGCACCTTCGAGCGTCTTTCCGATGAGTGAGGCCGGCACGGTGGTATCCCCCGGACCATCAGAGATAGTCAAAGTAATTTTTGAGCCACCCTCCACCTTTGTGCCCGCTGGAGGATTACTTGTGATGACTCGATCCTTAGGTGTGCGGGGATCGGCGGCATGTTGAATAACGAAAGTAAGGCTTGGCATAGAAGCGCGCGCCTCATCCACCGTAAGTCCAGTCAGGTCGCTCACCACCACGGTGGAGGTTGATGAGGAGAACGCTCCACTTAAGACCACTGCGCTACCACCCACGATGAGGAGCCCAGCGGCCACGATTCCAGAGATCCACCAACCTCGACGGCTCTTGGGGCGCGCGGGTGCGATGACTGAGCCACCACTTCTGAGGGCGTCTACATCATCACGCATTAATGCTGCACTTTGATATCGCAACTCAGCATCCTTTGTGAGTGCATGCTGAAGAACAATGTTGAGTGCTGACGTGAGTGTAGGAGTCGGCATCTGTACTTGAGGCAGTGCGCTATTCACATGGTGATAGGCGATCGCCGCGGGCGTCTCCCCAACAAAAGGAGGCTTACCCGCAATGAGTTCGAAGAGTACGCAGCCCGCTGAATAGATATCGCTACGGATATCGGCCATTTCTCCGCGGGCTTGTTCTGGTGAGAGGTACTGCGCCGTTCCGATAACTGTCCAAGCATGAGTCACAGTTGCGGTGACATCATCGAGTGGACGAGCGATTCCAAAATCCATCACCTTAATTTCGCCAACATTTGTCACCATAATGTTTGCTGGCTTGATATCTCGGTGAACAATTCCATTTTCATGCGAGTATGCAAGTGCATCTAGTAGCGAGTGAACAATTCGAAGTGATTCTTGGTAATCCGGACGAATATCTTGTCTGAGCAATTCACGGATCGTGGTGCCCTCCACATACTCCATCACGATGTATGGAAGCGTTCCCCACTCTTGTTGCTCTTCACCCGTGTCATAAACGGAAACAATATTTGGGTGGTTTAAGCGGGCAGCAGCTTGTGCTTCACGGCGAAAACGGCTCTGTAGAGAGGGATCCCGCGCAAGATCTGCACGCAAAATTTTGATAGCAACAATGCGATTAAGGCGATTGTCGTATCCGCGATACACATCGGCCATACCTCCTGCGCCGATCAATTCTTGTACTTCGTAACGCGCGCCTAAAAGTCGTGTCATGAAATATCCACCGCCGCTCCCAAGAAAGTGGGCTTCTCAGAATTCTTCTCTGAGATTACGTCGGCTACTAACACAGTGACATTATCGGGGGCGCCAGCTGCATAAGTAAGCGCTATCAAGGTATCCACAGCATTCTCTATGGAGAGTTGTTCAAGAGCGCTCGACATTTGAGCGACATTTACCACATTAGAGAGACCATCACTACATAAGAGCAAACGATCTCCACTAGCAATATCAATAGACATAACGTCGGGTTGCGCTTTCTTTTGACCCATAAGGGCTTGAGTGAGTAACGCGCGCTTGGGATGTTCCTTGGCACCGGCGGGCGTTAATTCACCGCGGTCGATTAATTCTTGAATCATGGTGTGGTCTTTAGTGATCTGTTCTAATTTTCCGTCGCGATAGAGATATGCGCGCGAATCACCAAT
>CAIPAI010000060.1 GCA_903863015.1 uncultured Actinomycetes bacterium
AGAGTGCGCGGCCATCACAGCAGCTGATTCATCATCGAGTAAGTTCGCGTGCTCGATACTGCGCACACCATTCGTTACTGCATGCACAATCGCCTCTGGTGAGTATGCGTGTGCGGCGACATAACTTCCACGACGCCCTGCTTCTTCCGTAACCGCACGGATTTCCTCGCCGGAGTATTGCGGAATACGAATCGGATCGGTGAGTGACACAACTCCACCAGATGCCATGATTTTGATTGCATGCGCACCCTTGCGTAGTCGATCGCGCACGGCGATGCGCAGCGGATCAACGCCATCAACAACTTCTACGCCAATGCCATCGGCGCAACACATGTCATACACCGGATGACGTCCATCTCCATGTCCACCTGTTTGGCTCAGCGCAGGTCCGGTGTAGTAATAGTTAGGAGATTCAATTAAGCCTTCGCGAATCGCGAGCGCTAAACCACTATCGCCACCGGCCACATCGCGCACCGTGGTAAATCCACGTCGCAACGCAGCTTCCAAACGAAGATGGCCCTTTAACGCCACATAACTGCGAGGTGTTGATTCCAAACGCATCATGTCGAGGTCGATGCCATACGCATGGAAGTGGCAATCAATGAAACCCGGAGAAACTACTCGCCCACCCGCATCAAAGACCTCAACACCGCTCGCACTCTTCTCATCGAAAGCAGCGATCTCGCCATTGCGAATCAGGATGGAGCCTTCGCGAAGATCGGGGCTGTGGCCATCGAAGATCAGGGCGTTCTTTATGAGCAGGTCGTGCGACATGGCTTCTCACATCTCTCGGCGGGTAATATTCCATATATTACTGACCCAGCCGCGAATGACCAGACCCCCGTCACGACTCCCCTTCGCCGGCAGATCGCGCTTGTTCGAGAGAGAGGGAAGCCATGATCCGCACAGTTCTCATGCTCAATCCGTTAAACGGAGACCAGGATGCCGTGATTCGGTATTTCCACGAAAAGGAAGTCCTTGAACGCTCCGGACGCATCGATGGCTTCCTGGCGACAGAGCTCCACGCACCACTTGAAGGTGGCCCCCTCTTAGTCACCGCGGCTTGGGAAGATGTGGCGGCATATGACCGCTGGGTCAATGACCCATGGCGGGGCCAATCCTCCGGGTGGCTCTCTCCGCTCCTAGACCAGGATCTTCAAGCCAAATCGCGCGGCGCCATGTATCAACTTGTTCATGGCGTAGGGAAAATACCCACGAGCTTCAAGTAGCAACCTTTTCCAGACTAAGAGGTCCGCAGCAAATCCTCTACCGAATCCACCTTCGCGAGCGCTCGCCGCATAGAACGCACCTGGAAGTACTCGATCAATGAAGCCGCCTCCCCTGGGTACTTGAAGCGCCTCGAGGGCAGGAAGGCCAAGATCGGCACCACCCAGAACCCAAAGATGAAGGCCAGGAACATCCATCGCAACGGCCCGCGACCAAAGAGCAGCGCCAACACCCCCACCAGCACCATGGCTACCAAGTTCCAACCCATACCCATCACTCCTTCTTCGCCCAGCGAGATACCCCTTGAGTGGAGCGCTCACTTCTGAACCTACGCACCACCACTGACAGAGTGAATGGGAGAAGCCCTCCAGGTACCCTTAACCCATGAGCCTTGAACGCATCGGCAACATGTATGGCCCGGACTTCACCTTCCTCGGCGTGGAGAAGTGCGATCTCTCCAAGCCAGAGACCTTTGCCGGAGCTGACATCGTGATCGTGGGCGCACCCTTTGATGGCGGCACCACCCATCGCTCCGGTGCCAAGTTCGGTCCGCAAGCTATCCGCGGCGCGGACTATCTCCCTCACGATGGCTCTCGTCCTCACATGGCACTGCGCACCGATGGCCTCAAAGATCTTAAAGTCGTTGATGCTGGTGACCTTGCCATGCTCTCCGGTGATACCGAAGGTGCGCTCGCACTCTTAGAGAAAGCCACTGAACTCATCACGCGTTCTGGTGCTATCCCTGTCATCCTCGGTGGCGATCACACCATTGCAGCCGGAGATGTCACCGGTGTTGCTCGTGTTAAGGGTTGGGGTCGCGTCTCGATGATTCACTTCGATGCGCATGCCGACACCGGTGAAGATCACTTCGGTGCACTCCACGGACATGGCACCCCGATGCGTCGACTCATTGAGTCCGGCGCCGTCCGCGGTGATCGCTTCCTCCAATTAGGACTCCGCGGCTACTGGCCAGAACCTGCAACTCTTGCCTGGATGGCCGAACGAAATATGAAGTCATACGAGATGACAGAGATTCATCACCGCGGACTCACCACTGTCATGGATGAAGCATTTGGAATTCTCACCGACGAGTGCGAAGGCGTATTCCTCTCCGTCGATATCGACGTCGTCGACCCCGGTATGGCCCCCGGCACCGGCACCCCAGAACCGGGCGGACTTACCAGTAGAGAATTACTTGAAGCAGTACGACGTATTTGTTTAGAACTTCCTATTGTTGGAATTGACGTAGTAGAAGTATGTCCGGCTTATGACTCTTCAGAGATTACGGCGTTTCTTGCCAATCGAGTTGTGCTCGAAGCGCTTAGCGCAATCGCCAAGCGACGTTCAGGAACTCCATATTCTGCGGGAAAGAACCTTCTAGAAGGTCGTTAACTCTTAATCGTCCGCTCTTGAAACTAGAAATTAAGTGCCAATATCACGGTATCGATATCACAGCATTACGCAGGAATGGCAAACCTCAAAAGGAGAACAGTTTCGTCTCCATCGCGAGCGAGGCTCCAGTTATCTCCTGCTAGGCGGTCAAAGACTTCCGAGCCGAAGCCACGGGAGGCGGGAGTGATGCCGGCGCCGTTGTCGCGGATGGCGAGAGTGAGTTCATCTGTACTGAGACGGGCGCCAGTAATAGTGATTGCGGTGGCGCCACCGTGGCGAACAGCGTTACTGATGGCCTCTTCAATGGCATCGCCGAGGGCGCTCTGTACCCGAGCGCTGAGCGGGGTTCCTTGGTAATTCACTGCTGAGGAAACATCGATGAGGGGCTCCCAAAGAGCGCAGCGGCTAGCGATCTCCTCCTCCAAAGTCCGAGGCGGCGCACCGACTTCCGAGTCGACGGAGATGGGGGTTTCTAGGAGCATTCGGGCTCTGGCGATGGAGGTCGCGAGCGCATCCATGTCGCCCGAGGTGGAAGCGCGTTCAATGGTGAGCGCGGCAGCGGCGAGTTGGCTCTGAAGTGAACCGTGCACTTTCTGTGCCCACTTGCGGGTGAAGATAGAGACTTCCGTATCAATGAATTGTTGGCGAGCGCGTTCCACATCGAAATCCCTTTGGAAAGCTTTCATCGCATCATCTCGTGAGATCAGAATAGTGGTGCAGAGCGGAACAAGGATGCCGACTCCAACGACTGCCAGAGAGAGCGTTTGATATCCGCCCCAAACGGACCAAGCAACACGTCTTTGCCCGAGCCCAATGCCCTCGGGATAAATCTGGTTAATGATTCCCAAGGGGAGAGCTTGCGTGAATCCAACAGAGAAGAAGTAAATTACCGGGGCCCACGACTTCTTAAATTTCCAGAGCGTGTAACCGACTGAGTGCAAGAAAGCGAAAGTGCCCAACAAGATAAGAGATACGACGCAGGCCTTTCCGAGGGGATCATTTCGAAATTCGATGGGTAAAAGTGTGGTGAGAGTAATGAGAATAACGATGGCCGGGTGCGGATACGAACTTCGCAACGTGACGGTAAACATGGTGAAGAAGGGGCGGCTGCGCACCTGTAAATCACTCACTTCCCGCTCTGCCTCTTCAGCGGGATTCACTCGGCTCATGATGTCGTGTACGAGTTCGCGCACATCCTTTTGTGCGGTCTCACGCAGGATTTCTGGGATCTGCGTGTCAATAGAGGCAAGACTGTCAACCTCTTTGTCGTACTGCCGACGAGCTTCCAAAGTGGAAATGGTGAGCGATGAATGGAGGTCCTTCTCGACTGAACGACGAATGTTCTGCGCAAGGCCACTCATTTCAAGGCGTACCCGTTCTAGAGCGGTGAGTTCGCGGATGGCATCGGCGCGGAAGGTGCTGAACTCCTGCAAGTTTGCCGAAAGAATGGCACTAAGCGGCAACCAGAAAATTAGGATCACAAAACCCGAGAGCACGCGATTGATATGGCCAACGTAATCGGGAATACCGAAGGCATCGATGAGCAGCGCGATGGTGAGTCCCTGTACCGCTCCGCCGATTCCACTGATCACAAATGAGTGCCAGACCTTGAAGTTGCGCTTCTCTATATCGCCGATAAGGAGCTTCACAATCAACCAGGTGAGAAAGACTGAGACGTATCCGATCGCTGCAACGAGGACCCATCGCCAGCGATACTGATGGCCATTGGCGAACGTGGGTTCTAGCGCAATGGATCCGTAAAAAGAAGCGAGGGCGAAGAAGGGAAAGATACGCAGCGAAAGCGCCCTTTTGCCGGTGACGTATCCAGCAAGCCGTTGTCTGGAAGTACTAGTTCCTGGCATTTGAGCCACCAGTGAGCCTTACGTACTCACGAGTGATCAAGACGCGTTGATTCTGTTCCGGGTCGCTGGCGAATCCGAGTTGTTTGGCAAGACGACTAATGGTGTTCTCTGTTGACTTCACAGTAGTAAATCGACGCTTGGCAATCTCTGCATTCGAAAGTCCCAGCGCGATCATTCGCATGATTTCGATCTGAATATCAGTGAAGGGCTCAGCAGGTTTCTCTTCGAGCTTCGCTTTCGACTTCTTACTTCCCGAATCGATGGATTGTGCGAGCAGACCCACTAAGAGTGCGGTATCGCCAATAGTGCGCTTCTCCACGTAAGAGGTGCCGTGTGGAAGATCAGGGAGGTTGCGACCGGTGAGGCGCGGATCAGCAAAAGAAGAAAGGAGCACCAGACCAATATTGGGTAGGTGGCGGCGGAGAGCGTGAGCCACGTCGATACCGGTTGGCCCGGCTCCGAGGTCAAGATCTAGGAGCGCCGCATCAATCACGTGCATCTTCACAAACTCCAGAGCCTCCCTCGCACTGCCAGTCGAGAGTCCCACCGCGACGCCTTCGTGCTCGAGGGCGCCAGTAAGGGTGGAGCGAGTGAAGGGGTCATCTTCAAGGACGAGAATTTTCATCTCCATCTCCTCGATCTCCTCCACCTGCGCGTATGTACTCACTCTAACTTACCCCGCGCTCAGTGCGAGGTTCGGGATAGCGCTCTTATATTCAACCAGAATGAGCCCGCCGCCCTTAGCGGATTTATCCGGACTCGCTTTGATCTGTGTCTTTACAATCAGGTCTTTACGGGTCGCCTTAATAAGGGACGCGGCCGACTGGAGACGAGCGCGAATCATGGTGGCTTCGACGGCGGAGGCCTTCGCGCCCACCGAGTAGCCGGTCAAAGTGATGGTGGATTTCTTGGACAACTTATTTGCAAAGTTCTTCAAAGTCTCTACCGAGGTACCCACCACAACTTTGCTCTTCACATCAATAGGAAGTGAGAGCGCCGGGCCGGTGTTGGTCAGAGTTGCTACAAGTTTCGCGGACTTCGATTCCACGCCGCCTTGTCCCACAGAGACCACCGAGATATTGGTTTTCTCTCCTACCTTAAAGAAGATGAGCGCTTCCGGAGATGAAACTTGCAAAGTCGTGCTCTTCACCGAAGGAGAACTATATGTAACGCGATACGCGGTCGAGAACGAGGCGCTCTTCCAACTCAAGGTGTACGCACCGCCCAAAGATGTAGGGCTCTTCGTAACAAACGTTGTAGGTGTGAGCGGTGGCACTACCACCTTAAAAGATTTAGAGAAGGTGTAATCGTCGGCGTAGAGCGTCACTTGCCAGGTGCGCCCTGGTGTGAGATCTGCGAGTTGGAGTGAGGAGCCGTTCACCGCGGTGAAGTAATCGCCCTCATCAGAAACAAAGTGCACGATGCCGCGCGTAAAAGCTTCCCACTTGATGGTGGGCACACCTGTACCCGATGTGGTGAGCGATGCCGCGCGCAGATCCGGTGGTGGTGGAATGTAGGGCTCTCCCACGACTGAAACACCCACGGTGTAAGTAGGTGTCGGAGTTGTCGGCGTCGTTGGCGTGGTGCCACTTGCAGCAATAATGCTCACCGAACCGGTGCTAGAGCTGCGTGGCAGGTAGGTACCCGACTGCGCGCGAGTGGCATAGAACGAACATGTTCCGACTGCGATTCCAAGAATCGTTCCTGAGGTAGAGACCGAGCAGATGCTGGGCGTGATCCCAGTAACTGTCAGCGCACCGTCACCCGAGCCACCAGTGGGATTTGCTTGCCCACTCTCCCCCACCTTCACAGTGGCACTTGATGGCGCGAAGGTAAGTGCATTCTCTTGCGGCGCTAGCACACCAAAGAGAGCCGCATCGGCACGTACGGGAATCAGGAGTGCAAGCAACAACGATGATGCGAGTGCGAGTGAAACCTTCTTCACTAAAGAATCCTGGAGATGATGACGATCGAGCCGTCGGAGTAACGGTAGTAACCCATGCTCTGGCCATCGGGGAGCAAGAGTGAAGTAAGTTGCGGAATTTCAATGAAGGTGACGCCATCTGGTGAGTAGACCGGCACGCCAGTGACGGAGGAAGCCGGCAGAGTGATGGCGATTGGCTCATTGAGCGTAGTGACTGAGGAGCCACCGTTACTCGCGTCAATCGTTACTGTGCGAAGACCCGCGTCGACTGATTCCGTTCCAACTGCGCCGGTATTGAAGACAGTGGAAGCCGGTGCAGCATCGACAGGAATATCGATCTTAACCGTGACGTCGGAGACGCTCGCGGTTGCGCTAATTGGAATCAAGATCGTGATATCGCTACCCGAGAGAGATTGTGCTTGCTCAGGAACAGCAGTTGCACTCACCTGTGCTGAGCCGGTGACGTAACCACTCTTGGAGACCGAGATGGTGACGTTCGAATTGCTCTGAGTGGCTACACCGGTAACGGTGACAAGACCTGTGGCGCCAATGGTGACAGTCTCACCATTGGTACCGACGCCGGTCCAAGCAAAGCCTGTATCAAAGTTGGTGATCTGTACGGTGAAGCCAGTTGAGGTCGACTTAGTAAAGCCGAATTGTGGTGTTACCGCAGCGCCCACTGCAGCAAAGCCCTTAGTGGTGCCGACTACATCGAAGTAGCCCTCACGCGATGAGGTAACCGAGACGATCGCAGTTGCGCTAGCCGACATTCCAGCCACGGTGACTAAGCCGGTGGCCGAGATAGTGGCAATGCCTGCCGTAGTGCTTACGGCCCAGTTGTAAACCGGATCGTAATTAGTGAGCTGTACGCGGAATCCGTTGAGCGTCTGAACGGATGCACCAAAGAGCGGCATCAATCCTGGATTGTTGGTGGTCGAGCGGATGTAAGCGATGCCGTCTGCATACCCACTACGAGTCGTCGTCACACGGGTAAATACTGATCCGCCAGAAGCTTGACCCGCGACCCTCAGAGTTGCGGTGGTGGAGGTAACCGGAGTGATGGACGCGGTACCAGTGTCTACTGCCGCGCTCCATACATAAGTCGAGGTGTAGTTAGTGATCGTTGCAGTGAAGCCATCACTAGTCGAGGTGGCGCTTCCAAGGACAGGCATTAACGCACCGAGGAGTGAACCACCGGTGATCGATGCAGTTCCCGTAGCGCGATCGACACCAGCTGATGAGATCGACACCGTTGCGGTCTCTCCTGGGCGAATACCAGTGATGCGGGCGATACCCGTACTGCTCACCGAGACGCCGACACCGGTAGGAGCAGTACCCGTCCAGTTGAGGCGATCATCGAAGTTAGTGATGGTGACGTCGTAACCAGAAGCTGTCGAGGTGAGTGCACCGAAGGCAGGTACGAGTGCGCTGGCTTGGCTCGCAGCACCCGTGAGGGTAATTTCAGCAAGTTGCATCGCGTCAGTCCATGTATTCCGCAGCGATCCGAAGAGCACCATGATCGACGCGTAACCCGCAGTGTTGCGGAAGCTCTGCGTACTTCCAGCGGTGTTACGTGTTTCGCCAAGTCCGGTACGTCCATTGGTGACCAAGGTCTTGCAGACCGAGCCATCGGCGTTGCAACCGTAGAGCGAGAAGACCATCGGATCGCGCGAGATATCTGCGTCACCGGAGGTGAATTGAATTCCGGTCACGATGGAGTTCGTCATGCCGGTGACGACAAATCCGGCGCTATTACGTGTGTATGAAGTATTGCTGCGATCTGCGGTGAGGAAGCAGAGGTACTTCGTCGACGAGCGAAGATCGTTGAGGTTCGCTACGCCTTCGAGTGTGGAGTTGGCGCCACCACAGACCGGAGCGATGGTCTTGCCGGTTGCCAAGTTAGCGCTCACGTCGGTGGGGATCGTGCCGCCAGTACCGGCCGAGGCGCCAGATACTTGCGAGGAGATGGTGGCGTAGCTGGCGCGCGAGGATGAAACGGTAGCCACGCTAGTCGCGCCTGCAGCCAGACCAGTGACGGTGACCATACCTGCAGAGGAAACAGTGGCGGTCGCACCATTGCTTGCCGAGACACTCCAGTTATATGAAGAGTCGTAGTTGAGAATCTGCGCCTTGAAGCCCGTTGCGGTTTGAATCAAAGTACCGAAGGCTGCGCGAATAGCGGGCTGCAGAGCAGAGCCCAGCACACTTGCTGTCCCTGGTTGGTAACCAGAGCGAGAGGTAGCAAGCGTCACCGTAGCGTTTGCACCAGTAGGTACTCCCGTAACAGTGACCAAGCCGGTCGGACTCAATCCCAAGCTGGCGTTAACGGTGCCAGCCGAGATACGAAGATCCCAACGGAAGAGGTTGGTGAAGTTGGTGATCTGGAAAGTAAAACCATCAGGCGTGGAAGTGACGATGCCGGTCGTAGGTGTGAGACCTGCACCCGCTTCTACAGCGAGCGATTGCGTCACTGGAGTGATCGCACCTGTCGTGAAGGTGACGACGTAAGTGGTGCCAGCCGTGCCCGTGATACCGAGGTTGCTGAAGTTAGCAACACCGGCAACCGCGGCCACCGTGGTGGAACCGACGAGTGAACCACCGGAAGAGACCGTAGCCACCATATTTCCAGTAAAGGTAGGAATCACGTTGTTGGTGCGGTCATAGACCGTGACCTGTGGTTGCGTCGCAAAGGCCGAACCGTTGTAGAAGCCGGCGGCGCTACGTGTGAGCGCGATGTGATGTGCGGCTCCCGATGCCAGACGCACGCTCTCGGTAGTGGCTGCAAAGCCTGAGGTCGTGTACGTCAACGTGTAGTTGATATTTCCTGGACCAGTCAGCGCCAAATCATTGAAGGTAGCCGTACCGCTCACCAAGCTTGCGGTCACTGTGCCAGCAAGAGTTGCACCATTAGTGCCGGTGAGTGCGATCTGAATAATGCCCGTCGCGCTGGTAACAATGTTGCCACCAGAATCCACGATAGAGACCTGTGGTTGCGTGGCGAATGGATCGCCAGAGACCAGACCAGCGGATGCACGCGTAATACTGAGGCCCTGTGCCACACCCGGAGTGACTGTGATGGTCTCTGTCACGGAAGTGAGCGAGCCAGAAGAGTAGGTAAGGGTGTAGGTGCGACCAGCGACGCCGCGCATACCAAGGCCCGCGAAGGTCGAGAGGCCGCTCGCAGCTACCTGGGACGTGCTACCGAAGAGCGTGCCACCCACACCAGCGGTAATTGCGACCGTAATCGGATCAGATGCAGAGGTCACCACGTTTCCGAGAGCATCTTGGATGGAGACGCGTGGTTGTCCAGTGAAGGCCACCGCGTTCTGTGCACCCGAAGCGTTCTGCACAAAGGCCAACTTCGTCGGTGCACCAGCAGTAACAGTGACGGTTTGCGTGTCGGCAATCAAGCCATCAACTTCGTAGGCGATGACATAAGAAGTGCCTGCCAGACCACGAATACCCAGACCCGAGAAGACGGCCACACCGCGCGTGGTGCTCGCAGTTGTGGTTCCGATGAGTGAGCCACCATCGCCACTAGCGATGCGTGCGGTGATGTTGTACGCACCAAGCAAGACGGTCTGCGCGGCGCTATCCACGATCGCTACTTGTGGTTGCGTGGTGAAGACGACGCCGCTGACGGCGCCAACAGAGCGACGGGTCAATGACGTGCGCGCAGGAATGCTGTCGAGCGTGATGCGGACTTGATATGGCGTGGTGACCGTCAAGTCAGAGGAGGTGACCAAGATCGCGATGGTAGTCGTACCAGGTGAAAGTGCGATCGGCGCGGTGGCCACACCAGTGGTGGCATCTGCGCCGTTAACACGAACGAACGCACCCGAAGAGACAGTCGGCGTAATAGTGATAGACGAAGTTCCAGCCGGCAAGTTCACTTCGTAGTTAAGCGTTGCCGAGTTAAAGGTGCCAATGGCTCCTGGCGATACAGCGAGCGCAGTGAGCTGTGCCTTGGTAGGACCACCACGCGCAACGGTCAAGGTGTAAGTCTGTGTGGTGTTGCCATCTTGTGCGGTCACCACGATTTGAATGGTGTTGTTACCCACTTGCAGGGCAAGCGCGCTCGATGCGGTGGCGTTCGTAACCGCGGAGTAGGTGCCGCCGTTGATGCGCACCTGCATGGTGGCGTTGGAATCAGAGAGTGTAGGTGTGACGGTGACAGTCGCGCTGTCGTAGGTCACGTTCGCAACATAGGTAAGTACTTCAGTATTGAATGCTCCGATACTTCCCGCCGTAGTCGTCATTCCAGCGAGGAGTGCATTGGATGAAGGTGCGCGCACGACGCGTACTAAGTAGGTATTTACAGCACCACTTGCTGCCGTCACCTGAATGGTGATGGTGTTGCTGCCCACAGAGAGTGCCAGGCTTGGTGAGAGCGCACCGCTACTCAACTCAGCGAGTGAGTTGGTACCGACCTTGTACCGAATAACGGCGTCGGTCTCATTCTTCGTTGGGCGTACCTGAATACTCGTAGTGGCATAAGGCACGTTCACTGTGTAGTTAGGCGTTGCCGGCGTGAATCCATCGACCGCACCAGTGGTGAGAGCGAGCGCGGAGAGAGTGGCATCAGAACTGGCGCCATTTGAGGTGCCCACGATATCTAGCGAAGCGTCTGCGTAACCGGTGCGTTGAATCAAGACGGTAGTACGAGCGCTTGCCACGTAGCCCAAATTGCTGACGGTGACCTTCGCAGTTACTTCGGTGCCCACCGTTGACGTTTCAAGAACAGCAACTGCGCTATTGGTAGCTGTCAACGTGTAGGTCGCGGTAGAGACCCAATCCAAGATCACGAAGGAGTACGAGCGACGGCCACCGATAGCCGTTGAGAGAGTTGGTGGCACACCTGGGCGAAGTACTGCACCCGTGGCGTTAGCCGAGGTAGTGACATAGCCGTAGCGGTTGGCGCGCACCGTCACGATGGCCGACTCCCCTGGAGCCAAACCAACGACGCGAATAGTGCCACTGCCATCATCGACAACGGAACCTGGGCCATTGACCAAGTAAGTGTATGAAGTGCCCGAAGCGCCGTAACTGGCGATGGTGAAGGTGAATCCGTTTTCAGTATTCGTAACGGCGCTCAAAGAGGGTGCAGTACCAGCAAGTAGCGCCGTGCCCGTGATGGTGGCGCGTGAAGTGGAGTATCCAGAACGTGCAGCGGTGAGTGCGATAGTCGCAGTAGCACCGGGGCTCATGCCGCGCACGGTGAAGTTGAGACCATCGCGTACCACGGTGCCGCCGGTAGTAGAGATGGAGTAATCAGCAACCGATCCACTGCCCACAAGCGAGAGTTGGAAGGTAAAGCCATCACCGGTACGTGAAACTGGTACGAGTGCAAGATCAGGACCGAGCGCGAATGTAGTGATCGCAGTCGTTGCAGTGGAGTACGGGCTGGTGCCAGAAGGATTCACTGCAGCGACGCGGAAGACGTAAGCCGTTGCTGGATTAAGACCAGTGACGGTAGTTGATGCATCCGTGGACGTGCCATCCACGAAGGTGGTCCAGGTGGTGCCCGCATCAGAACTGAATTGAATCAAGTAATCGGTGATTGCACTTCCACCGGTATCAGTGGGTGCGTTCCAAGAAACCGAAGCTTCACCGCCACCCGCAAGTGCGCTGACGTCGACCGGCGCGGTGGCTGAAGAACGAGGAGTCACGGTGGAAGCGGCGTTTGCAAAGTCGATATCTCCCCCGGCGCCTACGGAAGTAACGGTGAAGGAGTAAGTGACGCCATTCGTGAGTCCAGAGACTTCACACGAGGATGCGCCCGTAGTCCAGGTGCATGAAGCGCTTCCTGGGGTGGCGTTCACACGGTAGGAAGTAATGGGATCGCCGACCCAACCTTCAGGTGCTCGCCATGAAACTAATACGGCGCCGTTAAGTGGAGAGACTGCGACGTTGGTGGGCTTACCTGCACCTGGAACTTGTGGGATGGCAGTGGTTGCGCTGCTCGCGGTACCCGATGCAATCGCGTTGACTGCACGAATCTTGATCGCGTAAGCGGCGCCGTTACGAAGTCCAGTGATCACCAATGGCGATGCGATAGTTCCGGAAGCGCGCGTGCTCCAGAGCGTGCCACCGTCGATGGAGTATTCGTAGGTCGTAATGGTGGCGCCACCAGTATTGGATGGCGCAGTAAAGGCAACCGAGAGCGTGCTATCCGTTGGCGTAATAGCTGTGATTGATGGTGCGGCAGGTGCCGTCGATGGCGTCGTGGCAGTGACAGCAGACGGATCAGAATCACCCATGGTGTTATGCGTACGCACGCGCACCTGATAGGTGGTGCCATTAGTAAGGCCAGTCACCACGATCGGATTAGCCACTGGATTAGGTGTGGGCGTGGTCCACGTAGTGCCACCGTTGAGCGAGTACGAGAACTCAGTGATCGGATAACCACCGTTATTACCAGCGGCGACCACGATGGAAATCTTGGAGTCGCTGGTGATCACGCTGGCGATCGACGGTGCCGCAGGAGCAGAACCAGGTGATGAAGAAGGACCTTCGAGTTTCGCACTCGCACCAATCGCGTTTACTGCGCGAATATCCACGTAGTACGAATCGCCATTTGTAAGACCGGCAATGGTGAATACGGTGCCCGACGCCCACGTGGCGCGAATCCATGCACCAGCAATGTTGGTTGAGGTTGGCGTGATTTGGTACTCGTAGGCAGTGATGGCAGAGCCACCGTTACCCGCTGGAGTGAATTCCACGCGGAAGCCACCATCGAGCGGAACAAGGTTCGAGGCCGCTGGCATATCGGGAACAGTTGCTGGCGTTGCGGAGACCGCACTCGAGGAAGCACTCGCACCAGTGGTGTTCACCGCACGCAGTACTACCGATGCTGCGCTTCCGTTGGTCAAGCCGGTAATGACAAAGCGAGTGGAAGTTCCGAGAGTGAAATCGCCACCAGTAGTGAGGTCAACCCACGTGCCGCTGTTGACTTGGTACTGGTACTTAGTAAGCGCACTTCCACCGTTGTCGGTTGGTTCGGTGAAGTTAACGATCGCCCGGGCGTTTCCAGGAATCACCGAGGTGATGGCCGGTGCGCTAGGCAAAGTGAGTGGCTTACCGGATGCGCGACTCTCGGCGCTATCTCCAGCAGCGTTTGTAGCCTTCACTTGAGTGTCGTAGCAGTTGGTGCCGGCAACGCTGATGGTGACCGTCGAGACCGGAGTGGCCACTGAGGTCCAGGTACCTGGCCACGCATTCCACGTCAACGTGTCGTAGCTGGCGGCACACGATGCCACACCAGTTTGTACTGATGAACGAGTGCGGTACTTAAAGAAGGTGATGGGCGAGCCACCATCGCTTGCTGTGAAGGCAAGAGTGATCGTTCCGCTTCCTGGCGTCACCGAAGTGATCTGCGGCGTGCCTGGAACGGTGCGCGGTGTCGCGGCGCTCGAAGTCGCATTCCCGCCGATGCCCGCCAAGTTGATCGCGTGCAACTTCACGGTGTAACTCGTGCCGTTCACCAAGCCGGCGATCGTCAAAGGTGAAGCAGTGCTGGATGTGCGGACCCAGTTCGTGCCGCCATCAATGCTGTACTCGTAACCGAGCAGGGCCGAACCGCCATTTGATCCAGCAGTGAAGGCGACCGAGAGCGAAGCGCTGCTTGGCGTTACACCCGTGATGGTTGGCGTCCCTGGAGTGGTGAACGGTACGGAAGTAACCGAAGCTGCCGTTCCACTACCCGCGCTATTTGTGGCGCGAATTTCAATCACATACGTAGAACCGTTGGTGAGCGAACTCAAGACGATCGGCGATGAAGGTGTAGCGGTCCAGGAGCCGGAGTTCACGCGATAGGTGTAAGCAGTGATCGCGGCGCCACCATTGTCGTTCGGTGCGGTGTAAGCAACCGTGATCTTCTGGTTCTCCGCGACCGTGCTCAAAATGACTGGTGCATCTGGAGCAGAAATAGGAGTGACGTTTGCAGCCGCAGTTGGGGCGCCGCCGCCCTGGCTATTTACTGCACGCAACATCACGGAATAAGTCACACCGTTAGTGAGGCCCGCGATGGTTAGCGGTGAAGTAGTTCCGGAGAGGTTGATCCAGCTCGCTCCCCCATTGATGGAGTACTGGTAACGCGAGATCGCCGCGCCACCGTTAGCCGGTGCGGTGAAGGTGACCGTTGCTTGGGCGTTGGTGGCGTTATAGCTCACCGACGTGGGAGTGCCAGGAATGGTTGCAGGAGTCGCACCTGATGAAGGTGCGCTCCACGTGCCGCCGCCGAGCAAGTTCACGCCGCGAACACGGAAGTTATAGGTGTTGCCGTTCGTCAATCCAGTAACGGTGGCTGCCGTAGTAACGCCAGTACCGTCAGCGAAGGTGGTCCAACTCGTTCCACTATCGGTAGAGAACTGAACTTCGTAATCGGTGAGGGTTAAACCGTTTGAAGCCGAAGCGCCCCAGGTGAGGAAGGCGCTAGCTGATCCCACAGTTGCGGTAAGTGCAGTCGGTGCACCTGGTGCAGCAACTGGCATCGCTGGGTTAGACGGCGTGGAGGCAGGTGATGATCCTGCACTGTTCGTGGCAACAACGGTGAAGATGTAGGAGACACCGTTTGTGAGACCAGTGATTGTGCACGTAAGTGGGCCGCTGCTCCAGACACAGTTCTGGCCACCAGGTGAGGCCATCGCGGTGTAAGCGGTGATCGAATCTCCACCGTTAGCACTTGGCGCATTCCAAGTAATGGTGGCTTGCGCTGGTGCAGTAGAAACGGTGACATTGGTGGGAGTGCCAGCGAGCGTACGTGGCTTACTCGTCGCCGCTGCACTTGCAGGCGAGGTTCCAATAGCGGTGGTCGCCGTTGCGGTAAAGGTATAGGTGGTGCCATTGGTCAATCCTGCGATGGAGCAGTTCTGCGGACCAGATGTCCAGATACATGTTGCACCGCCAGGAGATGAAGTGACGGTGTAACGCGTGATCGGGTTACCACCATCAGAGATTGGCGCGGTCAGGTTGATCATGACCAGACCATTTCCTGCAGTGATCGATGAGATCGTTGGTGAAGTAGGTCCGCCACGTGGCGTGTAAGCACTGGTAGCAGGTGAGTACACGCTGGTGCCCTGGCCGTTACGTGATGCGACGCGGAAGATGTAACTCGTGCCGTTAAGCAATCCGTTCACCGTGGCATTTGTCGCGCTACTTACTCCATCGGTAAAGGTGCTCCAACTTGAACCGGAGTTTGTGGAGTATTGAATGAGGTAATCGTCGATCGGCGCCGCGCTACCCACTGCGGTGGATGCGTACTTAATAATGATGACACCGTTTGCATTGGTGTCGGGCGTGTAGGTTTCAACCGTAAGCGAAGTGTTTCCGCCATCAGAGTTGGTACCCATGACGCCGCCAAGACCTTGTACTTCACCGCAAGGGTTGTACATGATTCCGCCGGCACCACCGTTGGCACCACCGCCACCGCCTCCTGCGCCACCACCGTCGGCTGCTGGCGTGAAGCCACCATCACCACCGGCGTTTGCGGTGAGCGTGTCACCAGAAATTTGACCGTTCTGTGCGGCAGTTGGATTGAAGCAGTTATTTCCACCAGCACCTGCGCCTGCGCCACCGGCAACAATGTTGTTAGAGGCAATGCGGATAACTGATGCACCGCCACCGCCGCCACCGCCGCCGGAGCAACCGTAATTTGCTGCGTTGCCGCCCTTGCCGCCGTTGTAACCGAGAGCGTTCGTTCCGCCAGTACCGCCACCCCAGCCAGCCACACAACCCACACCGTTGGCGCCAGCGGTACCAACAGCCACCACTACTTGTGAACCAGGTGCAATGGGGAGAATGCCGGAGACGCGACCCGCAGGGCCACCGCTTCCGTACCCACGGCCATCGTTTCCGCCGTAACCAGCGCTGGCACCATCAACACGAAGGATGACGGCACCGACGCCACCAGGAACAGTCCAGGTGGTGGAGGCCGAGTTGGTGAATTTCAGTACGCACTCAGAACCTTCGAGAGTGAGCGATACACCCGCAGAGTTAGAGACGGTAGTGGCGCATGTGCCTGTGGAATCTTTCAAACCACCGAAGGTGGGAGTGGGCGTGCTCCACGAAAGTGCAACCTGTCCGCTCGAGGCAGTACCCACGACATCGATCGGTGGGTTAGGTGGCGTGCCAAGCGAAGTAGAGAGCGAAGAAGATGAGTAAGCGCTGGAGCCCACACCGTTGACGGCAGCGACGCGGAAGATGTAACCGCTACCAGCCGAGAGACCAGTAACAGTTGCGCCAGTCGCGGCCGAAGTGCCATCAGCGAAAGTACTCCACGTGCTGCCGTTATTTGCTGACGACTGCACGAGGTAATCCGTTATTGCAGCACCGTTTGATGCCGGTGCGCTCCAGGTGAGGTACACGCTGGTACCACTTGCAATACCGACCGGTGCGTTAGGCACCGAAGGCAAGCTCGCAGGCGAGTAAGGAGAGGAAGCTTGCGAATAGGCGCTCGCACCTTGGGCGTTCTTCACACGAATGCGGAAGAGGTAATTAGTGCCGTTGGTTAGACCAGAAACTTCGGCAGAGGTTGAGGCGGAAACACCGTCGGCGTATGTAGTCCACGACGTTCCAGAGTTAGTGGAGAACTGGATGTCGTAATCCGTAATTGGATCACCGTTAGCATCGGGTGCGCTCCAGACTAAGAAAATCTTTCCGTCACCGAGAGTTCCAGTGGGTGCTGCCGGTACTGATGGCGCCGCCTTCGGAACGAATGGCGTGGTGGTGCTGGCCGCTGCGCCAGGGCCAGCTGCGTTGACTGCACGTAACGTAAAGGTGTACTCAACACCGTTGGTGAGTCCCTTGACAGTCACTGGCGAGGTAGCACTCGATGCCGTTTGTCCGCCTGAAGAGGTCGCCACGTAGGAAGTGATGGTTCCACCACCGTTATCGCTGGGTGGCGTGAAGGCAATCTCTACAGAAGGCGTGGTGAGCGGAGTAGTGAATCCGCCGCTAGTTGCTTCCATGTTCTGCTGGATCTGCGCCAGTGTGAGCGCGTTCTTGTAAACATAGAGTCCACCAAAGCGCATCGCCATGTAATTACCGGCACCCATGCTGGTGCCCTCAGTGCTACCCACTGCGTAGTACTGATCCGCTCCACCATTGTTATATGGAGACTGGCGTGAATACCCACTTGACGTGACCGCAACTTGGCCGTTGATGTAAGCCGTCAGAGTGCTCGTCGCTTGGTCGTAGACATATCCAACGTAATACCAATTGTTGAGTGGCGTCGCAATCGTCGAAGTAATGACGGCGCCATTCCACACACGGAACTTCATGGTGCCGCCAACAATTTCAATATGCGAGTCATGCCAGCCAGCATTAATGCTCGATTGCCCAAGTTCAGCGAGAATGACACCGTTCGCAGCCGTCGGATATACCCAGAGGAATGTGGAGATGGTGTTGCTCCGCGTTCCACCGCTCATCGCCAACTGTGATGAGAGACCAGTGTTATTGAGAATGTATTGATTGCTTCCATTCAACGTGAAGTACGCAGGCTCAGCCGCGCTAAATGTAGGTGAGTTCCCGAGCGTGACATTTGATCCGCCCTTGGAATCCACAATTTGCGTACCGCTTCCGGTGTACGCGCTTGGTGAGATCCACTGGACCAAACCATCGGTGTACATGTCGGGACGTGTCACGCCTTGCACGCCAGTGAGCGAGTTAATCGTGGGTATACCAGGACGCTTCTGTGGGATACCGCTCACCGAAGTTGAAGTGTCACTTGTTCCGGTGATATTCGTGGCGGTTACCGTAAATGTTTCGACCACACCGTTAGTCAGACCCAGGATCACACAGTTGAGCGGACCATTCGTCCAATGACAAGTACTCCCAGTGCGCTGACCAGTCACCGTGTAATCGGTGATGATGCCGCCCCATACAGCTGGAGAGTCCCACGAGATAGTCATGCCACCATCTTGCGGAACGACGGCTATGTTACGAGGAACGGTAGGCCGTGAGCGACTGGCGGTAGCAGTGAAAGTTCCGCTGCCGTTACGCACCGAAGCCACACCACTGGTAGCAGAAATTGTCGTCGTGGAAGTGGTGCCGCCAATCAAACCAGTGACGGTAACTGTCGCGGTTTCAAGTGCGGCACCAGCCGTTGCCATCGGATAGTCGATGAGCCCGTAGCGCTTCGCCAAATAATCTTCTACTTGCGAGACTTCGTTAGGCGAAAGTTCGCGGTTGAAGATAAGTACTTCAGCAATCTGGTAATCGGATTGCTCGCGCACGTAGTTAACGGCCATCGGATAGAAGTTGGCATCGCCACCGGATGTGCCACGAGTGACACCATTTGAGCGATAGGTATTGCGATAGCTCGCCGACAGCACCCAGTTATCACCGTGACGATTCCCCGAGGCAATCCAGCTGTTATGGTGCGCAACACCGGATGTACCGGAGTAGAAGCCATCGAGCCAGTTCTGTCCTTCTGCATCGAAGATACGACCGCGACTACCTCCGGTGTAACGCGCCATGGTGAAGAAGGTCCAGTTGCCGGTAGAGAAGGATGGATTGCCGAATCGAATGTAGGTGCTCGTCGTACCCTGCACGACTGGGAACGTCTTCTGCGATCCGTTGGTATTGGCCGTGGCAGTAACCAATGTGGGCGATCCACCAATATTTCCGGCAGGAACATTTCGGCCGCTACCTGAGGTGTCGTACCAAATCTTGGCGGTGGGGTCGTAATTGTTCGCTTCAAAACGCATGTACGGAGTGATTCCGGCAGGGAAAGTGCTCGTGCCGGTGATCGCTACAGTGCCACCATTTGTTGCGCTGCCAGTGTAAGAGAGACGAGGATCGTAATTGAGCAGCGGTACCGAGTACCCGACCACCGTTGGTGAAGCTGCACCGAAGATTGGTTCGTACTTTCCAGCTCCGATGGTGGCAGCAACCGATGTGCCTACCGCGTTCGTCGCGGTCACAGAGAAGGTGTAATAGCGATCCGACAAGCCAGTGAAGGTGCAACTCTTAGTGCCCGTGGTCCAAGTACATGTCCGATTGTCGGGGCTCGAAGTCACCGTGTAACTGGTGATACGTCCACCAGGAACATCAGGTTGCGACCAACCAATAGTGATTGTTGACGTATCGGGGGCGCTCGCCGTCAAAAGGAGCGGAACGGTGGGAGTATCGGTTGAGGCTGTGACCGTGATGGGTGCTACTCCGGTGTGATAACCGCCGACGGAACCGTTGGTGATGGAGACGCTGGCAGTTGAACTCTCGCCACCCATCACGCGAGTAACTACCAATGTAGGAACAAGAGCAGCGGGAGTCTCCCCCATCGACGCCGTGACTTGAGCTTGAGTCAAAACACCGTTGTAAAGACGAATTTCATCGAGTGCACCATTGAGGCCGGTGTAGTTTGCACCCTTGCCAATATAAATCGTTGTTGCCGTGTTTCTAGCAGCCGTTGGACCCGTGGCAGAACCATCGAGGTTGCCATCGATAAAGACCTTCATCGCTCCAGTGATCGCATCCCACGTCACAGCCACATGGTGCCAAGTACCGTCGTTGATTGCCTTGTACGAAACCGCAGTTACATCTCCGCTGCCGAGACCAAAACCAATCGAATTACCCAGGAGGGCGACACCGAAATCGTTTCCGCTGGTACGTGCATCGATAATTCCGCAGCCCTGGTACCACTGGCCAGTTCCACATCCGGTCTGCGTGGTCTTAATCCAGAAAGAAGAACTGAATGAGCGCGTGATCGGGCTAGTAGCTGCAATGTAAGAAGTTCCATTGAATTGCAGCGCAGTGCCGACCTTGCCGGTTACATAAACCGCGGCGTTGGCCGTAGCGGTGTAGATATGACCGCTCTCATTTGCTGTGGCGACAAACTTAGTGCCATCGCGCGTGAGCGTGACGCCGCCATAAGTCGCCCACGCTTTTGCACCGTAGGAAGTTTGTTGCGTGAAAGTCACACCGTAATTAGTCGAGGTGTAGATATACGCACCATTTTGCGACATAACAATGACTGAACCATCGGCGCTCGCCGACATTGCCGTCGCGCCGGTTGGCGTACCAGTGCGTTGTGTCCATGTAACGCCAGAATCTGAAGAGGTATAAAGACCAGCATCATATGAGCTAGCCGCTAATCGCGTGCCATCATCGCTGATCGCGATGTTATTCCAGTAGTGATTGCCCGATCCGTATTGGGTCGTGAAGGTAGCGCCAGAATCCGTTGAGGTATAGATCGGTCCGGCGCGATTACCACCCGATTGCCCCGTAGCGACGGCGATCTTCATGCCGTCGCTGCTCATAGCAACCCACGACGCCCAATTCACCGGTGGGTTGAAGTAGCTCCACGTAGATCCAGCGTCACTTGAAATAGCAACCGTGCCGCCATTTCCGCAGCCAATGACAATGTGCGTGCCATCAGTACTCATTGCAGCGCCCTGCCATACCGAGCAAGAAGTAGTGAGCGTCGACCAGGTCGCCCCAAAATCATTCGACATCTTGGCGGTCGGCCCAGAACTGCGGCTCTGACCAACTACCAGTATGCGTTGCCCGCTACCGCTCATAGCAACATCAGCCCAATAACCAGAACCTGCAGCGAGCGCGAAGGACCAAGTAGCTCCGCTATCTGATGAAATCTTGACGCCGCCGTTGTTGTAATCGATAGCGGCAATGCGCGTGCCATCGTCACTTATGGCGGTGCCGTTTGAAGTGAATGCACCTGTCGTCGTGCGATCCGTAACTGTCCAGCCCCACTCGGTTGCCTTGGTTTGTACTGAACCAAAAGTGGTAGCGGTACTTGATTCCAATGGCCACGTAGCAATGGTTTGCGCGTTGTCGATACGAGTCACGCCACTATTCGTTGCCGAACTTGACCACGTGAGATCAACCGCGTTATCGATCACTGTGTAATTCGTAATTGGGACCGAGAATCCTTCAGGCGACGGAACAGGCGTGCCGTACGTCGCGATGTAAGTACCAGCGGTCACGGGCGCACTTGCGACCGAAGTTCCCTGCGCATTGGTGGCAACAACAGTGAATGTATCGATCTGTTCGATAAGGCCAGTGACGGTGCATCGAAGGGTTCCGGTTGTCCAGGTGCAGATATTGCCGGTGCGACCAGAAGTCACGGTGTAGGAAGTGATCGGACCACCGGGGATATCTGGAGTAGCCCAGGTAACCGTTGCTTGATTTGCGGCAGAGGTAACCGCGACACTTTGCGGAACTGTAGGAATTGCCGTACTAGCCGTGGCCGCGATACTCGACGAAGAGACTCGCGTTCCCGGTGACGCGTGCGTCGCAGTAACGACTGCGGTAGAACTCTCGCCACCCATTACGCGAGTAATGGTGAGTAATCCCCCGGCGCTAATAACCGAGGTTCCGCTCGCATTCACACTTGATGCCCACGTGATCGGGAAGCCCTGCCACGTAGTGATGTAATTCGAGATCGGAACCGTGAAACCTTGTGGTGTGGGAACCGGAGTACCAAAGGTAGGTACATAAGTACCGACCACTACATACGGGGAAGCAACAGAAGTTCCAGTGGCATTGGTCGCAGTGACCGTGACGGTATCGAGTTGGTTTCCGAGACCGGTGATCGTGCACTCAAGTGGACCCGAGGTCCAGGTACACGAATTGCCTTGCCCTTGCGCCGTTGCGGTGTAGCTGGTGATCACCCCGCCAGGTTTAGTAGGCGCCTTCCACATGATGCGAGCATTCGAACCCGAAGTAGATGCAGTGATGAAGCGTGGAGCGGACGCGATAGAGGCAGTGGCGCTAGACGTGAAGGTGAAAGTGTTATTCAAAATGCCCGGAACCGCAGAGCCCACATTGAGAGTTCCAGTGCTGGTGACACCGGCAGGGATTCCACTCACAATCACTGTGGGAGTATCCGAAGAAGAACTTGAAACAGTCGTGTATCCAGAGATGCCATAAACAGTCGCTAAGTAATCTTCCACACGAGCCATTTCCGCGGTGGTAAGCAAGCGATCGAACGTGATCACTTCAGCCACTTGGAAATCTGAGTACTCGGTGCTGGCGCCGTAGTTAATAGTCATCGGTGGCAGGTAAGTGATGCCCCCAGTGGTTGATCCGCGCATAAATCCATTTGAACGGTAACCATTGAAGTAATCGGTGGAGGCTACCCAGTTATTGCTATGGAGGTTGGTGTTACCGGTGATCCAGCCGTTGTGGTAGGAGATACCAGAGTTGCCGCCGTAAAAACCTGAGAAGAGATCCGCACTCTCTGAAGTGAAAATCCGGCCGTTGTTTGTTCCTTGGTAACGCGCAACGTGGAAAAGCGTCCAGTTGTTAAGTTGAGGGTTTCCGAGCTTGATGCCATCCGCAGTCGTTCCCTTAACGGTCGTGAACACCTTTGTAGTTCCGTTCGTGCCAGCGGTGGTGCTTTCCACGGTCGGTGAACCGCGCACTGCATTCGGCAAGATGTTCCGGTCATTACCGGAGGAGTCATACCAAGTGCGCGATGGCGCGTTGTAATCCGAGGCTTTGTATCTGGAGTAAGGAGTGAGGTCTGCGGGCCAAGCTCCGATCGGTCCCTTGACTGAGAGCGTGCCGCCATTAGTCACCGTGCCATCCCACGTCAGGCGGGTATCTAAGTTATTGATAGGAACTGTAAAACCATCTGCGGTGGGAACTGGTGTGCCGAAGGAACCGGCAAACGGTGTAGCGGGGATAACTGCATTCGATGTAACCCACGTGGAGATCGCGGTGTCTGTATCTACCTCACCCCACGACGCAACTTTAAAAATGTAAGTAAGACCGTCGGTGAGTCCAGTGATCACCGTCGATGTATCAGTGCTTGCCGATCGGAGCCACTCTTGCCACTCGCCAGTACTTGTTTTGTACTGCACTAAGTAATCGCCGACCGTCACTGTTGAGGTGTCGGGCGGACTCCATGAAAGAGTGACCTGTTGTGAGCCGGAAATCGCTACCACGTTCTTAGGAGCTCCAATGCTGCGCACAACTGGCCAGACTTGATTTGTGCGATTCGATATCGGCGATGTTCCCGCAGGGTTTACCGCAACCATCGTGAAGGTGTAACCCTGACCCGCAACCAGACCAGGCACATAGACCGGCGAGTGCGTTCCTGTTCCACTGTGACCATCAGAGGCAGTCACGATGTATTGCGTAATCGGTTGTCCGCCATCAGAAGCTGGGAGATCGAAATAGACCGCAGCGCCGGCACTTGGAACCGATGCATATTTGAGAACAACAACACCAGAACCGCCGTTACCACCCTTATTGTTCGTGCTGAAGTGCGAACCACCACCACCGCCACCACCAGTATTAGCGCCGGCATTTCCACCCGGATAGTTGGTTTGCGAGTTCTGCGATCCGCCGCCACCAGGAGAACCAGGGTTAAGGCCAGAACCACCCGTGGTGACACCTACAGCGCCACCGCCGCCACCACCGGCGCCGCCATTACCGCCATCAGTGGAGTAGCCAGAACCACCACCGCCACCTGCGAAGTAAGTGGGCGTACCAGTAATTGAATATTGCAGACCTACGCCACCACGTCCTGGGTTATTAGCCCCCGCGCCACCGGCGCCGCCACCGCCACCGGGATACCAGGTGCCGCCCGCAGCAGAGCCGGCGTTTCCTTGACCCGCAGTGCCTGCGCCGAGTGCTCCACCGTTTCCGCCACCGCCACCGGAGGCACCGCCACCGGAACCACCAGCGCCTGCAGGTGAATTCGCGTTGTTATGCGTCGAGGCACCGCCACCGCCACCGATTGCGGTGATGCCGCCAAAGACCGAGTTACTACCGTTCGTACCGCGCACCTGACCTGTTCCGGCAGGCGCTCCGTTGCCGCCGCCACCGACCGTGATCGTGGTGGCACCGCTGACCGGATATCGCAGACCTGCGCGTGGAGATTCAGAGCCGTAATACACCAGACCACCGGCGCCGCCGCCGCCACCCATGTCGGAACCACCGCCACCACCACCAGCGACTACGAGTACTTCAACGCTCGAGACGCCCTCTGGCGGCAACCAACTCGTGCTCCCCACGCCGGTGAACGTGACGACGCAATCGCCATCAGCCGCCTTTGAAATGGTGTTCGTTAACGCAGATGTGAGTGTGACTGCGCAATCATTAGGGAAAGATGAACTCACCGCTCGCACGTTGAGCGGGGTTGTCGGCGGCAAACTGGGTATCGCACTCACCGTCGCGGAGGCCCCCGGTCCCACCAAGTTCACTGGAGTCACCCTGAAGTAATAGCGCTGCGAATTTGTGAGGCCAGTTGCCACCGTGCCAGATGCGGATCCGGGAACATCGGCAAGCGCAGTCCACGTCTCATTATTTGTGGAGACCTCAACCGTATAGGTATCGATGTTGAAGCCGCCGGTATCCAGCGGTGGATTCCAAGTTACAGCCACTTGTTGATCAGAAGGTTGCGCGGTGAGGTTTTGTACTTGCCGAGGCGTGGTGTTGAACGCCTTTATGTAAAGCTCAAACTTCATCTGACGATTGACACCGGTTTGGTTTTGACAGCAGGAGACTGCATCGCCTGCTGACCATGTCCTTGAGTCGAGACCAATACCGCCGGTGACGTCATTCGAACCTGAGTTACCTACTGGGTAGAGGCCGCCGCCGTTCTCATTCCAACCAAATCCAAAACGTGCCCGGTTGTTATTTGCATCCGAGACATAGTTGTAACCAAAGAAGCGCACATCTGTCTGACCGGAGAAGACGCCGACTCCGGCAGGTCGGTATGGGGTAGTTGCATACGCATCGCGGATGAAGATCTTCTCGCCGCCGTTGAAAAGTTCACGAAGTGTCTTGCCGGTGTAATCACCTTGTGCTGGACGACCGGAGTATGCGGTGGTGTTCGACGGCGTGGGCATGTCCTCTTCCCACGTATATCCATAACTCTGGCTTGGGATCGCGCCACCAGTAGAAGCGTCTGGGAAGACGGCCAGCACTTTGGAGGCGCGGGTGTAATTGAAGACATCAAACTTGGCATCTTCGTTATTGACATCGTTTCGACGCGTAAGCGATGGATTGAGCGTGTTCGCGGTCGTCCAGTAGTTCGCTGAATAACCAAACGTGTTGCCGGTGTTCGCACCCTTCATGGCGAGCATCCACCCGCCGCCATCCATTGCGGAGTTCATGATGCTATATACCTGTGTAGCGACACTGTTGACATATATCCAGTACACGCCATCAGTGTTCGTGCCAGTGGCATCTTTAATTGCTTGCGCAGACGCACCAGGGCACGATGCTGAAGATCCGATGATGCATGCAGCGGCTGCGGCCGGTGTAGGAGTTGATACCCCCACAAAGAGGGATAGGAAGAGCGCACCAACCGCAATAACGGCCGAGCGGATGCGCAAATTCACGGGTGCCTTCCCAATTTCCTAGACGTCTCCAGGGATGTCCCTCGCGAAGCGGACAGAGGTAACTTATTGAACGGAGATGAACCAGGAAACTCAGACGGGGCGCAAGGCCAAGGATCGGCTGATACTGAGGGGTATACCCCACTTCACATGGACAAACACATCAGTTAGATGAGACTCCGAAGAGCCATGCGGAGAGGTCGACTCCGCGGACCATTTGAACGGTGAGCGCAAAGATCACCACACCGAGAATTCGATACATCCACCGACCGCGTTTACTTTCTTTCCAATCACTTTTCGGCTCATCACTTAGCCACTCCATCACGGAGAAGATGAGTCCGGGAATTGCAAGAAGTACAAAACTCCATTTGAGAAATACTTTCGGTGACGCAAAGAGCGACTGCATCCACGCGCCAAAGAAGGCTCCCACAAATACCATTACCACAACTTTGAAGGTGCGTTGGGGAACGAGGCGATAGAAGATCGCGAACTTTGGTAGGCGCTCGGCGAATGTTAACTCCCCAATAAATGGTGTGGCAAAGAGAAGTGCACCCAGCAGAAGTTGAATATTGAATCCCACAAAGGGAGAGGCTAATGCTAAAAATAGCAGTGTCTTGAATGCTGAAGTCGTTGCCCGTTGCCGCGTATTTGGCTCTTCAAGTTCAACAGTGACATGTGCAAGGCGCACTGGGTAGTGGTAAGTGGCGATATCTTCACCGATGACTCGGATAGCGACGAAGACAGAAGATACGATTGCAATTTCGGTGGCTTTGAAAGTGATCGGAAGTTGTACAGAACCAAAACCATTAAGAGCATTCACCATTTTGTCGACAGTCCAACCAGTGAGCAGAACAGCAAGTGCATAATCCGTGATACGTTCCCAGCCCTCGTCTTTATTACTTACCAACCGGCGCAGCGGTCGTACGGCACTGGCAAGCAGCGCCGGAGCAAAGAAGATCAGGATGAGTCCGGCGACAGTAAGTAATTCACTACGACTTGTTGCATGGCCGGTGACCAGCACACCCGTGAGGAATATAACTGCGGCAATGAAACCGCCAAGGGCGTCGATAATGCCGACGGCCACAATGGCCATCACAGTTATCAGGGAGGGAGCCAGCGCCTGCGCTCCCGTGTCGCGCAGTGCTCGTATCCCCAGGAGTAGACCAATAGGAACACTTGCGAGCGCCCATGAACCGAACATTGCTCGTGAATAGCTGCCATCAACCGCAGTGCGCGCTAATAGCGGTGAGGACTTACTTGCCCAATGCGTAAAGCGCTCCATCCAATCATCGGTGTGCTCGGTGTACTTGCTTCGCCAGGTAATCGAGCGATCACCCCAACCCTCTTCACGCTCAAAGGCTTCTAACCCTTCAGACTCCACCTCAGTTAATTCATCTGGGCCCTCATCACCACCATCACCACCATCACCACCATCACCACCATCACCACCATCACCACCATCACCACCATCACCACCATCGCCGCCATCTGGTTGATCTGGTTGATCTGGTTGGGCTGCCCCACCTCCCGAAGATTTCGCCTGCGCGGCTGCCGAAAGAAGCGCCAACGCCGCGAAAGCATCGATGGCAAGACCTTTAGTCTTCTCCGGCTCTTGGGCCGGACTATAGGTAGGCAGTGCGCTTCGATCGGATATTTTCAATAACTCTTCATACGACTTTATCTCAACGACATCCGGGCAAAGATTGTCCCAGTGAATCTCACCATCTAAGTTCTTACAAAAAGGAATATCTTTCTCGTTGACCGTTCCAGCGCCGTCATACACCTCGATTGTGATCGAGTGGAACCCTGGAGGAACCTCGTAGGGAATAACGATATTGAGATCCTCGGCATCTTGAGTCGTGAGGCGATCGATAATCACGTTTCCAGATGCATAACTCGGAAGCACCCCTAGGTTGAAAAAGAGGATGACAAGAAGGAGAAGACGCCTCACTTGATATTTACCTTCACCGAAACGCGAATCTTTTGGCCAGGCTTCAGGCCAGTAATGTTAATGAGTGCATCCGAGCGCACACCCTTTGCAGCCACGATCGGAGCCTTTGCTTTCACGGCAGCAATAGTTTTCGCTGTGGCTTTCGCAGCCGTAGCGGCGATAGTGGCCACGACCGCCTTTGCACTGGCCTTCTCTGCGGCGGCGCTCTTTGTGTCAGCCACTTTGGTCGCAAGATCTGCTAACTGCGATTGTGTTTCCGCAGCTGCAGCAGCAACTATCACGCTTTGTTGCAATTTTTCTTGAGAGGCACCGAGCACTTCCACTTGTTCTACAGCTTTATCCGCTATCTCTTGCGCCGCATCAAGTTTGTCCTCGACTGCAGCGAGCGCCTTTTCTGCACTCGCGCGATCCGCAGGTTTCAATGAAGTAGCCAACTTGCTCGAAATTTCAGCTCGCTGTGCGAGCACTTCTGCGAGCGCGCTTGCAGCCTTCTGCGCCGCTACTTCTGCTGCTGCATTTTCTGCCACCACGGCAGCAAGAGCATCAGCTTTCTGTTGCGCAGCCGCCAAGGCATCAGCGGACGCTTTCTGTTGTGCCGCAGCAGCGGCTACGGCAGTGGCAGCCGCCTTCGCGGCAGCAGTTGCTGAGTTCTTTGCAGTGACGGCGTCAGCGTCGGCAGATTTTGCAGCAGCATCAGCAGCGGCTTGAACAGCCTTGGCTGCGGCATCACTCTTGGCTGAACTCGCCGCGGAATTCAGTGCCGAAGTGAGTGAGCCGATAGAGATGGTCACGTCGTTTGCCTTCACAGCTGCTGCGCTCTTCGTTGCTACCTCGGTTGCTGCGGCTTGCGCTGCGCTCTTGACGGCAGCAGTCGCTTGTGATTGGGCGATCTGTGCGGCCGCTGCTGCCGCATTTCTTGTCGCAGCAGTGACTGCAGGAGTTTTGGCTAGGGCTGCCGCTTTAGCTGCGGCATCCGCGGCCGCAGCCACTGCCTTTGCAGCTGCTGCCTTACGAGCAGCAGCATCCGCAGCTGCCCTTTCTGCGGCCGCCTGTGCCGCCTGTGACGCAGCTAATTTATCTGCAGCAGCTTTGGCGGCAGCGTTTGCTGCGGCCTGATCAGCAATTGCTTTTGCTGCTGCTGTAGCCGCAGCTTTATCAGCGAGTACCTTGGCTGCGGCATCCGCAGCTGCCTTTGCAGCGGCATCAGCGGAAGCTTTGTCAGCGAGTGCCTTTTCGGCAGCGGCTTTTGCTGCGGCATCTGCGGCAGAAGTATCAACTGGTGTGGGCGATGGCGCTGGCGGTACATATGCCGGCGATGCCGGCGCACTCGGAGCTACGGCATTTGGATCTACTACCGAAAGCGTGAAAGTAATGGAACTACTCTGCCCTTTTTGATCCGTTGCAGAGATGGTGAGAGAAGCACTGCCTACTGTGGTCGGTGTTCCTGTGACATTTCCATTCGTGGAGTCAAAATTAAGCCCCGCAGGTATCGTGCCCGAAGTGATTGCGTAGATGATCGGTGCAGCACCGCCGAAAGCTACAGTGGCAAGGGAGTACGGTTGATTGATATCTGCAGTTAAACCTGTGGTCGGTGTAGTCGCGCGCGGTACGCCAGTAATTTCTGCCGTCAACGCACTCGGCGAGACCGCGCTTGGCGAAACCCCGTTGACTGCGGTACCACGCACGCGAATATACGTGGTCGCATCCGTACTGGTCGTGGTGTACGTACC
>CAIPAI010000061.1 GCA_903863015.1 uncultured Actinomycetes bacterium
AATAACACCGTGGACTCAATCATGCGCGGGCGGAAGTCAAATAACTAAAACTATCAATGACACTACGTGGAGTAATGGCAATCGCACGATTACGTTAAACAATACTTCGGACCTAGCAATTGGAATGTCTGTAACTGGAAGTGGAATAAATGCAAGCGGGACTCCCAATCGAATTACTGGAATCTCTGGCACCGCAATTACGCTCAATAATGGCTCAAATAGTTCAGCCGATGGCACGGTTCTAACATTTAGCATCCAAGCAATGGTGACTGATTCAAACTGGACCCCAACCGGAAGCGGAAGCAGCAATAAGACAAAAGTAAGGGTTGATTCAATCCTATTGATAACAATTGGAATGTCTGTAACTGGCTCGGGAATCGTTAATTCAGGCACCAATACAGTGGCTAGCACATCCACTTCCGGAGGAAGTAAGTATGTAACTCTTACTACCGGAGGAAATTTTTCACCATCTAGTACGATTCTTACTTTCAACAGTGCGCCAGTATGCACTGACACATATAGCGAGATGTTTAGCGTTAATAACACGGGAAGCATTGATGTTGCTAAAGTCGCTTTCACTCTGAGTTCAGCAAATGTGACCTTGTCGAGCTGCAGTGTTACATGGACCGAGACATCTGGAGCTGGAAGTTGCACGGGTGGAACCCAGACAAGCATTACCGCAAACGGAGTAAGTCAGACACTTTCTGTTCCTGCAGGCGGAACAGTCAGATTGCGGGCCGTCTCCTCTGTTTCTGGAGCATCGACCACGATTTCAGTAGCGGTTTCTACGGCAGATCTGCGGGCTTCTGAAATAAATAGTCAGTAGTCGCATCAATTCACAATCGGCTGCGGATGTTGCACCGTATTTTCTAAGGCATTAAAGATAAAGTCGTCTATATGAATCTTCGCCGAATTGCTCTTCTCTCATCCCTGATAATGCTTCTGCCATTGTGCAGCGCATCGGCTGCGCCTGTTTATGTGTTTCCAGTGGCAGATTGTGTGGTCGATTATGCCCATGCCCACCATGATTATGCGGCGACAGATATTTTGGCAAAAAAAGGTTGCAAATTTGTGGCACCTATTAATGGCGTGGTTGATGAAGTTAATCGCATAGATTCGTGGAGTGGTAAAACTAATTTAGGTATTGATCGCGGGGAATTGTACGTTTCAATAACCCCGGCGGTACAGAGTTTCAAGTACAAGAAACAGAAAGACGGCACTCACTATTGGCCGTAACTGGTCGTATGTCTTACGTGTACCCGATCTAGCTACAGGTAAGACTAAACCTCATTGGGTCGGCGGCTTCGACTCTGAGAAGTCTGCAAAACTGGCACGTGACAAGGCGCGAGTTTCGCTATCTAGTTCTACCTACGTTAATCCGAGTAAAGCAACAGTAGGCGAGTACTTAGGTACGTGGATTAACGAAGTACACGCTAGCCAGTTAAAAGCGACGACGTTAGAGCGCTATAAGCAAGTTAGAAATAAACACCTCATACCTGAACTAGGCGCGATTAAGTTACAGGACTTAAGAGCGTCACACGTACAGGCTTTATATACGAACTTACTGACACGGCCAACGGCAACAGGTGAACCACTTTCACCTAGAACCGTCGAGCTAATCGGCACAGTTCTTAAGATAGCTATTAAGTACGCCGTAAACGTGGACGAAGTAATGGCGGTTAATCCTGCTAGCCGAGTTCCATTACCTAAAGGAAAAGGTTCAATACCTGCACCGTGGAGTATTCAGGAATTAAACACGTTCCTAGACGTTGCACGTACTCACCGCCTGTTCTTTTTCTTTCGACTAAGTGCTTTTACAGGCGCTCGCGGTGGTGAACTGTTGGCGTTGAAGTGGTCAGACTTTGACGGCTCAGCTATAACTATTAGTAAGAACCGTTTAAGTGTAAGTAAACAGGTACTCGTTCAGAACTCGACTAAAGGCGGAACTAATGGTCAGCGCCGAGTTCCATTAGATCGTGAAACTATTGAACTCTTTGGCGCACATCGTAAACGTCAGCTCATAGAGCGATTAGCTCTCGGTGAGTACTGGAACGATACGGGCTACGTGTTCACTCAGGAAAACGGGCTACCGATTTATCCACATACGCCGTCCGACCTCTTTAAGAAACTGTTAAAGAAGGCGGGCTTACGTCCTACACGATTACACGACCAGCGCCACTTACACGCCACAGAGCTATTGCGTTTAGGTGAACCGTTACACGTCGTAGCTAGTCGCTTAGGTCACCGTGACGCTATGGTCACGGCCACGATATATGCGCACGTTTCAGATCAACAGGCAGAAACCGCGTCGAGTACTTTCGCTATTGCAGTAGAAAGCGCTCGCTAGTTTACGTACGGTGTAAGACAAGTGTTAGACAAAAGTAAAAAACTAAATAAGTAAAACGCGTTGGAAATGTAATTCACGCTCAAAACAAGTGGGGCGGGTCGGGCTCGAACCGACGACGACCGGATTATGAGTCCGGGGCTCTAACCAACTGAGCTACCGCCCCTGAGAAACCTCGCTCGAAGGGTCCTCGGAAGGAGAGTCTACGGGTTCTCCTATGTTCGGTTCACGCTGCCGGATAGGGTGAACCATGCTCAATCTCGCCCCATACGCCGCTCCCAGAGCCGCTCACTGGCACGCCCCATTTGGGTCAAGTGGCGCCGCCGATTTCCATCGCTCGCTCCCGGGTTATGCGCGGAGCGCCCTCGTGGAAGTCCCTGCGCTGGCAGAGCAGCTAGGAATTGCACACCTCTACGTGAAGGATGAATCGAGTCGTCTTGGGCTACCGGCCTTCAAGATCCTCGGGGCGTCGTGGGCGGTGGCGCGTGCTGTTGGCGAGCGAGCCGGGCTTGAGCCATCTGCACTGACTCTTCCAGCTTTGATTGCGCATATCGATAAGAGCGGTGTGAAAGCATTTATTGCAGCGACGGATGGAAACCATGGTCGCGCAGTGGCGCGGATGGCGAAGTTGCTCGGTCGTCCTGCATTCATCTTTATTCCAGATGGCGTAACGCAGGCAGCGCAGGATGCAATCAAGAGTGAAGGTGCCACTGTCATTCATGTGCCGGGTTCTTATGACGGCGCGGTAGAGAGCGCTAACACGCAAGCACTCGCACAACCAGGTGCGCTCTTGATTCAAGACACCTCGTGGGAGGGTTACGAAGATATCCCTGCATGGATTGTCGAGGGATATCAAACGCTCTGCGTGGAGATAGATGAACAACTCGGAAGTGCACCTACTGTCGTGGTTGTTCCTGTCGGTGTAGGTTCCCTTGCGGAGGGAGTGACTCGGTATTACCGAGGAGAATCCACTTTCACTCCCGCACTGCTCAGTGTGGAGCCAGAGGTCGCTGCCTGTCTTTTGGAGTCTCTGCACTCAGGTCTGCTCACCTCGGTCGAGACGTACACCTCAATCATGGCTGGACTCAATTGCGGAACGCCTTCCTCCTCGGCATGGCCCATCCTGCAACAGGGGATCACCGGCGCCGTTGCTGTATCGGAAGCGGATGCAGCTCTTGCGGTGCGGGAATTGAATGTACTCGGAGTCGATAGCGGTCCTTGTGGTGGGGCCACTCTCGCAGGCTTACGTAATGCTCTTGGGGATACGGCGTTACGTGCTGCTCTTGGCATTGATGCATCTTCCACTGTGGTACTTATCAATACTGAAGGATTCTCTGCCAACCCATTGCCTGAGGAGTCAGCATGATCGATCAAGAAGTTGTAGATCTCACTGCAGAGTTAGTGCGGATCGATTCTGTAAATAGCGATCTGGTCTCTGGCGCTCGCGGTGAATCGGCCATTGCCGACTTCATCTCGCAATGGTTTACCGCGCGAGGGTTTGAAGTTCATCGACTCGAGAAATACGCAGGTCGTCCATCGATCGTGGGTGTTGCGAAGGGGAGCGGCGGCGGACGCTCGCTGATGTTCAATGGACATACCGACACCGTCTCCCTGGGAAGTTACGAAGGTGATGGCACTTCTCCCGAGATTCGTGACGGCAAGATGTACGGCCGCGGCACCTTTGATATGAAGGGCGGTCTCGCTGCGATGATGATCGCTGCTGAGCGCGCTAAGAAGCAAGGCATTAAAGGCGATGTGATCGTGGCCTGTGTCTCGGATGAAGAGGCAGGCAGTATCGGCACCGAAGAGGTATTAGAAAAGTTCACTGCCGATGGTGGTTTAGTTGTAGAACCTTCATATTTGCAGGTCACGATGGCGCATCGCGGATTCGCCTGGTTTGAAGTGACGATTCATGGGCTGGCGGCACACGGTAGTCGCCCTGATCTTGCGATCGATGCAATCGCACACGCGGGCCATTTCTTGGTAGCGCTCGATGAGCATGCAAAGGCGCTCGCATCTTCCATCGGCGATCCACTCCTCGGCCCAGGAAGTATTCACGCTTCGCTTATTAAGGGCGGCGAAGAAGCATCCAGTTACCCTGCTGCGTGTGTGATCACTATCGAACGGCGCACTATTCCGGGTGAGACAGATGAGATGCTTACCGCCGAAATGCGGCAACTACTCGATGGATTAGTAGAGCGCATTCCAGATTTCTCGTACACACTCACTCCCGGACTTTCGCGCCGACCCTTTAGTGCAAATCCTGATGCCGATATTGTGAAGAAGACTCTCACTCACGTGGAGAACGTTTTAGGTGCTCCTCCGGTCATTCGCGCAGAGCCATTCTGGACTGATGCCGCACTGATGGAAGAGGCGGGAATCCCGTCCTTACTCTTTGGTGTTGATGGCGATGGTGCGCACGCGGCCTCGGAGTGGGTCACGCTCGATTCGCTGGGGAAAGTCACCACCGCGTTAACCGCGATAGCCCTCGACTTCTGCAACTAAATATTTACTGGAGTAGCAACTCTCGGCAATTGAGATTACGGGAGAGCGAGTGCGCCGATATCACTCGGCGCTACGCCACAGCAGCCACCGACGATAACCGCACCAGCTGCGCCCCACTGGTTTAGCAGCGCATCGCCGAAAGCGGATCCTTTACCACCGATCCATACATTATTTTCGGCATCCCACACATTTCCTGCGTTGGGATAAACCACAAACGGTAATTCACTTCCCGCGCTTTGCAAGAGTGGCGTGATGTACTCCGGCGCTGTGCAATTCACACCAACCGCTACGGCATCAGGATGTGCCGCCACGAGAAGAGCTGCATCTGCAAAGAACTGCCCAGCGTTAGTCCTCAATTCATTCGCACAGGAGTAAGAGACCCAAAACGGAATAGTTGCGTTGAATTCGGTGAGTAGCTCGAGGAGTACCTCAACTTCTTCGGTATCTGGCATCGTTTCTAACGCGAGCAATTCTGGTCTGCTCTGAATGAGAATCTCGAGGCGGCGGGCGTGAAAATCACGAAGAACGGCTCGGGATACTCCGTAATTTCCGCGGTACTCCGATCCGTCAGCTAGCGATGCGCCGTAAGGCCCCACACTCGCTGCCACCCATACGTCCTTCGTGCCACGCGCGATTTTGGCTAGTTCGGTGGAGAGGGAGAGCGCGAGCTCGGTCTCTGCATCACTCCACCCGAGTCTCGCGCACCCAGTAAATGAGACTTGGTAGGCCGAGGTGATGAGAATCTGTGCACCCGCATCGACATATGCCTTATGGGCCTCTGCAATCTCGGTAGGAGCGGTGCGTAGTAACTCACCTGTCCAGAGAAGGCCATCAAGTATGTGTCCGCGTTCTTCTAATGCGGTGGAGAGACCGCCGTCGAGAATGCGTGGATGTTCTTTGAGCGAATGGCGCATCGCTCGCGGTGTGAGCAACATTAGGGACGCCAGATGTCAGCGCGATCCTTGGCCCAAGGTGCCAGCTCCCAGCAATCGATCTTTGCAGCGTTCTTTTGAAGCGCTGCGCGATCAGCGCGAAGAAGTACTTCGGTGAGTGGAAGTTGCGCGCGACAACGTAGAAGTGCGCGGTGCTCTAGCGCCATCGATTCCGGAGTTTCATTCGCGGGGTCGAAGGTGATGTCGTTGCCGTGCTTCACATCAAACCATGGCCAGAAGTATCGGCCAGCGCGCACAATGCGCCAGGCACGCGTGAGGTATGTACCGAAACGATCAGGTGTGAAGTCGGGGACTTCCGAGATCCAGCGATCGATATCGACCGGGATGTGGGCACTAATTGCGCACGCACATGCAAACTTGTCGGTGGCTGAGAGGGCGAGCGCCAGCAGCGCAGAGATTCCTTCTCCGGATACGCAATTGAGTTTCTCAAAGGAAGCGACGGCTTGTGAAATGACATCGACCCAATCTGCAAGTGATGCACTGGAGTCGATATCGCTGGAGAGACCGTGATCGGGGAGGTCGATTCTGAGCGATCCATCCGCAGGAAGAAGTTCGAGCGCGCGACCTGGCCCGTGCAAAGTCAACGTGGTGGCATCTTTCGGACCACTCCAATGAATAAGGCCATCAAACTTTGCGTTCTTTACGGCGATGAAACCAGCTGATGAGTCTTCATTGAGTTTGGCGGGAGCTGGCGCCACGTTTTCGTGAAGCTTTCCGATCGCCCAGGCTTCAAACTCAGGAGGATTTTCGGCAAGGGAGAAACTCCACCCTTCCGGCAGTTGAGGTAGTCGACTCAGTTGGCGTGCAAGCGGATCTGCCTTGTATGTCGCGATGTGCACGGGGGCGCACTTGGTATCGGCTGGTGGGATGTCGCTGTCGGCCTGGAGTACTGCGTTGTAGCCGAATCGATAGTTATCACCGGCGTCGAGCACTTCGGCGATGCCTGGAGCTGCTTTCGTGGGATCTTGATGTGCCACTGTCATGCGAGTCTCGGTGCGGCGATCAAACCATGGGAAGAACCATGTTTGTTCGAGCATGCGACCCCAGAGCCAGGTGAGGTGATCGCCATACACCTGTGGAAGAAAGCGAGGTAAGTAACTGCTGGCGAACATCGCCTTCTCTTCATCGCTCCAAATCGGGTAACCACCGGAGACGAGTACCGTAAATTTTCCTGGATAACGTACGTGAAGATTCATCGCGATGGCGCCGCCGGAGTGAAAGCCGTAGCAGCCGGCGCTTGTGAGTCCGATCGCATCCATGAATTCGACTACCGCATCGGCGAAGTCGGCCAACTTCGGATCTGCATTATTGAGTGGGTCCGAGTTTCCGTATCCGGGGGAATCGGGTGCGATGCAGGTGAACTCTTTGCCCCACTCCAACATCAAGCGCTCGTACTCGGCACCTGATCGCGGACTCTGATGGATCATCAACAAGGCGGGGCCACTTCCGCAGACGCGATAGTGGACTCGACGGGCACCTTTGCCGGTGTTGATGGTGATGTAATGGCGAGAGATCTTCATGGAGAGCCAATCTGCCATGAATCTTCCCCGAAGGGAATGTGATACCTATCGGAGGAAGGACTTATGTTTCTGGAACGCTGCCAAGGTGCGTTCCACATCCTGACGATTGTTATAGAAGTGTGGAGAGATCCGGATATTGCCATCGCGGCAGGAGGTGATGACCTTCTCGCCTTCGAGGGCGGCCACATGTGCGTTTTCATCGGTGGAGGCGACTGCGAGCATGGCGCCGTGGAGGTGGGCTGCCGCTGGAGTAACTACCTTGCCGCCCATAGCTTCGATGCCTGCGCGTAACTCGTTATGGAGCGGAGCTACGTACTCTGCAATGTTCTGCATGCCAATTTCCAGAACTAGTTCAAGACCCGCAGCTGCGGGGTAGAGCGATGGAATCGGTGGTGTTCCCGATTCGAAGCGACGTGCATCGGTAGCCGGATCGTAGGCGTGTATATCCATTTTGAAGATATCGCGCGCTGCAAACCATCCGGTGTTCACTGGAACAAGATGCTTGGTGGTCTCTTCGCGGGCGTAGAGGAATCCAAGGCCGGGAACGCCGATGAGGTACTTAAGCATGCCACCAACAACGAAGTCGGCTTTGAGTTCAGCGAGATCCATCGGAATGGCACCGACTGCTTGATATGAATCAACCAGAACAAGCGCACCTACGCGATGTGCGGCCTCGATGATGGGAGCAAGTTCAGTCACAGTGCCGTTGCGGAAGCAGACGTGAGTAATCGAGACGATCATCGTCTCTTCGTCGATTGCCTTCACCATAGCTTCTACGTTGACGGTGAGATCGGCGTTGGTGGGAACGTGTACAACCTTGGCCCCACGGCTCTCCTGCGCATGCCAGATCTGGCCGATGGTGGGAAATTCGTTATCCGTAGTGACGACTTTGTTGCGACCTTCGTTGAAGGTAAGTGCTGAAGCAACGGAGCTCACACCTGCGGAGGCTGATGTAGTAATAGCCATTTCGGTGGAGGGCACATTGAAGAAGCGTGCAGTGAGCCCGCGTACCTTCTCTTGTGCTGCAGTCCAGTCACCCCAGGCGGAACCTTGAAGTTCAAGAGTGCTGAGGTACTCGGCGAAACTTTGCTTGACCGAATTTGCTAACGCACCTTGGGAGCACGAGTTGAGGTAAGTAACGTGCTCGAATACCGTGAATTGTGAACGGTACTTTGCGGCGAGATCGTTAGCGGCCAAGGTATGCCCTCCGTAGTTCTTCGTGTCCGGCGAGCTCTTTTGCTTCACCTTCGAGGACGATGCGCCCAGTCTGTAATACGTAACCGCGATCGGCAACCGAAAGCGCCATGTTGGCGTTCTGCTCCACGATGAGCATCGATACGCCTTGCGAGTGCAGGTTGGCAATCATTTCGAAACTCTGCTCAACAAGCTTGGGGGCCAATCCCATCGATGGCTCGTCCATGAGGATGAGTCGAGGATGTGACATAAGCGCACGTCCGACGGCCACCATCTGTTGTTCGCCGCCCGAAAGCGTGCCGGCCAATTGTGAGGAGCGCTCTTTTAATTTGGGAAAGAGGTCATAGACACGTTCGAGATCTTCTTCCGCGGCTTCTCCGCGCACATATGCGCCGATCTTGAGATTCTCCAGAACTGTCATCGGTGCAAAGAGACGTCGGTTCTCAGGAACTACTGCCATGCCTAGTTTGACGCGCGCAGGAGTGTTCTGGTGGGTGACATCTTGACCGGCAAACATGATCTTTCCGACCTTGGGCTTGACCATGCCGAGGACGGTCTTGAGAGTCGTTGACTTGCCGCAAGCATTTCCACCGAGGAGGCAGACCAACTCACCTTCATCGACGCGCAAGTTCACTTGCTGCAAGATGTGAATCGCACCGTAGTAGGTATCGATATTGGAGATCTCTAGAAGTGGCTTCTTCTCACTCATTTACGATCAGCCGCCCCTCGTCCTAGGTATGCCTCAACAACATCTGGGTGCGTGGCCACGTGATCGAAGTTGCCTTCAGCAATCTTGACTCCATGATCAAGTGCCACCACGCGATCGCTGACACCTTCTACAACATGCATGTCGTGTTCAATGATCAAGATGGTGAGACCCTTTTCGGCGCGCAAGCGCTCAACGACTTGGGTGATCTCTTGAGTCTCTTTGGGATTCATACCGGCCGCTGGCTCATCGAGGAGAAGGAGCTTTGGCTCAGTAGCGAGCGCACGAGCAATTTCAAGTCGACGACGATTTGCATACGAGAGTGAGTAGGCCGGTTGATCCCAGCGATACCCAGTGAGACGCGAACCGAAGAAGCTCAGTAATTCCTCCGCTTTGGCGCGGACAGCCTTTTCTTCTTTGCGACTCTTTGGGAGGGCCAGGGCCGAGGCGAAGAGTCCGGCGCGCGTATGACCGTAGGTCGCAGACATCACGTTTTCGATCACGGACATGTTGAGGAAGAGTCGCACGTTCTGGAAAGTACGAGCGACGCCGGCGTGATTCACTCGCGCAGGATCAAGACCCACGAGGCTCTTGCCTTCAAGCTCGACACTTCCACTAGTGGGGGTGTAGATGCCTGTGATGACGTTAAAGAGGGTGGTCTTTCCGGCGCCGTTCGGACCGATGACGCTGACAATCTCGCCCTCGTTGACGGTGAGATCAAGTTCGCTGATGGAACGGAGTGCACCGAACTCCATGGTGACATTTGAAAGTTTGAGCATCAGAGAACCTCCACCCTTGCTTTGCCTAGGAAGCCTTGTGGCCGGGTGATCATGAGGACCACGAGCATGGCGCCGATGAGTAACTGACGAGTGGTGTTTACGTCGGTGACTAAGCGGACTTCCCAGAGGAAGATGCCGAGGTATCCGATAACGGGAAGCAAGATCGACTTAATGCGTGGCGTCGTTGTTGTGAAGTAAGCGATGAGCACGATCAGGATCACGAAAGCACAGTTTCCCCAGAGCACACGATCGAGCGGGACGTACATCCAATGCGAAAGAGCGCGACTGACCGGGCCCACTACCCACTCTTTCGTGGGAGTCGTTTTAATCGAAGCGGCCCCGAGCAGGATTTTGACGAGGAATCCGATGAGCGCAATACCCACAATGTTGATCGTGAATCTCTTCACGCTCTTACCTACAGCGGCAAGCGTAAGAACGAGCACTGCCAGGAAGAGGATTTCGCTGTAGTTAGTTACGCGAAGAACTTCAGGAAGTACTGACATTACGATCGCGCCCATGACGGCACCTGCGAGGCTGCCACTTCCACCGAGGATTACTGCGGCATAGATCATGGTCATGAGCGGCATATCGAAACCGCTTACAAAGACTGCGGTTTGCATGGCAGCAAAGATTGCCCCAGCTAAGCCAGCAATCGCAGCGCCGGTGACGAATGCCATTGTCTTGAGGCGATTCACCATAACGCCCATGGACTCTGCGGCTAAGGCATCTTCCCGAATGGTGCGCCAGGCGCGACCGATACGAGTGCGATTAACGCGACTAATTGCAATGGTTAACAGCGCGACGAGAACCAGTAGGAGCCAGTAGTAGTCACGAATGTTCAGGAACTTGTGGCCAAAGAAACTAAATGGGTCGATGCCGGGAATGCCGTTGGCTCCGGCAGTGATATCGACATAATCCTCTGCCCAAGGAAATGTGATGTTGTCTGAAGCCAGTACTAACTGCACAAAAACTTGGCCAAAAAAGAGTGTCACGATGGCTAAGTAATCACCGAAGAGGCGACGTGACGGCAAACTCACGATGTATCCAAGAAGTGCTGTGCCAATAATGATGATGAGCACAGTGAGCCATGTTGACCAATGATGACCAATTTGCTCAGATGACATGAGGGCATATCCGTAAGCGCCGATTCCGTAGAACGCTACATAACCAAGATCAAGCAGGCCGGCGTAGCCCATCACGATATTGAGACCGTATGAGAGCATTACGAAGAGGCCGAGGTTTACCCCGATGCGAAGTAGGTATTGGTTATCTACAAAAGCACCGAACGCAAATGAAATGAGTAGTAGCACTCCCCAGCGCGCCCAAGCGGGAATAGATTCGTTAATGAGCTGCGGGAGACCCTTGATGCCCTTTTTGCGAGCGATGCGTTCCTCATGCTGAGCAACCCACTCATCTGTACCGATACCAAGTTTGGCCGCTTCGGTAGCGGCACTCTCTTGAATCTCTTCTGGCACTTGGTTCTCGCTCATGCCTTCACGATCGCTCTCTTGCCGAGCAAGCCATTTGGCTTCAGGAGCATGACCACGATGAGCAGTGCAAAAGTGATGGTGTCGGAGAAGTTAGTAGAGAGGTAGCCCTGGGCGAGTGATTCGACGACTCCGAGCAAGAGCCCACCGAGCATCGCCCCAGGAATCGATCCAATTCCACCGACTACTGCGGCGGTAAATCCTTTAAGGCCAGGAACAAGTCCCATGCCGTTCGAGACGCCACGTAAGAGCAGGCCATTCATTACGCCGGCAGCACCTGCGAGCGCTGCGCTGACGAAGAAGGTCCATCGAATAACTTTGTCGACGTCGATGCCCATCATTACTGCAGCATCACGGTCGTAGGCGATGGCGCGCATGGCGCGACCTACCTGCGTTCCATTGACCCAGCGAGCGAGTCCGAACATGAGCGCAATAGAAAGTACAAGCACAAAGAGGCGTACTCCGTCGATCGTGATATCGGCGAAAGAGAAGCCGAGCGTCGAAGAAATATATGAAGAGGTGTCGTATGAGCGAATGTTCGCTGAGAAGAGCAGGAGCGCCGCGTTTTGCAGCAAGATGGAAACTCCCAGCGCGCTGATGAGCGGTGCGATACGAGTGGAGTTTCGAAGTGGCCTGTAGGCAAAGCGTTCAATGACAATACCCAGGAGTCCGGTGCCGAGCATGGCGACGAGAAACATGATGAGAATCATGACGGCCACTGGCACTGAGGGCTTCAGTGGTCCGCCGAGACCGACCATGACGAAGAAACCGATAAAAGCGCCGACCATGTATACGTCGCCGTGGGCGAAGTTCAGGATTTGCAGCACGCCGTAGACCAGCGTGTAGCCAAGCGCAATAAGCGCGTACACGCCGCCGAGCGTGAGCCCGTTGACGAGTTGTTGGCCTAGGTATGACATGAAATTCCTTTGCTCAATTTTTATTTCATTTGCAAGAGAGAGGTGATGGGGAAGACCCCCATCACCTCTCCTGACTTACATATTTCTCGTGCTAACCAACTTGCTTAGGTTAGGCAACGAGCTTGCGCTTGCCATCTGCTTGGGTCTTGAAGATGTAGAAACGTCCACCCTTGACATCGCCGTTGGCGGTGAAGGAGAGGGCGTTACCCATGATGGTTTGCTTGATGTTGGTCTTTGCGATTTCAGCAAGTACTGCTGCGCGATCGTTTGGCTTGCCGGCTGCGCATGCGCGACCTGCGGCCTCAACGATGACCTGTGCGGCTACGTAAGCTGGAGGACCGAACGTGGTGACCTCAGCCTTGTAGGTGCTCTTGTAGGCAGCAACAACAGCTGCGGCAACTGGGAGACCAGTGACGTCAGGAGCGAATGCTGAAACGAGAGTGCCAGGAGTCTTGAAAGTTGGTTGATCCGAACCATCTGAACCGAAGACAACAGCCTTCTTCTTCTGCTTGATGAGTTCTTGAGCAACCTGCTCCGACTTGGCAGCATCTTGGAAGGTGACGAAGACGAAGTTGGTGGTCTTCGACACGCGGGTTACGACAGCTGCGTAATCTGCGTTCTTCTCGTTCACTGCGATGTTGGTGACCTTGACCTTGAGGGTCTTAAGGGTGGCAACAACTTCCTTTGCAAGGCCGGTGCCGTATGCAGTCTTCTCTTCGATGACTACAACTTCCTTAGCCTTGAGGGTCTTTGCCATGTAGGTCGCATCGCCAGGTCCTTGAAGACCATCGTTGGGGATGGGACGGTAGAAGTTAGGGAACGTACCAGCGGTGAGGTTGGTACGAGTTGCTGATGGGCTCACGAGTGCAATGTTGTTTGCACCGAGGAGACCGCCGATTGCGAGAACTTCTTGGCTACCTGCAGGTCCCATAGCTCCGAGGACATCCTTGTTAGCAACGATGTTGGGTGCTTGGGTGCTTGCTTGTGCAGCATCAAGTTGGGTGTCGTAATCCTTAGTGTTGAACGACGTGCCGTTCTTGGCGTTGTAATCAGCAACGGCGAGTTGAGCAAAACCTTGTTGCTCCTTGCCGATGAATGCAACTCCGCCGGTAAGCGGAGCAATGATTGCGATCGTGCCGGAGCATGATGCGGCAGTTGCTGGTGTGGCAACCGTGGTGAGACCAGAGACGACGAGGGCTGCGCTGGCAGCAACGACGCCGAGGCGGGTTGTCTTCTTCACAGGGGGTTTCCTTCCGAAAGGGATAGGGCGAAACAGGGACTAACTTGGGAGAGTGTGCCGTATCCCACAGGGTGCTGCCAACTCAATATCGTGTCTCAAACCTGTGGATCTGACGTCCGACAATTGGGCGCAATGCCCACGCGGGCAGGTGGGTAGGCCTAGTGATGGGCCGGCTCGGTCTTAGACCTCGTCATACCCAGGAGCTGGGCGACCATCGGGATAGTAGGCAGCGGCGGGGGTGCCAGCGGGGCGGAAGGTCCCCAGGATCCAGAGATCTTCCTCGCGATCGTTCATCACTGAATGGAGCATGCGGGGGGCAACGACGAAGGTGGAGCCTGGGCCGATCGGCACCTGGCTCTCGCCGACCACGAAGGAGCCGCCTCCACGGACGATATGACAGATCTCGTCGTAGAGGTGGTAGTGGGCAGGGGCCCCGGAGGTTGGAATGAATCCGATAAACATGGTGGCACCTGTACTTCCTCGGCTCTCATCAAAGAGAACTTCGAATTCCCGGTTACCTGTCGCTTTTCCCTTGTTAGTGATGCCTTGTTTCACGACGCGTTGGAAACCCGTCGAAGGTTTAGCAATCTTTCGCGCATGGGGACCGGCACCCGGTGCGTGTACTGAAAATATCTTGAAAGGTGTGGTGCTGGAGAGTGCCCACTTCTCCTCGTGGCGGATGAGGGCGGCACAATCGGGGGAGAGTTCGAACTCTTCGCCAGAGACCGTGAGTGTGCCACTTCCTTCACGAACGAAGAGCAGGAGGTCACCGTTCGCGTGGGTTCCCATGTCTGCACTTCCGTCGAGATGAATTTCGCTCGCAGTAAGTGCTTCTGCGTACTCACCATCGCGTACAAGTTCGAAGGTTTTCGCTTCGCCTCGCGAAATTGCGGGGAGATCGGCTACGGTGCGTACCACGCCCGGAAAAAAGTTACTGGGATTCCCGCTCGGATTTGTTGTCATGAAAGGAAGCGTACTCGTGAAGATACTTCGCCACGCAAGTGCTATTTGGAACGGATCTGTGCCCACGGGTACCGGAAGCATGACTCTGGGTCGTGCCGGTCAAGTCATTCCATTCTCATTGAAGTCACGTACCGACGAAAACGCCGGAACCAACCCTGAAGAGCTGATTGGTGCCGCACATGCCGGATGTTTTTCGATGGCGCTCACCAGCATTCTTGAAGATGCGGGTCTTGCCGTGGGCTCGGTAGAGACAAGCGCGCGAGTAACGCTCGAACAGCGGAGCGACGGTTTTTGGATCAGCGAAGTTCATCTCGTGACTCGCGGAGTGGGGCAAGCTTGTTCAAATGATGAGTTCGTGGCCTTTGCAGAAAAAGCAAAAGCTACTTGCCCAGTATCGAAGCTCTACTCGTCGGCCACGATTACTTTGGACGCCGCACTCGCTTAAAACGAATGTGAACTATTCCTCTTTGAGCGCGTGATTGGTGATCTCTGTACGGATGTCCCAGAGCTCAGGGAAGAAGCATTTGTCGCGTAGTTGACCGATTACTTCGACTGGTGTTCCTTGCGTTCCGGAAACGTGCAATCCGATGCTGCGCTCAACGACCTTGAAGTGACGATGGCGCCAATTGATCATGCGCTCGTCAACTTCAATAAGTGCTTCCGCCAAGCGGTAGAGCTGATCGTGCTTCTCGTGGTGCACAAAGAGATCAAGTAGCGAGATGTTGGCGGCCTTAAGTAAGCGATGGAATTCCACGCCGAGTTGTGGAATAACGGCACGTATTCCGTTAAAGCCGGGTGAGTCGAAACCCGAGCCATGTCCAAGTGCGCGGCGAACTTGCTGATAATCCCACGGTGACATTTTCTCCAGCATGTCGAGATTCTGCGTTGCATGAATAACGCACATGGGGATGCGATCAACAAGACGAAGTGCGCCAGCTATATCTCCTGCTTGGAGTCGCGTGATGATTTCGTGCGACTCGGCGATGGCGAGCTTGAGCCAGAGCTCTGAGGATTGGTGCACCACGGTGAAGAGAAGTTCATCGCGATGCTCCCAGGTATCGGGACCCTTCTGTAACGAAAGGAGTTCGTTGGTGCGGATATAGCGTTCGTAATCGCTATTGCCCGAGCCGGTGAGTACTTGATCTGCGCCATAAGTCATGGAGTGAGAGTACGCCACTCTTGCGTATCTCCTCTAGCAACTTGTTCAATCAACCTGAAAGAGTTTAGATTCTTAATACACGCGAGTAAGAAACTTATGGAGGGGCTATGAGCCAGGAAAACGTCGACGTCGTCGTTATCGGAGCCGGACATCAAGGCTTGGTAGCCGCAACTGCGCTCGCAGAAAAAGGCCTTTCCGTGGTTGTGGTGGAACGCTCCGATGTTGCTGGCGGTGCTATCCGCAGCGGCGAACTTACGCTCCCTGGTTTCACTCATGATTATTGGGCGACGAATATGGGCCTCTTTCTCGGCTCTCCTTACTTTGCAAAGCACGGCGCCGAACTTGGCGCTCTGGGACTTAAATTCGCGCACTCATCGACTCCGTACGCGTCCGCATTTCCTAACGGTAAGAATCTCAAGGTTGTGCAAGATGGCGATGCGACGGCAGCAATGTGGTCGGCGCACAACGCAGGCGATGCACAAGGTTGGGCCGCACTTGGTGCACTCTTCGGAGATTTCGCAGGTTCCTACTTCCCGATGTATGGAAACCCGCTTCCATCCAAAGGCACGTGGCAAGGTGCTCGTGCGTTGTGGAAGGCGCGTGGCAAGAAAGGTTCTGGGGAACTCCTTCGCATTCTGCTCTCATCCACGCGCGCACTGGGCGATCGTTACTTTGAAACTCCGGAAGCAAAATCACTTCTTGCGGCTTGGGGAATGCATCTCGATTACGCCCCCGATATCACCGGCGGCGCAGTCTTTCCATTGCTGGAGTGCTTCTTAGACATGGCTAATGGCATGTCGATCGTTGAAGGCGGAGCAAGCAATCTGGTGAACGCCATGGTTGCCCTGCTAGAGAAGAAGGGCGGCAAAGTTCTCCTCGGGACAGATGTGGCGCGCATTTTGGTTAATGAAAAAGGCGCCTTCGGTGTGCGTCTGGCAAATGGAGAACAAATCTTGGCTAAGCGCGGCGTGATTTCTACGGTCGTTCTTCCAGTGATGGTGAATAACTTGCTGGAGTCTTCAGATGTCCCAGCCCACATGAAACAAGCGGCAGCGCATTACCGATTTGGTCCAGGAACGATGATGGTGCACTTGGCGACTAATGGGCCGATTCCGTGGAGCGATAGTGAACTTGCGAAGTTTGCTTACGTGCACGTCGGTCCCTATGTCGATGACATGGCTCGTACATATCAACAATCACTCGCTGGAGAGATTCCAGACGAGCCACTCCTTGTTGTAGGTCAAAGTTCGGCGGTAGATCCTTCGCGCGCTCCAGAGGGAAAGGCCGTGGTCTGGATCCAGGTACGGACTCTTCCCAACATCCCGAAGGGGAGCACGTGGGCGGCGCAGAGCGAGCGGGTAGCCGATCAGGTGGTCGCCAAACTCGAGAAATATGCTCCAGGCTTTACCGACACCATTCTGGGTCGCCACGTGATGAGCCCAGCCGACCTACAGGCCGCCAACCCCAACCTGGTCGGCGGCGATTCGGTGGCTGGCAGCCACCAGTTGGATCAATTCCTCATGCGACCCAGCCTCGACCTGGGCAAATACGCCACTGAGATTCCACGCCTCTATATCGCCGGGGCAGGAACGTGGCCAGGGGCCGGGGCCAACGCCATCTCCGGGGGCTTAGCTGCCGCTCGATTACTCAAGGGGTAAGACACTTCCAGGGCTGAGACGCGAAAAAGATTTATTCTCTGCTTCATTGACTCCGCCTTGCGTCTCCTTTACGGTCGTCAAAACGAGAGCAGGAGTTACATGACGCCGACCCCGAGTGAGACTCCCCAGCGGGGCAGCGTTTCCGACGGCACCCTTGACCCCACAATCTTCCGTGGGGTGATGTCCCAATGGGTCACCGGAATCTCGCTCATCACTTCAAGTGATGAGGGCGCTCCGATTGGAATCATCTGCAATTCACTCGCCTCGGTCTCGCTTGATCCGCTCCTCTTGCTTTGGACGGTAGATCGTAAATCGTCATCTTTTGAACATTGGCAACGAGTCGAACATTGGGCGGTGCACTTTTTGGCCGACGACCAACGTCCGTTGGTGAAGCAATTTGCACAGAAAGGCGGAGATAAATTCGCCGGCGTTGAATATGAACTTTCTGATCGTGGAGTTCCGCTCTTGGGGAACTCTCTCGTTCGGATGGAGTGCACCACTTGGAATCGAATGGATGCAGGCGATCACGTTGTGATCGTGGGAGAAGTGGATTCATTCGAGCAACGATTCGCAACCCCGCTTACTTTCGTCCACGGATCTCTCGTGGCCGGAAATTTGCCGGAACCAAAGTAAGTAAACCCTTACCGATCGATCCCGAAAGGCACAACATGGTTAAGCGCATTGCAGATATGAAAGATTTCAAACTCGGACTCTTCTCGCCGAACTGCTCTTCGGGATTAGCTGTCACCAAGGCACCGGATCGTTGGAGCGGATCCTGGGAAGATAACCTTCGCCTTGCCAAGATTGCCGACGAAGCAGGAATCGACTTCTTGCTCCCTATCGCTCGCTGGATTGGCTACGGCGGCGAGACTAATTTCCACGAGGGCGTTTTGGATCCCACTACATGGGCTGCGGGTCTGCTCGCAAATACCAAGAACATCTTTGTATTCGCCACTATTCACACTGCTTTCAATCACCCCATCGTGGTCGCTAAGCAGATGGCAACCGTCGATCACATCGGTCAAGGCCGTGCCGGTATCAATATCGTGGCTGGTTGGAATAAGCCGGAGTACGACACCTTCGGTATGGATCTTCCATCCGATCACAATGATCGCTACGCCCTTGCGCAAGAGTGGTGGGAGGTCATCAAGAAGATTTGGACCACCGAAGGCAAGTTCGACCACGATGGCAAGTTCTTCAAGTTGCAACATGTTGAAGGCATGCCAAAGCCAGTCGATGGAATGCTTCCAGTCCTCAACGCAGGTTCTTCACCTCAAGGTCGCGAGTTTGCCGCTCGTAACGCCAACTTTGCATTCACTGTTGTCGGCGGTCCCGAAGATGGTGCTGAAGTTGTCAAGCAAGTAACGCAGCAGGCAAAGGATCAATACAACCGTCAGATGGGCGTCTTTACTCTCGGCCACGTCGTTTGTAAGCCCACTCGTAAAGAAGCCGATGAATTCCTGCACTACTACGCAGATGAGTACGCAGATTGGAATGCCGTCGACAATTTGATGGAGCTCCAGGGCTTGCATGCCATGTCCTTCAGCAAAGAGATGCTCTCCATGTTCCGCGGCCGTTTCGCCGCTGGTCATGGTTCTTGCCCACTCATTGGAACTCCAGACGAAGTGGCAGATGCTATTGAAGGCTTCCATAAGGCCGGCTTTGGCGGCATGACCTTGGCATTCTTGGATTACGCCAAGGAACTTCCCTACTTCGCCCAAGAGGTCTTGCCACGCTTGGAGCGCAAGGGCGTGCGTTTACCTAGATAATGTCTTTATGACATCTCTCTTTGAAGCATTACGTATCGGCGCTATCACTACTCCTAATCGAGTGGTGATGGCGCCGATGACGCGTAATCGCGCTTCGGCCACCGGCGTTCCCACCGACTTGATGAGTGAGTACTACGCGCAGCGCGCCTCCTTCGGTCTCATCATCTCCGAGGGAGTGCAACCGGCCGCAATTGGCCAGGGTTACCCGCATACCCCCGGACTCCATAATGATGAGCAGACCGCCGGTTGGAAGAGAGTTGCTGATGCAGTTCACGGCGCTGGCGGCCACATCTTTTTGCAGTTGATGCACGCCGGACGCATTAGTCACGTTGACGTGATTGGTACGCAACCGGTGGCGCCGAGTGCGGTGACGCCGGCTGGGCAACTCTTTACTGGTAGTGGAAATAAGCCCTTTGATCAACCACGCGAGATGACGGCTGATGATCTCATCGCTGCTCGTCACGCGTATGTTGATGCAGCTCAACGAGCTGTGTTAGCTGGGTGCGATGGCGTTGAGCTTCATGCAGCCAACGGTTACTTGCTCAATCAATTCCTGGCCGACAACTCAAATCAGCGCACGGACCAATATGGCGGTTCTCCTGAGAACCGGGCACGATTCGTGATTGAAACGGTGCGCGCGGTGGTTGATGCTGTGGGTGGCGACAAGGTGGGAATCCGAATCTCACCGAATGGAAATTTCAACGACATGGCTGAAACGCAGGTAGAAGAGACTCATGGCGCATTACTCGCCGGTATTGATTCTCTTGGACTTGCCTTTCTTCACGTAGGCGAACAACCAGGCTTTGCCGGAATTAAGTTTTCCCGCGCACACTGGTCTGGAGTGCTGATTGGGAACACTGGTTATGCAGATAACGACAAGATTGCTTCGGCACACGCGTTAGTGGAATCGGGCGGGGCCGACGCGGTCAGCTTTGGTCGGCTCGCCCTCGCAAACCCAGACCTTCCGATGCGGATCAAAGAGGGAACGGTCATGAACGAACCAGACTCCCAGACCTTCTACTCGGGTGGGGCAAAGGGGTATACCGATTACCCGACTCTCTAATTATTTCTCATCAGGAATTGAAAAAGGGCCCGGGATTACTCCCGGGCCCTTTTTACTTAATTCGTGGTTAGCGAGCGTTGACCTGATCGGCTTGAGGACCCTTAGGACCTTGGACGATTTCGAATTCAACGGCTTGGCCCTCTTCGAGTGCCTTGTAACCGCTACCTTGGATCGCAGAGTAGTGAACGAAGACATCTTGTCCGCCGCCATCTACTGCAATGAAACCAAAACCCTTTTCAGAGTTGAACCACTTAACTGTTCCCGTTGCCATTTAGCTAATCTCCCGGGACGTAGGGGACACGCGGCGATTGCCTCGTGTCAGTCTTCTTCAAAAAGCGTCACCGAGACCAGCCAACCTGGCGCTCTCGCGCAGGGGAGAAGCTAACGAACGGTACTGCTAAGCGTCTGACTCACTTATGAGGGTACACCACGGGCCCCCTGGCGGGAATTCCCCGCTTAGGGCAAGATGTAATTCAGCGTAAAACCTGACGACACGTGTACTGGGGAAGGTCACACGGACCGGTCAGGAGAAGATCTCATGCTTACTCAGCCTCACAGTCGATCGCAGGCGCCAGCCGGCGGCATGCTCTTTATTTACTCTGCCCCCACGGCCCTCATCCCGCATATTGAGTGGGCTATTGGAAATGTGCTGGGTCTACCTGTCCGGCTGGAGTGGAGCACGCAACCGATCTCCCCGGGAACACTTCGTGCTGAATCTGCGTGGCATGGTCCCGAAGGGAGTGCGTCGAAAATTGCGTCAGCGATGCGGGGATGGCATTACGTGCGCTTTGAGATCACAGAAGATGCGACGAGTTCAAACGATGGTGCAAGATTTCAAGGAACTCCTGCGCTGGGAATTCATCACTCGATCATGGGAGTGCATGGAGACATTCATGTTAATGAAGATCGCATTCGAGGCTGTGCCAAGAGAGCTCTGAAGAATGGCACCTCGCTCGAAGAAGAATTGGAACAAGTACTCGGTACACCGTGGGATGAGGAGTTGGAACCATTTAGATACTCGGGCGATCAGTCGAGTATCCGATGGCTCAAGACCGGCTCCAGCTAAGAGTTTTAGAGCGGGATGTTTCCGTGGTCACCACGAAGTGCTGGTGCACCCAAAATCGCTTTCGCGATAGCGGTTCGAGTCGCGTTCGGCTCAATGATTTCATCGACGACACCAATTTCGACTGCTCGCGTCACACCACCAGAAATTTGTTCATGCTCAGCGGCAAGTTCTAATTCCATATCATTTCTTTGATCGTCAGGAACTTCAGAGAGTAAACGACGATGCAGAATTCGAATGGCAGCAACAGCGCCCATGACGGCAACTTCAGCGCCGGGCCAAGCGAAGACTTTGGTTGCACCAAGAGAGCGGGAATTCATTGCGATATATGCGCCGCCGTAAGCCTTTCGGGTGACCAAAGTGACGCGAGGGACGACTGCTTCAGCGAATGCGTGGAGGAGTTTTGCTCCGCGCCGAACAACGCCATCCCACTCTTGTCCCACACCTGGCAAGTAACCCGGAACATCAACAAGAACAACAAGAGGTATTCCGAAGGCATCGCACATGCGTACAAAGCGCGCAGCCTTTTCGGCGGAAGAGGAATCCAGGCAGCCACCTAGCCGAAGTGGGTTATTCGCAACAACACCAACGGTTCTTCCACCGAAGCGTCCTAGGGTCGTCACGATGTTTGGCGCCCACTTCGGATGAAGTTCTTGTATCCCGCCGGCATCGAGTACGCCCTCGATTAGTGGATGGACGTCATATGCCCGCTTTGAGGATTCGGGCATGAGGCCAGCCAGATCTACTTCAGGAAGTTTCTCTGCCATCGAGCCTTGATTACCCAGCAGTGAAGCCAGGCGTCGAGTCGCGCTGTAGGCCTCATCATCATCCTCGGCAACGACATGCACGACACCGCTTCGACGACCGTGTGGCTCTGGGCCACCGAGACGTGCCATATCAACTGATTCACCTGTAACGCTCTTCACGACATCGGGACCAGTAACGAAGACGCGACCATCAGGCCCCAGGATGACAATGTCAGTAAGTGCTGGCCCATATGCCCCGCCGCCAGCTGCCGGTCCTAAAACGAGTGAGATTTGTGGAATCTTTCCGCTAGCCCGAGTCATGACGGCAAAGACTCGACCAAATGCATCAAGGGAAGCGACACCTTCGCGCAGACGTGCGCCACCTGAATGCCACAAGCCGATAACGGGACACTTCGCCGTGAGGGCGTATTCGTACGCCGCCAGGATGACTTCGCAACCCGCCTGTCCCATGGCGCCACCTTGAATGGTGGCGTCGGTGGAGAAGATAGCAACTTCGGTGCCATCGATTTTTCCGTGGGCTGCGAGCATCCCGGAATCATCGCGTGGTGTGAGTAGCGAAAGCGTGCCTGAATCAATGAGACGGTTGAGACGTACTTCTGGATCCTTTGGATTAATTTCGTTCTCGCTCATTTCTTCTCCTTCGTTAAACGGATCGGAATACGAGCGCCACGTTGTGGCCGCCGAAACCAAATGAATTATTGAGTGCCGCGATGGATCCCTCAGGGAGTGGGCGAGGGTTATCTCGAACTACGTTGAGTTTGATCTCTTCGTCGAAGTTTTCAATGTTTATCGTGGGGGGAGCCATTCGGTGATGGAGCGCAAGGATCGTGAAGACCGACTCGATTGCGCCGGCACCACCTAAGAGGTGACCTGTCATGGATTTAGTTGCTGATACGGCTACGTGATCGGTGTCGGCACCCAGTGCCCCGCGAATGGCGAGTGATTCGGCGATATCGCCAGCCGGAGTTGAAGTGGCATGTGCGTTGAGGTGGACAACGTCAGATGCAGCAACACCGGCGTCAGCAAGAGCCATTTTCATGGCGCGGGCGGCTCCGCGACCTTCAGGATCTGGAGCAGCAATGTGATACCCATCTGAGGTGATGCCTTGGCCTGCAAGTTCTGCATAAATGCGCGCACCTCGTGCCTTTGCAAACTCTTCAGATTCGAGCACCACAACTCCTGCGCCTTCGCCGAGAACAAAACCGTCGCGCTCCTTGTCATAAGGCCGCGAAGCTTTTTCGGGGGCATCGTTGCGAGTGGAGAGCGCCATCATCGCTGCAAAGCCAGCCATCGGGAGTGGATGAACGCCAGCCTCAGTGCCACCAGCAACAACTACGTCTGCTCGACCGCTACGGATCATCTCCATGGCGTAACCAAGACCTTCCGAACCCGAGGCGCATGCGCTCACTGGCGTATGCACTCCTGCTTGAGCTTTGAGTTCGAGCCCAACAGCTGCTGCAGGACCGTTGGGCATCAACATGGGCACGGTGTGCGGGCTAACGCGGCGCGCACCTTTCTCTAGATACACGTCGTACGAACCGAGTAGCGAAAGGATGCCACCGATTCCGGAGGCAATTACTACACCGAGCCGCTCCGTGTGAATCTCTGGCGCCCCGGCATCTTTCCAGGCTTCGCGCGCGGCAATTAATGCAAATTGCTCGGCACGATCAAGTTTGCGAGCCTCTACTCGATCCATCACTTCAGATGGATCCACGGCAGTTTCTGCTGCGAAATGAACTGGGATTGTTTCAGTCCAGTCGTGTGTGAGGGTGCGTACGCCTGATTTTCCAGCAAGTAACGCAGCCCACGTGGACGCAACATCGCCACCGAGGGGCGTGAATGCGCCCAACCCGGTAACGACGACTTTACGGTGCGTGGGAGCGCTCATGTTAGTGAGCAGCCTTGACGATGTAATTGACTGCATCTCCGACAGTGACGAGATTCTTTACGTCGTCATCAGGAATCTTGCAGCCAAACTTCTCTTCTGCAGCTACAACAACTTCGACCATGCTGAGTGAGTCAACATCGAGATCATCGGTGAATGACTTGTCCATCAATACTGACGATGCTGGGATACCAGCAACTTCTTCGACGATTTCAGCAAGCCCTGCGAGTACTTCATCTACTGAGTGAGCCATTTCTTCTCCTTGTTATCTCTCTGTGTTCGTCTCTGCCTATTTTTGTGCCTATTTTTGTGCCAATCGGTGGTGCGTTCTCTTAGGGAAGGGTTACTACTTGGGCCGCATAAACCAATCCGGCACCAAATCCAATAAGTAGTGCGCTTCCGCCGTGCGGAATTTCACCACTTTCTAACATCGATTCCATAGCAAGAGGAATGGAAGCTGCTGAGGTGTTGCCAGAGACCCGAATGTCGCGGGCAACCGGAAGTTCAGGTGGCAGATCTAGCGCTTTCACCATGGCATCGATAATGCGCATATTTGCTTGATGGGGAATGAACGCATCTAATTCACTGGCTTTGAGTCCAGCAAGTTCAAGAGCTTTATTGGCGACCGGCACCATCTGCCAGACAGCCCAACGAAAAACGGTTTGCCCCACCATTTGGATATCTGGCCAAAGGAAATCTTTACGTTCATGAACTGTGTTCTTCTTGAATGAAAGCCATGAAGTTTTTTGCAGGATGGCGTCGCGATTATCTGCATCGGATCCCCAGACTGTAGGTCCGATTCCAGGAACGTCAGAAGGTCCAATAACTACCGCACCTGCACCATCGGCGAAGAGGAAGCCACCGGCGCGATCATCGAGATCAATAAAGTCGGTGAGTTTTTCTACGCCTACGAGAAGCACGTAATCGGCAGAGCCGCCGCGCACAAAATCGCTGGCCATGCCGACGCCATAACAAAACCCAGCACACGCAGCAGAGATGTCGAAAGCGGCCGCCTTTGGATTTCCGAGACGTCGAATAAGTTCAGTAGCTGCGCTAGGCGTTTGATAAGGATAGGTAACAGTTGCAACGATGACGGCGCCGATTTGATCCATGCTGATTCCGGCGTGAGCCAGGGCCTTTCGGGCTGCATTCTCAGCCATGTCCACAACAGATTCGTTATCGGCCGCCCATCGACGTGACTCAATACCAGAACGTTCGCGGATCCACTCATCAGTGGAATCTATGCGTGCGCATACTTCGGCGTTAGTTACAACGCGCTCCGGCCGATATCCGCCGACTCCATAAATACGCGAGTGACGATGAAGTTCGAGGTCTTTGATTCTTCCCATCAGTGGTCTCCCCCTGGAAGTTCTCCTGTTGGATGAAGTCTGACCAACGGTTGACCTGGTGAAACTGGGTCGCCCTCTTCTGCCAGCCACTCGATAATGACTCCACCATGCGGTGCGGTGATTTCGGTGTTTTCCCGCTTAGCTACTACGCGACCAACGCTTGCATCGCGCGCAATCTCATCACCTAACTCAGCATCGCGATGGAAAGTTCCGGCGAAAGGCGCAACGAGCATGCGCCAGGTGGGTTGATCAATCAAAGTACTTGGGCGACCGTGACGCGCGATGAGATCGAGAGCAGCTGGAATGTCTTCAGGGGTTTTCAATGCCAGCGTTTCTACGCCCGGGAGCGCGCGCTTGATGAGACCTATCAGTGTTCCGGCAGGTGGCATTTCAATAATTGCAGTCACGCCAAGATCTTCCAATGTACGCATGCAGAGATCCCAACGAACAGGATTCGCAATTTGACCGACGATCCGGTCGAGTACATCGCGACCATGATGCACGATGGCGCCATCTTTATTAGAAATAACTTTGACGCGTGGATCGTGAACGGTTACTGAGCGGGCAAGATCTTGCATGCGCGCCACCGCGGACGACATATATTCCGTATGAAATGCCCCGGCCACTGAAAGCGCACGTACTCGTGCACTTGCTGGTGGGTTCTCGCCGAACTTGGCCAATGCTTCGAGATCTCCAGCGGCCACGATTTGTCCGGCGCCATTGTCGTTGGCCGCAGTGAGTCCATATGCGGCGATGGCGGCGAGCACTTCGTCGCGATCCCCGCCAAGCACCGCACTCATGCCGGTGGGGTGGGCTGCGCTGGCGGAGGCCATAGCCAGACCGCGCTCGCGTACCAAGACCATTGCGCTTTCAGCAGTGATGGCGCGCGCTCCAGCGGCGGCGGTGAGCTCACCTACTGAGTGGCCAGCAACGACACTTAATTTTTGGAATGCATCAGAAGGATGAGGAAAGAGTGAGATGCCGCCGATTAATCCAGCAGCCACCAAGAGTGGTTGTGCGATCGCGGTATCGCGGATCTCTTCAGCGTCGGCCTTTGTTCCGTAGTGAATCAGATCAAGCCCGGAAACCGCCGACCACCATTGAAGGAGCGGCTGGGTGCGGGGGAGTTCAAGCCAAGGTTCTAGGAAACCTGGGGTCTGGGCGCCTTGTCCGGGGGCAACGATTGCGAGCACGTGTCTACCCTTCCGTAGAAGAGGGTGGCGCTTCCCCTGCGCAGGCGACCGTGTCCCTCGCCGGCAATTGTAGGGAACCTACAGTTCCTGGCCAAACAAGGAGGTTAGAGACGTTCTCCTAGTCGGCCGATTGAGAGCGCGATATTGAGTACGAAGAGCTCTCGAGGCTCCATGGGCGAGTAGTCGCTCACTTCGGTAATTTTGCGCATCCGATATCTGACCGTATTGGCATGTACGAATAGTGCCCGTGATGCAGGTTCAATTCCGCCATAAGTAACAAGCGCATCGATCGTTTCGATTAACTCTCCGCCGGTTTCGACTAAAGGTTTGAAAATCTTTGAAATAAGAAGTTCTCTTGCTGCGTCATCGCCACTGAGGGCGCGTTCTGGAAGTAAATCATTCGAGCTCACTGGCCGTGGAGCTCCGGGCCACGCGTTTGCACTATCGAAACCAGAGAGTGCTGCTTGCGCCGAAAAGTGACATTGATCGAGTGAATCAACGATGTGACCGGCAACTACCGGACCTGGCGCATATACGTTTGCGAAGTGACGCGCTGCGCCCATTGGGTCGTGTGTTCCGCCGACGATGGCTACTAAGCGTTGGCCTACAACCCCTGCCATTACGTCGAGTTGAGCATGTTTGGCATACCTGCGCATCGCCTCTGTAGCGCGACTTGTATCGTCTTCCGGGCGGTTGCCAACGATGACAGAGACAGGAGTTTTGCCCTGCCAACCGAGCGCATTAGCACGAGAGAGCAAACTCGCATCAACTTCGCCACGGAGCGCACCATCAACAACGAGTGCTTCTAACCTCGCATCCCAACCACCGCGAGCTTCAGCGGCGCGCGCGTAAACGAGCGCTGTGGCGAATGCAATCTCACGAGAATATTCAAGTACACCTAGTTGAATATCTCGGGCATCTTCCAATGTGGCAGCAAACTCTTCGACGACGGAAATAGTGAGTCGCACTAGTTCAACTGTTTGTTCCAAATTGATGGAGCGGGTAAGCGCTTGTGGGGCGCTGCCAAAAACATCTGATGAAACTTTCTTTTTCTTGCGGGGATCTTCCAGCCATTCGACAAAGTTGGCGATGCCTCTCTGGGCAACCAGGTTGACCCAGGAACGGTCATCTGCGCTCAAGTGTGAGTACCAGGAGAGCTCGGATTCCATCCGGCTGATGGCGACCGTGGCCAATTCGCCGGACTTTAAAGAGGGCAGTGGACTCTTTGCTCGTTGTGGACTCCCCATAGTCGCAACATATCGGCAGGGCGGCTTGGGGGAAAGCATCCTGCCCAAAGTAGAGTCAGGTTATGGAATTTTTTGAACTCACGGTCGACGCAGGCGTGGCCACTCTCAAACTCAATCGTCCACCGGTCAACGCGCTTAACTTTGCGATGCAGGCGGAAATGGTCGAAGCCGCAGCGCTCATCACGGCAGATTCGGCGATTGCATCGGTGGTGCTCTACGGCGGCGAGAAGGCTTTTGCTGCCGGGGCCGATATTAAAGAGATGGAACGCCTCACCCCTCAGGAGATGGCAGCGCGCTCCCACAATCTGCACTCGGCATTTACCGCTATTGCCCAGATCCCCAAGCCAGTCGTGGCGGCGATCACCGGGTATGCCCTCGGCGGTGGATGTGAGTTTGCCATGTGTGCCGATCTCCGCTTCTCCGCAGATAATGCAAAACTCGGTCAACCGGAGATTCTCCTTGGAATTATTCCGGGCGCCGGTGGCACGCAACGATTGACTCGACTCGTCGGGCCTTCCGTTGCCAAGGAGCTCGTTTTAACCGGGCGCATGATCTCGGCCGCGGAAGCCTTGGCGATCGGATTGGTGGATCGCCTCTTCCCCGCAGAGAGCGTTTATGCCGAGGCGGTGGCTTGGGCTCGCCAATTTGTCGGTGGACCAGCGGTTGCGATCGCGGCCGCAAAACGGGTGATTGACGCAGGTCAAGACGGCACTCTTGATGAGGGTCTGGAGATCGAGCGCCAGGCCTTCGCCGAACTTTTCGCCACCGAGGATCGCGCCATCGGGATGGAATCTTTCATTGCCAACGGTCCCGGCAAGGCGACGTTCAAGGGGCGTTAGGAAGCTAGGACGACCAGAATATGAGATTGATCAAGTCACACCTGCCTGCAATATGGCACCTTGAATATGGCAGATGGGCAAGTGATCGGTAACATCAGACATATCTATGTAGGTGTGCGACAGGAGAGTCTCGTGAAGTTTCTGGTGTGTGTGAAACAGGTTCCAGATTCCTGGGCTGAAAAGAAACTCGGAGCCGACGCGCGCCTCGACCGCGCTGGTGTCGATGCCGTTCTTAACGACCTCGATGAGTACGCGATTGAAGAAGCGTTGCGCATCTGCGAGAACTCTGGCGGGAATGGAGAAGGTGGCGAACACTCCATCACTTTGCTCTCCATGGGACCTGATCGCGCGACCGAAGCTATTCGTAAAGGGCTCTCAATGGGCGCCGACAATGCAATCCTCATTAGCGATGAAGCCCTCTCCGGCTCAGACGCGCTCGCCACCTCGTTGGTACTTGCCAAGGCGATTGAAGCCAGCGGCGCACACATCGTGCTCTGCGGCACTGAATCAACGGACGCGCGTATGAGTGTTGTTCCGGCGATGTTGGCCGAACGTCTCGGATGGCCACAACTTACTTTTGCTGGTGAATTGAAGATTGATGCGGCTGCCAACAAAGTCACCATCAAACGCATGACAGATGAGGGCATTGAAGAGATGGAAGCATCACTTCCTTGTGTTGTATCCGTGATTGAAAAGATCAACGAGCCCCGATACCCGTCTTTCAAGGGCATTATGGCTGCGAAGAAGAAGACCATCGAGACGCGGAGCCTGGCAGATGTAGGGGTCTCTGGGGATCAAGTAGGCAGTGCAAGTTCGTGGAGCGCTGTGGTCGATTCTGCGCTACGTCCACCACGTAGCGCAGGAATCAAAGTTGTCGACGAAGGTAACGGTGGAAACGAATTGGTCTCATTCCTTGCTGACAAGAAGATTGTGTAGGTTGCGCCGTGGCTGACGTTCTCGTACTTATCGATCACACCGCAGGTCTCGTTTCACGTGCGGCTAGTGAATTAATCACCGCCGCTCGCGCGCTCGGCACAGTGCATGCTGTGGCAGTTGTTCGTGCTGGTGAGGCAGATGCGCCTCGGGCGTTGGCCGCTCAATTTGGTGCGAGCAAACTATCCGTCATTGAAGCAGTGGATGGTCATCCCATCACCCCTTCAGTAGATGCGCTCGCAAGCATTGCCCAAGCACATGCACCTGCTGCAATTTTGATCACTTCAGGCGCCAAGGGCAAAGAGATCGCCGGCCGCCTTGCGGTACGCCTCGGCAGCGGCCTACTCACCGATGTGATTGATGTGGCTCAAGACTTTTCGGCCACGCAATCTATTTTTGGTGGTTCTACAGTCGTGCACTCTAAGGTCACACACGGAGCTCCAATCATCACCGTGCGCCCCAATGCGTGCGAACCGGTTGCTTCTGAAAGTTCTCCCGAAATCGTCGACGTAACCGTTGCTCACACTTCAAGTGGAGTGACTGTCACTAGCCGCCAAGCGCCTGTAAAGGGTGGCCGACCAGAATTGACCGAAGCGTCGATCATCGTTTCAGGCGGCCGTGGAACCAATGGAGATTTCAGTCCAGTTGAATCCTTGGCAGATGCTCTCGGTGCTGCGGTGGGCGCTTCACGCGCGGCAACAGACGCAGGTTGGTACCCGCATTCAAATCAAGTTGGCCAAACAGGAAAGACTGTGAGCCCGCAACTTTATGTCGCTTGTGGAATTTCTGGTGCGATTCAACACCGTGCCGGTATGCAAACAAGCAAGACCATCGTTGCCATTAATAAGGATGCCGATGCACCTATCTTCGAACTTGCTGATTTTGGTGTTGTAGGAGATCTCTTTAATGTGGTGCCGCAAGCTGCGGCAGGAGTCTTGGCGCGCAAATCTTGATGTCGCGATGAGCACATACCTTGATCATGCGGCGACTACGCCCATGTCTGATGCTGCTCGTCTAGCCATGATTGATGAACTCGGAAATCTTGGGAATGCATCTAGTCTGCATGCTTCTGGTCGACGCTCACGAAAAGTTGTCGAAGAGGCTCGCGAAGCCATAGCAAGCGCGGTGGGTGCAACGCCTGGAGAGATTGTGCTCACGGGATCGGGTACAGAAGCAAACAACTTGGCGGTAAAAGGTCTCTACTGGAAGCGGATTCAAGAAGATCCTGCGAATAACCGGATTATTTCCTCTTCTATAGAACACCATGCAGTGATGGATCCAATTCAATGGTTGGTGGATCACGAAGGTGCAGAAGTGACGTGGATTTCTGTAAACGACCGAGCGCAGCTGAACGTCGAAGAGTTGGTTGCTGAGATTGAAAGAGATCCTAAAGTTGCTCTTGTCAGCATAATGTTTGCGAATAACGAAGTGGGAACGCTGCAGCCACTTGTCCGAGTGATCGAAGCCGCGCATAAATATGGCATACCTGTCCACACCGATGCGGTTCAAGCTTTTGGAAAAGTGCCGCTCTCATTCAAGGAACTTGATCTCGACGCAATGACGATAAGTGGCCACAAGATTGGCGGACCGCTCGGCATTGGCGCACTTATTGTGAAGAAGAATTTGAAGCTCACCCCAGTCTTGCATGGCGGCGGGCAAGAGCGAGATATCCGAAGCGGCACTCTCGATACTCCCGCAATTCGAGCACTTGGTGTAGCTGCGACTGAGGCGGCTGAACAATTAACTGAGCGAGCACTTCGTATGGTTGAACTGCGTCGTGAATTAACAGCTCGAGTACTCGCCGAAGTTCCCGATGCCCGAGCCAACGGTGATGAGCTCACTCTTCCCGGCATCGCACATTTCACTTTTGCGGGAGCCGAAGGCGATGCGCTCCTTTTGTTGCTCGATGCTCAAGGCATCGAATCTTCAACTGGATCTGCCTGTAGCGCTGGCGTTCCGAGGCCAAGTCACGTCCTTCTAGCGATGGGAATGAGCGAAGTCGATGCTCGCGCCTCACTACGATTCTCGTTGGGTTTTAGCTCTACAAGCCAGGACGTGGACGCGTTGGTAAGCGTGATCGGCGGGGTTGTTGAGCGTGCGCGCAAAGCTGGTCAGGTAAGTAAGCGATAATTACGTCTATGCGAGTAATTGCGGCGATGAGTGGCGGGGTTGATTCCGCGGTGGCGGCCGCCCGAGCGGTGGAGGCCGGCCACGACGTTGTGGGCGTGCATTTGGCGCTCTCTGAGAATCCGCAGGCCTATCGCTCTGGCGCTCGAGGTTGTTGCACTATCGAAGATTCGCGTGATGCACGTCGAGCAGCCGATGTCATCGGGATTCCTTTCTATATCTGGGATATGGCAGATGAATTCCGTGCCGATGTAGTCGAGAACTTCATCTCTGAATATGCGGCGGGGAATACTCCTAACCCTTGTCTTCGCTGTAACGAGAAAATCAAATTTGAAGCAGTACTTAATCGTGGAATTGCCATGGGATTCGACGCTGTTGTTACCGGGCATTACGCGCAACTGCGTGGATCGGCAGATGCGCCCACTTTGCACCGCGCGGTTGACCACGGAAAAGATCAGTCCTATGTGTTGGCTGTCTTAACTCCAGAACAGATTCGCCACTCACTCTTTCCGTTAGGTGACACCCCCAAAGAAGAGATTCGCAAAGAAGCAGAGCGGCGTGGCTTGAGTGTGGCCAATAAACCAGATAGCCACGATATTTGTTTCATCCCTTCGGGCGACAATGCCGGATGGCTGAGGGATCGTCTGGGCGTCAGCGAAGGACCCATAGTTGACGAAGAGGGCAATCGGCTGGGTACGCATCAGGGTGCGTTTACTTACACCATTGGTCAACGCAAGGGTTTAGGAATCTCACAACCATCCGACGATGGACGCGCAAGATACGTTCTCAAGATTGAACCTGTCTCGAACACGGTTGTGGTCGGCGCGCATGAAGCACTCGCAGTCTCCACAATTCTGGGTGAAAAACTTCGGATGTGCGGGCCAACACCAGTCGGGATTATGAGAGGCTTTGCGCAAGTTCGAGCGCATGGCGCCGCTATTCCTTGCACGTATGAATTCGTTGGCGACGGAGTCACGGTCACGCTTGATGAGCCATTGCATGGTCTGGCTACCGGGCAGGCAGTGGTTGTATACGACGATGATCGAGTGGTGGGCTCAGCCACTGTAACTGCGACGATCTAACCGTGTTGATCACGGGGATCGGATCACTGAGCGGTGAAAACCCGCGAGAGGCAGCCGAATTAGTTTTTGATCTCTTTCCGCAATTGCCGTTTATTCCTGAGCTTCCCTCGGCTGGCGTAGGGAGTGATTTCATCGGTCGCAGCGCGAGCATGTTGCATGATCTTCATGTAGACGTACAACCATCAGGTTGGCGCATCGTGGATAAAGCCGGCGCTGATGAGAGACGCGCAAAGGGTGCGATGTCGCATAGCGTGGATGCATTTCATGAGGTCTTTGATGGCTTCGAAGGTCGCATCAAGATTCAAGTTGCTGGGCCACTTACCTTTGTAGCGCTCTTGGAAACTTCGCGGGCCGGCTCGATTCTCTCCGATGAAATTGCTACCAAGGATGTGGCGCAATCACTTGCCTATGGGGTTGAAATGCTGGTGGCTGACATGCGCCGTAGGCTTCCAGGAGTCACCTCGGTGGTCGTGCAGATCGACGAACCGCTTATTACGCAAATTATGCGCGGCGCCATTAAGAGTGCATCTGGGTTTGGCAGAATTCGTATCCCCAGCCAGGATGAGGTGATTTCATTAATAGCGCTCTTTGCGCGCGACAACGAATTGATCATGCACTCGTGTGCGAATGATTTGCCTATCGAATTGATTGGACGGAGCGCAATCAATGCGCTCTCACTTGACGCCTCATTCATAGGGCGGAATGAATATGAGGCACTGGCCGAACTTCACGATCGTGGAAAGTCAATCTGGCTAGGAGTTGTGGGGGGAGTCGATAGGCACTTGCCGCCCGTCTCGGCTACCGTAACTTTCGTGCAGAACTTGGCGCGCGATATTGGGCTCCCGTTGGAGAGACTGGCGCTTACCCATACGTGTGGTTTGGCAGGAGCGTCCCCGCACTACGCCCGCACGAGCACTGCTCATTTAGTCAATGTCTCGCAAGAACTGCAGGAGCGTGCGCAATGAAGCCGGCCGTGCGAATTGCGGAACTTGCGGAGCAAATTCGCGACCATCAGTTTCGTTATTACGTGCTTGATGATCCACAGATCAGCGACGGTGAATACGACACTTTGTGGAATGAGCTTCTCGTACTTGAGGCTAAGCACCCTGAATTGAAATTGCCAGATTCTCCCACTGAACACGTCGGTGGGGGATTCTCCACAAGTTTTGAGACGATTGCCCATCAAGAAAAGATGATGAGTCTCGATAATGTCTTTGACCAGGAAGAATTTCGAACTTGGAGTGAGCGCGTCATCAAAGATGCCGGTACTGAAAGCATCAAATGGCTCACGGAACTCAAGATTGACGGTTTGGCGATCAACTTGCTCTATGAAAAAGGCAAACTAGTGCGCGCATTAACCCGGGGAAACGGAAGCGCCGGGGAAGATGTCACGCTTAATGTGCGCACTATTCAGGGAATACCCGATCAACTCTCTGGGTTTGATTTCCCTGCCCTGGTTGAGGTGCGCGGTGAGGTCTTCTTTCCTAACAAACTCTTCGAAGAGCTAAATGCTGGTCTCGTTGAAAGTGGTAAGGCTCCTTTTGCAAACCCAAGGAATGCGGCCGCTGGTTCACTTCGCCAGAAAGATCCGAAGGTTACGGCTTCTCGTCCTTTGCGAATGTTGGTGCACGGCGTTGGTGCGATCGAAGGAATGAGCTTTTCCTCTCAGAGTGATGCCTACACGCATCTTGCTTCTTGGGGATTGCCCACGAGTCCGCGCTACAAAGTGCTGGATTCTGTCGACGAAGTTTTAGCTTTCATCAACGAATATCAGGAACATCGCCATGATCTCGAGCACGAGATCGATGGCATCGTGGTGAAGGTCGATGATCGCGCGTTGCAGGATCGATTAGGTTCCACGTCGCGAGCTCCACGATGGGCGATCGCATTCAAATATCCGCCTGAAGAAGTCACTACGAAGTTGTTGGAGATACGCGTGAATGTAGGGCGTACGGGGCGCGTCACTCCGTATGCATTTCTCGAGCCGGTTCGCGTGGCTGGTTCCACCGTCTCTTCGGCCACGTTGCACAACAGCGATGAGGTAAAACGTAAAGGCGTTCTCATCGGAGATACGGTCGTGCTACGAAAAGCGGGCGATGTTATTCCTGAAATCATCGGACCAGTGGTGAGCGCCCGCACAGGTAGTGAACATGCCTTTGTCATGCCAAGTGATTGTCCAGAGTGCGGATCATTGCTGCGCCAAATGAGCGACGGCGATGTCGATTTACGTTGCCCCAATTCTCGAAGTTGTCCTGCACAATTGCGCGAACGGCTCTACTACCTGGGCTCACGGGCCGCGCTGGATATTGATGTTCTCGGATATGAAGCTGCGCAAGCGCTCTTAGTTGATGGTCTGTTGACAGATGAGAGCGAACTCTTCTCGCTTACTTTGCAAGACTTAACAAGTTCAGCATTCTTCACCAAGAAAGATGGGTCGCTCTCAGCGATTGCCGAACGATTTATCGCAGCGCTTGAAGATGCAAAGAGCCGTCCGCTGTGGCGCGTCATTGTCGCGTTATCAATCCGTCATGTTGGTCCCACTGCTGCACAAGCGCTCGCTACTCGCTTTGGATCCTTGGAAAAGATCTCCACCGCATCTGTTGTCGAGCTTGCCGACGTTGATGGCGTCGGATCAATCATCGCCGAATCGGTCGTCGAGTGGTTTGAGGAAGAGTGGCATCGCAACATTGTGAAGAAGTGGGCAATCGCTGGCGTACTCATGGAGCAGGGCGAAGAGGAGCTCTTGCCTCAGACGCTTGCGGGGATGTCGATTGTGGTGACAGGTTCGCTTGCTCACTTCAATCGTGACGAGGCCACGGCAGCGATTGTTGCTCGCGGTGGCAAAGCCAGCGGCTCAGTCTCCAAGAAGACCGCCTATGTGGTGGTGGGTGAGGCGCCCGGCTCTAAATATGACAAGGCGATCGAATTAGGCGTGCCGGTACTCGATGAAGCCGGATTTGAGCGACTCCTTACTGAAGAGAAGTAAGGCGATTTTTCGCCCCTTCGACACTTCGGTAGGCTCAGCTCATGATCTCCCGTGATGATGTGGCCCATCTTGCCCAATTGGCTCGTATTGAACTTGAAGCCACCGAGATCGATCACCTGGCCGGACAGCTGGAAGTGATCCTCGGAGCCGTAGCTCGCGTGCAAGAAGTAGCCGGCGCCGATGTCGCACCTACTTCGCACCCGCTTCCTTTGAAGAATGTCTTCCGCCCCGATGTCATTCGTCCATCACTTACTCCTGAGGAGGCGCTCTCTGGGGCACCTGCGAGTGAGGAACAGCGATTCCGTGTGCCACAGATTTTGGGAGAAGAGTAATGATCACTCGTAGCGCCGCAGAAATGGCGGCCGCACTTTCAGCTGGCGAGATTTCCTCGGAAGCTCTGACGCAGGCGCACCTTGATCGCATCGCCGACGTCGATGCCCAAGTCCACGCCTTCCTTCATGTTGATACAGATGGCGCGCTCTCGCAAGCACGCGCTGTAGATGCAGCTCGCGCGAAGGGGGAAAAGCTCTCGCCGCTGGCGGGTGTCCCATTGGCGCTGAAGGATGTCATGGTTCAAAAAGGCGTACCGACGACTTGTGGGTCCAAGATTCTTGAAGGATGGCGTCCGCCCTATGACGCGACAGTCGTTACTAAGTTGAAAAATGCGGGCGTAATTATTCTTGGTAAGACGAACATGGATGAATTTGCCATGGGTTCTTCAACCGAGAACTCGGCATACGGACCTACTCATAACCCGTGGGATCTCACGCGCATTCCTGGTGGATCTGGCGGCGGATCGTCCGCATCTCTCGCGGCATTTGAAGCTCCACTTGCGATTGGTACAGATACTGGTGGATCAATTCGCCAACCTGCAGCTGTTACAGGCACGGTCGGAGTGAAGCCCACATACGGTGGCGTCTCTCGCTACGGCCTTGTTGCCTTCTCTTCAAGCCTTGATCAAGCCGGCCCGTGTGCGCGCACTGTGCTCGATGCTGCACTTCTCCACGAAGTGATCGGTGGCCACGATCTTTATGACTCCACCAGTATCGATGCGCCAGTTCCTGCAGTGGTGGCGGCAGCAAAGATGCGCGATGTAAAGGGAATGCGCATTGGCGTCGTTCGCGAACTTGGTGGCGAGGGATACCAGTCGGGCGTCATTCAGAGATTTAATGAATCCATCGAAGTGCTCCGTGGATTAGGTGCAGAGATCGTTGAAGTTTCATGCCCACACTTTGAATATGCACTGCCGGCTTATTACCTCATTGCCCCTAGCGAGTGCTCTTCAAACCTCGCACGATTTGATGCCATGCGTTTTGGTCTGCGAGTAGGCGATGATCGGGCACGTAGTGCAGAAGAAGTCATGAACCTCACACGCGAAGCGGGTTTCGGTCCAGAAGTAAAGCGACGCATCATTCTTGGTACCTATGCGCTCTCTTCGGGATACTACGACGCCTATTATGGGAGCGCACAGAAGGTTCGCACTCTGATCATTAACGACTTCAACGCAGCATTCTCACAAGTTGATGTATTGATTTCACCTACCTCTCCCACGACGGCTTTCAAGATCGGTGAAAAAGCCGATGATCCGCTAGCGATGTATCTCAATGACATCGCAACGATTCCAGTGAACCTGGCGGGGAATTGCGCAATGAGCCTTCCATGCGGCTTGGCTCCAGAAGATGGATTGCCAGTTGGCCTCCAGATCATTGCGCCGGCAATGGCCGATGATCGCCTTTACCGGGTGGGTGGCGCACTTGAAGCTGCCCTCACCGAGCAATGGGGTGGCCCCATTATGGGCAAGGCGCCTGCATTAGTGGGAGGTGCGCGATGAGTGAAGCAATGCTTGATTACGAAGATGTCATTGCAAAGTACGAGCCAACACTTGGTTTAGAAGTTCACGTTGAGCTCAACACCAATTCCAAGATGTTCTGTGGCTGCGCCACCGTCTTTGGTGCTGAACCCAATACTCAGGTCTGCCCTGTCTGCTTAGGGATGCCGGGTTCGTTGCCCTTCGTGAATGAACGTGCAATTGAATCCACCATCTTGATTGGGCTTGCGCTTAATTGCGAGATTGCCAAATGGTGCCGTTTTGCCCGCAAGAATTACTTCTACCCAGATATGCCAAAGAACTTTCAAATCAGCCAATACGACGAACCGATTTGTTTTAACGGTTACCTCGATGTCGAAGTTGAGACTGACGAAGGCATGCAAACTTTCCGTGTAGAGATCGAACGCGTTCATATGGAGGAAGACACTGGTAAGTCGCTGCACATGGGTGGGGCTACCGGTCGCATCCACGGCGCCGATTACTCGCTCCTTGATTACAACCGCGCAGGAATCCCGCTTGTTGAAATTGTTACAAAGATGATTCCCGGCACGGAGAAGTATGCGCCGCTTGTAGCAAAGGCCTACGTCGCAGAATTGCGCGACATCCTACGTTCATTGGGCGTCAGTGATGTAAAGATGGAGCAGGGCTCACTTCGTTGCGATGCCAACGTCTCTCTTTCGCCACGTGGATCTGGCATTCTGGGAACCCGAAGCGAAACGAAGAACGTGAACTCGCTCCGATCGGTAGAGCGCGCTATTCGCAGTGAAATGCAGCGCCATGCGGCCCGTCTAGACGATGGACTCAAAGTGGTTCAAGAGACTCGACACTTCCACGAAGATAGTGGCATCACTACTTCTGGAAGATCAAAAGAGACTGCCGAGGATTACCGATATTTTCCTGAACCAGATTTGGTGCCGATAGCGCCAGATCCGGCTTGGGTCGAAGAACTTCGTGCCACGCTGCCAGAACGTCCATCGGTTGTTCGCGCCCGCTTGCAGAAAGAGTGGAACATCGCCGATAAAGAAATGGCGTCGATGGTGAATGCTGGCGTGCTCGCCGTGGTCATCGAAACCGTGGCTTTGGGAGCGGACTCCACCAAGGCTCGCAGTTGGTGGGTCGGTGAAATTGCCCGTCAGGCTAATGAACGTGGCGTTGAAGTGATCGATGTGGGAATCACGCCTGCTGATGTGGCTCGCATTGTGGAACTCGTCTCCACCGGAGATCTCACCGATAAATTGGCACGCCAAGTAGTCGATGGCGTGATCGCTGGCGAAGGTCGTCCTGACGATGTAGTGGCCACTCGTGGTCTCAAAGTGGTCTCTGATGATGGCGCACTCTTATTAGCAATTGCGGCAGCTATCGCATCCGATGCAGCAGCTGCTGAGAAGGTCCGTGGGGGAAATCTGAATGCTGCGGGTGCATTGATTGGTCTTGTGATGAAAGCAACACAAGGTCAAGCCGATGCAGCAAAGGTACGCGAGTTGCTCCTCAAAGAGTTGGGTCACTAGGGGTATTCCCCACATATTTGTCGAATCTGGGAATAGATTCGCGCCATTTCAAGTTGCACCATTTGTTCAGATAGGTTTGTCTTAAATCATCATCTAATCCAGGAGAAATTTTGCCTAACTCTGCCTTGTCTGCCATCACGCCTGATCATCACGTATACGAGCCGGGTCAAGATCCTCGCCGCTGGAAGGCGCTCTTTGTTATCGCTATTGCGCAACTAATGGTGGTGCTTGATGCCTCTATTGTGAACTTGGCGTTGCCTAGCGCAAAGCGCGACCTTGGTATTAGTGATGCAAACCAGCAATGGGTGATCACTGCCTACACGTTGGCCTTCGGTGGACTCTTACTTCTGGGTGGTCGTATCGCGGATTACGTGGGGCGCAAGAAAGTCTTCATGATTGGCCTTCTAGGCTTTGCAGGCGCTTCTGCGCTGGGTGGAATCTCAAGTACTTCTGGATTACTTTTCGCCTCCCGAGCATTACAAGGTGGTTTTGCTGCGCTTTTGGCGCCAGCAGCGCTCTCGCTCATCACCGTCAACTTCATCGTTCCCAAGGAGCGCGCTCGCGCCTTCGGTGTCTTCGGTGCCATCTCGGGTGGTGGGGCCGCCATTGGGTTAATCCTCGGCGGCACGCTCACCCAGTACTTCTCATGGCGTTGGTGTCTTGGGGTTAACGTTCCTATTGCAATCGTTGCGTTTTTGCTGGCGATCCCATTCGTTCATGAGTCGAAGGCAACCGGTGAGCATAGTTACGACATTCCGGGTGCGATTACTGTGACCCTTGGTTTGGTCTCCCTTGTTTACGGATTTACCAAAGCTGCAACTATTGGCTGGCTTTCAAGTGGAACCCTGATTTTCTTTGCAATTGCCCTCGCCTTACTAGTGGCTTTCGTGGTTATTGAATTGAGAGTCAAGAGTCCACTGCTACCGATGCGGGTCCTTTTGGAGCGCAATCGAGGTGGCTCTTATCTCTCCTCTTTGATCGTAGGCGCAGGTCTTTTCTCGATGTTCCTCTTCCTCGGTCTCTATCTTCAGGTGATCTTGGGTTACTCGCCACTGCGATCAGGTTTTGCATTCCTTCCATTCTCGGTAGGAATCATTTTGTCTGCTGGCATTGCAAGTCAGTTGTTGCCCAAGCTCGGACCTAAGCCATTGATGATTTTTGGTCTCGTTTGTGCAAGCGTTGGTTTGCTGATGTTGACGCGCATCACGCCTGACACCTCTTATTTCACCCATGTTCTGCCTTACATGATCGTCATGAGTTCTGGTTTAGCATTCGTATTCATTCCAGTATCTAGCACAGCGCTGCATGGTGTTGGCGGTCAAGATGCTGGCGTAGCAAGCGCTCTGATCAACACGAGCCAACAGGTCGGCGGCTCACTTGGTACTGCGCTTCTTAATACGATCGCGGCAACGGCGACTGTGAACTATGCGAACGCTCGCAACATGGATAAGCCCGACGCTTATGCATTCACCCACGGATACACGATGACCTTCTTTGCAGGAGCCGCACTCCTTGCTTTAGGTGCCGCCGTAATCCTTATTTTCATCAACGTGGGTAAGGATTCGCTGGTGGAGCATGAGGGTGGCGCGCACGTCGGCTAAGTGCACTTAGTAACGAGGGATTGTTGACCTCGGAATATTTGAAAGTTCTGTCATCGTCGCCGCATCGAGGGTTATCTCGAGAGCGGCGACGTTTTGGCGTAGCCACTTGCGTCGTTTGGTACCAGGAATAGGAACCACGTTTTCGCCCTGTGCAAGCACCCAAGCAAGCGCCAACTGCGCGTTGGTGATTCCGAGTCGCGTAGCAATTGTTGAAATTGCGTCGACAATCTTTTGATTTTCAGCCATGGCAGATTCAGTGAAGCGTGGGTTGGCTGCTCGGAAATCATAGGTACTCACGGATGAAACTTCGCCAGTAAGGAAACCGCGGCCGAGCGGACTGAACGCGAGGAATCCTACGTTGTTTTCCTTGCACCAATCGAGAATGCCATTTTCTAGAACGTCTTGGCTCCACAGGGAGAGCTCACTTTGCAATGTAGTTAAGGGATGGATTGCTTGTGCGCGCTTGAGGTTTTCTAATGAAGCCTCTGAGAGGCCGATGGCACCGACTTTGCCCGCAGTGATGAGCTCAGCCATTGCCCCCCAGGTTTCTTCAATTTCAACCTTGGGATCGGTGCGGTGCAGTTGATATAGATCGATGTGATCAACCTTGAGGCGCTTGAGTGAAGCATCGCACGCGGCGCGCACATGTTCCGCGGAGCCGTCGTATGCGTATTTGAAAGTATCGATGGTCTTTAGTCCGCACTTGGTCGCAAGTTGCACTTTGTCGCGCAGCCCAGCATCGACGATCTCGCTTCCGAGTAGCTCCTCGTTCGTATAAGGGCCGTACACGTCAGAGGTGTCTAGGAGGGTTACTCCTAAATCAATTGCTTCGCGCAAAGTCGCGCGTACCTCTACTGGATCAATATCGTCTACCCCATAGGCCCACGACATGGGCATGCAGCCCAGGCCCATTGCATTGACGGAGAGTTGTCCAAGGTGGCGCGTGTGGCTCATTTGAGAAGTCATGGGCTGAGATTAGCGGGTAAAGAGGGAGTTTTGCCCTCTACGATATGAGTATGAATTCAATGAAGCCCCGCTCTGGATTGGTTACCGATGGACTCGAGCGGGCGCCTGCTCGCGGAATGTTGCGCGCGGTGGGTATGGGGGATGACGATTGGGTGAAGCCACAGATCGGTATCGCCTCATCGTGGAATGAGATCACTCCTTGCAATCTCTCCTTGGATCGCCTCGCGAAGGCTGCCCGACAGGGTGTCTTTGATGCCGGCGGGTACCCGCTGCAATTTGGAACTATCTCCGTCTCTGATGGCATCTCTATGGGTCACGAAGGAATGCACTTCTCCTTAGTTTCGAGAGAAGTCATTGCCGACTCGGTTGAAACCGTCATGCAAGCTGAGCGCCTCGACGGAATGGTGATGTTCGCCGGTTGTGACAAATCGCTTCCAGGAATGTTGATGGCAGCTGCACGAATCGATGTGGCTAGCGTCTTTGTTTACGCCGGCTCCACGATGCCCGGCTCTGTCGATGGACGCGATGTCACCATCATCGATGCATTCGAAGCAGTAGGTGCGTGTGCTCGCGGTTTGATCTCGCGCGATGAAGTCGATCGTATTGAACGTGCCATCTGTCCTGGTGAGGGCGCATGTGGCGGAATGTATACGGCTAACACGATGGCAAGCGCTGCGGAAGCACTTGGTATGTCGCTACCTGGTTCTGCTGCTCCGCCAGCCGTTGATCGCCGTCGCGATGGTTATTCTGTTCAAGCTGGCGAGGCGGTAGTGAACCTTATTCGTCAAGGGATTACGGCTCGCGACATCCTTACTAAGAAGGCTTTTGAAAATGCGATCACCGTTGTAATGGCGCTAGGTGGATCAACAAATGCGGTGCTGCACTTGCTTGCAATCGCACACGAAGCAGATGTCGATCTCACGCTAGAAGATTTCAATCGTATTGGCGCGCGAGTTCCACTTCTTGGAGATCTCAAACCATTCGGTCGCTTCGTGATGACCGACGTCGACAAAGTAGGCGGAATTCCTGTGGTGATGCGTGCGCTTCTCGACGCCGGGTTGTTGCATGGTGATTGCCTCACTGTTACCGGCAAAACGATGGCAGAGAACTTGGCAGAGATTGCGCCACCAGCCGCTGATGGCGACATTTTGTACTCTGTTGAAAAACCATTGGCAGCCACTGGCGGAATCACGATTCTCGGCGGATCGCTTGCCCCCGAGGGTGCTGTGTGTAAGACCGCTGGCATTGGAGTCGATGTCTTTGAAGGTCCCGCACGTGTCTTCGAACGCGAACAGAATGCGATGGCCGCACTGGAAGATGGCACTATCCAGGCCGGTGATGTGGTGGTCATTCGTTATGAAGGGCCTAAGGGCGGCCCCGGTATGCGCGAGATGCTCATGATCACTGGAGCCATTAAGGGCGCTGGTCTCGGAAAGTCGGTCTTGTTGCTTACCGATGGTCGATTCTCGGGAGGTACCACCGGGCTCTGTGTCGGACACGTAGCGCCCGAGGCGGTAGATGGTGGACCCATCGCCCTCATTCGAGATGGCGACCGCATCCGAATCGATGTGGCCAATCGCAGCCTTGACCTGCTGGTTAACCCTTCTGAATTAATGGCGCGCAAGGCCTCCTGGCAACCAGTGCCACATAAGTACCAGCGCGGTGTCTTGGCCAAGTACGCCAAGTTGGTCGGATCTGCCTCGAAGGGCGCGGTCTGCGACTAGTCGAGCATGGCCCGGCGCTCGCCTCGAAGTAGCCGAAGGGTGAGATCTCCGTCTCAAATCATGAGAACTCAGGCTCTTGGGATTGACCAGCACGCTCGGCTAGAGGACGCTATGCGTATGTTGTCACGAATTTCCGTACGCCTGGAGCGCGCGAGCTGAGCGAAAGCTCATCCGCGTGCACCCCTCGGTTTCCACCGGGGGGTTTCGCATTACAGGGGTCAAACGGATTTTTTGAGGCTGAGCAGAGGCGAAAGGAGGCTGATGATGATTAACGGTTCTGAATCACTCGTGCGCTCGCTGGAGCATGCCGGCGTCGAAGTCATCTTCGGTATTCCTGGTGGCGCAATTCTGCCGGCCTATGACCCGCTCTTCGATAGTTCTATCCGCCACATCTTGGTGCGCCACGAGCAAGGCGCTGGCCACGCCGCAACGGGCTATGCCCAAGCCACTGGCAAGGTTGGCGTCTGCATGGCAACTTCCGGCCCGGGCGCAACTAACTTGGTGACGCCCATTGCAGATGCGCAAATGGATTCCGTACCGCTCGTAGCTATTACCGGACAGGTTCCATCTGGGGCTATCGGTAGCGATGCGTTCCAGGAAGCAGACATCCGCGGAATTACGATGCCGGTCACCAAACACAATGTCCTTGTCACGAATCCGAATGACATTCCGCGAGCAATTGCAGAGGCTTTTCATATTGCTTCAACTGGGCGACCAGGTGCTGTACTCGTAGATATCAGCAAGGATGCTTTGCAAGCCAACACAGAATTTAACTGGCCGAAGAGTATTGATCTACCCGGATATAAGCCCACTACCAAGCCAAACTCAAAGCAAATTCGTGAAGCGGCTGCACTTATTGCGCAATCGCAACGTCCAGTTCTCTATGTAGGTGGCGGTGTCATCAAGGCAAACGCATCTCGTGAGCTCATGGCCTTTGCAGAATTGTGTGGGGCTCCGTTGGTCACCACGTTGATGGCCCGAGGATCATTCCCGGATAGTCACCCGCAAAACCTTGGAATGCCAGGAATGCACGGCACCGTTGCTGCGGTAACTGCATTGCAAAAGGCTGATCTGCTCATCACTCTCGGAGCTCGCTTCGACGATCGCGTGACCGGCAAACTCTCAACGTTTGCACCGAACGCACGGATTATCCACGCCGATATTGATCCAGCCGAAATTGGTAAGAATCGTTATGTAGATGTACCCATCGTGGGTGATCTTCGTGAGACTCTCACCGAGCTAGCTCCTGCGTTGCAGGCCGAATTTGCCGCCGGACACCAACCAGATCTCGGCGCGTGGTGGAAGCAGTGCAATTCATGGCGCAGTACTTTCCCGTTGGGCTATGACATTCCAGAAGACGGCACGCTCTCACCTCAATATGTCATTGAGCGCCTAGGAAAAATTGCTGGACCAGATGCCATTTACGCTGCGGGCGTGGGTCAGCATCAAATGTGGGCCGCACAATTTGTCTCTTACGAAAAGCCTCGTACCTGGCTCAACTCTGGCGGCCTTGGGACCATGGGTTATGCCGTTCCGGCAGCTATGGGCGCGAAGGTAGGGCGTCCAGAGACAGCTGTATGGGCCATCGATGGTGACGGCTGCTTCCAGATGACCAACCAAGAATTGGCCACCTGCGCCATCAACAACATTCCGATCAAGGTTGCGATCATCAATAACGAAAGTTTGGGAATGGTGCGCCAATGGCAAACACTCTTCTACAACTCCCGTTATTCGAACACCGACCTGCACTCAAAGCGCATCCCAGATTTCGCCAAGTTGGCTGACGCCATGGGTTGCATTGGTTTGCGCTGCGAGAAGGCGGAAGATGTCGATGCCACTATTGCAAAGGCAATGGAGATCAATGATCAACCTGTAGTCGTTGACTTCAGCGTTCATCGAGATGCCATGGTGTGGCCGATGGTGGCCGCAGGGACTAGCAACGATGAAATTATGATTGCGCGTGAACTCGCGCCTGACTGGGATTCACAAGACCTATGAGCCTTCATACCCTCTCCGTATTAGTTGAGAACAGCCCCGGCGTACTGGCCCGCGTGGCCTCACTCTTTTCTCGTCGTGGATTCAATATCGAATCCCTTGCCGTTGGTCCTACTGAGCACGAAGAGATCTCACGCATGACCATTGTGGTCAATGTTGAAGAGAATCCTCTTGAGCAAGTGACGAAGCAGCTCAATAAGTTGATCAACGTCCTAAAAATTGTTGAGCTTGATTCTGTTTCATCGGTGCAGCGTGAACTTCTGCTGGTGAAGGTATCTGCCGATACTAAGAACCGCCCCGAAGTGCTTGAGATCGTCTCTCTCTTCAGGGCCAAGGTTGTCGATGTAGTGGCTGATGCTGTCATTATCGAAGCCACGGGTACGGGCGAGAAGATTGCCGCCCTATTAAGTGTTCTTGAGCCGTTTGGCATCAAGGAGTTAGTCCAATCAGGTTTAGTAGCAATGGCACGTGGAAGTAAATCAATCAGCAAGTAAGGGCGTAAATAGCACATGTGTGCGCACCCCATTGGGGACGGAGCAGGGGAAGGTAACGAGAATGGCAAAGATGTTCTACGACAAGGATGCAGACCTTTCGATCATCCAAGGTCGCAAAGTTGCAGTACTGGGCTACGGATCACAGGGTCACGCCCACTCGCTCTCCCTTCGCGATTCTGGTGTTGATGTTCGCGTAGGTCTCCCAGAGGGATCAAAGAGCCGTGCTAAGGCAGAAGCCGATGGCATGCGCGTGGTCACTCCTGCAGTCGCTTGCCAAGAAGCCGATGTCATCATGATCCTCACTCCAGATCACGTGCAACGCCACGTATACGCAGAAGCAGTTGCGCCTAACCTTAAAGATGGCGATGCACTCTTCTTCGGTCATGGTTTCAATATTCGTTTCGGTTACATCACGCCACCAGCTGGCGTAGATGTCTGCATGGTGGCTCCCAAGGGCCCCGGTCACCTCGTACGTCGCGAGTTCTCTGCAGGGCGCGGCGTGCCCGTTTTGGTTGCAGTCGAGCAAGATGCCACCGGAAAAGCTTGGGCGCTCACGCTCTCTTACGCGCAAGGTATTGGCGGGCTCCGTGCGGGCGGCATTCAAACTACCTTCACTGAAGAGTGCGAAACCGATCTCTTCGGCGAGCAAGCAGTCCTCTGTGGCGGCGCCTCACAACTCGTGCAATACGGTTTTGAAACCCTCGTTGAAGCTGGATACCAACCAGAGGTTGCCTACTTCGAATGTCTACACGAGCTCAAGCTCATTGTGGATCTGATGTACGAAGGTGGCATTGCTAAGCAACGCTGGTCTGTTTCAGATACTGCTGAGTACGGCGATTATGTTTCGGGCCCTCGTGTTATTGACGCCCGAGTCAAAGAGAACATGAAGCAAGTACTCGCCGAAATTAAAGACGGTTCATTTGCTGCACGTTTCATCGCAGATCAAGATGCCGGTGCACCAGAGTTCAAGGCGCTTCGTGCCAAGGGCGAGACACACGTCATTGAGAAGGTCGGTCGCGAGCTTCGTAAGTTGATGTCATGGGTCAAGCAATCTGGCGACGATTACACCGAAGGAACCGCAGCGCGTTAATCACCAACTGAAAGGCACCACAATGAGCAAGCCCGTCGTACTGATCGCCGAAGAGTTAAGCCCAGCAACGATCGATGCGCTGGGGCCAGAATTCGAGGTGCGTCATTGCGATGGTGCTAATCGCGGCGAACTCTTGGCGGCACTTGCCGCAGGGGTTGATGCGGTGCTCATTCGTTCGGCAACCAAGATGGATGCCGAAGCGATCGCAGCGAGCAAAGGTCTCAAAGTCATTGCTCGTGCCGGCGTCGGTTTAGATAACGTCGACGTGCCGGCGGCTACCGCCGCGGGTGTGATGGTCGTCAATGCGCCCACTTCGAACATCGTGAGTGCTGCGGAATTGGCGATCGGATTGCTCATTGCGTCCGCTCGATTTATCTCACCAGCGCACGCTGCACTTCGTAATGGTAAGTGGGCGCGTTCCAAGTACACGGGCGTCGAGTTATACGAAAAGACGCTCGGTATCGTGGGGCTTGGACGCATCGGACAACTAGTGGCATCTCGCATGCAAGCCTTTGGTATGGATGTCATCGCGTACGACCCTTACCTACCTGAAGCGCGAGCAAATCACTTAGGTGTGAAATTGGTAGATCTCGATAACCTCCTGCGCACAAGTGATTTCATTACGGTGCACCTTCCAAAGACCAAGGAAACTGCTGGGCTCATCGGCACAGATGCACTCACGAAAGTAAAGCCTTCTGTCCGGATCGTGAATGCTGCTCGTGGTGGCGTGGTTGACGAAGAAGCGCTCCATGTAGCTCTTAAAGAAGGTCGCATTGGCGGCGCCGGTCTCGACGTGTACTCCACTGAGCCATGCACCGACTCTCCACTCTTCGAGTTTGATTCCGTAGTGGCCACTCCGCACTTGGGCGCATCTACCGATGAGGCACAAGAGCGTGCAGGTATCGCTGTTGCGGTCTCTGTGCGTAAGGCACTTGCAGGTGAACTCGTTCCGGACGCGGTGAATGTCAAGGGTGGCGTGATCCACAAGGATCTGCGTCCCGCCTTGCCGCTGGCAGAGACGCTTGGTCAATTGATTTCGGGGTTGGCTGTCGGCGCCATTTCGGATATCGAAGTCGAAGTCTGTGGCGAACTAGCAGAACTTGATTGCGATATTTTGGCTACCAGCGCCATCAAGGGTTTGCTCATGCACGCAGTCGGCGATGGCGTCTCTTATGTCAACGCCCCGCTCCTGGCGAAAGAACGTGGTCTTACGGCTTCGGTTTCAAAGAATGCAGTCAGCGAACTGCACCGAAATGTCATTACGTTGACGGCTACTGCCACCAGTGGTGAGCGTATTACTGTGAGCGGAACTTTGATCGGGCTCAAGCGCATTACCAAATTGATCTCCATTAATGATCTCTCTATCGACGTTGAGCCCACGAATCACATGCTCTTCGTCAGTTATGCAGATCGCCCAGGTGTCGTTGGTGCTGTCGGTGCGCTTCTTGGAAATGCCGGAATAAATATCGCTGGCATGCAAGTAGCGCGCGTGCGACCAGGTGGAGATGCACTAATGATCCTCACGGTTGATGAGCCAATTGCTCAAGATGTCGTTGATGATTTGGCAAGCAGTGTTCAGGCTCGTTCCGCCCATTATGTGGCTTTGGTTTAAGGGGTATCAATGTCGAAGACGATCAAACTTGCAGTCATCGGTGGCGATGGAATCGGACCTGAGGTAGTTGCGCAAGGTTTACGAGTGCTCCATGCCATGGGCAAGAAGTACGGCGTCGATTTTGTAGAGACTCAGTACGATCTTGGTGCTAAACGTTGGCATGCAACCGGTGAGACTCTCACAGACGAAGTGATTGCCCAATTGGCGAAGGAAGATGTCATTCTCCTGGGAGCGGTCGGCGACCCAACGGTACCTAGCGGAATTTTGGAGCGCGGCCTTCTTCTTAAACTTCGCTTTGCCTTCGACCAATACGTCAACCTTCGTCCCGGTCGTCTCTTTCCCGGAGTTGAGTCACCCATCGCTGGTGTGAAAGAACTTGATTTTGTTGTTGTACGTGAAGGCACCGAAGGTCCATACGTGGGTGCAGGTGGATTCTTAGCCCAAGGAACTCCTTACGAAGTAGCGACCGAGGAGAGTCTCAATACTCGGCGCGGCGCTGAACGCGTAATTCGTGATGCATTTGAACGCGCGACACGTCGCACGCGTAAGCACGTCACTCTCGTTCATAAGAACAATGTGCTTGTGCACTCCGGTTCGCTCTGGACGCGCACTTTCAACGAGGTTGCCAAGGAGTACCCGGGCATTACCACCGACTACCTTCATGTCGATGCGGCTTCAATGTTCTTTGTCACGAATCCCGATCGATTCGATGTAGTCGTCACCGACAATCTCTTCGGCGATATCCTCACTGACATCGCAGCGGCTATTTGTGGTGGCATTGGCTTAGCGGCTAGCGGAAACATCAACCCCACGGGGGCTTTCCCATCAATGTTTGAGCCAGTCCATGGGAGTGCGCCAGATATCGCGGGTAAAGCGCTCGCTAACCCGACTGCCACCATCCTCTCGGTCGCGATGCTCTGCGATCACCTAGGGCTTCATGAGGCGGCTATTGCTATCAACGAAGCGGTAGCGCAAGATCTTCTCTCATCGGGTAAGAAGCAACGGAGCACGAGCGAGGTTGGCGATGCCATCCTCTCGCTCCTGGGATAGGAGTTCTGATGTCGATCACCATCACCAAGAATTCGAATCCACTCTCTGCGGAGAAGCGGGCCGAACAGTTGGTCGAGCCTGGTTTCGGTCGCTACTTCACCGATCACATGGTGACCGCTGAGTGGAGTGCTGAGAGCGGGTGGGGCGAACTCGCCCTCGTCCCTTACGGCCCACTCTCTCTAGACCCTGCATCAATGGTGCTCCATTACGGACAAGAGATATTCGAAGGATTAAAGGCTTATCGCCAACCAGATAATTCGATTGCGCTCTTCCGCCCAGAAGCTAACGCCGCACGATTCGCCCGCAGCGCCGCCAGAATGGCCCTGCCGGAGTTGCCTGTTGAGATGTTTATGGAATCGATTGATGCACTCGTAAAGGCAGACCAAGAGTGGGTGCCAAAGAAAGATGGCGAGAGCCTCTACCTTCGCCCCATGATGATCGCTACTGAAGTCGGCCTGGGTGTTCGTCCTTCAAATAAGGCCCTCTACCTGCTCTTAGCATCCCCGGCAGGTGCGTACTTCAAGGGTGGCGTAAAGGCTGTCACCGTGTGGATTTCAACCGAGTATGTCCGTGCCGCTCCCGGCGGTACCGGGGAAGCAAAGTGCGGCGGAAACTACGCAGCTTCTCTGGTGGCGCAAGCAGAAGCTGCTGCAAAAGGTTGCGATCAAGTCGTCTGGCTCGATGCTGTGGAGCGCTCTTATGTAGAAGAGATGGGCGGCATGAACCTCTACTTTGTGATGGGCAAAGGAAAGAAAGCACGCATCCTCACTCCCAAGTTAACTGGCGCTTTGTTGCCAGGAATCACACGAGATTCTTTGCTTACCGTGGCCGCGGAGCTGGGTTACAAAGTTGAAGAAGGCAGCATCACGGTGAAGGAGTGGCGCAAGGGCGTCGAGAGCGGAGAGATCACCGAAGTCTTTGCTTGCGGTACTGCAGCAGTCATTACACCTGTTGGTCATGTGAAGAGCGCCAAGCACGAGTGGTCCCATAACAAGGGCGAAAGTGGCCCCATCACACTCGAATTACGCGATGCACTCCTAGGCCTTCAGCATGGTCTTAAGCCAGATACTCAGGGTTGGATGCGCAAAATAGATGTCTAAGATTCCCCAAGGAGACTCCTTCCATATCTATGACACCACCTTGCGAGATGGTGCCCAGCAGGAAGGTTTGAATCTTTCAGTCCACGACAAGTTGGCGATTGCTCGTCACCTTGATGATTTGGGCGTGGGATTTATTGAAGGCGGTTGGCCAGGGGCAAATCCGCGCGATACCGAATTCTTTAAGCGCGCCGTTGCGGAGATTGATTTCAAGACCGCACAACTTGCCGCTTTTGGTGCCACTCGACGCCCCAACGTGAAGGCTGCTGATGATGCACTAATTGCCGCACTGCGAGAATCGGGCGCTGGCGTAGTGACCTTGGTGGCGAAGTCGCATGATCGTCACGTGGATTTGGCATTGAAGACTTCGCTTGATGAAAACCTGGAAATGATTCGAGACACCATTACTCACTTACGTGGTGAAGGACAACGAGTCTTCCTAGATGCCGAACACTTTTTCGATGGTTATCGATCAAATCGAGCCTATGCTCTAGAAGTAGTTCGTGTTTCGGCAGAATCCGGTGCCGATGTGATCGCGCTCTGCGATACCAACGGTGGAATGCTTCCCGACGAGCTCTCCGACGTCGTGCACGACGTACTTGCGCACACGGGTGCGCGACTTGGTATCCATTGTCACAATGACACTGGCTGCGCCATTGCTAATTCTCTCGCTGCGGTTAAGGCGGGTGCCACTCATGTGCAGGGAACTCTGAACGGGTATGGCGAGCGCACTGGCAACGCCGATCTGGTATCCATCATTGCTAACTTGGAATTGAAGAAGGCCCAGAAGGTGTTGCCCGAGGGCGCACTTCGCGAATCATTCCGAATCGCGCACGCTGTTGCTGAGGTTACAAATGTGACGCCAAGTGCGCGCCAACCTTATGTGGGGCTTTCAGCATTCGCTCATAAAGCAGGTCTTCATGCTTCCGCTATCAAAGTAGACCCTGCGCTCTACCAGCATGAGGAGCCAAGCGATGTCGGAAACGATATGCGTATGCTCGTTTCGGATATGGCCGGTAAGGCATCTATCGAGTTAAAGAGTGCTGAGCTCGGGGTTGATCTCGGCGACGACACTGGCGTCGTTGGTCGAGTGGTGGCTAAGGTGAAAGATCTTGAGTCGCGTGGTTGGACCTTTGAAGCCGCGGATGCCTCCTTTGAATTACTGCTCCGCGGAGAAATCACCGGCGAGCGCCCACGTTTCTTTACTGTCGACTCCTGGACGGCGAATGTCGACCGACTCGAAAATGGAGACGTCATCTCAGAAGCAACGGTGCATGTAACGGCAAATGGTCAAAAACTCGTTACCACCGGAAGTGGAAACGGTCCGGTTAACGCCATCGATAACGCATTGCGCAGTGGATTAGAGAAGATTTATCCAGAGCTTGCTGATCTTGAACTTACCGATTACAAAGTGCGTATTCTTGAAGGACGCCAAGGCACCGGTGCGATTACGCGTGTACTTGTAGAGACTTCTGATGGAGTCACCGAGTGGACCACTCTAGGTGTCCACGAGAATGTCATTGCAGCCAGTGCTATGGCACTTGAAGATGCCGTTACCTACGGGTTGCTTCGCAAACGCCTCTCCTAAACCATGATCCTCTCGGTTGACGCGGGCACTACTGGAATCACTGCTTTAGTAATTGATCGAGATCGCCACGTTCTGGGGCGTGGCTACCAAGACTTCCCGCAACATTTCCCGGAGCCTGGATGGGTCGAGCACGACCCCAATGAAATTTGGAGTGCACTCTTAGTTGCTGCCACGCGTGCACTCGAGGGGATTGATAAGTCGAAGATCGAAGGCATTGGCATCACGAATCAACGCGAGACTTTGGTGCTCTGGGATCGTGAAACATTGGGCACCCCTCGCCGGGCGATCGTCTGGCAAGACCGGCGGACCACCGCCATCTGTGAGCGGCTGAAAGATGTGGATGTGCGCAACACAGGTTTACGAATGGATCCTTATTTTACGGGAACCAAAGCGCTCTGGATTGCCGAGAACGAACCACGCACATGGCGCTACGTTGATGATGGACGCATCGCGCTAGGCACTATCGATTCGTATCTCATTGCGCGCATGTCTCGCGGGTTAGACCACGTCACTGATGCCACTAATGCCTCACGCACTTTGATGTATGACCTCACAACAGGGGATTGGGATGACCGACTCCTTAAACTTTTTCAGGTACCTCGAGATGCGCTGCCGACGATCACCGCTTCTTGGGGCGACCTCGCACACACCGACCCCACCGCATTCCTTGGACTCGATGTACCTATCACGGGAATCGCGGGAGATCAGCAGTCAGCTCTCATCTCGATTGCCGGGTTCGATCCGGGTTCTGCTGCCTGCGCCTATGGAACTGGTTCATTCCTCTTAGTAAATAGCGGCAACGAGATTCCATCCACCGTCAGCGGAACTTTGGCGACTGTTGCGTGGCAGGCACCGGACAGTACGAGGGCATTTGCAAGCGAAGGTGGCGTATTTGTCACTGGCGCTGCAGTGCAGTGGTTCCGCGATGGTTTAGGAGCAATCAAGAGTTCTGCTGAAATTGAAGAGTTGGCTCGCTCTGTAGAGAGCAGTGAAGGCGTCGTCATGGTGCCAGCTCTTGCCGGGTTGGGCGCTCCGCTCTGGAATCCACATGCCCGCGGTGCGCTCCTTGGGCTTTCGTTAGCCAGCACCAAGGCACATATGGCGCGTGCGCTTCTTGAAGGTATCGCGCACTCCATTGCCGACGTAGCAGAAAGTATGCAAATTCCCATCTCGAAATTTGGCGCGCATGGTGGGGCAAGTCAGAACGATTTGCTCTGCCAGATGCAGTCAACGTTGCTCAATCGTCCACTCTTTCGCCGCCACGATCTCGAAGCTACTGCCCTCGGTGCT
>CAIPAI010000062.1 GCA_903863015.1 uncultured Actinomycetes bacterium
ATTGCAGCTGTAAGCGTGAGTGGACCACTTGAGCGACTCGGTCGCAGACCCGGTCGCCTTCATGCGGCTGCAGTGGTAGCAACTGCCGAACGAATTTCGGCTGCGCTTAAACAATCCCGCTAGTCATTACTTGAGCGAGAAATACTAGTCAGCGCCGGTTTCCATGGCGGCGCGATCGAGCGATTCACCTTTTTGCTTAGGGTTTGAGGCCGATGCAATGGCGTTAGCGCCGCCCTGCTCGAGCTTGCCGACTAAGCGGAATTGCCCGTCACCGAGTTGTCCTTGTGCGGTGTACATCTCGAGTTTGGCGCGAGTATCTGCAATATCAAGATTGCGCATGGTGAGTTGACCAATGCGATCGACGGGACCGAACGCGGCATCTTCTGTACGTTCCATCGAAAGTTTGTCGGGGTGATAGCTCAACGCTGGGCCACTCGTGTTGATGATCGAATAATCATCGCCACGACGAAGGCGAAGTGTGACTTCGCCAGTAATGGCCGATGCCACCCAACGTTGAAGTGACTCACGAAGCATGAGTGCTTGCGGATCGAGCCAGCGACCTTCATAAAGCAAACGACCTAGACGACGACCTTCGGCATGGTAATTCGCGACGGTGTCTTCGTTATGAATTCCGCTCAGCAAACGTTCGTAAGCGATAAAGAGCAGAGCCATACCGGGTGCTTCATAAATGCCCCGACTCTTTGCCTCGATGATGCGGTTCTCAATTTGGTCGGCCATGCCCAAGCCGTGGCGACCACCAATAGCATTCGCCTCGTGCATGAGATCAACGACAGATTCAAAAGACTTACCGTTGATAGAAACGGGTCGACCTTGAACAAACTCGATCACCACATCTTCTGAAGGAATCGAAACTTTCTCGTCCCAGAAGCGCACGCCCATGATGGGTTCGACTAATTCAATCGAAGCGTCAAGATGCTCAAGGCGCTTTGCTTCGTGCGTAGCACCCAAAATATTTGCGTCCGTGGAGTAAGCCTTCTCAACGCTGTCGCGGTAAGGAAGCCCTTGCGCACTCATCCACTCTGACATCTCTTTACGCCCACCAAGTTCGGCGACGAAGTCGGCGTCGAGCCATGGCTTGTAGATACGTAAACTTGGATTGGCTAATAATCCGTAGCGATAGAAACGCTCGATGTCGTTTCCCTTGTAGGTAGAACCATCGCCCCAAATCGAAACGCCATCTTCGAGCATCGCACGCACCAGCAACGTGCCAGTGACCGCACGACCGAGTGGGGTGGTGTTGAAGTACTGCTTTCCACCGGAGCGAATATGGAAGGCACCGCAAGCGATCGCAGCTAAGCCCTCTTCAACGAGTGCAACTTTGCAATCCACTAAACGCGAAAGCTCAGCGCCATACTGCTTGGCACGTCCTGGTACGGAATCGATATCTGGCTCGTCGTATTGACCGAGGTCTGCGGTGTAGGTGTACGGAATGGCACCCTTAGCGCGCATCCAGGCAACAGCGACCGAAGTATCGAGCCCGCCGGAGAAGGCGATGCCGACGCGTTCGCCGACCGGTAAGGATGCAAGGACTTTAGACATGCCCCTAGCCTAACGGACGGTTTCGATCTCCATGGATTCTCGCCAGCGCGGTGAGGTGGTGCGCGGCGGATGAATGGTGGCATTGAGCACGATCATGTGCGGATGGCCGGCGACGTTGCGATCGTGACCCACCGCGAGCGCCTCACCCAATTGGTCAACTGACTCAATATCGGTAAATGAAATGCCAAAGGATGCCGCCAAGATGGCCCAATCGGGTGTCACTAGATCCACACCGCGTTCTGCATGACCAAATACTTGTTGATCAAATCGAAGCATTCCGTATCCACCATCATCGACCACAAAGAGCGTCATGGGAATGTGTTCTTGTACCAGCGTCGCTAATTCGCCGAGTGCGAACATAATGCCGCCATCTCCGCAGATTGAAAGTGTGGGGGCATTGAACGCGGCACCAATAGCTGCGGGGAATCCAAAACCCAAGGTGCCCCACCCGACGGGGTAAGCCAGGCGCCGTGGGCGCGCTTGCTCCCCATATCCCGCAAACCAATACCCCGCTGTTGTCATGTCGCAAACAACGTTGGCACTTGCTGGCCAGGAGTTTTCAATTTCGTTCACAATGCCCATACCGATTGTGGCGCGCTCATCTCTTGAGAGACGTTCGCGCATGGCGCGACCTGCATGAGAGGGTTCAGCAACCCACTTACTTTTCGAATCGATGAGTGCAGTGAGGGTGGCAAGCTCACGCAGTGATGCATGCACTACGTGCGCACCTGGCAAATTCGTACTTACCGGTTCGACTGAATGATTAATGGCAATAACGTTCATAGGAACTGGCATCTGCCAGTTGCGCGTATTCATGCCGTCGAAATCTGATCCCAAAACCACCAAGAGATCAGCATCTACTGCGATCTGGTGAATCTCTGGCTCATGAATAGGACCGCCAGCGAGCAATTCGTGTCCACCGAGTACCCCGCGTCCAGCAAATGAAGTAACGATCGGTCCCGCTATTTTGTTAGCGAACTCTGCGAGCGCATTTTGATCCATTCCTGCGGCTCCGCCACCGAGCCAGAGCAATGGTTTCTTTGCTGCATTGATCATGGATGCGGCGTGCGCAAAATCTGCCTGCAAGTTTTCGACCTCGATGAGCGGCAATGGCATTTCTCCTGTCACTGGAGCGCCGAGCACGTCGGAGGGAATTCCGATGTAGGCGGCCACTTCGCCGCGACGTTGGGCAAAGTGGAGTACTCGTTCCAATGCGTCGAGCGCTGCACTTGCCGAGGTGGTTGAGAACGAGAGGATCGTCTCGTCCTCATCCTTGGAAGCAAGAGGTGCAAAGAGCGCGCTCTGATCTGCCATCTCGTGCAAGATGCCTCGGCTCACGCCGGGCTTGCGAAGTGCGGTGGAAACTTCCGACGCCAAGACAATAACTTTGGAGTGACTTACTGCTCCCTCGCCAAAAGCGGCGACTACGTTGGCAGCCCCGGGTCCAGTCGTGGTGATGGCGACCCCGGGGCCTCCGCTTACTCTCGCGAACCCATCGGCGGCATATCCGGCACTCTGCTCGTGGCGCACCCCGACGATGGTGGGAATCTCCCCGCTCGCCTCCCAGAAGGCGAGATTGTGAACTCCCGGCAGACCAAATACGTGGGTCACCCCAGCCTCCGTGAGGCGCTCGAGGATGGCTTGGGCGAGGGTGGTGGTGGCAGAAGACATAGCGCAAGCGTCTCACATTTACGCGTAGTATCGAGTCGTGACCTACCTATCCCAGAACCCAGCCAATTTTGCCGAAACCGTTGCCACCTTTGAGCTCGCCTCGGTCAATGACATTGTGAAAGCCGCCGAAGTGGCTAGCGCCGCCCAACGCGAGTGGGCCGCCGTGCCGGCACCTGCCCGTGGACGCGTGCTTGCCCAAGTCGGTCGACTCTTTGAAGCCAATAAAGAATCGCTCGCAGCATTGATGACCAAGGAGATCGGCAAAACATATGCCGAATCACTCGGTGAAGTACAAGAAGTGATCGACACGTGTGACTTCTTCCTGGGTGAAGGTCGCCGCCTCTACGGCCAAACTGTTCCGAGCGAAATGCCCAACAAGCAACTCTTCACGTTCCGTATGCCAGTCGGCACCACGATGATCATCACCGCCGCCAACTTCCCGGCCGCTGTTCCGTCGTGGTACTTGGTACCTGCACTTCTTACCGGAAACAGCATCGTCTGGAAGCCCGCCGAAACTGCCGGCGCAGTTGCCACTGCGATGGCCAACATCTTCCGCGCCGGTGGCGTTCCCCAAGGTGTTCTTGACGTAGTGATTGCCGATGGCGCAACCACTGGCGCAGCATTGAATGAAGTGTTAGAGCGCGGACTCATTCAAAAGGTCGGCTTTACTGGCTCAACCGAAGTCGGTCGAAAGATCGGCGAGCTCTGTGGCCGTCATTTGCAATCACCGTGTTTGGAACTCGGTGGCAAGAACCCCATGATCGTCATGCCAGATGCAAACATCGACCTCGTTGTCGAAGGTGCGCTCTTTGCTGGCTTTGGTACTGCAGGGCAACGATGCACCTCAATGGGAACCCTTTGGGTGCACGAAAAGATCTACGACCAAGTAAAGAACGCTTGGGTAAGCGCCGTAGAGAACGCGATCATTGGCGATCCCACTAAGGCAGTCCTTTACGGCCCGATGATCAGTGAGGCTTACCTCAATACCCACGAGAAGAATTTGGAAATGATCCAAGGTCATCACAAGGTTCTGGGATCTACCGGCACTGGTCGCATCACTGCAAAGAATCCACGCAACAACTTCCTCGGTGATCCTGACAAGGGTTACTTCGCACACCCCACCATCGTTGAAGGAATCGTTAAGAGCGATGCGCTCTACTACACCGAAACGTTTGGTCCGCTTGTCGGTCTCGGCAAGTTCTCATCCTTCGATGAAGCCATCGATCTTGCGAACGCACATGGTTACGGCCTCTCATCGGCGATCTATACGAACGATCCTAAGAATGTGTGGAAATTCCGCGAGCAAGTAAGTTCCGGAATGGTCTCGATCAACAACTCCACCTCTGGCGCCGAAGCACATTTGCCGTTCGGTGGTAACGGTAAGAGTGGAAACGGTTCACGCCAGAGTGGCATCTGGGTGCTTGATCAATTCACGCGCTGGCAATCGGTCAACTGGGATTACTCAGGACGTTTGCAGAAAGCCCAAATGGACATCATGGAGCTTCCGTACGATCCGGACTTCCGCCTGTGAGTTCCCTACCCGCCCAGAGCGACGTCGTCATCGTGGGCGGCGGGGTGATGGGCGCCTCCACCGCATTTCATTTAGCGGAGGCGGGCGTCAACGTCACTCTCTTGGAACGCGATTCATTAGCAAGCGGCTCCACCAGCAAAGCCGCCGGTGGTGTGCGGGCAAATTTCAGCGATGAACTCAATATTGCGCTCGGACTTCGTTCACTTGAGGCCTTTGAAAACTTCAAAGTGCGTCCCGGGCAAGATATTGATCTCCATCAAGTGGGCTACCTTTTCGTTCTCACTAAGCCAGAAGATGTAGCGCTCTTCGAAGGTTCCGTGAAACTACAAAATTCCCTCGGCGTAAAGTCACGCATGCTCACTCCACAGGAAGCACAAGAGATTTCGCCACTGCTTAATATCGATGGCGTACTTGCAGCTGCGTACTCCCCCCGTGATGGTCATTGCACTCCAGAATCAGTCGTTCTTGGATACGCCACAGGTGCACGTAAGCATGGCGCTTCCATTCATACGGGCGTTGAAGTGACTGGAATTGTTCACGATGGAAGCACAATCAGCGCAGTCGAAACCACGGCTGGTCGTATCGAAACATCGACTGTCATTAACTGTGCCGGTGCTTGGTCACCACAGATTGGCGCCATGGTCGGGCTTGATATTCCAGTCGTTCCCTACCGCCGAGAAATCTTGATCACCGAACCGATTCCAGACTTGCCGGATAATTTCCCCATGACAATCGACTTCTCTACATCGTTTTACTTCCACCGCGAAGGTCCAGGATTACTTACTGGATTCAGTGATCAAAGTGTCGAAGCAGGTTTCTCACTCAACCGCGACGACAGCTTTGCGGAAAAACTTGGCGAACTAGCAATGGTGCGTGCGCCACGCGTGCTAGATGCCGGAATTCGTTCTGGTTGGGCTGGACTTTACGAAGTCACCCCCGACCACAACGCGCTCCTCGGCGAATGGAAGAAGATGAGTCGATTCCTCTATGCCACCGGATTTTCTGGCCATGGGTTCTTGCAAGGGCCCGCTATCGGCGAAATCTTCCGCGATCTTTATCTTGGTAAAACGCCATTCGTCGATATCACACCGCTCAATATCGAGCGCTTCGCTTCGGGAAACCTTCGCCCCGAGCGCAACGTCGTCTGATGCTGGACAGACCTGCTCTCAGTTTTGCCCCGTAGTTTGCCCCGTAAAAGAGAAAACTCCTGATGATTTCTCATCAGGAGTACTTGGTAGCCCCGAAGGGATTCGAACCCTCGTAGCTGGCTTGAGAAGCCAGAGTCCTGGGCCGCTAGACGACGGGGCCAAGTTCTTCTCTCTTACTATTCATTTTTTGTACTGCTGGTTCCAGTACAACTGGTTCCAGTGCCGCTCTTACTGCGCTGGGGTACCTGGACTCGAACCAAGACTAACGGAACCAGAATCCGTTGGGCTGCCAATTACCCCATACCCCATCAATTCGCTTGGCAAGGATAGCCGGTCGCCCGAGCGAGGTAAAAAAGGGCGGTGTTTATGCCCGTCTATCCAGCCTGGGCGGCCTTCAGGCGCTCCAGAGTGCGCTCCTTGCCCAAGAGTTCAATCGACTCAAAGAGCGGAGGAGAGACCCGGGCGCCAGTGACTGCCACCCGGACCGGAGTGAATGCATTCTTAGGTTTCAGGGCCAATCCCTCAATGAGCGCAGCGCGCAGAGCGCTCTCGATGGCCTCGAGCTGCCACTGCGAGATTGCGGCGATTGCCTGTTCGGCAGCAGCCAAGATTGGGAGTGCCTCAGCCGTGAGCGCTTTCTCTTTCGCCTCCGGATCAATGGTGAACTTCTCGGTAAAGAGGAAGCGCACGTAATCCGGAATCTCGGCGAGGGTGACGATGCGTTCGTGAATGAGTGGGATGGCCCGAGCAAATAGAGCATGTGCGCCATCGCCGGTGAGCGCAATTCCGTTGCTCTCCATGAATGGAAGTGCACGCTCTATTACTTCCGCGACCGGGAGCGCGCGAATCTTGTCGCCGTTAATTGCTTCGAGTTTTTTCATATCGAAGCGAGCCGGGTTCTTGCCGACTCGTTCAATAGTGAAGAGCTCAGTCATCTCTTGCATGGAGATATTCTCTTTGTCATCTCCTGGTGACCAACCCAAAAGTGCTAGGTAATTACAAATGGCTTCGGGGAGGAATCCTCGCTCGCGATACCAAGCAATAGAAACTTCACCATTGCGCTTTGAAAGTTTGGCGTTGTCCTGGCCCATCACGAATGGCAAGTGAGCAAAGATCGGATACTCCTCTGGATTCACACCCATCGCTTGATAAACGCGAATCTGGCGAGGGGTTGAGGAAAGTAGATCCTCACCACGGAGCACATGAGTAATTTGCATCATCACATCATCAACTGCGACAGCAAGCGTGTAGAGCGGTGATCCATCTGCACGCACGAGGACGAAATCTGGCACGAAATTGTGATCAAAGGTGACGTCGCCACGAATTGCGTCGTAGAAAGTTGTTGAACCATCAGGCATACGCATGCGAACTACCGGCTTACGGCCTTCACCTTGATAACGAGCTAGATCTTCACTTGAGATAGTGCGGCACTTTCCGTCGTAACCTGGCGCGACATTGGCTTTCTTCTGTGCCTCGCGCGAGGCTTCAAGTTCTTCAGGGTTGCAATAGCAGTGGTACGCATCGCCAGCAGCCAAGAACTTGGCAGCCCAATCGGCATAGATATCTAAGCGTTGAGATTGCAAGTAGGGCGCTGAAGGACCGCCCACTTCGGGGCCTTCATCCCATTGCAGACCCAGCCACTTAAGAGTGTCGATAGCCGCGTTGATATATTCATCAGTAACTCTTTCGCGGTCGGTATCTTCAATTCGGAAAACAAACTTTCCGCCTGTGTGGCGTGCATACGCCCAGTCGTAGAGCGCTGTTCGAATATTGCCAACGTGCAAATCTCCAGTGGGAGACGGAGCGAAACGAACGCGTACTGGCCTAGACATTGCGAACCACCTTGTTAGTTAATGTGCCGAGACCTTCGATCGTCACGCTCACTTCGGAACCGTGCGGAAGAAGGCCAACACCCGAGGGCGTACCAGTAAGAATGATATCTCCTGGCAAGAGCGTGAAGGTGCGCGAGATGTACTCGATGATTTCATCGATCTTAAAAATCATTTGCGAGGTACGACCCGTTTGACGCAGCGCTCCATCCACCGTGACCGTAATTTCAAGATCTGATGTATCTAGTTCGGTTTCGATCCATGGACCTACTGGACACGAGGTATCAAATCCTTTAGCACGCGCCCACTGACCGTCGCTCTTCTGCCAATCGCGGGCAGTCACATCATTTGCAATCGTGTAACCGAATATCACTTCTTTAGCGCGCTCACGCGGCACCTCTTTGCACAGGCGCCCGATCACGATGGCCAGCTCGCCTTCGTGCTCCACTTGTTCACTTCCACGAGGCCAGACGATTGCCTCGCGCGGACCGATCACTGCAGTGTTCGGCTTAAAGAAGAGCAGAGGCTCCTTCGGAACATCATTTGCCATCTCTTTGATGTGATCTAAATAGTTGCGCCCCACACAGACGACTTTGCTCCTCGGGATAACTGGCGCGAGTAATTTCACGTGCTCGAGTGGAATGGTCTCCCCCGTCGGCTGTACACCTGCATAAAGCGGGTCCCCAGTGATAGCAAGGAGCGTCTCGCGCCCTTCAGGGTTGGTGCCGACAATGCCGAATCGTGGATCGGTACTGCGACCCTGGGCGTGCTCTTCAAGGAGGGAGAATCGGGCGATACGCATGTTCTGAGCCTACCCATCCCTCGAGCCTACCCATCCCTCGAGCTCATGGAGCGCCCGCCTAGACTCAGCACGTGTCGATCGCCCTTCTCCCGCGCCTCGAGTGGGAAGCTGCCCGCGCCGCTCATCGCGCCCAGGTCGAACCAGAGATCGACCCAGCCCGTATGGAAAACCCCGTGGAGTCCTTCATGTGGACTTACTACTCCTACCGCCCGCGAGAGCTCCGCCGCTACCACCCCGGGGCGCTGGCCAGCCTGGCCGATGCCCCCGAGTACCTCGAACGCCGAGGCTACGGAACGCGCAGCGAGGGCGTCGGAGTAAGTGAAGCCTTTATCGCCCAACGTCGCGCAACTCTCGAATTCGTCCTGGGGCTGCTCGATGCCACCGCCGCTAGAACTGCGAATTTCGGATGCTTTGGAATGCACGAGTGGGCCATGGTCTATCAGCTGAGCAATGAAGAAATTCGGCACTCCAAGTTTCCATTGCGCATCGGCAGTACTGCCACAAATGCGCTAGTAGAAGAAATTGGTGTGCGCTGTACTCACTACGACGCCTTTCGATTTTTTACCGCGCCGGCAATTCCACTTAACGCCATCCATCCCATTCGTGAAGATCAACCTAAGAACGAGCAGCCTGGATGCATCCACGCAAATATGGATCTATATAAGTGGGCATACAAACTTGCTCCCATCATTCCAAGTTCCATGGTGCTCGCCTACTTCCAAAATGCTCGCGCACTTCGTGAGATTGATATGCGTGCCAGCCCTTACGACCTGGTCGACATTGGTTACGAGCCAATTTTGATGGAAACTTCTGAAGGCAGAGCCGAGTACGCGCGCATTCAGCGGGAGCTAGCACAACAGACAGCTCCGTTGCGCGCTGAGTTTGCTGACTACATCCGAAAAGTCTTGGAGACGTTTACCAGTTCTGTTCAATAAAGATTTTCGACTTCGCGAAAATTTCGGGCGCATCATTATCGATTGTCGCCACGTGATAACTATCAAGCAGAAGTAATTCTTCCTTCACACCCGAACCAACATTGCCAAGAATCCATTCCGCGTTAGAACTTGGGACGACGTGATCTTCCTTCGAGTGGATCAACATCAGTGGCTCTTTCACCGCCGCGATTCGACCTTGCACATCCGAAAGCAAGTGAAGTAGTGAATTCGCAGCCTTAAGTGGTGTCTTGGCGTAAGCGTATTCGTTGACGCCTTCTTTCTTTATATCGCCGCCCACTGCGGGTTGCGTCGATAACACCTTTGAGACGATAGGAATGAGGAAACGATTCACTCCCTTGATATGGACGAGGGGATTGACCAAAACCAGAGAGCGCGGTTTCTTTAACGCACCCAGCCGAAGGGCCAAGGCACCGCCCATCGAGAGCGCACAAATGGCAACACCCTCGTGCGATGACGCTAATGACTCGTAAGCTCGCTCGGCCTCGAGATACCACTGCTGCCACCGAGTCTTATTCATTGCCTCAGGCGAGGTTCCATGGCCCGGAAGAAGTGGTACCTCAACTGAATATCCGGCATCTGCAAAATGTTGCGCCCAAGGCGTGAGCGAGACGGGCGAACCAGTAAAGCCGTGCACAAAGAGCACTGCCTTCCCATTAGTACCTTGAGCACTCCATGCCGATCGAGGATCATTCATACGTTCAGCGTACGCCTTCGGCAAACTCTTCGACAGTGGCCAGTGCCTGCCTCCAGGATTCACGCGAAGAGATATCTACCGGCCCCACAAGTGCAACTTCAGTTGCCGAGCCATCGCGATCCGGCCAACCCAACCCCCGCGCTGCTAACTCTGCAGCACCGAGGGCAGTAGCTTCGAGATCGTGGCGGCGAAAGAGTGGACGATTGAGCAACGTTGACTGCATCTGGCAGAGCAAATCGTTCTGACTTGCCCCACCATGCGCGCCAAATTTCGAGATGGGAATTTGCATACTTTC
>CAIPAI010000063.1 GCA_903863015.1 uncultured Actinomycetes bacterium
ACACTTTATGACTCCCCGCTTTACCGCAAAGTTCTCTAATGACGAAAACCAGATCACATACTCAGGAAAAGCACTCGGGGTCTCCGCTATGACTGGTGGCACTGATTTCGTTAATCCAAACGCTAAGTCGTTTGGGTCTCTCTGTTTCCGAATAGATGGAAACGAGAAGACCTTTCCTTGCAATGTCCTTTACAACAATTCAAATGATTTTTCGGGAACGCTCAACACAAGTTCGCTCAGTTCAGGCTCTCACACACTTGAAATGTTTGTGCCCACGGCCCCCGACAAGGAAATTACAACGGCGAAATACACGTTCACCCTCACTCGAAAGTCGACGTCCGAGTTAGATGCGGCAGCGCGATTGAAGGTGGACCAAGCGATTGCCACATGCACCCCAAATTTCTTGGGTGCGATGCCGCTCTCTGTTTCAACGTACTCTCCTTACCCAGAGAAGCCTCCCTTCACTATGACTTTGACTTCAACAAGTTGGGGGAAGTTCGATGAGACTCAGATTTCTAAATTGAAACCTGGGGAGCTGGCGACTTTGGACCTGAAGTACCTTTACATCCCACTCACCGCTAACTGGGTGAACCCTGGACCCGTCACGGATATCAACGCCAACACGCTTGTCGTCACGGTCGGAGGTGTGGCAGATTCATATCAGCCTCTCAACAGTTCAGGCAGCATCTGGCGCACACCTTGGCCCGTCGGCGAGGTGCGCACAATGAACTTCAGCGTCCCGCTCTCCCTCTGCGGTAAGCCTTCCTCCTACGTCTTCTTCCACCCCCAGGGATAGCCAATCTGAGAATCTCGGCTAAATGTCTTACCTTAAGCCGAGGGCTCCGGTACTCTCAATTTCGATACCGCTGGAGCGTGAGGAGAGTGGCTATGGGTCGCAGTTCAGTTAAGCCTGGAGTGGGCATGGCTTTGGGGCAGCCTGGGCTGCCGTTGACCGAAATGCTGGACATTGCCAGAGCCGCCGATAAAGCCGGTGCCAGAATGCTCGGAATTGGCGATGGATTCGTAGAGGTCTTTAGCGTTCTTGGCGCTCTCGCCACTCAAACCACAAGTGCCCAGCTGGTAGCTGGAATCGCCACCTGGACCCGTACGCCTGTCACCACCGCGGTGGGCATCTCTGCGCTGCAAGATCTCTCAGGGGGTCGTTTTACCTTTGGGCTGGGCTCGATGCCAAAGAACTGGAGCGAGGATTGGCACGACGTCGATTTCAGTAAGCCTCTTGTGCGCATGCGCGATTACATCGCCGCAATCCGTGCCGCATATGAGGCGCCTTACGGTGGCGTCACGAGTTACGCCGGCAACTACTACAAGTTCACCGATTATTTCCGCCTCTCACCCCCCACCGGATTTGGTCTGCCCATTCTGATTGCGGCAACCGGTCCACATATGACCACGCTTGCAGGTGAAATCGCGGATGGAGTTCTCATCAACACCATTTGCTCACCAGAGTGGTTTGAGAAGAAGTCGAACGACGCGCTCATCGAAGGAATTAAGAAGGCCGGTCGCGACGATTCCACAGTGGAACGCGCTGCGATGGTTTATTGCTCCATTGATGAAGATGAACGACGCGCAATCGATATGGCCAAGTCGGGGCTGGCTTTCTACTTCCGCACTCCATATTTCCCGGAGATCCTCTCCTGGCATGGCTTCGATAAAGAGCGCGCCGCTGGACTTGCGGCGCTCGAGAAGAACGACGACGCAGGAATGCTCGCAGCGGTGAGTGATGAAATGGTGCGCACCTTCTGCTTGGCTGGAACGCGTGAGCAAGTGCTTGAGCGGCTCCCTATTTATGCTCGTAACTATGACTGGATTGAGTTGAGCTCCCCAGTGGGTAGCGATAAGGCCGACACTATTCGCATCCTCGGGAAGATCGTGGACTCCATACCCGCGATGAACGAGGTATTCGAACGAGTACATGCAGAAAGCTCGAAATAACAGCGTTCAGAACAGATTTCCAGTAGCGACTACTCCACTCGAAAGGAAGAAGTAACGTGGCTAGAGGGCATATCGAGATTATTCATACGAACGACCAAGCAATCTTTGATCTTGAGTCAGTGGGCTGGAGTTACGACTCGCATGCACGCAAACTTTCCCAAGACTCTGAAACCGATGCGATTTCTATGGTGCTCAATCTCCCTCCCACTTATCGACGCTGGGCGGGCACATTCGAGCAAACCGCAGAGTTGTACGTTCTCTCTGGCTACCTAATGATCGGTGGAGTTACTCTCGGCGCGGGCGCCTACCAACTTCTTCCTGGCGGCGTTATGCAAGGGGAGTGGCGCTCCGATGAAGGTTGCACGGTCTGGATGAAGACCGATGGTTCACCGCGGTTGCATCCATCTGTGGGCGCGGGCGAGAAACTTCCGGATGCTCTCGACACAGCAACGATGGATTGGATTTTCTCTCCCATCCCTGGGCCGCCCTGCGGTCTCTTGCTTAAGCCACTGCGAGTAGACATGGAAACGGGCGCCAGCACCTTCCTTTCGGGAATTGTGCCGCAGTACCACTACCCCTTCATCGAGTATCACCGTTGCGTCGAGGAAGCCTTCCTTATCCGCGGCGATATTCGCCTGGGTACGAGCGGAAATATGGAAGCGGGTTCCTACTTCTACCGCCCGCCGTACGTTTCGCATGGACCGTTCTATAGCCATACCGGGATGCTCGGTTTACTCTCTACTGACGGTGCGCTCGACAACCATTACATCGAGGATCCGTTCCGGACACCTGAACAGAATCGCGCCGATAGCCAACATGAGGCACCAGCCCCGAACTTGCTGACCACCGAAAACTAAGCGCACATCTCAACGAATAAAGGAGTTTTGATGCCTGAATTGAGTCCGGAGCAAGTTGAGATCAAGCGTGTCATTAACCTCATCTTCGAGAGTTTCCAAGCTGGCGATATTGAGGGCATGGAAAAACTACTCGCACATGATTGCAGTGTCTGGGATGTATTTACTCCCGAGTTCGTGATCGGCACCGAAGCGCGACGTGAATTCCACGAGAAGGATAAGGCTCAGTCAAAAGCTCGCGGCGCGCTCACTTGGGGTTCGCGGTTCGTTCGACTTGATGTTTGGGGCGATTTGGCATTGGCCTGTTACTACCTTGATTTCGAATATCAAGAGCCGGGGGCAATGGTCGGTTCAGTACGCATCACTGATGTGTTGAAGCAGATCAATGGCGCATGGCAAGTGATCCATCATCACGAAGGTTTGATTCCGAACCCACTTGAGTCTGCTCACTAGAAGGAGAAGGTCATGGAAAAGTTAGCCGTGCTGTTAAGTAGTTACGTGGAGTCCCAATCACGCCGTGGCTATGTAGATACCTCCAAGGGCCAGATTCATTACCGAACTGTGGGCCAGGGGCGCCCTATTGTGCTTCTGCATCAGACTCCCTCGAGCTCTGCCATGTGGGAACGGTTTATGAAGTCTTTTCCATCGGGCTACCAACTCATCGCGCTTGATTCGCCTGGCTTCGGCAATTCGGATGCGCCCACTGGCCCTATTCCTATGGCGGGCTACGCGGCGACGCTCTTGGAGGCGCTCACCGCACTGGGAATTAAAGAGGCGCTCTTCATGGGACATCACACAGGTGCATCGATTGCGATCGAAATTGCCTGTCAGGCGCCGGAGCGTGTGCAGGGATTAGTACTCATGGGTCCCTTTGCTCCGCCCACCGCCTTGCAACTCCACTGGTGGAAGAACTTGGTGCACCGTTGGCAGCCAGATAACACCGGTGAATTTGTCACGGAGGCAGTCTTGCCGCGTCTTAATATGGTGACCGGAAGTTCCGACGCTCAGCACTACCTCTCTGAATTGGTCGGCTATCTACAAGCGGGACCAAACTATTGGTGGGCGTATGACGCGGTCTTTAGTTATGACACTGCTGCCAATGCGGCAAAGGTAAAGGCGCCTACGCTCATTCTCACGGGCGCTCACGAGGTACCCGATCAAGCCGACATGGGTCGCCACGTGCACGCGATCATCAAGGGGAGTGAGTACGCCACGATTTCCGGAGGAAGTTCGGAAATGGTCAGCGAAATCCCTACCGCCATTCATGAAGTTGTTTTACCGTTTATCACAAAAATAAAGGGCGGTAAGTAGCGATGGCACATAGCGATTTCGTGCACTACTCGCTGTTGCAATCTTCTTTGCTCTGGTTCCACATCACCCTCTTTGTTTTTTGGGTAGGTGCAGATATGGGCGTTTATATAGCCCATTTCTATATTTTGGATCGTAATCTTTCGCTCGAAACCAGGCTTGTTGCTGCCAAGATTTTGCGCGCAGTTGATTTCTTTCCGCGGATCAGTATGTCGCTCTTCTTGGCAAGTGGCGTTGCGCTCATTTCCATGAACCCTTTGGGTGAACCATTCCGTGGCTGGCCACTTGCTTTGGTGCTCATTGCATCTGCAATCTGGGCAGCGGCCACCATTTTTCTTTTCATTCGCAGTGGCGGGCCGGTACGCGGTGGTGAACGTTTCGGGCACTTCGTCGAGAAGGGTGACAAGTACGGCAAGGTGGTTGTGGTTGCCATCCTGGCGCTGATCGGCTTGTACGTTCTCTTCGCGGATACGCCATTCGGTGCTGAATCAAATCCCAAGTGGCTCGGGATTAAAGTGCTGCTCTATGCGGGCGCAATTGCTAGCGCTGTAGGTATGGAAATGTCATTGGCGCCGTTCAATGCCGCTTTTGTGGAACTTTTGACTGTCGGTTCATCGGAAGACGTTGAGAAACGCGTGCACGATGGTTTGATTAAGTGCCGTCCGTGGGCATACGCAATCTGGATTACGGTGGCTTGTGCGGCCTTTGTTGGGCTCTGGAAGCCCGGATCTACCTACTAGGAGCTCTTACTTTCCCGCTTTAGATTCGTAGATCACAATGAGACGTGCGATGTGCTCAGACATGGCACGTCCGGCAGTTTCCACATCTCCGGCGGCAACTGAGTCGTAGATGGCTTTGTGGTGGCATTCGGCCGCTTGCATATCTGACATCGGAATATTCTCGTGGGCAAGATGAGTGGAGAGTAGATCGTAAATGGGGCGTGCGATTAATTCGAGCACTCGGTTCCCAGAGGCGTCTAAGAGCAACTTATGAAATGCCTGATTCTTCTCGAATCGCGCAGTGATGCTGTCATCCGGGCTAGGAAGCAAACTCTCTAAGGTTTTCAATTGCTCATCTGTGCGACGCGCAGCGGCGTACCTAGCAGCAGCGGCTTCGAAGCTTTCGCGAGCTTCGAGCAACTCTTCAACGGTCACACCTGATGATTGGCTGAGAAGCCCAAGGCTGGTACGGAGTGAGGCGCTGACAGCCTCTGGGTTCACGAAAGCGATGAAGGTGCCGCCGGTAACGCCGCGAGTGGTGTGCACCAGGTTCTCGGCCGCGAGTGAGCGAATGGCCTCGCGTACCGTTCCTCGGCTTACGCCAAATTCGGCGGCCAGATCATTCTCGGAGGGGAGTTGATCGCCTGGCCCAAGGCGGCCGCTGATCACCATTTCACGCAATTGTGAAGCTATTTGCGCGTAGGCAGGCTGGATTTTAGCAATTGCTAATTTGCTCATCTCAGCCTCCAAAGTAGACGCGAGTTACCTCAGGGTGGGTCTTCATCTCGTCTGATTTGCCATCGACGATCATTCGGCCGTTAGAAACGAGGAACGCGTGAGAGGAATATTGTAATGCTAATTGAGCGGTCTGCTCGACCAGGAGGATGGAGAGACCCTGAGTTTCATTGAGTCTCTTGAGGTGCTCCATAATTTCCATCACAATTTGCGGGGCTAACCCTAGGGAAGGCTCGTCGAGCAGGAGCATGCGTGGGCGCACCATAAGTGCACGTGCCACTGCCAGCATTTGGGCTTCGCCTCCTGAGAGGGTGCCCCCGTTCTGTTGGCGGCGATCTGCCAGAATCGGAAAGAGCGTATATACAAGATCCAGGGTTTCGGCGAGCAACGTGGCATCTCGGCGAATGAGATACCCGCCAAGTAGCAGATTCTCTTGGACAGTCTGATCCTGGAAGATCTTTCGACCTTCTGGTACGAGTGCAATGCCGCCGGCCGCGATCTGATTGGGGGAGCGTTTGGTGATTTCTTTACCCTCAAAAGAAATATGGCCCGACTTGGCGGGCAGAATTCCCATGATGGAACGAAGAAGGGTGGATTTGCCGGCACCGTTTGGACCTAGCAACGTAGCGAAAACGCCTTTCTCCACCGTCAGGGAGAGCGAGTGAATCGCTTGAGCGTAACCGTGAAATACATCAACAGAGTCGACTACCAGAGCAGCTTCTTTCGTCATGGCTTATCGACCTCCCACTAGGTATGCATCTTGTACTGCTTTCGAAGCTCGTACTTCGGCCGGAGCTGCAGAAATGAGTACCTTCCCGAGGTGGAGCACGGTTATTTGGTCGGAGAGCTGGAAGACGAAGTCCACATTATGTTCGATGAGAAGCACGGCGACACCCGTACCGCGCAGATTAGAGATCAGAGTGGAGAGCATGGTGAGTTCTGTGCCGGTCAGGCCAGTAGCGGGCTCATCGAGAATCAAGATGTCGGGATGTGTAGCAACTGCACGAACAATTTCTAGCAGTCGCTTCTGGCCGTGCGAACAAATACTTGCAGGCTTCGCGGCCAGATCGGCAATTCCAGCCTCGCTCAACAGACGAAGAGCTTCATTGCGCTTCTTAGCTTCGGCTTTCCTAAACTTTGGAAGGCGAATCAGAGCAGCCAACCAGGAAGTTGGCTTACGAGAATCAATTCCGACTAAGACATTGTCGATGACGGAGAGATTGTCGAGAACGTGTGGAATCTGAAATACGCGAGCCACACCACTTGTCGCGAAGGCGATCGGATCGGCAGGCATCTTCTTTCCGCGGAGCAAGACATTCCCCGAGTTCGGTGTGTCAAAACCTGTCAAACAATTCACAAGAGTTGACTTGCCAGCTCCGTTTGGACCAATGATTCCGTGAACTTGCCCGGCGGTAAGTTTGAAATTCACGTCGCTCACGGCATTGACGCCACCGAAGTTGCGTGAAACGGCGTCAGATTCGAGAACCACATTTCCGCGATTGCTCTCGTTGATCTTCTGTTTCTCTAAGAGGATTCCGTCTGCGTGGATCTCGTGGGCAAGTTCGGGGAGCTTGCGGGGGATGGCGAACCTTGACTTATTCCAAGAGCCAACCACACCAAGAGGGATGGTGAACATTGAAAGAAGGAGGAGGAGTCCAAGAATCAGGTCTTGATACGGGCCCTGGCCGCGAATCGCCACTTGAGTGATGGTGAGCAGCATGACGCCAATGAGGGGCCCAATAACTGTTCCGAGACCACCGAGGAAGAGCGCAATGAAGAGCACGAGGCTTGAGGAGAGGCCGCCAGCGGCTGGACTTATTGAACGCAAGTTGATGGCATACATGGCGCCGCCGAGTCCGGCGATGGCACCTCCAAAGACGAAAGCGAAGGTGCGGATCTTCCGAGGGCTAATCGAAAGACTCTGTGCGGTAGCGGGAGAGATGCGTACCGCTTCCATAGCCCTACCCCGAGGAGAGAGCATGAGGTTCCGTTGGACGATAAAGACCACGATGAGAATCGCTAAGAAGATCGCATAAACGGCGACCTTCGGCATCCGCTCGCCATTCACGTGCGGTGTAGGAATGTTGTTCATACCAATGAATCCGCCAGTAACTGGTGTCCATTGTTGTGCAATCGTGACGAGAGCAAGGCTGAATGCAAGCGTGATGAGACCGAAGTAAAGATCCATCGCGCGTCCACTTATCAGAATAAGGATCCAGGAGAGGAAAGCAGCAGCAATCATTGAGATGGGGATGATGTAGAGCGGATTTACCTCATGGCGTAGCGCGACGTATCCGAGCGCATATCCACCCACCGAAAGCATTCCGGTCTGCACGAGCGTTAAGAGACCGGTCACGCCCATGACGAGATTGAGTGAGATCACAATGACTGCAGTGATGACTGCTTGTGAGAGAACCGAGGTGTTGAAGTCGGTATTGGTAGATATCCCTCCACCAAAGAATGGGAAGAGCAAGAAGAGAGTTACCGCAAGAAGAGAAAGTGCAATAACCGCACGCCGCGCTTTCATGCGTCACCTCGAGTTCTAGCGGCTCCAATAATTCCTTGAGGTCTGAAGACCAAAATAATGACCAAGATGGCCGCGATGAAGAGTTCGCCGATTCCTGGGTTGATGGTGTTTCGCAGGATGGCATCCATGGCTCCAACAACGAACCCGCCGATGAGGGCGCCGCGCGTGGAGCCAAGGCCGCCGACGATCATGGCAACAAAGCCGGCCACAGTGAAACGTAGTCCGTCGGTAGGGAGTACAAAAGCCGCCGATGATCCGAGCCATCCGCCGATGCCAGCGATAAGTCCAGCCGCCATGAATGATCCCGCAACGAAAAGTTTGACCGGAACGCCAAAGGTTGAAGTGGTTTCTGGGTCTGTGGCCGCGGCACGTACGCCGATACCAAACGTTGTTTTATTGAGAAAGATTTCATAAGCGAAAAAGATGACGAGCGTGACCGCAAGCAGAATGAGAATTTGGTAAGGCAACTCTTGACCATTGATCTTGAACCCGCCAGCAAGGAGGGGATCGGGTCGAAGTTGGGCGCTGGTAAAGGCGAGCGCGAAGAGAGATTGTGAGATGAGAGTGATGGAGAGCGTAGTGATGATCCAGGCGACAGGAGAACCTGACCGGCGTACAGGAATCATGATGAGACGTTCAAGTAGGAGACCGGCGAGCGCTGTTACTGGAATCGCAACTGCCGCCACTACGAACATGTTGAGCTTCATGACAACACCAATTTGGTATGCCATGCCACAGCCAAGAATGAAGATTTCACCTTGAGAGAAGTTAATGACTCGCGTGCTGTTGTAAACGATGGTGAGGCTAAGTGCCATTAAGGCGGAGGTGCTGCTCAGGAATATTGTCATCACGAGGACATCAACAATCATGAGCTTCGCACCTCCGCCTTACGGCATTCGTAGTTTCTTACAAGGTATTACTGATTAGGCTGTTGGGCCTTGGATTTGCTCGACTACCCATGAGCCATCGGTGTTATGGACCCACTTGTAGATGAACATTTGCTCTGGCTTGTTCCATGACTCGTTGCCGCCAGCGAAGTTTACGCCGCCACCAACTGCTGATGGGACCTCATCTTGCGAAAGGGTGAGGTTTCTCCAAGCCTCTGCAACTGCAGTGGCATCGAATGACTTGGCAGCGTTTACTGCTGCAGCCCATTCAACAACACAGTCAGCAGCTTGCTGAGTACCGTTGATCATCTTTACGCCGGACTTTGGTCCAGTGGTGACGCCAAACTTGGCGACGATGCCAGCGGTGTGCTCTGCGTACTTCTTTGGTTGTTGATCGGTAGGGATTGCAGTGTATGAACCAAGGTTGTTAGAAGCGAAGACAGAGCCGTTTGCGGCATCGCCTGCACCTTCAACATAGGTGAATCCTTGGAGACCGTTGTTGCCGACGAGAAGACCCTTGTAGCCGGCCTTCTTTGCAGCATCAGCGGTGAGTGCGGCAACGCCAGATTGTGGATCGATGAAGATTGCATCTGCACTCTTCAACTTAGCGATCTGAGCAGCGTGTGAAGTTGCGGTTGGATCTACGTATTGTGAACCGACCCACTTGATGCCGTTGGCTGCGCCAGCTGCTGCAAGTTCCTTGTCGAAGGTAAGTGACTCACCATTATTTTGGTAAATCGCACCAAGAGTCTTGATGCCTGCTGAAGCGAGGTACTTTACGAGCGCCTCTGACGTGAGCTTCGAAGAAGCGTTGATGCGGAAAGCGTATGCCTTGTCCTTGAGGGAGTCGGTTCCGTTAACTGCGATTTGGCAGTTGAGCTTCTTAGCCTCTTCGTACTGAGCGCTTACTGCATCGTAGAAAGCAGTGAAGGAAGGTCCCATGACCATGTTGACGCTAGCGTCACCAATGAGTTCGGTGGTGTTTCCTACGACCTTTGCAGGATCGAGTCCGTTATCGCGAGTCGATACCTTGATCTGGCATCCAAGGAGTCCGCCCGCAGCGTTGATTGCATCCGCTTCGAGTTGAACTGAGTTAGCTACGAATTGACCATAGAAACCGAATGGACCCGAGAATGGCTCGTTGATGCCAATCGTTACGGGGTTTTCGCACTTGGCAGCTGCCGTAGCGGCGCTCTCCGAGCTTGACGAACTCGAGGAACATGCAGCGAGGGCTAATACAAGCCCGGCGCTGATGATGGCAATTTTCTTCACTGATTATCTCCTTTTATTGTGCGAGTAAGACTGAACCCTGGCGAGCTCAGGTGGAGCAGACCCTGGAAGGCCCTCTTACGACTTGCGTGCGAAGCTGATCATTTGTGTGATCAGGGTTCCGCACTTGGGGCAGGGGCCCTGGGCGCCCGTTGTCCCGTCAGATACTTCGATAACTTCGCCGGTAAAATCTGTGCGTTCTTCGCACTCCATGCACCAAGTATTGAATTTTTCAGACATGGTTTTCTCCTAGTCCAGTGGGTAGGGGTTGGGAATTGCGAATGAAACATGCTCGGCTGCTATGAGCCAACGACCGTCGACCTCTTCAAACATCCAAGAGCCACGGCTGACAACTTTGTGATGCTCAGCAGCCGTTTGGTCGATTTTTCCGTAGATGGTGGTGATTTCGCTGGCAACCCATCCGGTTGAACCGTCGCATCGAACCTGCATATGCGCGTTGAGTTCAAATCCGGAGAAAGTCACTGCCTTGAGAAGTTCACTCCATGCTCCGAAAAGAAACTCTTCGTCCCAACCAAAAGCGGTGCTCTCTGGTCCTTCGAGAAAGATCAGCAAGTTATCTTTTGGCAAGTAGTGAGTGAGCACTCGCTTGACATCTTTTTTGATGATGCCATCGAAGAGATCCTTTAATTCAGCAAGAAGTTTTCCTTCTTTGCTGGAGTCGGATACGTAAGTTCCCATTTAGCGGCCTTGCCCATCCCAGGCGCCAGTAGAGCGTGAGCGCACTGGAAGACCAGCGAGCACTGGGCGTTGAGCGGGATCGTTGGGATCGTAATTGATGGGCTTTCCGTGGACTTCGACCTCAGGGTATTCGGTTACGTAGTTAATGAGATCGCCATCGAGACGGAAGAACCAGAGAGCTCCCGTAGGTTCGTGTGAGTGGAACATGCCGTGCTTCACGAGAGCTGGACGGAAGAAGTAAGTTCCCGGATCGATCCTTCCGAAGTTGTAAGTCATCGCTCCGGATATGCAATACGCCTCTTCAAAGACTGGGTGGTGAGCCACCTTGTGGTCTTGCCATGAAGGCGGCGCGTAAGCCAAGAGGCTGATGAATCCCTTCGTGTGGTCATCGGCGGGAGAGGGATCGTGGAAGAGCGGCTTCACGTGGAGGAAGCGTTGGCTATCGCCTTCGTAGATGTTTGGTAGCCACTGAGTGCCCTTGACGCTGGCCTTGGTCAGTTCACCTTTGACTGTTTGGACGGTGTTGCCGCCTACAGCGACCTCTTTGGACCAATCTTTGTCGGAGACTGAGAAGCCAAAATCGCCGTATTCGCGGAAGAGGAGCACTTCAGTGCCCTCGGCCACTTCGAGTTCAGCGATCTGGAGACCTGCTGGGGCGCGGAAGTAGGTGTGTGGCCCGAAGAGCTCTTTGCCCATCTTGACCTGACCCTTAAGGATGTACCACTCGGTATCTGCCTCGTGGTAGCCCGCCGGACGTGACCAGGCGGTTTCGAAGTGAATCAGGGTTGATGCTGCGCCATTCTCTTCATCGTAAGAAAGATTGCGCTGCTTAACTTTGCCTTCAGACTTCGGCAATTCGGCAACGTGCCACATTAAATCTTCGTTTGCTACGAGTTCGACGTGCGGTCTCATAAACACCTTCCTGTTCAGTTGCTTGAGATGATGATTGACCAGTAGGTGGGACGCGTCAAGAGAAATGTCCAATGTATTTTTGGCGGGTTTGGCCATGTGAGCAAGATCGCAGGTCAAAAGGGGTGCGGCGAGGCGTGGCGACACGCCCTCAGGGAACGCCGCCCGCCAGATGAGGGACACAAGATTTTGGTGCGGTGAGGGATGTCTGAAGGATCGCCTGGGCGCTAACCTAGCCGCATGACTTCACCATCATCACGCGACGCCGCGGTCCTTTCGCAGAGCGAGGCAGGTTTTGGTGAGCATCTCACCCCCGGCACACGCCCGGCGCTCTTGATGATTGATTTTGTCAATGCCTACTTCGAGCCAGGAGCTCAGTTGTACATGGGTGTTGACGAATGTTTGCGTTCTGGAGCTCGGCTTTTGGCGGCGGCGCGTGAGGCAGGAATTTTGATCGTTCATACTCAAGTTTCCTTTGCTGACAAGGGTTTAGACGGTGGTGTCTTCTTCAAGAAAGTCGGCGCACTCAAACATTTCGTGGGGAAAACGGCCCTGGGTGATTTTGTCGCGGCGGTTGCTCCGCAACCGGGAGAAGTAGTGATTGTGAAGCAGTACGCGAGTGCATTCTTCGGAACCACCTTGGCCTCAACGCTCAACGCAAGTGGTATCGATACGGTGATCGTGGCAGGCGTGAGTACGAGTGGCTGCATTAGGGCAACGGTGGTCGATGCCATTCAGTACGGATTTATTCCGCTCGTCTCGCGAGAATCTGTGGGAGACCGAGAAGATGGGCCCCATGAGTCGAATCTTTTCGACATTCAAGCCAAGTACGGCGAGGTGCTCAGTGAGGCAAATGTGATCCACTACCTAAAAACGCAAAAGGTCTGACCTATTGACGGTTGGAATCCGGCTCTTTACGCTCCACCTATGTGAGGTTCCCTCGCATGCTGCTCGGTAGCGATATACGAAAGAGCGTGGAATGGATACTTCGCAAGGACTCCCGCTGGATGATTTACGCGTTATTGAACTTGGCTCGCTCCTCGCGGGCCCTTTTTGTGGACAGCTTCTTGGCGATTTTGGCGCTGAGGTTATCAAGGTAGAAGATCCTGGCGTTGGCGATCCGATGCGGCAGTGGGGTCGCGAAAAACCCTATGGAATATCGCTCTGGTGGCCAGTTGTGGCACGCAACAAGAAATCCATCACCGCGAATCTTCGCCTCAAAGAAGGTCAAGATCTCATTCGTAAGCTCGTCGCTAAAGCCGATGTGCTCCTTGAGAATTTCCGACCCGGAACTTTAGAGGGCTGGGGTCTCTCACCTGAGGAACTTTGGAAGATCAACCCCCGATTGGTTATTACGAGAGTGACTGGCTTTGGCCAGACGGGCCCGTACTCGACGCGCGCTGGCTTTGGCTCGATCGGTGAGGCAATGGGTGGCATCCGCTACATCACGGGCGATCCTGATCGTGCCCCCGCTCGCGCTGGAGTTTCGCTGGGTGATTCACTCGCAGCCACCTTTGCCACGCTAGGCACGTTGGTAGCGCTGCACAATCGTGAGCGCACCGGGCGCGGTCAAGTGGTCGATTCAGCAATTTATGAAGCAGTTCTCTCGCTCACTGAGTCGCTGGTGCCGGAATGGCAGATCGCTGGTTACCAGCGCGAACGCACGGGACCCACGCTTCCAAACGTTTCGCCAAGCAATGTGTATCCCACACAAGACGGGGAGATGATCCTCATCGCGGCCAACGCTGACGGTGTCTTTCGTCGGCTCTGCGAAGCCATGAACCGCAATGATTTAGCAAGCGATGAAAAGTACTCATCTCACAGCGCTCGCGGAGCGAACATGGAAGAACTCGACGGAATTATTGCCAAATGGACTACTACCGTCGATGCAGATCCTCTTCTAGAGTTGCTGCACACTTCAGGCGTTCCTGCCGGAAGAATTTTCCGTGCAAAAGACATGATGAACGATCCGCACTTCCTTTCTAGAAATGCAATTGTGAAAGTACAACATGAAGAACTAGGGGAATTCGCAATGCAAAACGTCTTCCCTCGCTTATCGGAAACACCAGGTCAGGTACGACACGTCGGTCCAAAGCTAGGCGAACACAACAAGGAAATTTACCAATCCCTGCTCGGTCTTTCTGATGACGAAATGTCATCACTAAGTTCCGCTAGCATCATTTAAGGAGAGTAAATGGCATATCGCATTGGTGTCGATGTGGGCGGAACGTTCACCGACATCCTTCTCATGAATGAAGAGACCGGAGAAACTTTCCGCGCAAAAACTTCCTCCACCCCACAGGATCAATCAATTGGAGTTCTTCGCGGCATTGAACGCGCCTGCAAAGAAGCCGGAATCAAACTCAGCGAAATTGGTGAAGTGCTGCACGGCACCACTGTTGCCACAAACGCAATTCTCGAAGGCAAGGGTGCCCGAGTTGGTTTGGTTACAACTTCAGGTTTTCGTCAAGTACTCCAGATCGCACGGTCATTCGTGCCGGGCGGTCTTGCTGGCTGGATTATTTGGCCAAAGCCCGAACCATTGGCCGCACTTGAAGACACTGTCGAAGTTATCGAACGTATGGGTGCAGATGGCTCTGTCGTCACCGCGCTCGACGAGGCAGATGTCCGCAAGCAACTTGAGAAATTGAAGAAGCAAGGCGTAGAGGCCCTCAGTATCAGCCTCATCAACTCTTACACCAACGCCAAGCACGAACTTCGAATCGCAGAAATTGCGAAGGAAATCATGCCTGGAATGGCAATATCACTCTCATCTTCAGTGCTCCCTGAATTGCGTGAGTACGAGCGCACGATCACCACGGTTGCGAATGCTTATGTGCAACCTCAGGTGGCGAAATACGTTGCAAACCTTGAAAACCAACTCGATAAGTCGGATGTGCAAGGCGAGCTCTTTATCCTTCGCAGCGATGGTGGTCTTGTTTCAGCAAGTACTGCGGCCGATAACCCAGTTGCACTTCTCCTCTCCGGTCCTGCCGGTGGCGTGGCGGGTGCGGTTTGGGTAGCAGAGCAAACGGGATATCCCGATTTCCTCACCATCGACATGGGTGGAACTTCTACCGACGTCGCGCTGGTGCAGGCGCTGACTGCTCGCGTTGGTCGCGAAACAACAGTGGGTGATCTCAAGGTGCGTGCTACCTCAATCGACGTGCGCACAGTCGGAGCGGGTGGCGGTTCGATCGCACACGTTCCACAACTCACTCAAGCACTTCGCGTAGGTCCTCAGAGTGCAGGCGCAGTTCCTGGACCAGCTGCATATGGTGCCGGTGGCCAGGAGCCCACGGTGACCGATGCCAACGTGGTGCTCGGTTACTTGCCTACTGAACTTGCGGGTGGCGAAATTAAGTTGGATCGTGCTGCTGCTCGTACCGCAGTAAGCAGGATCGCCGAAGGTACTGGTCTTCCATCAGTGGAAGCCGCAGCTGCCGGCATTATCGATATCGTCAACGAGAACATGCTTGGAGCGCTGCGCCTAGTCTCGGTGCAACAAGGATTCGATCCACGCGACTTTGCACTCGTTGCCTTCGGTGGGGCTGGCCCGCTTCACGCAAATGCTCTGGGTGTACTCACCGGTGCCTGGCCGGTCATCATTCCACCATCACCGGGCGTTCTCTGTGCATACGGCGATGCCACCACAAACCTGCGCAACGAATCGGTTCGCACACTTATCCGGCAATTCAGCGAGCTCAGCGATGATTCTCTTCGCGACATGCTTCTCGAATTAGCGGCGAGTGCTCGTATTCCGATTACGGCAGGTGGATTTAGTGAAGCAGAACAAACGATCGTCTACTCTGCGGATCTTCGATATCACGGACAGGGTTTCGAGATTCCAGTAGTAATCGATATCAACACGTTTGACGGTAAGGGTGGCGGCCTCACCGCGCTGCGCAAAGCCTTCGACGTGGAACACGAGCGTCTCTTCTCATTCCTCCTTGAGACTGAGCATGAACTCGTAACGGTGCGCGCGACGGTAAGTGGTCCTCGCCCACAAATCGCCGCCGCCGCGATTGCCGAAGGCAGCACCGATCCGTCAGATGCGCTCCGTGATACTGGCGAAGTGTGGGTGTCGGGCGGTGCTGTTCAGGCAAAGATTTATGACCGCACCAAGCTGAAGACGAATAACATCGTGGAGGGTCCTGCCGTCATTACGGAAATGGACTCCACCACTCTTGTTCTGCCGGGGCATGCGGCCACTGTTCACCGCAGTGGAAGTTTGCTCATCCAACCTGTTGGTTCTAGCAAGAATGTGAAGGGCTAATCCATGGCACACATCATTGAAACTGCAAAGCAACCACTGAAGAACGTTGATGTTGACGTTGTCACACTTGACCTGGTCGAGAATGCGCTCCGTAACGCTCGCTTTGAGATGGATGAAGTGCTCTTTCGTACCGCTCTTTCTCCAGGAATTCGCGAACAACACGACGAGTTCCCGCTGATCGCAAACCGTGAAGGCAAGATGGTCGTCGGCCAGTTCGGTCTCTCGGTTCCAGATTTCTTGGACAACTTCGATGGTCCAATTGAAGAGGGCGATGTCTTGATGACTTCGGACCCTTATTCATGCGGCGCTGCAATTAGCCACGCAAATGACTGGCTCATCGTGATGCCGGTCTTCTTCGAAGGTCGTCTTATCGGTTGGGCTTCCATGTTTGGTCACATGTCGGATGTCGGTGGCAAGTCACCAGCGTCGATGCCCACCGATGCGCGCACCATTTTTGAAGAGGGCATTGTCATCCCTCCATTCAAGCTTTACAAGAAAGGCGTCCTTGATTCGGATGCGCTCCGCATCATTCTTAATCAGGTTCGTAAGCCTGATTGGAACCGTGCAGATCTCAACGGTCTCGTGGCTGCATGCCGCACCGCCGGACGTCGTTTGCAGGAAATGTGCGCTCGCTTCGGTGTAGACACTTTCGATTCTGCACTCACCCAACTCCTTGATCGCAACTACCGCGCCATGAAGGTGCTCCTTGCGATGGTATTCAAGGAGGGGGAGACGCTCTCCTTCACCGATTACATCGATGATGACGGTCGTGGACATGGTCCGTACGAACTCAAGTTGAGTTTGACTCGTACCGGCGACAAGGTTCTGCTCGACTTCACCGGAAGCAGCCCTCAGGCAGAAGGTCCCATTAACTATTTCATCAACGAAAACTTGGTGAGAATGTTCTTCGGTATCTACATGATCACGGTGGCGGATCCGCAGATTCTCTGGAACGACGGCTTCTATCCACTTGTAGATGTTGTTATTCCGAAAGATTCGTTCTGGCAACCGAAGTATCCTGCTGCGCTTAACGCCCGTAACCACGGCGTCGGTCGTATCTTCGATCTCTTCGGTGGCCTCCTCGGACAAACAAACCCTGATCTGCTCAATGCGGCAGGCTTCTCGTCTTCACCACACTTCATGTACTCCGGTAATTACAGCTCGGGTGCACGTAAGGGCGAGTGGTTCCAGCTTTACTCCATCGGTTTTGGTGGAATTCCAGGACGTCCGATTGGTGATGGTCCCGATGGGCACTCTCTCTGGCCTTCATTCGTCAACATTCCGTGCGAATACCTTGAGTCTTACTACCCACTGCGGATCGAGCGTCTCGAGACGATCGCTGACAGCGGCGGCTCAGGACTGCATCGCGGTGGTAACGGAGTAGAGGTCGAGTACCGCTTCCTCGAACCCGGCACAATCGCAATTCACGATGATCGTTGGATGACTTATCCATGGGGTGTTAATGGCGGAGAGCCAGGCACACGTGGTCGCAAGTGGCTCGATCGCGCCGATGGCACTCGAGAAGTTCTTGCAAGCAAGATTCATGATGTGCCGGTGAAGCCAGGCGATGTTCTGCACTTCGTTACCTGGGGTGGTGGCGGTTGGGGAGATCCACTCATCCGTGATGCGCAACTCATCGCACTTGAAGTGCGCCGAGGTTTGGTTAGCGCAGATGGTGCGCTCCGTTATGGCGTGGTCTGTGATGAGGATGGTGTCATCAACGCCGCGGAAACGGAGAAGTTGCGTGCCAAGTTGGGCAAGGAGCGGGTCACACCTATTCCTACCTTCAACATGGGACCTCCATTGGCCACCATTCTCGCTAACTGCGAGGCCGAGACTGGGCTTCCTGCCCCGACGCTGCCTGTCAGTGTGTAATTTCGCTGCCCTGTAGATTCATCACTAGGTGAATCAACTGATCGTGTGAGGAGAGTTCATGTCCAGTATAGAAATCCTTGAGGTTTCTCCTCGCGATGGTTTGCAGAATGAAGCCGTCCATGTTTCGACGAGTGACAAGATCGAACTCATCGAACGTGCGATCAGCGCAGGCGCACGACGTATTGAGGCAACCAGCTTCGTAAACCCAAAGCGCGTTCCTCAGATGGCAGATGCTGCCGAAGTGATGGCTGCAGTGCCGCGCAACAAAGGCGTGCTCTACTCCGGGCTTGTTATAAACAACAAGGGCTTGGAACGCGCGCTTGAATCCAAGGTAGATCAGGTGAATATCATCGTGGTCGCGAGCGATACGTTCTGCGACCGCAACCAAGGCATGACAACGATGGAGTCCATCGCGATTGCAACAGGTTTGGTGAAGGAAGCAAAGAGCGCAGGGCTATTTACGACCGTCACTATTGGGGCGACGTTCGGTTGTCCGTTCGAAGGGGAGGTCTCGATCGAACGGATAACCGACGTCATTTCCCGTCTTGTTGATGCTGGCCCTGATGAATTAACACTCGCTGACACCATCGGTGTCGCGGTGCCTTCTGAAATCAAAGAACGTATTGCTATTGCACGCAAAATTGCAGGTGCGTCCATGCCATTACGATTGCATTTGCACGACACGCGCCACACGGCAGTGGCAAACGCAGTTGCAGCTCTGGAGGCAGGCGTTTCTACACTCGATGCCAGCATCGGCGGAATGGGTGGATGCCCTTTCGCACCGAAGGCCACCGGAAACGTCGCTACCGAAGATCTCATCTATCTCTTCAACCGCATGGGTGTGTCCACTGGAATGACCTTGCAACCGGTGATTGAGGCAACTGAATGGCTCGAAGGAAAACTCAGTAAGCCACTGCCTGGTGCTCTTCTACGCGCCGGTGATTTTCCGGGCAACCTTCTTTAGAACAGTAGAGGGCTGCACTTCCCTAGGTTCTACATGATTTCATTGCTTGTGGCATGCTTCCTGCACGATGAGATTCCTCAAGAGTGCACACCTTGCGCCGACCTTGGTAGTTACAGCGGTTGGATTCTTATTGAGTATCTTGCTTTTCAATTCCTTCCAAGCCCTCGTCGTAGCCGCCGCGGTATTTTGCGGGCAGCTCTCCATTGGATGGAGCAATGACCTCGTTGACGTCGAAAGTGATCGAGCGCAGCAGCGCACGACAAAACCTTTGGTGAATGGTTCTATCAAAGAGATAGAACTGAAACGAGCCATCGCGTGTGCACTTCCGTTCTGCATACTTCTTTCCATTCTTGGACCACTCGGTCTGTGGGGAGGTCTCACGCATCTTCTTGGTGTGGGGTGTGGAGTGGCCTATAACTTCTATTTCAAGAGTCGCATTACTTCGCCACTTCCTTACGCTATTGCGTTTGCGGCACTTGTCAGTTCTGTCTTTATCGGAGCGGAGCGCACGCCACCGTGGTGGGTAGTAATTTCTGGAGCGCTGCTTGGCGTCGCGGCACATTTTGCAAATGTCTTGAAAGATATGGAACAGGACCATGAGATTGGCATTCTTGGTTTGCCGCAGCGATTGGGAAGTTTGCAGAGCATTCGAGTGGCCGGAAGTGCCCTTGGGGCGGTTGCCTTACTTCTCTCCCTATATATAGGTGCGTTTCGCTTACCTTTGATTGCGGCTGCGCTCGTTGCCTGCGCAGCGCTCATTTTGGCTCCGAAACGAGCTGGGTTCCCAGCGATTATGAGTCTGGCGCTCCTTGATGTCTTGGCTGTCGTCGCCTCCCGCGGAGCGCTTGGCTAGCTGGGATCTCTCTCCCGGACGCTCCCAATGCCGGGTTTACCCTATGCGCGCCTTCTTTCTAGGCTCGGAAGGGGACATTCCGGCCTACGTACTGCACTATTGCCGTAGAAGTTTTATACGCCTCTCTTCAGGGGCTGAAGGGCGGTGCGCTCCCATGCCTGCCCGCGTGCCCCTAAACTTTATGAAACCCCAACAACATGCCTTTGCTCGCCTCATTTCTATCGTTCTTGTACTTGTTTTGATTCCATTTTTGCCGTCAAATTTGGTGAATAAGGCATACGCGGTGGGAAGCGATTGCACGCCCGCTACTACAAGCTATAGCTCGTACACCGTCGTGAGTCTGACTACGGCGGTTACATGTAACTGGACCGTTCCCAATGGCGTTACATCAATTGACCTTTTACTTGTAGGTGGTGGCGGCGGAGGTGGCGGCGGAGCTTTCGGCGGCGGTGGCGGCGCGGGTGGCATGGCTGAGAAATTTGGGATGTCAGTCACCCCGGGAAGTACATATGAATTGATGGTCGGTGGTGGTGGTGCCGGCGGCGGTGCTGTTACGAGTGGAGAATCTCGCGGCGTCACTGGAGAGAAGACAAGTTTTGGTTCCTTAACTGTGCTCGCTGGCGGTGGAGGTGGTGGTTACGAACGAATCGATGCCTCTCCAAGAGTCTTCAGTAATGGACGAGATGGTGGTTCAGGTGGCGGTTCGTCTGAAAATGGGGCCGCTGGTTCTTCAATTCAAGGAAACGTGGACGTAAGTACTCCAGGTTATGGATTTGGTGGTGGAGCCCAACTCCAGGCAAATACCTTCTCCGGCGGAGGTGGTGGTGGTGCTGGAGGAACGGGAGATATGGCCAACTCCGGCTCACCTGGCGGTGGGGGCGCCGGTCGAACTTCTGCGCTTCGTACGGGATCGCCAGTCATGTACTCGACAGGTGGCGACGGCGGCACGGTTACTTCGCCAAACGTTCGTGCAAATGCCGCTGCAAATACGGGTGATGGTGGAGATGGCGCAAATTACGACTCTAGCCTTTCAGCTCCCGCAGGTGCCGGCGCAAATGGTGGTACTGGAATTCTCGTCATTCGCTACGCAACTGCCACCACGGTTCCAGGTGCCCCTGCGATTGGAACGGTTACTGTCACTAACTCGACAACTGCGAGTGTTCCTTTTACGGCGCCTACGTTTAACGGTGGGGCGTCGATTACTTCCTACACCGCAACATCAAATCCTGGTGGAATAACAGGGAGCGTTTCACAATCTGGAAGCGGGACAATTTCTGTTTCAGGATTAACGCGGGGAGCCACGTATACGTTTACCGTTACGGCATCGAACTCCCTCGGTACATCGCTTGCTTCGGGCGCTTCGAATTCTGCGACGGTTGATTATCAAGTAGGAAACACCGGCCCTGGCGGTGGAGTGGTTTTCTATAGATCTGCGGCTGTCTTTGCGTGCGGGCCGACGCTCTCAAGTAACTGCAACTTCTTGGAATTTGCTCCCAAAACCTGGGAGGGAGGATCAACTGATCCTGAAATTCCTTGGTCGCTGGGCTCCGTTACATTCCAATCTGTTCCAGCGTATCTTGGCAACAGTGCGACGGCGGCAGATATAGGAACAGGTTTTCAAAATACGCTCTCGATCATCAATCAAAATGGTACGTACAACGCTTCTACAAATAGATTTGCAGCGGGTGCGGTTCGCGCTTACGCGGGTGGTGGATTAACTGATTGGTATTTGCCTTCTCGCTATGAATTAGTGCAAATGTGTCGATACGGTCGTGGGTTGGATACTTCATCAACGACGGCCACGGATTGCACTGGCGGGGCATGGGACTCCACTAAGGGAACTCCGGATTCAAATACTTGGTCTTCAACGCAATCGGATTCAGCGAATACGTGGAGCATGCTCTCCAATAGTGGTTGGAATGTGTTTTACAATGACCCAAAGAATCGTGGATATTTCGCAAGGCCCATTCGTGCGTTTGGCGCTCCCGCCGCTGTGGCCGGTGCTCCTACAATCGGAGTCGCTACGGCGACAGGAAGTACATCCGCCACCGTTGCATTCACTGCGCCTACGTCAAATGGTGGGGCGACGATCGCGTCCTATGTAGCAACTTCTTCCCCCGGTGGCCTGACGGGCACATTGAATCAAGCAGGAAGCGGCACCATCACGGTGACGGGTCTTTTGCCTGGGACCGCCTACACGTTTACCGTAGCGGCAATAAATAGCGTCGGAACGTCGATTTCCTCTACGGCTTCCACGACGATCACTACAAATAACTCCGCGCCGAGCGCGCCCAGTGTGAGCGCGGCGAGTGCTGGCGGATCGACTTTTGCCAATGTAACGATTGTTGCGCCAAGTAGCACCGGTGGATCGGCGATCGATCACTACACCGTCACATCAAGCCCTGGTGGATTCACGGGAAATGGATGGGCCGCGGGAACGGTTCGGGTTTATGGACTTTCGCCGGCGACTTCATACACATTTACGGTGACCGCGACGAATGGAATTGGAACTTCACCGGCTTCCTCGGCTTCAGGTTCCATGACAACGAACGCTGCTGGTGTTTACAGTGTGGGCGACAAAGGCCCTGGCGGAGGGATTATTTTCTACATTTCATCTGCCGGATTTACCTGCGATACAACCAGGAATTACTGCAATGTTCTCGAGATGGCTCTAAGCGATATCGGCGGAGGTGATGTCGCCTGGTGTTCTGATACCACCCACTCGGTTGGGGCCACAGGTGAAGGAATCGGTTTTGGAGGCGCCAACACTCGCGCGATGGTGCAGAACGGGGGTGGTCATACCGCTTGTTCTGCTGGTGCTGGTTACTTGGCTGATTCATATGTTTCCGCAAATGGAACATCGGATTGGTACTTACCTTCAATGAATGAATTACAAATGATGTACTACAAGTTCATGTCGAATGGTGGAGAGCTCTCCACCATGGGGCAATTTAGTGATGCACCGCGATACGGAAATGCTTATTGGTCTTCCACTGAAGTTGCTGGAAGCAGCACAAATGTACTTGTGAAGAATTTCGGTAATTGGTTTGATGGGAATCCGGAATACAATATCCCCAAGAGTACTGTCGGCAGTGGTGTGGGTCGAGTCCGCCCGATTAGAGCCTTTACCAACGCGCCCGCCGCTTCGGTGCCTAATGCTCCAACTTCAGTAGTGGCTAAATCGACGGGGTATAGCACCGCAAGTGTCGCCTTTACGCCATCGACATTTGATGGGTACAGCCTCATCACTGAATATATCGCCGTCTCCACTCCGGGAAATATCACCGGATCGATTGCGGCGGGAACCTCGGGACCTATTTACGTTTCAGGTTTGCTTCCAGGCACTAGTTACACATTTAAAGTGAAGGCACATAACAGTGTTGGTATGACGGAGTCGGCTGCCTCTGCCTCTATCAGTACAAACACCTACGGCGTCTATCATGTGGGCGATATTGGGCCTAGCGGCGGCTACATCTTCTTTACAACTGATACTCCATTTGCATGTGCCTCTGGAAGTTGTAACTATGTTGAAGCAGCGCCCGTGGATGTGACCGCAGGGAATTGGGAGAGCGCAACTGCGAATGCTCTTGCCTATCGCGGAGGCGGCAAATCAGATTGGTACCTGCCCTCTGCTGAAATGTTGGAGTACATGTGGGACGCCCTTGCATATGCAGGTCTCGGTGGTTTTCCATGTGCAAACACTTATGGGGATGGTTGCAGAGGCGTGGAATATTGGTCCAACACCATTGTAGATACGAGTACCGCTTACTTTAAACGATTCGGAGTGAGCGGTGGATGGTGGTATGCCGGCACAGCTCCGAAGAGCGAGATACGCGAAGTGCGTCCCATTCGCGCAGTCGCTACGCCGACAATCGCAGGCGCTCCTACTATCGGTGCAGTCACTCAATCAGGAATTTTGTCGGCAGAAGTTTCCTACAGGGCACCGGCTTCTGACGGCGGGCGCACGATTACCGAATATCGAGTGACCTCTTCGCCGGGGGACTTGTCAGCGAGTGTAAGTAGATCCGGCAGTGGCAGCATTGTGATTCATGGACTTGTACCTGCCACGACTTACAGGTTCTCTGTAGTGGCTATCAACGAAGCCGGGAATTCCACGCCATCGTCACTAACCAGCGCCTACACGACGCCCGCCATCCCAGTGATTTCTTCCGCGAATTCTGGAAACGGTCAGGTGGATTTCAACATCACTGGTTGGAGTTCGTTATACACGGCGCAGATTAATCTAAGCGGCACCGCTCCAGGAACCATTGCGGTGGATACCAGTACGGCAACCGTCTATGCAGTAACGATCAAGAATCTCCTTGCAGGGGAGAGCACTTCCGTCAGCGTCTCTATCGCTGGTGCAAGTACAGGGGAGATCGTACGAACTGGGACGGTGAGTGGCACGGCGACCGCAGGATCAGTTGCATTGTCCAATGTGCTCTCTGTTCCTTCCGCAGATTTGCAGTTTGGTCGCATCGCGCTCTCTTCAACTGGTGCATACATGTTGGTCGCCGATTCGAACACGAGTGGCCTTGTCTATCTTTCGTCGAATGGCGGGAAGAGTTGGAGTCCGCAATATCTGCTTGGTAGAGCCGCATGGTCGCGAGTTGCCATGTCAAGTACCGGGCAGTACATGAGCGCCGTAGCGTTTAGTTCAAAGATTTGGATGAGCACGAACTACGGTG
>CAIPAI010000064.1 GCA_903863015.1 uncultured Actinomycetes bacterium
GTACCAATCTTGTTATTTCCAAGAAAACGCTCGGTGACTTTGTCGATGGTGCGGTGATACGGCGTGATGAGATGTGCGTTCGCACTGATCACGAGCTTTGACGTATTGATACCGCGTTCGTTCAAACCTTTAATTTCTTGAAGCAAGACACCTGGGTCGATGACGACACCATTTCCGATTACTGGCACCACCGAAGGGCTCAAGATTCCGGAAGGAAGAAGGTGGAGTGCGTACTTCTGATCACCGATGACGACGGTGTGGCCTGCGTTATTGCCACCTTGATAGCGGACTACATATTCGACGCGATCACCGAGGAGGTCTGTGGCTTTGCCCTTGCCTTCATCGCCCCATTGGGCTCCGACGATAACTATGGCTGGCACTTGCCTAACTATATCCCGTCACAGGCCATTCGGTCGAAGGCGTTTCGATCCATTCGATGGCGGAAAGTGGCGCATTTGAGCGTAAAAGTAAGCCATGATGGGTTTATGACTATTGGACAAGATCTCCTCGGCGGCCCACCTCCCACCCATATCCCCAGCGATGGATCCGATGCTCTCTTCGCAGTGGGGAAGGGGGCAGATGAAGTGGCGCGCGCCTTCCCAGCCTCCCCGCTTCCCTGGGCGGTCCTCGCCGATGAGGCCTGGGCGCAAGGTCGAGTACTTGAGTCCTATGCCTTCGCCCGCACTGGTTACCACCGCGGCCTTGATCTACTTCGACGCAATGGATGGAAAGGACACGGCCCTGTTCCGTGGGAGCACGAAGGCAATCGCGGTTGGCTGCGTGCGCTTCATGCACTCGGACGCGCAGCTGGTTCGATTGGTGAGAGCGAAGAACATGATCGCTGCACGCTCTTCTTACGCGACTCCAGTGCTACCGCCGCCGAGTTCTTAAACAAGTAACCGAATCTTTTTCGACAGTCGTTCTAAGGTGTACTTATGAATCCATTGAGCGCGCAATCCATCGTTGAGACCCTCGGCCTAGTCGGGGTTTTCATGGTCTTGCTCGCCGAGACCGGGCTCTTGATCGGCCTGGTGCTTCCTGGTGATTCGCTCCTCTTTGTTGCTGGAGTCGCAGCTTCAGGTGTCGCTATGAAAGCCGTCGGCGTGCAATTGAGTTTGCCGGCACTGATGATTGGTGCACCGATAGCAGCAATCGTAGGTTCACAAGTAGGGCGCAACATTGGTGAGAAGTTAGGGCGCCCACTCTTTGCACGTCCTGATGGTCGTGTCTTTTCGCAAGATCGCGTGAAGAAGACCGAAGATTTCCTTGCGCGTTACGGGTACGCAAAAGCGTTAATACTTGCGCGCTTTGTTCCTGTTGTACGTACGCTCATTAATCCGATCGCTGGAGTAATTGGAATGCCAAAAGCCACGTTCTTTAAGTGGAACGTTATTGGTGCTCTCCTCTGGACGGAGAGCGTCATTATTTTGGGTTACATACTTGGTGAAAAACTGAAAGGATCGATCGACAAGTATCTATTGCCGATCGTGGCTATCGTAATTGTGATCAGCATCTTGCCGTTGCTCTTTGGAATTATTAAAGAGCGAAAGAATAAGGCTTAATCAAGTCCTAATTCACTGAGTGAGTAAGCAGCAAAGTACGGTAATCCCGCTTCTTTGATAGCTGGTGCGGCGCCGCGTTCCACAATCACTGCAACGCCTACAACTTCAGCACCCGCTTCGCGAAGTGCTTCCACTGCAGTGAGTACAGAACCACCAGTGGTTGAAGTGTCTTCTACGGCAAGTACGCGACGTCCGGCGACATCTGGTCCTTCGATGCGACGTTGCAATCCGTGTTGCTTCTCGCTCTTGCGTACGACGAATGAATCAAGGCGCTTACCTTTCGCGGCAGCAGCATGCATCATCGCGGTAGCAACTGGATCAGCACCCAGTGTGAGTCCACCGACAGCGTCGTACTGCAATTCGCTAGTAAGTGCGAGCATCACTTCACCGACGAGTGGTGCGGCAACTGAATCAAGAGTGACCCGGCGAAGGTCGACGTAGTAATTGGCTTCCTTTCCACTGGAGAGGATCACCTTTCCGTGGACGATGGCCTTGGACTTGATCTCCGCAAGGAGTGCATTTTTTGGATCGCTCATGCCGATAAGCCTAGAGTGCGTTTATGCCCGCTCATCTCCGCGTCTACTCAAGCGAGCCGCACCCCATGGCCCATGTGTGGGTGGAGAGCGTCGGTGAGCGTCGAGTTCCGGAGATTGCGAGCGACTTACTCACCTTTTCGGAGCTCCTTTGGATCGGGCTCCGTGGAGATTTAGCGCCACTAGCCCCTGCGGTCGCCTTTGCAAGGCGCGCCTCCAAGCTCCCACTGGCTGGGTACATCTTAATCGATGGCGACTTTCCGCGCGTAGGGGAGTTGGATTGGCCCGATGCTCCGGTGGCATATCTGGCGACTGTTCCAGATTATGAAACTCACGCCAAAGCGGCGTTGGCGCGGGGCTGGAAAGTCATCTCCGACCTCACTGATTTATAGCCCTTCCCCAGAGATAGGCTTCCGACATGTCGAAGCGCGAAATTCCCGGTTTAGTTCCCCGCCTCGTGCCACTGGGCACCACGGTCTTCGCCCACTACTCGGCAATTGCAGTCGAGACGGGTGCCATCAACCTCGGACAAGGCTTCCCCGACACCGATGGCCCTTCCTGGATCGCCGATGCAGTGACGCGCGCCATGGCAGAAGGGCGCGGCAATCAATATCCCGCTGGCGCTGGCGTCGTGGAATTGCGCAAAGCAGTCGCCGCCCATCAAAAGCGTTGGTACGGGATTGAAAATGATTTCGCCACCGAAGTTCTCATCACCGCAGGTGCCACTGAAGCACTCACTGCCGCACTTATCGGATTAGTTGATACCGACGATGAAGTCATCGTCTTTGAACCTTTCTATGATTCATATCGCGCTGCGGTAGTGATGGCACGCGGCAAACTCGTCGCGATCACCATGGAAGCTCCTGATTACACACTTGATATTGATGAACTTCGCAAGGCGATTACTCCGCGAACTAAAGTCATTGTCGTAAACACTCCGCATAATCCCAGCGGTGCCGTTACTTCCCGTGCAGAGTTGCAAGCTGTTGCCGATTTAGCGATCGAACATAACCTTGTCGTTATCTCCGATGAGGTCTACGAGCACATGGCTTTTGAAGGCGAACATGTTTCCATCTCGACCCTTGCGGGAATGCGCGAACGTACACTTACTATTTCCTCTGCTGGAAAACTCTTCTCATACACCGGGTGGAAAATCGGCTGGATCACTGGCCCAAAGCAGTTGGTCGATGCCGCACGTACAGTGAAGCAATTCCTCACCTACGTTGTAGGTGGACCATTCCAATACGCACTCGCGGAAGCGCTGGATAATGGTGATCAGTGGCTTGCAGAACTTCGCACATCATTGATGCACTCACGTGATCACTTCACTTCTGGCCTTAAATCATTGGGTTTTGAGGTCCATCAACCGAAGGGCACTTACTTCGCCACGGTAGATGTGCGTTCAAAGGGCTTTGCCACCGCAGATGAGTTCTGCCAAACGATTCCCAAGAAGATCGGTGTTGTGGCTATTCCTTCTCATGTCTTCTACGAACATCCGGAACGTGGTGCCGCATATGCGCGCTTTGCTTTCTGTAAGAAGGATGCCGTACTCGATGCAGCCTTAGAACGGCTTGCACAACTTTAATTCTTGAGCGCACTCGCTATAACTGGGGCAAGTGCCCTGCTCTCCCACACACTGATGTGGTTTGCATCGCGATAAATCCAATGGCCTTTTGTAAATGTTTCACACCTTGCAGCAGGGCAGAGCTCAACTCGTAGATCGACGAAACTAGCGCCGGTGGAGTGAGCGATTTGCGCTTCCATCGCCCACGAAGCTCCTTGCACGCTTTGCGCATCCGAAAGTGCGAGCGCGGGATTGCATCTATTAGCCACTAGATTGATATTGCTACACGACTTCGGGCTCCAGGCAATTAATCCAGCAGCTGGGTTACCGACTTGATAATTAAATTGCGGAACGGTACCAACGATTATTACTCGATGCCCGCTCTCTCTTACCGACGAAATAAATGATGTGAGAGCTTTTTGGGTAACTGCCATCTTCGATTTCACGCCAACAACTGCGTTTGCGTTTACTACAGGTGCCCAACCACTCTCACGCCAATATTGATCGGTCATGGCGAGTATCACGGTTCCACGGGGTGCACTCTTCAAATACGCGAGTGCACTCTTAGCGAAATCACTGCACCTGGTTTTGCTACTTCGATCTCGTGCGGCGCCGATCTGCTTAATATCTAGCACCATGGGTGGACAACTACTGATCGTGGCAATGGTGAGCGGGCGGTTGAGCTGCTTGGCAGCTAACACGACACCATCGGAGAGGGCGTCGGCTTGTGAATCTCCGATTAAGTAAATCGGAGCACCTCTCCCTGACCGGGTGCATTTGGTGAGATCTCGTTGGGTCATGGTGGTGTCTTCGTGACATCCCAGCGTTCGACCCAGATGTTCCGGAGTGACATCGCTTACGAGCGCAGCGCTCTGCGACGAGGTTGGCGTGACGTGTGGAGCAATGAGTAACACCCCTATTGAAACCACCAGGGGAAGTGCAATGGCGGCCCGAATCATTCGCCAATCGCTCTTCTCGGATACTTTGCGGAGGCGAAGCGGATTCTCGACGTACTTATAGGAGAGCGCCGCAACCACAAATGATGCGAGCACTGCGCCTGTCAGCATGATCTTGGAATCAGAGATCGAACGGGCAAAGACGATGAAAGGCCAATGCCAGAGATACCAGGAGTAGGAGAAATCTCCGATACTGCGCATCACTTTCGTTCCGAGGAAGCGATGGCTGGGTGAATCCTTATCCGCACCAGCCAGGATGAGAAGTGCGGTGCCGAGAACTGGCGCCAGAGTGACGGCGCTCGGCCAGGCACTTCCTTCCTTAATAAAGAAGAGTGAGTAGACGAGTAGCGCGTAAGCGATAACGGTAAAGAGACGAGCGCGAGTAACTCGATATCCCTGGGAGAGCGCAATAGCGATAAGTGTGCCGGCGGCAAACTCCCAAGCACGAGTGATGGGTGAGTAGAAGAGAATCTGCCCGCGGTTAATGAACCGAATCTCCACACCCCACTGCGCAAGTAGCACTGTGCCCAAAGAAATTGCCGCGAGCACACCCACGAGGAAGAGCGCTCGACGTGAACTCTTCTTCGTATGAATGGCGTAACTCATGATGAGTACAAGCAAACCGGGGAAGAAGAAGTAGAACTGCTCTTCAATCGAGAGCGACCAGGTGTGGAGCATGGGATTGCTCGCCGCTGGTAGATCAAAGTAAC
>CAIPAI010000065.1 GCA_903863015.1 uncultured Actinomycetes bacterium
CACTTTCGGCGTGATACTGACGACGTTCGCTATGCCCTACAACGACGAAAGAACAACCTAACCGAGAGAGCATCGCAGCAGAAATATCTCCGGTATAGGCGCCATTAGTTTCAGGAGAAAGATCTTGGGCGCCATAACTAATACGCAATTTATCGCCGTCGACCAGCGTTTGAATTGACCGAATATCGGTGAAGGGTGGCAGTACAACAACATCGACGGCATCGTGATCTTTATCGTCGAGAGAGAAAGCCAACTTTTGCACGAGCCCAATCGCCTCGAGGTGGTTGATGTTCATCTTCCAGTTGCCCGCCATCAAGGGCTTACGCGTTGTCGACATTACTGCTCCAATACCGTGATACCAGGGAGCGCCTTGCCCTCTAGATATTCAAGAGAGGCTCCGCCACCCGTTGAAATATATCCGAACTCTTCGTCCCTAAAACCTAGCCGACGAACCGCCGCCGCTGAGTCACCGCCACCCACCACCGTGAAGCCATCTAACTCCGCCAAAGCCTGAGCTACCGCTTTCGTGCCCGCTGCAAAGGCGTCGAATTCAAAGACACCCATGGGGCCATTCCAGAAGAGCGTTTTGCACCCCGAGATGGCCTCGGCGAATGCCGCTCCTGACACCGGACCGATATCTAAGCCCAATTGATCTGCGGGAATCTCATGAGCTGCCACAACGGTAGCCGGCGAATCCGCGGCAAACGCTGGGGCCACCACAATATCCGTAGGCAGCAAGAGCGTGACGCCCGCTTCCTTTGCTTGGGTGATCAGCGCGCGCACTTCATCCAGTTGGTCAGCTTCTAACAGAGACTTACCAACTTCATGTCCTTGCGCGGCTAGGAACGTGAAGACCATTCCGCCGCCGATCGCGAGCAGATCTACCTTGTCGAGCAAATTCTTGATGACACCCAATTTGTCGCTGACTTTCGACCCACCCAAGACCACTCCGTACGGGCGAACGGGATTCACCGTGAGACGTTTGAGCACTTCGATCTCAGCAGAGATGAGAAATCCAGCAAAGTGCGGAAGCAACGTTGCGATGTCGTAGACGGACGCATGCTTTCGATGAACTGCGCCAAACCCATCTGAAACGTATATATCTCCGAGTGATGCCAAATCTTGAGCGAAGAGCAGCCGCTCTTCGTCTACCTTGCTCGTCTCCGCCGCTTCATAACGCACATTCTCTAGGAGCACCACATCGCCAGGTTGCATCTTTCCGATGGCATCGCTGGCTTTCCCGCCTCGATACTCGGAGATGAAGGCCACGTTGGCGCCGAGCAACTCCCCCAACCGGCGCGCCACAGGCTCGAGTGACATCTCCGGAACGCGGACACCTTTGGGACGTCCGAAGTGGGCCATCACGATTACTTTTGCTCCGAGAGCACGAAGATGATTGATAGTGGGAAGCGATGCCCTGATGCGTCCGTCATCAGTGATGTTGCCATCCTTGATAGGAACGTTGAGGTCGCTTCGAAGCAACACTCGTTTGCCGGCAATGTCCGGCAGCGAAGCGAGAGTAGCGATCGGCATTTAGAGCGAGGCGCCTACGTGCTGAATCAAATCGACGAGACGATTGGAGTAGCCCCACTCGTTGTCGTACCAACCCAACACCTTCACCGTATTACCGATGACAATTGTGAGTGATGCGTCAAAGATGCAACTCGCTGGGTCGGTGACAATGTCGCTCGAGACGATCGGATCTTCTGTGTAGGTGAGGAAACCTTTGAGAGGACCATCTGCCCACTTCTTCATGGCCGCGTTCACTTCAGCTTTTGTTACTTCACGCCCGAGTTCCACTGTGAGGTCGGTAGCCGAACCTGTAGGAACCGGCACGCGCATGGCATACCCGTCTAACTTGCCCTTCAACGACGGAATGACAAGAGAGATCGCCTTGGCGGCACCCGTTGTGGTTGGAATCAGATTTGTCGCTGCTGCACGTGCGCGGCGGAGATCCTTGTGCGGGAAATCCAAGATCACTTGATCGTTCGTGTAAGCATGAATGGTGGTCATCAATCCCTTGACTACACCGAACTCCTCGACGAGCACCTTGGCCATGGGCGCCAAGCAATTCGTCGTGCATGACGCATTCGAAATAATGTGATGCTTCGAAGCGTCGTAATCATTGTGATTAACGCCCATCACAATAGTGACGTCTTCATCGCTAGCAGGGGCTGAAATGATAACTTTCTTGGCGCCGGCTGCGATGTGCTTTCCGGCGTCTGCCGCCTTCGTGAAGTGTCCAGTTGATTCGACCACGACGTCTGCGCCCAATTTCGCCCAAGGAAGATTCGCAGGATCGCGCTCGGCCGTGACCGCAAAGGTCTTGCCATCAACGGTGATTGAGTTTTCGGTAAACGAGACCGGAAGACCAAGGCGACCCAGAATGGAGTCGTACTTAAGAAGGTGTGCCAATGTGGCGATATCTGTTAAGTCATTGACACCAACGATTTCAATATCAGCCTTTTGCGTGAGTGCGGCGCGAAAGAAATTTCTGCCGATGCGACCAAAGCCGTTGATTCCTACTTTTACAGTCATTGCGATCTCCTTACGTCAGGGCGCATAGGGAGAGAACTGAGTCATGCGCGAATGATTGAAACTTTACCCCAACATGTCGGGGGTTAAACCTGCTTCTGTGTCTGGGATTCCGAGATCTTGGGCACGCTTATCGGCCATGGCCAAGAGACGTCTAATACGTCCAGCCACGGCATCCTTCGTGAGCGGTGGGTTTGCCAAAGAGCCCAACTCTTCAAGGCTGGCTTGCCCGTGTTCAATCCGCAACTTCCCGGCCTCTTGCAAATGGTCCGGAATATCTTCGCCGAGGATTTCTAACGCACGGGCAACTCGTGCAGATGCAGCAACCGCAGCGCGGGCCGAACGACGAAGATTTGCATCATCGAAATTCGCTAAGCGATTAGCGGTTGCGCGCACTTCGCGTCGCATGCGCCGTTCTTCCCAAGCAAGGACGCTTTCGTGGGCACCCAGACGCGTCAACATGATGGCAATCGCATCTCCGTCACGGATAACTACCCGATCGATTCCGCGAACTTCGCGAGCCTTCGCAACGACACCGAGGCGACGAGCTGCTCCGACGAGGGCAAGTGCTGCTTCAGGACCAGGGCACGTTACTTCGAGGGCGCATGAACGGCCAGGCTCTGTGAGCGATCCGTGCGCAAGAAAAGCCCCCCGCCATGCCGCTTGTGCATCACAGAGGGAGGCTGAGACAACTTGTGGGGGCAGACCGCGAACGGGGCGACCGCGTCCATCAATGAGTCCCGTCTGCCTGGCTAGCGATTCCCCATCTTTGGTCGAACGAATGAGGTAACGGCTTGCTTTACGCAATCCGCCAGGGGCGATCACCGTTAAATCGGTCTCCTGTGAAAAAACATCAAAGATATCTTTACGTACTCTGCGAGCGGTGGCCGCGGTATCAACTTCAGCCTCAACAACGATGCGACCGCTCACCACATGTAGTCCGCCGGAGAAACGCAAAATGGCGGAAACTTCAGACTTACGGCAACACGCTTTGGAGATCATGAGGCGAGCTAACTCATCCTTGACCGCTGCTGTCATCGCCATGGGGGCAATCTTTCCAGTATTTGACTGACTCCGTGCAACTTTAGGAAAAAATCTTGGAGAAGAGCGCGGCCAATTTCTCCGGATCATGTTGCAAAGATCCGGGCCCACTAGCGACATCTGCCACGATAAGGCGACTCCCCTGTGCCGCTAAATACTCCGCCAATTCGGTGGATGCCGGCTGGGATTGAGGGTCAACTATGACCACATCGAAGTGGAACTCAGGCGCGTGCGCGCTCAAAAGCTCGAGATGTTCGACTGCGGTGAGGCCGATCGCTTCACCTGGCTCACCGAGTGGAACTCCAGATTTTTGTCCTGCATCGAGGTTCATCACGAGGGCTCGCTTAGCCGGAGAAGAAAGGAGCGCATCCAACTGCGCCGGCACCAAAAGGTGAGGCAAAACACTTGAATACCACGAGCCTGGCCCCAGGATTATCCACTCAGCATCGGAAATAGCGGCCAACGCTGCCTGGGTTGCCGGCGGATTTGTCGGAGTAAGTTCGATGGAGAGCACTCGACCTCGAGTGGTGGCGACCGCCACTTGACCCACCACGGTGCGCACTCTGCCTTCGTGCGCGACTTCCGCTTGAATTGTCAATGGCTCGGCAGACATCGGAAGAACTCGACCGATGATCTTGAGAAGTGCCCCCATGCGGTCTAATCCAGCGACCACATCACCGTTAACATCCCAGAGCGCCGAGAGCATTAAGTTGCCGAGCGAATGTCCACCCACTTCGCCCTCACCTGGGAAGCGATATTGCACGGCATCTGCCCAACTGCGCCCCCACACGTCGTCAGAGCAGAGGGCAGCTAAGGCCATGCGCAAATCACCTGGAGGCATCACACCTAATTCAGCTCGCAAGCGCCCGCTAGATCCGCCATCGTCGGCAACCGTCACAATTGCAGTGATTTCTGGGGTGATGCGACGCAAGGCAGAGAGAGTGGCGGCCAGGCCATGCCCGCCGCCGAGAGCAACAACTCGAGTCATTACTCGCGACCAAGATCTCTATGGGTCGAAGTAGCCAACATGTCGTGGTGAGAGAGTTGCTTCGCCAATTCATCGGCCACTGCTACCGAACGATGCTTTCCGCCCGTACAACCGACCGCAATTGTTAAGTACCTTTTACCTTCACGTTGATAAGAGGGCGCAAGGCGGAGCAAGAGACTTGCATAATCTTCAATGAAGCCCGCCACGTCAGGTGCAGCTAACACGTAAGACTTCACGTCTGCATCCTTGCCTGTGTGATCACGCAGTTCAGGAATCCAATGCGGATTAGAAATGAATCGAACATCGATAACAAAATCAGCGTCATACGGAATCCCGTATTTAAAACCGAACGAAAGGACCGTGGTGTGCAAATCAGGAAGTGAGGAACCGCCTAAAGTGCTTTCGATGCGCTCCTTAAGTTGATGAACATTTAATGAGCTCGTATCGATGACGAGGTCGGCAGCAGCTCGCAAATCTCCGAGGAGTTCACGCTCTCGGGCGATGCCGTCGAGAATCCTTCCTTCCTCTTGCAATGGATGCGGACGACGCGTTGATTCAAAGCGACGCACCAATGCATCATCGCTTGCTTCCAGAAAGAGCACCTGCACTTGCTCCGGTAATTCTTTCAGCGCCACTCGAAGTTCTTTGAAAAAGGCTCGACCGCGCACATCAATCACAGCAGCGATGCGGGGGGCACTGTGGTGTTCATCTTTGCCAGGAAGGGACGTGAGGCCAGGAAGCAGTGCAGGCGGAAGATTATCAACGACATACCAGCCCAAATCTTCCAGGACGTGGGCAGCAGTACTTCTACCAGCGCCTGACATGCCGGTGATGACGAGTATCTGTTCGGGTGTCACGAGACAACTGTACGCGACTAGGAGAGGATCTCACCGGTCCCCATGTCGACAGCCTGAGTTTCCCCTCGTGCGCTTTCAGCCGCAAACCAGGCAACAATGCGCGCCGCAATCGCCGGTCCCACTCCAGGCACTTGCGAGATCTCAGCCTCTGACGCGAGACGCAATGCCTTCATCGAAGTGAAGTTCTCCAGCAGCGCTGCACGGCGGCCCTCCCCCAAACCAGGGATCTCATCAAGGAGAGATTCGATCATGGCACGTCCACGTTTGCTTCGGTGATAGGTGATGGCGAATCGGTGTGACTCATCACGGAGTCGTTGCAGCAAGAAGAGGGACTCACTCTTGCGAGGCAAGATCACCGGACGCGCGTCTGCCGGCTTCCAGATTTCTTCGAGACGTTTTGCTAATCCCACCAGAGCGATGTCACCAAAACCTTCGCGCTCCAAAATCTTTGCAGCAGCATCCACCTGGGTTCGCCCGCCATCGACCACAATTAATTGCGGGCGGTATGAGAAACGTCGCGCCTGTAATCCCGCAGCGATCTCTTCGGCTCGGTCCACCGACTCTTCATCCTTCAAGCGACGCAGCCGGCGGGTTAATACTTCGGACATTGATGCGAGGTCATCCCCGCCACCTTCGCGAATTTCAAAACGTCGATACTCACTTTTGCGGGGGGCGCCGTCTTCAAATACGACCATCGATCCAACCGCATGTGTACCTTGGATATGCGAGATGTCGTAGCACTCAATTCGTAAAGGTGCGACCTGCAATGCGAGAGCGTCTTGCAATTCAGAGAGTGCCTGCGCTCGTTTTGAAATGTCACTGCTGCGAAGCAACTGATGTCGCAGTAAGGCTTCTGAGGCATTCCGGGTGACAATTTCGAGCAGCGACACCTTATCTCCGCGTTGCGGAACTTTGAAAGATGTCTTCTCGTTGCGAGAAATGGCGAGCCATTCTTGTAAATCTTTGGCTCCTTCTGGAAGTTGCGGCATACAAATCTCTCGTGGAATCTCTTGAGTGAGATCCGAATAGACATCTTGTACAAGTTGGCGATAGAGGTCCGCGCTGCTCTTATCGAAATCTCTCTCCATGACCACGCTGCGTTGACCACGGATGCGCCCGTGGCGCACTGAGAATATGGTGGCTCCGATTTCAATTTCACCCTCAACCAGCGAAATGAAATCAGCATCAGTGTCGTCGGGCAGAACTACTGTGCTGGTCTCCAGCGCCAACTCGAGCGCTATCAAGTCATCTCGCAATTTAGCTGCTCGTTCAAATTCTTCGGCAGCAGCGGCAGACTCCATCTCTTTCTGCACACGACGGATATACGGAGCGGGATCACGGGAGAAGAAGGAGATGAATTCGCTGATCTTCTGCTTATGCTCCTCAACGGTGACTTGATTCACGCAGGGTGCAGAGCACTTCTCGATATGGCCTAGGAGGCAAGGACGACCGCTGGCAACCGCCTGCCGCAACACTCCTGGCGCACAAGTGCGCACCGGAAAAGTGCGTAACACTTGATCAACCACAAGGCGGAGAGCGCCAGCGTTAGGAAAGGGGCCTAGATAGCGCACTCCTTTCTTCTTGGGGGCCCGAGCGACAAAAACTCGTGGGATGCTCTCCCCCGTCGTGATCGCCAGATATGGATAAGACTTATCGTCCTTGAAACGCACGTTGTACTTTGGGTCTTCTGATTTAATCCAAGTCCACTCCAGCTGCAAGGCATCAACTTCGGTGGCCACGATCGTCCAGTCGACCGAGGTGGCCTCTTGCACCATCCGCGCCGTACGTTCATGAAGGTTCTCTTGAAAATATGAAGTGAGCCGGGCGCGAAGATTCTTTGCTTTGCCTACGTATATGACCCGTCCTTGATCATTACGAAACCGATAGACGCCAGGCTCTTCTGGTATTTCCGAAGTGCGCGGGCGTTCTTCTGGCGTCATCACGCTGAGGCTTTCGCACTCTTCTTCTTCGCTGTGACCTTCGCAACCTTAGGGGCAGCGGGCCGCTTGCCCGAGAGCAGTGGTGCCAAGAACGTTCCGGTGTAACTTGCCTTGACCTTTGCAACCTCTTCAGGGGTTCCCTCGGCGATAACAGTGCCACCACCAGAACCACCTTCGGGGCCCATATCAATCACCCAGTCCGCACATTTGATGACATCGAGATTGTGCTCGATAACAATCACGGTGTTCCCGCTGTCAACAAGTCGAGAGAGCACGCCCAGGAGTTTGCGCGTGTCTTCAAAGTGCAGACCAGTAGTTGGCTCATCCAGTACATAGATAGTTCTGCCGGTTGATCTGCGCTGCAATTCTGTTGCGAGCTTCACTCGTTGGGCTTCACCACCAGAGAGAGTGGGCGCTGATTGACCGAGCCGCACGTAGCCAAGACCCACATCGTTGAGGGTTTTGAGATGGCGGGAAATCGACGGCACCGCTTCGAAGAAGGTGGCCGCAAACTCAATCGGCATATCCAGTACTTCGGCGATGGTCTTTCCCTTGAAATGGACCTCAAGAGTCTCTCTGTTATATCGAGCCCCATGGCAGACCTCGCACGGAACATACACATCGGGAAGAAAGTTCATCTCGATAGTAATGGTGCCGTCGCCACTGCACGATTCGCACCGTCCACCTTTAACGTTAAAAGAGAATCGACCTTGCTGGTAACCACGAATCTTAGCTTCTGTGGTCTCAGCAAAGAGTTTACGAATATTGTCGAAGACGCCTGTATATGTCGCTGGGTTTGAACGCGGAGTGCGTCCGATCGGTGATTGATCCACATGCACCACTTTGTCGAGCTGGTCGACACCGGTAACTGTGCGATGTCGACCAGGAACGATCCGGGCGCCGTTGAGTTTGTTAGCCAAAGTGCTATAAAGAATGTCGTTTACAAGCGTGGACTTACCTGACCCACTGACGCCAGTGACAGCAACGAAACATCCGAGCGGGAAGGACACATCAATGTTCTGCAAGTTGTTCTCGCGTGCTCCCTTAACGACGAGGGCCCGTTTCGGATCTATCGGCCGTCGAATTTCGGGCATTTCGATTTGTCGTCGGCCGGAAACATAAGCTCCCGTGATTGACTCCTCGCTCGCTTCCAATTCAGCAAGCGAGCCAGAGACAACCACCCGCCCTCCATGTTCACCCGCACCAGGACCGATGTCGACGATCCAATCTGCTGATCGAATGGTGTCCTCGTCATGCTCGACCACAATCAGAGTATTTCCGAGGTTGCGCAGACGTGTCAGAGTTTCAATCAATCTCCGGTTATCGCGCTGGTGAAGTCCGATACTCGGTTCGTCTAGTACATAAAGCACGCCCACTAATCCAGAACCGATCTGAGTTGCCAGACGAATGCGCTGGGCCTCGCCACCCGAGAGCGTTCCTGCGGGGCGATCGAGGGAGAGGTAATCCAAACCCACATCGAGCAAGAAACCAAGGCGAGCGTGCACCTCTTTGAGGACGCGCTCGGCAATCTGCTTCTCACGGTTGTTGAGGTGCAAGCCCGAAAGGAATGCATCTGCTTCACGAATTGTCAGTTCGCAGACTTGCGCAATGGACTTATTTCCCAGAGTTACCGCAAGAACTTCCGGCTTAAGTCGGGCACCTTTACAAGTAGGGCAGGGAACTTCGCGCATGAATTGCTCGTATCGATCGCGACTCCACTCCGATTCAGTTTCACCGTGCTTGCGCTCTAGAAAGGGCAGGACGCCTTCGAAACCAGTGGTGTACTGCCGCGTGCGCCCATATCGATTCTTAAATTTGACGGAGACTTCGTACTCCCAGCCGTTGAGAATGGCCTCTTTAGCCTTCGCCGAGATCTTCTTCCACGGTGTATCTAGCGAGAATTTAACTTCCTCAGTGAGCGCCTCGAGAAGGCGTAAGAAGTATTCGCTGCTCGTTCCAATCGACCAAGGGGCGATCGCTCCGTCATTGATGCTGAGTTCGTCATCCGGAATGACCAATTCAGGATCCACCTCAAGTCGATTTCCTAAACCTGTGCAATCAGGACAGGCACCGAAAGGTGAATTGAAGGAGAAAGATCGTGGCTCGAGTTCTTCGAATGAGAGATCACACTTATGGCAGGCAAGATGCTCGCTGAAGGTGCGCTCTTTGTCAGGGCCGGACAGGTCTACGAATTCAAGTGTGACCAAGCCAGAGCCCAGGAGGAGCGCGGTTTCCACCGAATCGGTGAGGCGTTGCTTGGCATTGGACTTTACCGCCAGCCGATCAACCACAACCTCGATGGTGTGTTTCTCTTGTTTCTTCAATTTGGGAACATCTTCAAGAGCAAAGACTTCGCCATCCACTCGGGCCCGCGAATATCCCTTCAGTCCCAACTCCTTAAAGAGGTCAAGGAACTCGCCTTTGCGACCGCGCACCACGGGAGCAAGCACTTGAAAGCGCACACCGTCGTCGAGCGCCAATATTTGGTCAACAATATTTTGCGGAGATTGTCGGGCTACCGGGTCGCCACACTTGGGGCAATGCGGGCGTCCCGCACGGGCGAAGAGGAGGCGCAAATAGTCATACACCTCGGTGATTGTTCCTACAGTAGATCGAGGATTTCGGTTAGTAGATTTTTGATCGATCGAAACGGCAGGCGATAGTCCTTCAATAAAATCAACATCCGGCTTATCCATTTGCCCAAGGAATTGGCGGGCATAGGAGCTGAGCGATTCCACATAGCGACGTTGGCCTTCAGCGAAGATTGTGTCGAAGGCAAGGCTTGATTTACCTGAACCTGAAAGCCCCGTAAAAACGATAAGCGCATTGCGCGGTAGATCGAGGGATACATCTTTGAGGTTATGCTCTCGTGCCCCGCGGACAATAAGTCGATCGTGATTCATGAACTAATCTCCGGACCTACGCGTCTTAACCACGCTAGCCACGGTCGTCACTGCTAATACGCTGACAATGAAGATCAAACTGAAATTGGTCCCAATCTCAGGTAACTCCACAGAACCAATCTGTGTCCAATGAACTCCGTGTGCCGCTTCAAGAATGAGCTTCAGACCAATAAAGGCCAAGATAACCGCAAGACCTTTAGATAGATATACCAATCGGCTCGCTAGTGCGCCAAGAAGGAAGTACAACTGGCGCAAGCCAAGGAGCGCAAAGGCATTCGCAGTGAAAACGATGAATGCTTCGCGAGTCAGCCCAAAAATCGCCGGGATCGAATCCACGGCAAAGAGCACGTCAGTAATTCCTAATGCGATAATTGAGAGGCCGAACGGTGAGAGCCCCTTCTTCTTGAAGTAACCAAGCACTCTTCCTTCATGCCAATCCTCGTCACCGCCCCCACCTTTTCCGAGATGGAATGCCGTGTAGAGGAGGAATGCGCCGAAAAGGAAGAAGACCGCGACAAACTTGTGAATCACAAATGCGCCAATGCCAATAAAAATGGCACGGAAGAAGAGAGCAAGGGCAATACCTGCCATGAGCGCAGCTTGCTCTCTCTCCTTAGGTAATTTGAGGGCACCAAAGATGATGATAAAAATGAAGAGATTATCGATAGAGAGCGAGTACTCGGTTAGCCAACCAGCAAGAAATTCATTGCTGGCCTGCGCACCCACTTGCTGGGCAAGGAAGATCGCAAATCCGAGCGCTAGTGCAATGTAGAAAATAGTCCAAAGAGCGGCTTCTAGGGGCTTAACCTCTCGAGGTCGTCGACGGGCATTGAAAAAATCGAAAATAAAGACGGCACCCAAAATAGACATCGCGATCGCCCAAGTCTGGCCAGTGATGTTCATCGAGCGCCTTCCATGCCACGCAACTCTTTCTTTAACTCCGAGATTTCATCACGGAGGCGAGCGGCCACCTCGAAGGCCAGGGAGGCCGCCGCCAGGTGCATCTGCTCAGTCAGGGAGGCTATCAGTTCAATCAGCTCTGTGCGCGGCAGATTTGCCAGATCACGAGCATGCTTACCGATCTCCGATTTAGCCCCCGCCAATAACTCCTCGGTATCTAAGTCTTCTCGCACAATGGAGTCCGTGATATCTGCGATGCGCTTGCGCAATGGCTGCGGATCTACCCCGCGTTCGGTGTTATATCGCACTTGTTTTTCTCGCCGACGATTTGTTTCGTCGATCGCCTTAGTCATCGAGGCAGTCATATTGTCGGCATACATGTGTACTTCACCGGACACATTTCGCGCTGCACGACCAATTGTTTGAATAAGTGAAGTCGCTGAGCGAAGGAACCCTTCTTTGTCGGCATCGAGAATGGCGACTAGAGAGACCTCGGGGAGATCCAATCCTTCACGAAGAAGATTGATGCCGACGAGCACGTCATACGCACCCATGCGAAGTTCGCGCAGAAGTTCGATGCGACGCAAAGTATCTACCTCAGAATGGAGGTATCTGACACGCATTTTGTTCTCAATGAGATACTCGGTGAGGTCTTCTGCCATCTTCTTAGTGAGCGTGGTTACCAGAACCCGCTCGTTCTTAGCGGCGCGCTCCTTGATTTCACCCATGAGGTCATCAATCTGCCCGCGTGAAGGCTTAATAACGATCTTCGGGTCGATAAGGCCAGTAGGTCGAATGACTTGCTCAACCACGCCATTTTCGGCCTTGCCCAATTCGTAGGGGCCTGGGGTGGCAGAGAGGTAGACCGCTTGGCCGATGCGCTCCTGGAACTCGGTCCATTTCAACGGACGATTATCTAAGGCGCTTGGCAATCTGAACCCATGTTCTACCAGGGTGCGCTTACGTGAAGAGTCTCCTTCATACATCGCGCCGATCTGCGGAACGGTGACGTGTGATTCATCGATAACCAAGAGAAAGTCTTCCGGGAAATAGTCAATGAGACAGTTCGGTGCAGAACCCGCATCACGTCCATCAATGTGTCGCGAGTAATTCTCGATGCCTGAACAAAAACCCACCTGGCGCATCATTTCAATGTCGTAGGTCGTTCGCATCTTGAGACGCTGAGCCTCTAACAACTTGCCTTGGCGCTCGAACTTCTCTAGCTGCTCAGAGAGTTCGACCTCGATGCCGGCAATGGCTCGTTCCATACGTTCCGGGCCCGCCACATAGTGGGATGCAGGAAAAACATAAATCTCTTGCTCATCTCTTATAACCTCACCCGTGAGCGGATGCAGCGTAAGCAATCGCTCAATTTGATCGCCAAACATCTCTATACGTACGGCGTATTCCTCATAGACCGGAATAATTTCAACCGTGTCGCCACGCACCCTGAAAGTGCCACGAGCGAAAGCAATATCATTGCGCGCGTATTGAATGTCGACAAATTTGCGAAGCAGTGCATTACGTTCTATTTCTTCTCCAACACGCAGGCGCACCATGCGATCTACGTACTCTTGTGGCGTACCAAGGCCGTAAATACATGAGACCGAAGCAACTACAACAACGTCGCGCCGAGTGAGTAAGGAATTCGTCGCAGAGTGGCGCAGGCGCTCTACTTCCGCGTTAACCGACGAGTCTTTCTCGATGAAAGTATCGGTTTGCGGGACATAGGCTTCTGGCTGGTAATAGTCATAGTAAGAAACGAAGTACTCCACCGCATTCTTGGGAAGCAACTCTTTGAACTCGTTGGCAAGCTGCGCAGCCAGAGTCTTGTTAGGAGCCATCACCAGTGTGGGTCGCTGCAATCTCTCGATAAGCCAGGCAGTCGTCGCGGATTTTCCGGTTCCGGTGGCTCCAAGTAGAACTACGTTCTGCTCGCCACGCTCGATACGTCGCACCAAATCTTCAATCGCCTCAGGTTGATCACCTGCGGGCACGAAATCGCTAATTACTTCGAAAGGATCAACGCGACGCTGCAAATCTGAGATGGGCCTCACGAGTCAATCCTCAATTGCACCGCTCGGCCGGGATCACAACTGGCATACCCGCCCACTACAGGCACAAAGCCTAATTTGTAGAGTGCGTCATCTGCCCTCTCGATTTGAATCAGAGTTTCGGAGACTTTACTAGCCGGCACAATGACATTGATGCGCTCGAGAATACGCGCGAGGGCTTCTTCAGCGGACAAGAGATTGGGACATGCATGTCCGGAAACGGCCACCCTCTCCGCTGCGATGTTTGCAGCGAAGGGCAGGAGTCGATGTTCCATCATTTCATTGACCGCTGCTTGAATGTTTTCACTGGGTCCGTCGTTGTTGAGCACGATATCGGCAACGGAGCGTCGCTCCTGATCGCTCCCTTGATTCTTCATGCGAGTCAGAGCTAGCTGAGTGGATAACCCGCGACCCTCTAGCCGCTCGAGTCGGGTTTCCAGACTCGCTTCAATCATCACTACTAATTGATATCGATCCTGCGCCCCTGTCTCTACCAGGAGTGGCACGTCGTGAACGACGACCTTTCCCGCTGGGGCTGACTTCACTCGCTCTTGAAAGATGCGGACAATTCGCGGGTGAGTAATACGTTCAAGGTCTGCCCTGGCACCTTCGTCGTAAAACACTATGTCAGCAAGAGAGGCGCGATTGAGGGAGCCATCTGGATTCAATATTTCGTGGCCAAAGCGCAATTGAATTTCGGCAAGCCCTGGCGTCCCTATCGCAACCACTTCGCGAGCGATGAGGTCCGAATCGATCACGAGAGCGCCGGCTTGGGCAAAAGCTGCGCACGCGAGGGACTTTCCAGCGCCGATGCCACCACTGAGTCCGATGAGAAGCATGGATTGAGCCTAGACGGGAAAAGGGGCGGTCAGCGACCGCCCCTTCCCGTAATTCACTTGCAGGCTTATTCGGCAGCAGCCTCTTCGGTGGTTACAGCGACCACTGGTTCGGTCACTGGTGCGGCTGCAGGTGCAGCTTCAGCGCCTTCAGCCTCAGCGGCGCGAGCCTCAGCGGCTTGCTTGCGGTGAGCCTCGAAGCGCTTCTGCGCCTCCGCATATTGACGCTCCCACTCTTCGCGGGCAGCTTCAAAGCCGGGCTTCCACTCATTGGTATCAGAGTCGAAACCTTCTGGGTAGATGTAATTGCCGTTCTCATCGTAATGAGCTGGCATGCCGTACTGGGTGGGGTCGAAAGCCTCAACAACGGTGTCGCCGTTCTCGTTAGCTTGCTTCAGCGAGAGTGAGATGCGACGACGCTCGAGATCGATGTCGATGACCTTGACGAAGAGTTCATCACCCACCTGAACGACCTGCTCTGGAATCTCAACGTGGCGTTCGGCCAACTCTGAAATGTGTACGAGACCTTCGATGCCCTCATGGACGCGAACAAAGGCGCCGAAAGGTACAAGCTTGGTGACGTTACCCGGCACGACCTGATTGATGGTGTGTGTGCGGGCGAAGTGTTGCCAAGGATCTTCTTGCGTTGCCTTGAGCGAGAGTGATACACGCTCGCGCTCGAAATCAACGTCGAGAACTTCAACAGTTACTTCAGTGCCCACTTCAACAACTTCACTTGGGTGGTCGATGTGCTTCCAAGAGAGTTCAGAAACGTGAACGAGACCATCTACGCCGCCGAGATCAACGAAAGCGCCGAAGTTGACGATCGAGGAGACCACACCACTTCGAACTTGACCCTTTTGAAGTTGGTTGAGGAAGGTAGTGCGAGTCTGTGATTGTGTTTGCTCGAGCCAGGCACGGCGCGAAAGCACCACGTTGTTGCGGTTCTTGTCGAGCTCGATGATCTTGGCGTCTAGTTCCTTGCCGATGTAAGGAAGCAAGTCGCGAACGCGGCGCATTTCGACGAGCGAAGCGGGAAGGAAGCCACGGAGGCCGATGTCGACGATGAGTCCACCCTTAACAACTTCGATAACCGTTCCAGTAACAACTTCGTCGCGCTCTTTCTTGCCTTCGATAGTTCCCCATGCGCGCTCGTACTGTGCACGCTTCTTGGAGAGAATGAGACGACCTTCTTTATCTTCCTTCTGGAGCACAAGTGCTTCGACGACGTCGCCGGTCTTTACGACCTCACTTGGATCAACATCATGCTTGATGGAAAGCTCACGAGAAGGGATAACACCTTCGGTCTTGTAACCGATGTCTAGAAGGACTTCGTCGCGGTCAACCTTGACCACGATTCCGGAGACGATGTCTCCGTCGTTAAAGTATTTGATGGTGCCGTCAATCGCGGCGAGGAAATCTTCTGCAGTGCCAATGTCATTTACTGCTACAACTGGGCTAGTAGACACAATTCTCCGTAGGGATAGAAAGTAGTAGTTCGCTCATCCCCGACTCCTGATTTCACTCAGGACACCGCCTCGTAGGTCTGAGGAAGTGCAAGCAGATGAACCCCAGACGATACGGTGGGGGCGTGAGAAGGGTCAATTTGGCGGCGCGGGAGGAGCGGGCGTGATTGAGCGTGGATCCGTGAGCCCTGCGAGCGCTGCCGCCGCCCACCGTCGCTGGTGGGACGAGCACGCCCGCGAGTATCTCGCCGAGCATGGAGATGCCCTCGCCAACCGCCTCCAATGGGGGCCTGAAGGGGTGAGCGAGGCCGAGTTGGGCCTCATGGGAGCAGTCGCCGGGCGCACGATCCTTGAGGTTGGCAGCGGAGCGGGCCAGTGCAGTCAGTGGCTCCGCTCGCAAGGCGCCCATGTCATTGCGTCGGACATCTCCCTGGAAATGCTCAGGGCCGGGGATCCGGGACTCTTGCGGGTGCAGGCAGATGGCTTCCTCCTGCCCTTTGCCGACCAGAGCGTCGATATCACCTTCTCCTCATATGGCGCGCTCCCCTTTCTTCCCGATGCCCCAGCAGTCCTACGGGAGTGGGCTCGCGTCACCCGCGACCTCGTGATCTTTTCAGTCACGCATCCGATGCGCTGGGCACTTCTGGATGACCCTGAGGACCTGACCATCTCGCGCAGTTACTTCGATCGAAATGCCTATATCGAACGAAATGACAAGCACGAGGTGACGTACACAGAACACCATCGCACGATCGGCGATTGGGTGGGCGCGATTGTGAGCGCCGGTATGTCTCTAGAACAAATCGTCGAGCCCGAGTGGCCCGATCGAAACACCGAAACGTGGGGAGCATGGAGTCCGGCTCGCGGGAAATTAATCCCTGGGACGGCGATCTTCGTTGCTAAGGTGAAGTAATGCGCCAATATCTACAAATTTTGCGAATCAAAGAAGCGCGCCGCTTGTTAATCAGCACCTTGCCGGCGCGGTTGGCGTATTCGATGGTGGGACTCGCGCTCTTCTTCCATGTCTTGCAAACTTCGCACTCGATCACCAAAGCTGGACTCACCATTGGCATTAATGGTTTCTGTGGAGCAATCAGCGCTGGCATTCGCGGCGCACTGATGGATCGTTACGGACAAACCTGGCTGCTCTACATACTCGTTCCCGCGTACGCGCTCATGCTGACGATCGTAAGTTTCTCGTCAAATATTTCCTTACTTCTCGTAGCGGCCGCAGTTCTAGGTTTCGCAGCACCGCCCATCAACATGTCGGCCAGGCCACTCTGGAAGATTGCAGTGACACCTGATCTCTTGCGCGCTTCGTATGCCCTTGACGTGATGGCGCTTCATGGTGTCACTATTTTTGGGCCGATCTTGGCCAGCACGATTTCTTTGGGACTTGATGGAAGTTGGGCGCTGCGTACATGTGCGATCCTGCTCTTCATTGGCGGCATGGCGATGGCTACCTCGCCCGTCTCGCGTCGCTGGGTACCTGAAGTGAAGATTCCAGGGGAAGTCTCGCTCTGGAAATCACCTGGGATTCGACTCTTGATGGCTGAAGGAATTTGTATTGGATTCGGCTGGGGGGCTTTCGATGTGGGCTTGCCGGCAAGTGCCACATTGGCCGACAAGGCTCACCTTGCAGGTCCGATTATCGCCTGCATGGGAGTCGGCACCGTCATAGGAGTCAGTTTCGCCGGCATTATTGCCAAGAAGGTTTCATCGCTGCGTGCGATGAGCATGAGTTACGGAGTCTGGGTGCTCGCCGTCTTGCCCCTACTCTTCGTCTTTCGTCCCACCCCTGCCCTCTTTGTGGTGGCGTTCCTGATCGGACTTGCCGGCGGTCCACTCCCCGTCTTCTATTGGGAAGTTCTTGATGCCGTGCGCCCACAGGGCAGCGCGGTTTCTGCCCTCGCGTGGATCTGGGCGTTCGAAGGTTCGTTCGCTGCCGCCGGAGCTGCCGTCGCAGGTCATATTGCTGAAGTGTGGGGCGCGCGATACGCCTTGGCTATTACACCCGTGGCCGTACTCTGCGGTTTCGCTTTGATTATCTTTGGACGCACACTTCTCAAAGCCGCTGATCGGATTCCCAGCGACCAAGAGGTAGGCGATGCATTGGTAGAGAGTGAAGACGCTGCACGTACCAATGGCTAGTGAGCGCCTTCGTTCCAATTCGTACCGATACCTACATTTACATCTAACGTCACATCCAATGGATAAGCGTTCTCCATTTCGCGGGTGACAATCTCCCGAACTTTCTCCTCTTCACCGGGGGCCACTTCGATAATGAGTTCGTCATGCACTTGAAGGAGCAAGCGAGACTTCAACTGTGCCCCAGTAATTTCTTGGTCAACTGCCAACATGGCAAGTTTCACGATATCTGCTGCGGTCCCCTGAATGGGAGCGTTCAGCGCCATCCGCTCAGCCATCTCTCGTCGTTGTCGATTATCGCTTGCCAAATCAGGGAGGAATCGTTTGCGGCCCAGCAGCGTCTCTGTATAACCCTTCTTACGCGCCTCCACCACAATCGCCTTCAGGTAGTCGCGGACCCCCCCGAATCTTTCAAAATATGTATCCATCAAAGTACGCGCCTCAGCATCGGCAATGCCTAACTGCCCCGCCAATCCGTATGCAGAGAGCCCATACGCCAATCCATACGACATCGCCTTAATTTGTCGACGCATCTCGGGGGTCACTGCAGTGCGATCAACCCCGAATACTTGACAGGCGACGGTGGTATGAAGATCTTCACCCGAGGCGAACGCGGCGATCAGTCCAGCATCTTTTGAGAGGTGGGCCATGATGCGCATTTCGATCTGACTGTAATCCGCAGTGAGTAGAGATTCGAAACCCTCGCCAGCAACGAAGGCGGCGCGAATTCTTCTGCCCTCTTCAGTTCTTACAGGAATGTTTTGCAGGTTGGGATCAACCGAGGAGAGGCGCCCCGTGGCGGTAACTGTCTGGGCCAACGTGGTGTGAATGCGCCCATCATCGGCAATGGCGCGCTCTAAGCCCTCGACAATCGATTTGAGTTTGGAGAAATCTCTATGCGTCCTAATGACATCTAAAAATGGATGTTGACTCTGGGTTCGTAACCAATCAATGGCATCAGAGTCCGTAGTGAAACCAGTTTTATTCTTCTTTGTCTTTGGCAAACCCAGTTCTTCAAAGAGCACAACTTGTAATTGTTTGGGTGACGCGAGATTGATGTCGTGGCCCACTATCCCGGCGCCTTCTTCGGTGGCACGTTGGGCGATTCCGGCGAAGGTACGAGAGAGTTCTGCAAGCGCAGGACGCGACACCGCAATGCCTACTGACTCCATTCGGTAAAGCAGCGCGGTCAGTGGCATCTCGACCGTGTTCTCCACGTCCGATAAACCCGCACGGACGATTTCAGGTTCGAGAACACGCGCAAGCGCTAAGACAGCTTCCGCCTCTGCAATGAGTGGTCCGTCCGTTCCGTCGAGATCTAGGGCCAACTCATCACTGCCCGTGTCGACTGGATAACCCAAGTAACGTTCACAAAGTTCGGAGAGATCCTCGACCTTCTGCCCAGGATTAACCAAGTAGGCCGAGATCGCGGTATCTCGGTAAACACCGTTGATGTCGTAAGCGTGCAATGCGTGCATCAAAGATTTGGCATTGTGTGCAATCTTCTTCTCCGCCGCATCGGCAAGCCACTCTTTTAATTCTTTGATGGTCCCCACTTCGGTCAACACCGCAGTACCAGAAGAGCAGGCTCGTGCGATGCGCTCGCCCCGCACGGCGATCGCACTCCCTATCAACTCAACGCTCTCCCGAAGCGCAACCGGCTGCGGACTTTCATCTGTTTTCTCACCGGCAAGCAGTAGCGGCTTCACTCGCTCACGAAGCGCCTTAAATTCAAGAACATCAAAGAGCTCGTGGACTGGTGCGGAGGGTGCCGGCAGTCGGATCAAGTCACTAATGCTGTACTCCAGCGGAACATCATGACGAAGTGCGGTCAAATCGCGATTGAGTTTTACTTGCTCGTAGGCCTCTTGCAAGGCGAGGCCGACTTTCCCGGGCACACTCTGGCGCGCTTCCAAGAGTTGAGAAAGGCTTCCATACTCTTGGATCCACTTCGCTGCTGTCTTCTCCCCCACTCCAGGTATTCCGGGGAGGTTATCGCTCGGGTCGCCGCGGAGAGCGGCGTAATCGGGGTATTGCAACGGAGTGAGTCCATACTTCTCTTCCAACGCATCCGGCGTCATGCGCACCAAATCGCTGACACCCTTGCGTGGATAGAGCACGGTGGTGTGATCATCAATCAGTTGGAAGGAGTCGCGATCGCCCGTAGAGATCACGATCTCCATGGCATGTGCGTCGGCTTGCGACTTCAGAGTCGCAATGATGTCGTCGGCCTCGAACCCAGGAATGGCGATGGACTTCACATTAAGCGCCGTTAACACATCACGAATGAGCTCCACTTGCCCTTTGAACTCGGCCGGCGTTGCCGCTCTTGTCGCTTTGTACTCTGGGAAAACTTCCGTTCGAAAGGTTACTCGCGACACGTCGAATGCCACCGCTACGTGAGTCGGCTTCTCATCCTTCATCAAGTTAATAAACATGCTGGTAAATCCATAGACCGCGTTGGTGACCTGGCCCGAGGAGGTCGTGAAATTCTCATGCGGAAGCCCATAGAAGGCGCGATACGCCAATGAATGGCCGTCTAGAAGGAGGAGTTTTTGCTGGGTCACCTGATTGATCCTAGGCTGAACCTATGAATAATTCAGAGATGCCCACGTTGGCGGCGGCTATTGATGGAGATTTAGTGGGAAAGAAGCTGGGAGTGAAAGTCCTTGAAGCCTCTTCCGCTCGAATAGTGGCAACAATGCCAGTTGAAGGAAACACGCAACCGTTCGGCTTGCTCCACGGTGGCGCCTCAGTGGCACTAGCCGAGTCCTTGGGCTCTTACGGAGCCGCGCTTCATGCCGGCCCAGGCAAGGCCATCGTGGGACTCGATATCAACGCCACTCACCATCGAGCCGGTAAAGGTGGATTAGTGACGGCCGTAGCCACGGCACTCGCGTTAGGGCGTACCATCGTCAGTTATGAAGTCGTGGTGAGCGACGAAGAAGGCACACGGCTTTGCACAGCGCGCATCACTTGCATGATTCGCGAACTGTCCAAGAATTAACCGCCGAGGTAGGCCTTCGTTACTTCATCGTTAGAGGCGAGTTCGGTTGCGTTACCCGACATCTTGACCGAACCAGATTCCAAGACATAGGCACGATCTGCCACATCTAGAGCTGCTAATGCGTTCTGCTCTACAAGGAGAATGGTGGTTCCCTGCTCGCGAATCTTAACAATCGTGTCGAAGATCAATTCGACGAGCACTGGAGCAAGACCCATTGAAGGCTCATCGAGAAGCAAGAGCTCCGGGCGACCCATCATGGCGCGTGCTACAGCGAGCATCTGTTGCTCTCCACCGCTCATCGTCCCTGCCTTTTGAGTGAGGCGTTCACGAAGGCGGGGGAAGAGTTCGAGCACGCGATCGTAATCTGCTGCGATCTCGCTCTTATCGTTTCGCAAGAAGGCTCCGAGATCTAGATTCTCCGAAACCGTCATGCGAGGGAAAATTCGGCGACCTTCCGGGGATTGGGTAATGCCCTTCTTGACCACATCGTGGCCCTGAAGTCCATTGATCTTTTCTCCCTTAAAGGTGATGGTGCCGCTCTTCGGAGCGAGCAATCCAGAGATCGTGCGAAGAGTGGTGGATTTGCCGGCGCCGTTAGAGCCAATGAGCGTCACGATCTCGCCCTTATCGACATTGAAGCTAATGCCCTTTACGGCCATGATCTTTCCGTAGGCAACGCTGAGATCAGTTACTTCGAGGAGAGTGCTCACTTCCCTCTCCCTTCGCTCGCGGCCTTACCAAGGTAGGCCTCAATTACTCGTTGGTTACTGCGGATTTCTTCTGGCGATCCTTCGGCGATCTTTTCGCCACGATCAAGAACGGTAATACGTTCTGAAACGCTCATAACAACGCTCATGTCATGCTCGATCAAAAGAATAGCCACATCGCGTGCATCGCGTACTCGGTGAACGAAATCAACGAAGACGCCGGATTCTTGCGGATTCATACCAGCTGTTGGTTCATCGAGAAGCAAGATCTCGGGCTTGAGCGCAAGCGCACGAGCTACTTCGAGTCGACGTTGATCACCGTAAGAGAGATTACGTGCGTACTCAGAAGCCCATTTGCCAATACCCACGAAATCAAGAATTTCGCGTGCGGTGTCGAGAGCTTCTTTCTCTTCCTTGCGTTGACGCGGAGTTCGAAGAATCGTAGAAGCAATACCTGACTTCAAATGGGAGTGCATAGCAACCATGAGATTCTCTTCAGCGGTCATCAAGCCAAAGAGGCGGATGTTCTGAAAAGTACGCGCTAATCCAATAGAGGCAATTTTATGTGGAGGTAGATCAGTGATTTCTCGATCTCCGAACATCACCTTGCCCTCGGATGGCTTGTAGAGGCCAGTGAGCACGTTAAAGAAAGTGGTCTTACCGGCACCGTTAGGGCCGATGAGAGAAACCACCGACTTCTTAGGAATATTGAACGAGACATCGTTAACTGCGAGCAAACCACCAAATTGCACACTGATATTTGTGGCGTCGAGGACCAGTTCGTTTGAGAGTGTCATTTACTTCTCCTCCTCATGTGCCGGCTTCAGTTCTTCGTCGGCATCACCCTCGTGGAGAACGAGGCGCAGGCGCGATTCTGGAATGAGACCTTCACGTTTGAAGAGAATCATCAAGATCAGCACGAGCCCAAAGAGTAAGAAGGTAAAGGATGGGAAGTCGACCTCGGTACCGAATTGCGAATTGAAGGTATCGCCCAAGGCGGGCAACCCAGTGGAGTTCACCCAAGCGAGAATGAAAGCGCCAAGAATGACGCCCCAGACGTTGCCCATACCACCGAGAACTACCATGGCAAGCAAGAAGATAGAGATCGAGAAGTTGAACCGCTCCGCGTAAACGCCATCGACGTGCGTGGCGAAAGCGACGCCACCGATGCCGCCAGCGACTGCGCCGACCGCGTAGGAAGCAAGTTTGGTACGCATCAACGGGACACCCATCATGCTGGCGGCGAGCTCGTCTTCGCGAATGGCTAGCCAGGCGCGACCCAGACGGCCTCGACGCAGCTGAAGAGAGATGAAGACCATAATTGCCGCTAAGAGGACGAAGACGACAAACTTCGAACCGAAGTCGAAGGGTCCCAAATCTTTCACGCCAGTGGGTATCGGATCCAAACGAGTGATTCCCTTAGTACCGTTTGAAAGGTTAAAGCCATTGATATTTTCACCATTGAAGAAAATTTGGGGAATGATTTCGCCAAATCCCAGCGTGACTAGCGCGAGGTAATCGCTCTTAAGGCGAAGCGTGGGAGCACCGATGACCACACCAAAGAAGGCGCAGACCGCACCGCCGATAACAAGGACTAACCAGAAGTTGATATGAAGACCAGGTTCGGTGGTGGCTACCGAAGAGAGCCCGTGGAATTTCCATTGCTCAAAGAAGTTGGACATGAACCAACCCGCGGAGTAGCCACCGATAGCCCAGAACGCTACATAACCAAGATCGAGCAGACCTGCGTATCCGACCACGATATTGAGGCCGAGGGCACAGATGACATAGACAAGTGCTTCATTCACCGATGAAGGAGGAAGCCAGAGTTGCAAGAAATCATAGATCGGAAGTGGCAAGCCTTCCCAAGGAAGAGCATATTGATAGACCGCAAACATCACTGCGGCGACGGCAAGGTAACCCAATGCCCAAGTGCGATGAGAGACCGGTTGCTTTGCGGCCTTCTTTGCTTTACGTGCTGCGCGGGTGGCCATCGTTACACCTTCTCTGTTGTTGACTTGCCGAGCAAACCTGCTGGCTTAAATACCATGATGAGAATCAAAATGGTGAAGACCACTGTCTGCGACCACTTCTGCCCAAGCCCAATCGGCAAACCGTCATTGAGACCTTGAATGATTCCGATAAGAACAGCACCCAGAACTGCACCGTTTAGATTTCCGATGCCTCCGAGCACTGCCGAGGTGAAGGCAATAAGACCCAACTGGAAACCAAGGTTGTAGTTAGTCGTTCCCGTGGTTTGTTGATAGAGAAGTCCGGCCGCACCAGCGAGTGCGCCACCAATAGCAAAAGTAAACGAGATCGTGCGATTCACATCGATACCCATGAGGCGGGCAGCATCTTGATCTTGCGCAGTTGCACGCATCGCCTTACCTTGACGCGTCTTCGTAACCACCCAACTCAAGAGCAGAAGGAGAGGTGCCGCCACAAGGAGAAGAATCACGGTGTTCCATGCAATATGCACACCTAGCACAGTGAATTCAGATTGTGGGAGCACCTTTGGCCAGTTACGTGGAGTGGAGCCGTTCCACTTAATACCAATAAATTGCAGGATGAATGAGACACCAACCGCAGTAATCAACGGAGCAATTTTGGGAGCTCGACGGAGACGGCGGTAGGCAAATCTTTCAATCAGAATATTGAGGCCACCGCAGAAAGCCATGGCGGCAATTAATGCAGCGAAGAAGGTGAGCCAGCCGGCAAGGTTAGAAGTCTCTTGACCAAACCACACGGTGATGAAATATGAAGAGAAGAGCGTGCCCAACATGAAGAGATCACCATGGGCAAAGTTGATGAGCTCGATGATGCCGTAAACAAGGGTGTAGCCAAGTGCGATCAACGCATAGAGAAGTCCGTTACGGAAGCCGAGAATGAAAACCTGAGCGAACTGAGTTGGCGAATTGATGAGGTTTGCGACGATCCACACCATCACCAGCGCACCCAGCACTAAACCTGCAGTCAGCTCAATGCGACGACGCCTGATCTGCCCAGGAGTTCCCTTGTACTGTCGCACGGCTACTTTTTCTACAGCGGCTGCCTGTGTCACGTTCCCTCTTCCCTTGGTGCTTTCCTTGGTGCTTTCCTTGGTGCTTTCCTTGGTGCTTTCCTTGGTGCTTTCCTTGGTGCTTTGTTCTGGCGAACCTTCGGTAGAGAGTCTACTCAGTGTAATGCGGGTGGCCTCAGAAAGTATCTGAGACCACCCGCATTCTCTACTACTGAATTACTTAACCGTGATGACCTTGAGGCCAACCTCGGCGCCACCCTTGACGATTTCAATGGTGATGTCCCTGTTCGTGGTGTCACCATTCTTGTCGAAGGAGATTGCCTTACCAACAACCGACTTGGTAGCCGAGATCTTGGTGGTAGCAGCCTTCTTGAATACATCTGCGCGGGTACCGTTCGAGCGAGAAATCGCATCGAGGATGACCTGCATTGCAGCTGCACCGTAGACGGAGAATGCACCAGTTGGCTCGTGCTTGTACTCCTTCTTGTAGTCAGCAAGGAACTTAGCTGCAGCTCCGGACTTCGGGAAGAAGTCAATTGCAAGACCGGTGAAGGAGAGGTAAGCGCCATCGGCTTCCTTGAGAGCAAGGAAGTCTGGGTAACCGGTGAAGCCGTCTGGTGCCATCAACTTAACGGTCTTGTTGTCGCCAAGGATTTTGACCTTGTCTTTAACAAGTTGTCCGCCGTTGAGGTCGAAGATTCCACCGATGTAGATCATGTCAGGCGAAAGAGCCTTGATCTTGGTGAAGAGAGCTTCGTAGTTAGGTTGCTTGTCATCCCAGCCTTCGCCAGCGGTGCCATCAGAGAGAACGGTAAGACCGATCTTCTTGGCTTCGGTGGTGAATGCTTGAGCTACGCCTTGACCGTAGGTTTGACGATCGTTGAGAACGTAAACCTTCTTGACGCCTTCGCTCTTTGCGAAGTTAGCAGCAGCTGCTCCTTGGTTGTCATCTGTGGTGACAACGCGGAAGTAGTTGCGCTTGCCGGTTGGGTAGTACTTCTCTGGCTCGCCAGCGTTCCAAGGCTTAGTGAGGCCTGGGTTCGTGTTGGCGTTAGAAACCATGAGCATTGGACCCTTTGGATCTTGGTTCAACACAGGAACGATGATCTTTGCGCAACCTGAGTTGTAGGTACCCATGACAGCAACTTCGTTGCGGTTAGCAACGTGTGCTTGTGCGTTCTTTGCACATTGAGCGTCATCCCATGAGCCCTTGGCTGCGGTGGAATCGTCGTACTTCTTGAGTGTGACGTTGTACTTGCCGGCTTTTCCGCCAGCTTGCTTGATGAGAAGAGCGACTGCTTCGTTAGTTGTATCGCTCTGGTCCTTCGAACCACCCTGCAGAGGTAGATCGGTAGAAACCACGAGAGTGGTTGCGCCTTGTGCTTGAGTCGTCATGACAACGCTCATGGCAACAGCAGCTGCACCAACGGCAGCTAGCGCCTTGAGTTTCTTTGACATATGTTCCCTTCCGGAAGTGGCGATGTGAGTTTTAACCAGGGGTCACTAGGTGACTTTTCACCTAGCGTTCACATCGTTGGTAAGGAAAGTATGCCAAAAGAAGTGAAAAAGACCACCTTTAGGATCTGCTCCTCGATTCGACATGTCGGGTATATGCCTCATAAGGGACATATAACTAATTTACCGCTATAAAGTCAGACAATGGCGAGGCAGGAATTCAGCTCACGTACTGCTCAATAAGGCTCTTGGCTACCTCGCCCATCGTGGTGCGTTCATCCATCGCCTGCCGCTGAATCGCCTTAAACGCCTCGGATTCTGAGAGCTGGTGGTGCTCTATCAAGATCGCCTTAGCGCGATCAATAGCTTTTCGGGCGGCCAAGCGCTCCCCCAAATCGGCGACCTCTCCTTCAAGGGCCATGATCTCTTGATGGCGACTCACTGCTATCTCAATAGCAGGCACTAAATCCGGCAAAGAGAAAGGTTTCACCAGATAGGCCATGGCGCCAGCATCCCTGGCTCGTTCCACTAATTCACTCTGACTGAACGCAGTCAGCATTAACACTGGCGCAATCCTGGCCGCCACGATCTGCTCGGCGGCCGTGATGCCATCCATGATCGGCATTTTTACATCCAAGATGACCAGGTCGGGACGTAATTCGAAGGCAAGCGCGAGCGCGGCCTCACCATCAGCTGCCTGGCCTACCACGTCATATCCGGCCTCGGTAAGCATCTCTACGAGGTCGAGGCGAATCAACGCCTCATCTTCGGCCACCACGACACGATGGCGAGAAGCACTCGGTGGAATCACCTGTGGAATCAATTGCACGGAGCCAGCCTACGCGGCAGGAGTGGGATTTATCGGTCGCCACGGGACAGTAAAGTAGCCTTCGCAGTTGGGTGAGAACCCAACATAGCTAGCCTCGGTACTCCAACGGTAGAGAGGGCGGTCTCAAACACCGCACAGTGTCGGTTCGAATCCGACTCGGGGCACTTCTCGTATCTGCGCTAGCGATATGCCGGCGCGACTCCCCCGACTGCATCTCCCACGCAATGCACGCGCATCGCGTTGGTAGATCCAGGAATTCCTGGTGGAGAACCAGCCACGATCACAATCAAGTCACCGACAGAGGCACGTTTCGATTCAAGCAAGACCGTATCAATCTGCTTCACCATCTGATCCGTGTGTTCAACGGATGGGACAAGCAGCGGCTCCACTCCCCATGAAAGTGCAAGTCGATTGAACGTACCAACCTCTGGAGTGAGTGCGAGCAGTGGAATCGGAGAGCGCAGGCGCGACATGCGACGAGCGGAATCTCCGGACTGCGTGAAAGCTACTAGGAATTTGGAATGGGTTACGGCACCTACTTCGACAGCGGCCTTGGTGATCGCTCCGCCTTTAGTGCGCGGATTATGTTGAAGTGGTTTAACTGATGCAAGGGCCACTAATTCTGTTTTTGCGATGATTCGACTCATTGTTTCGACAGCTTCGACTGCGAATGCTCCGACAGCAGTCTCGCCAGAAAGCATCAGCGCGTCGGCGCCATCGAGTACTGCGTTCGCACAATCTGTAGCCTCGGCGCGAGTCGGACGTGCTGAGATGATCATGGAATCAAGCATCTGTGTAGCGACGATGACTGGCTTTGCATTCTCGCGCGCGATGGTGATGCACCGCTTTTGTACAAGAGGCACATCTTCGATGGGAAGTTCGACACCAAGATCTCCACGGGCCACCATGATGGCATCAAAAGCTAAGACAATTTCTTCCAAGTTATCGACAGCTTGTGGCTTCTCGATCTTCGCGATAACTGGAATGCGTCGCCCTTCCTCATCCATAATCCGGTGTACATCTTTGATGTCATTTGCAGTGCGAACAAACGAGAGCGCGATCCAATCGGCTCCCGCGTTGAGAGCCCAACGTAAATCTGCTTCGTCTTTGTCGGAGAGGGCGGGCACGGAAACAGCAACTCCTGGAAGATTAATTCCCTTGTTGTTGCTCACATCTCCGGCATATACGACGCGCGTGACAACATTCGCGCCCTTTACCTCGGTGACTTCGAGTGAAACTTTGCCGTCGTCGATCAAAATAGGATCGCCCACCCGAACGTCTCCGGCCAAGCCTTTATAGGTCGTCGAACAAATCTCTTTGGTTCCTTCGACATCATCTGTAGTAATGGTAAATACATCACCCTTCGCAAGGGTGTGCGGGCCGTTTACGAAGCGCCCGAGACGAATTTTAGGGCCCTGCAAATCAGCAAGAATGGCGACTGCTCGTCCGGCGGATGCTGCTGAGCGTCGCACTTCGGTGAGCCGACGTTGATGTTCTGCATGATCACCGTGAGAAAGATTGAGGCGGGCCACATCCATACCAGCAGCGACCAAGCGATCTACTTGCTCCGCACTTTCACTCGCCGGGCCGATGGTGCACACAATCTTTGCGCGCCTAACGCGTAGCGGTGGAGTACTCATGCATCACATCCTCTCACAGTGGTTCAAGAACCATCTGTTCGTTGGTGGTGGCGCTTCTTAGAGTGTGAGTGGACGAGCGCTGGGAGGAATGGGTACTGGCAAAAGGGTACGGCCAGTGAGGAAATGATCCACCCCTGCTGCCGCGGCCCTTCCTTCAGCGATAGCCCACACAATCAGAGATTGACCACGTCCAGCGTCACCACACACAAACACCCCGGGAACATTGGTTGAATAATCGTGCGCCCGCTTGATATTTCCACGTTCATCAAGCTCCACCTCTAATTGTGGGATGAGCTCAGATTTTTCGGGGCCGATGAATCCCATTGCGAGAAAGACAAAGTCCGCTGGGATGATGCGATCAGTATGTCGCACGTCTTCAAATTTTCCGTTGACCAATTCGACATCGGAAATACGCAGGCCCGTGAGTTCTCCACCTTCTGCAATGAATTCCGCAGTGTTGACCGCAAAGAGCCGTTCACCACCCTCTTCGTGCGCGCTTGATGTCCTAAAGATCATCGGGTACGTCGGCCACGGCTGAGCACTTGGGCGTTCCTGCGTCGGGCGCGGCATGATTTCAAGCTGTGTGATGGAAGCCGCTCCTTGGCGCAGCGCTGTACCCAAGCAGTCCGCGCCGGTATCGCCCCCACCAATAATCACCACGTGTTTGCCCGCTACATTGATCGGAGATTCGCCTTCCAACTCCCCCAGACCTTGTCGATTACCCCAAGGCAGATACTCCATCGCTTGGTAGATACCCTTTGCATCACGGCCAGGGATAGTGAGATCTCGTGCTGCGGTCGCGCCGACGGCAAGAACCACCGCGTCGTAACGAGAGCGCAACTGTTGTCCCGTGATATCAACTCCGGCTTCTACGCTGGTGCGAAATCGCGTCCCTTCGGCGCTCATTTGCGCTAACCGACGATCCAGAACGCTCTTCTCCATCTTGAATTCAGGGATGCCATAGCGGAGAAGACCACCCACACGATCGGCTCTTTCAAACACGGCAACCGTGTGGCCTGCGCGGGTGAGTTGTTGCGCCACGGCAAGACCAGCAGGGCCAGAGCCAATAACCGCCACTGTCTTACCAGTGAGCCGATCTGGCGGCAGGGGAACAACTGCGCCACTACCCCACGCGTCCTCGATGGTTCGCAACTCGACTTGCTTGATGGTGACAGGATCCCCGGAGATGCCCACCACGCATGCAGTTTCACAAGGCGCCGGGCAAAGTCGGCCAGTGAACTCTGGAAAGTTATTCGTGGCGTGCAGCCGGTCAATGGCTTCTGCTTTATCGCCGCGCCACATCAGATCATTCCATTCTGGAATCAAATTTCCGAGCGGGCAACCTTGGTGGCAGAACGGAATGCCACAGTCCATACATCTACCCGCTTGATGTTGAAGCGCTTCCAAAGGTTGCGTCTCGTACACCTCGCGCCAATCTTTGATACGAATATCTACCGGCCGACGCGTAGGTGTTTGTCGGTCAGTAGTTATGAACCCTCTTGGATCAGCCACGAGATGCCTCCATCACTGCGTCTTCAACAGAACGCCCTTCGGCTTCTGCCCGAGCCATCGCCGCCAAGACACGTGCGTAATCTCTCGGCATCACCATCGTGAAGCGACCTGGTTGGAAATCCGCGAGCAGTTCTTGCGCTCGAGGGGAGCCCGTTTCCGTCAGATGCTTTTCAATCAAACCTTTGAGCAATGGCACTTGATCCAAAGGAATGGGCAGAAGATCAACCATCTCGACGTTTACTTTCGCTTCATCGAGATCAAGAACAAAAGCGCGTCCGCCCGACATGCCCGCCGCAAAATTTCTTCCGGTACTTCCGAGGACAACCACAGTTCCGCCAGTCATGTATTCACAAGCGTGATCGCTCACGCCTTCAACAACAGCGCTGGCGCCTGAATTGCGGACACAGAAACGTTCACCCACACGTCCCCGAAGGAAGATTTCTCCACTTGTGGCCCCGTAGCCGATAACGTTTCCAGCAATGATGTTTTCGCTGGAATCAAATGAAGCCTTCTCATCTGGCCGCACCACAATCTTGCCGCCCGAGAGCCCCTTCCCTACATAGTCATTGCTATCTCCGAAGAGTCGAATCGTGACGCCTTGTGGAAGAAAGGCACCGAGCGATTGACCAGCCGAGCCATGCAATGAGAGCGCGATGGTGTCTACGGGCAAGCCCTGGCCACCGAAACGTTTAGTCACTGCACTTCCCAGCATCGTCCCGACCGTGCGGTTCACGTTGCGCACCGGAAGAGAAATATTCACCGGAGTTCCATCCCGTAGCGCCGCCTGCGCGAGCTGAATGATTTTCTGGTCGAGCGCCTTTTCAAGGCCGTGATCTTGCGTCTGCGTATTAAGCCGAGCCGCACCGACTGGCAATGTAGGCAGATGAAGAAGGGGCGAGAGATCGAGTCCGCTGGCTTTCCAATGATCTACAGCTTTGGTGGTTTCTAAAACCTCCACCTGCCCCACGGCCTCAGCCAAAGTGCGGAAGCCAAGCAAGGCTAATAACTCTCGCACTTCTTCAGCGATGTACTCGAAGAATGTCTCCACAAACTCCGGCTTACCCGAAAATTTGGCTCTCAATTCTGGGTTCTGCGTAGCGACCCCGACTGGGCAGGTATCCAAATGACAGACTCGCATCATGACACAACCAGAAACCACCAGTGGCGCCGTAGCGAAACCAAACTCTTCTGCTCCAAGCAGCGCGGCAATCACTACATCGCGCCCAGTCTTCATCTGACCATCTGCCTGTACCACGATGCGGTCGCGGAGATTATTAAGCAAAAGAGTTTGCTGAGCTTCCGCCAGGCCTAACTCCCACGGTGCGCCGGCGTGCTTGAGCGAAGTGAGTGGCGAGGCACCTGTACCGCCATCATGTCCCGATATGAGGACCACATCGGCGTGTGCTTTGCTCACACCTGCAGCGACCGTACCTACACCCACTTCAGCGACTAGCTTCACATGAATACGTGCATCCGGATTTGAATTCTTCAAATCGTGAATGAGTTGAGCTAAATCTTCAATCGAATAAATATCGTGATGCGGAGGCGGAGAGATCAGGCCGACACCTGGAGTCGAATGTCTAGTTTTTGCCACCCACGGATAAACCTTGTTTCCGGGCAACTGGCCACCCTCGCCTGGTTTTGCGCCCTGTGCCATCTTAATTTGTAAGTCATCGGCATTGACCAAATATTCGCTCGTGACGCCGAAACGACCAGAGGCAACTTGCTTGATTGCAGAACGCTTTGAATCACCGTTCGCCATCGGTACGAAGCGTTCAGGATCTTCTCCGCCCTCCCCCGTATTGGACTTACCGCCAATGCGGTTCATGGCAATCGCTAAAGTTTCGTGCGCTTCTTGAGAAATAGATCCATAAGACATAGCGCCTGTAGAGAATCGCTTCACAATGTCAGCGACACTTTCCACTTCATCTAGCGAGATCGCCGTACGTGATTTGAACGCGAAAAGCCCTCGAAGCGTCATTAATCGCTCGGATTGCTCGTCAATACGATTCGTATAGCGCTTGAATATTTCATAACGACGAGTGCGTGTGGCGTGTTGTAGCAAAAAGACCGTGTCCGGATCGAAGAGATGCGGCTCGCCATCACGACGCCACTGGTACTCGCCACCCACTGGAAGGCGCACCGTATTCGGAACTCCCCCGTCAGTTGGATACGCAATATGGTGCCGGGCTATAGCTTCGTCAGCGATGATGTCTAGGTTGACCCCACCCAACCGCGAAACGGTGCCGGCGAAATATTCCGAAACAATCTCTTCATCAAGACCGATTGCTTCAAAGACTTGCGCGCCGGTATATGAAGCTACCGTGCTGATGCCCATCTTCGACATCACCTTGAGGACACCTTTTCCAAGAGCCTTAATGAGATTTCGAACGGCCTTTTCGGGTGTCACACCGGGCAGCTTGCCTTGGTGAACTAAATCTTCAGCGCTCTCCATCGCAAGATAAGGATTGACCGCGGCCGCGCCGAACCCAATGAGGAGCGCGACATGATGGACTTCGCGTACATCGCCTGCTTCTACGACTAGGCCGACCTTGGTTCGTGTCTTTTCGCGAATAAGGTGATGATGCACTGCAGAAGTTAAGAGTAAAGAAGGAATGGGCGCATGATCGGCATCTCCGTCACGGTCAGAAAGAATGACAATTCGTGCGCCCTGAGCGATCGCTGTCGAAACTTCGCTTCGAATCTCTTCGATTCGGTGACGTAATGCGCTTCCGCCACCTGCGATCGGAAAGAGTCCACGTACGCGGTGCGTTTCAAATCCGGGTAAATCTCCATCGGCATTGACGTGAACAATTTTGGCCAATTCATCGTTATCAATTACCGGAAACGGTAGAACGATCTGTCGACACGATGCCGCACTTGGTTGCATCAGGTTATGTTCTGGACCGATAGTCCCTGAAAGTGATGTGACGAGCTCTTCGCGAATAGCATCAAGTGGAGGATTGGTGACCTGAGCGAAGAGCTGAGAGAAGTAATCGAAGAGCAAGCGGGGTCTCTTTGAGAGCACGGCAATCGGAGTATCAGTACCCATTGAGCCCAAGGGCTCACCACCGGTCTTCGCCATAGGGGCAACGAGAATTCGAATCTCTTCTTCTGTATACCCAAAAGCTCGTTGACGCCGTTGAACCGATGCGTGCGGATAGACAATATGTTCGCGAGCCGGCAAGTCTTCCAGACGTATCAAACCAGCATGCAGCCACTCAGAATACGGAGCAGAAGTTGCCAACGACTCCTTAATATCCTCGTCCGGAACAATGCGACCAGCTGCAGTGTCAACAAGGAACATCTTTCCGGGTTGTAAGCGACCTTTACGCACGACATCCTCAGGAGCGATATCCAA